>NZ_JBITLY010000003.1:711713-764896 GCF_044465725.1 Streptomyces sp. NPDC049541 | reverse complement strand
GGCTTTCCTCCGGGCGCTTCCCTTCGGTCTTGCGTTTCCGACTCTATCAGACCGTTTCCCGATCCGATTTCCTCGGCGCTTTCCAGGTTCCCGCTTTCGCGTTTCCCTTTCCGGCGATTCCGACTCTATCAGATCCTTTCGGGCCTGACTCCCAGTCAGAGGGGGCTGTCCTCCCGGCCGTTGGGCCGTTCCGACGAGTGAGACTTTAGCGGATTCCCGGCCCCCGAGCTAATCGGGGTCCGCGTCCTTTCGAACGTGGATTCCTCATTTCGCAAATACGCATGCCAATAAAACGACGCCAGACAGATCGACTGGTCGTCGAGTAGTGGTTGGTACTTGCGAAGTGGCTGCCCGGGGACCGACCGAAGTCGGTGCTCACGTCGGACAACTCGGAGAACACTACGTAGCGCGCGGGGGTGTGTCAACTTGCCTCCGGGCGGCCCCCCAGAGGCGTACCCTGAGCGGCATGACTACGCGTACGTGTGCCCAGCAGTGGTGGGCCGCCTGACGGCGGCCGTACTCACGTATGCGTTCAACGGCCGCCGCCTCGGCGGCCGTTCTCGTTTCTCCCTCCAGAGCTCCCGAGGGCCGGCCGCCGGGACGGCGGTCTCGACCAGGAGATGGAGTAGAGATGACGCGGGTTTTCAGCGGGGTCAAGCCGACCGGGCATCTGACGCTGGGGAACTACCTGGGAGCCATGCGGCAGTGGGCCGCGGTGGACCAGCACCGGGCGGACGCGCTGTTCTGCATCGTCGATCTGCATGCGCTGACCGTGGACCACGATCCGGCGCGGGTGCGCAGGCTCAGTCGGCAGGCGGCAACGCTGTTGCTGGCCACGGGGCTGGATCCGGCGCTGTGCACCGTGTTCGTACAGAGTCATGTCGATGAGCACGCGCGGCTGTCGTACGTCCTCGAGTGTGTGGCGACCGACGGGGAGATGCGGCGGATGATCCAGTACAAGGAGAAGGCTGCGCGCGAGCGCGCGCGGGGTGGGAGTGTGCGGCTGTCCCTGCTGACGTATCCGGTGCTGATGGCGGCGGACATCCTGGTGTACGGGACGGACGAGGTGCCGGTGGGGGACGACCAGGCCCAGCATGTGGAGCTGACGCGGGATCTGGCGGTGCGGTTCAACCATCGGTACGGGCATACGTTCGTGGTGCCGAAGGCCACGCTTCCGGCGGTCGCTGCGCGGGTCATGAACCTTCAGGAACCGACGTCGAAGATGGGGAAGTCGGACGACTCCGGGCCGGGGATCGTCTATCTGCTCGACGAGCCGGATGTGGTGCGGAAGAAGATCATGCGGGCCGTGACCGACAGTGGGCGGGAGATCGTGTACGACCGGGAGGCGCGGCCCGGCGTGACGAATCTGCTGGAGATCCTGGCGGCCTGCACGGGTGGGAACCCGGAGGCCTTGAGCGGTGTATATGAGTCGTACGGCTCCTTGAAGAAGGACACCGCGGAGGCCGTGGTCGAGCTCCTCAGGCCCGTACAGGAGAGGCACAGGGCGCTGTGCGCTGATCCCGGCTATGTGGAGGGGGTGCTGCGGGATGGTGCGGAGAGGGCGCGGGCGTTGGCCCGGCCGACCGTGGATGCCGCTTATCGCGCGATCGGGTTGCTGCCGGCTGCCTCTGATACCGGTGCCGGGGTGGTGCTGAACGCTGCGCGGTAGGCACGCGGGCTGGTGGCGAGGCGCGATGCGAAGTGCTGGCGCATCGTGATCTCGCTGCCGAAGCCGGCGCGGCGGGCCACTTCGGGCATGGGCAGGTCGGTGCGTTCGAGGAGTTTCTGGGCTGCGGCGATGCGCTGGTCGAGGAGCCAGCGGAGCGGGGGCGTGCCGGTCTGCGCGGTGAAGTGGCGGGCGAAGCTGCGTGAGGACATGCCTGCGCGGGCGGCCAGGTCGGCGACGGTGAGCGGTTCGTGCAGGTGGCGCAGGGCGTGCTCGCGTACGGCGGCGAGGGCGTCGGCATCGCGGTCCGCACGGGGTGTGGGGTGCTCGATGAACTGCGCCTGGGTGCCGGTGCGGAAGGGGGCAGTGACCATGGATCGGGCGATGGTGGCTGCGGCTTCGGCGCCGTGGGAGCGGCGGACGAGGTGCAGGCAGAGGTCGATGCCGGCTGCGGTGCCGGCTGCGGTCCAGAGGTTGTCGTCCTCGATGAACAGGGCGTCGGGGACGACGGTGACCTGGGGGTGGTGTGCGCGGAGGAGGCTGACGAGGTTCCAGTGGGTGATGGCGCGGCGGCCGTCGAGGAGGCCGGACTGGGCGAGGGTGAAGGCGCCGCCGCACAGGGCCGCGATGGTGGTGCCGCGGGCGTGTGCCCGGCGGAGGGCGTCGAGGACGGGGGCGGGCGCGGGTGTGAGGTGGTCGTCGAGGCCGGGGATCACGATCAGGTCGGCGCGCGACAGCCAGTTGAGGGTGCGATCGGGGTGGAGGGTCATGCCTCCGCGCATGGGGACGGGGGTGGTGGTGTCGGCGGCGACCCGGCGCAGGTCGAAGGCGGGGGCGCCGCGGTCGGTGCGGTCGGTGCCCCAGACCTCGGTGATGACGGAGACGTCGAAGGCGCGGATGCCGGGGAAGGCGACGAGGGCGACGCGATAGGTGTCGTCCGCGGTGTTCTCCATGGTGGCAGTAAACCATCGATCGCTGGCTTTTCACCCTCTGGGGTGGTGGTGCTCCCGGCGGCAGGATCGTGGGCATGGAGATCGCAGAGAACGCAGCGCTGGTGGTCGTGGACGTGCAGAAGGGCTTTGACGAGGCCGACTTCTGGGGGCCGCGGAACAACCCGGAGGCCGATGACAACATCGCTTCGCTCATCGACGTGTGGCAGGCGTCGGGGCGGCCGGTCGTCTTTGTACGGCATGACTCGTCCAAGCCCCGGTCGCCGCTGCGGCCGGGGTACGAGGGGAACGGGTTCAAGGAGTACGTGGAGCAGCGGCGCGGCAGGGGCGCCGGTGGGGCCGAGCTGTTGATCACGAAGACCGTGAACTCGGCGTTCTACGGGACGCCGGATCTGGATGCATGGCTGAAGGCGGCGGGGATTTCGCAGCTCGTGGTGGCCGGGATCCAGACCAATATGTGCGTGGAGACGACGGCTCGTATGGGCGGCAATCTGGGCTACGACGTGCTGGTCGCGTATGACGCGACGTACACCTTCGATCTGGAGGGGCCGTTCGGCTGGCGGCGGAGTGCCGACGAGGTTGCACAGGCGTCGGCGGTGTCGCTGCACGGGGGCGGTTTTGCGCGTGTGGTGGCCACGAAGGAGGTGGTGGACGCGGCGGGGTGACCGCGCCCGGTGGGCGCTGGCTAGTCCTTCTTGCCGGAGGCGAGTTCGCGGCTGCGGTCGCGGGCGGCTTCGAGGGCGGCGATGAGGGCGGCGCGGACGCCGTGGTTCTCGAGTTCGCGGATGGCGTTGATGGTCGTGCCCGCGGGGGACGTGACGTTCTCGCGGAGCTTGACCGGGTGTTCGCCGCTGTCGCGGAGCATCGTCGCGGCGCCGATCGCGGACTGGACGATCAGGTCGTGGGCCTTGTCGCGGGGCAGGCCGAGCAGGATGCCGGCGTCCGTCATGGCTTCGACCAGGTAGAAGAAGTACGCCGGGCCGGAGCCGGAAAGGGCGGTGCAGGCGTCCTGCTGGGACTCGGGGACACGCAGCGTCTTGCCGACGGCGCCGAAGATCTCCTCGGCGTGGGCGAGGTGGTCGGCGGTGGCGTGGCTGCCGGCGGAGATGACGGACATGGCCTCGTCTACGAGGGCGGGGGTGTTCGTCATGACGCGGACTACCGGGGTGCCGGTGGCGAGGCGGTCTTCGATGGAGGCGGTGGTGATGCCGGCGGCTCCGCTGATGACCAGGCGGTCGGCGGGGACGTGCGGGGCGAGTTCGTCGAGGAGGGTGCCCATGTCCTGCGGCTTGACCGTGAGAATCAGGGTGTCGGCGGTCTTGGCGGCTTCCGGGTTGGTGACCGGGGTGACGCCGTAGCGGGTGCGGAGTTCTTCGGCTCGCTCCGGGCGGCGGGCGGTGACCAGGAGGTCGGCGGGGGCCCAGCCGCCGCGGATCATTCCGCTGAGCAGGGCTTCGCCGATCTTGCCGGTGCCGAGGACTGCGACTTTCTGGGTCATGGCTGGGGTGCCCTCCGGGGGTGCGTCGTCCGGGGTACATCGTCGCACCGGGGGTGGGTGGGTGGCTCGGGTGTCCGGTGGGCGGGACGTTGGCGGGTGGGTTCCCGTCGGTTTTCTCGCCCCCGCCGCCCCTACCCGTCCCGTCCCCAGGGGCTCCGCCCCTTCGACCCCGCCAGGGGGCTCCGCCTCCTGGACCCCCGATCGGCCTGAACGGCGACGTCTGCGGAGTAGCCACCGGGCCCGCGGCGGAGCCAGTGGGGGCTCCGCCCCCAGACCTCCGTTCGGCCTGAACGGCCTCGTCCTCAAACGCTCGTCCTCGAACGCCGGACGGGCTGAAAATACGGACCGGCACCTTAAGAGCGCAGCCCCGGCGCCTCAAACGCCGGCGGCGCTGAGAAATACGGACCGGCATCTAAGGAGTGCGGCCCTGGCGCCTCAGAGGCCGGACGGCTGAGGGATGCCTGACCGCGCTCCACCAGGCCGGGCCCGTCACGCCGTCCTGCGCCTCAGGGTTGCTGCGCCGAGGGCCAGTACCAGTAGGGCGCAGCCCGCCACGATCAGGGCGTCGCGGATGAAGTTGGTGGTCATGTCGGTGTGCTTGAGGACCTCGTTCATGCCGTCCACGGCGTAGGACATGGGCAGCACGTCGGAGATCGCTTTGAGGGCCGGGTGCATGTTGTCGCGCGGAGTGAACAGGCCGCAGAGGAGGAGTTGGGGGAAGATCACGGCCGGCATGAACTGGACCGCCTGGAATTCGGAGGCGGCGAAGGCCGAGACGAAGAGGCCGAGGGCGGTGCCGAGGAGGGCGTCCAGGAGGGCGACCAGGAGGAGCAGCCAGGGGCTGCCCGTGACGTCCAGGCCGAGGAACCAGACCGCGAGGCCCGTGGCCAGGGCCGACTGGATGATCGCGAGGGCGCCGAAGGCGAGAGCGTAGCCCGCGATCAGGTCGCCCTTGCCCAGCGGCATGGCGAGGAGGCGTTCGAGGGTGCCGGAGGTGCGTTCGCGCAGGGTGGCGATGGACGTGACCAGGAACATCGTGATGAGGGGGAAGATCCCGAGGAGTGATGCGCCGATGCTGTCGAAGGTGCGCGGGCTGCCGTCGAAGACGTAGCGGAGCAGGAACAGCATCACGCAGGGGATGAGGATCATCATCGCGATGGTGCGCGGGTCGTGGCGGAGCTGGCGCAGGACCCGGGCCGCGGTGGCGGCGGTGCGGGAGGCGTTCAGGGCGCCCGTGGGGGCGGGTGTGGTCGCCGTACCGGTCGTGGTCGTCGTCGTACTCATCGGGTGGTCTCCTTCTCGCGGGCGGTGGTGGCCGCCTTGTCGACCAGGTGCAGGAAGGCCGCCTCGACGGTTTCGGAGCCGGTGCGGGTGCGCAGGGCTTCGGGGGTGTCGTCGGCGAGGATCTCGCCCTCGCGCATCAGCAGGAGGCGGTGGCAGCGCTCGGCCTCGTCCATGACATGGGAGGAGATGAGGAGGGTCGCGCCGCGGTCGGCGGCGATGGCGTGGAAGAGGGCCCACAGGTCGCGGCGCAGGACCGGGTCCAGGCCGACGGTGGGTTCGTCGAGGACCAGGAGTTCGGGGGTGCCCAGCAGGGCGACTGCGAGGGAGACGCGGTTGCGCTGGCCGCCGGAGAGGTTGCCGGCGAGGGCGTCGGCGTGGGAGGTGAGGTCGACGTCGGTGAGGACGCGGTCGATCTCGTGGTGGCGGTCGGAGGTGGAGCGGCCCGGGGCGAGGATCGCCGAGAAGTAGTCGAGGTTCTGACGAACCGTCAGATCGTCGTAGACGGAGGGGGCCTGGGTGACGTAGCCGATGCGGGTGCGGAGGGTGGGGTGGCCGGCCGGGCTGCCCAGGACCTCCAGGGTGCCGTCGACCTGGGCCTGGGTGCCGACGATCGAGCGCATGAGGGTCGACTTGCCGCAGCCGGAGGGGCCGAGGAGGCCGGTGATCTGGCCGCGCGGGACGGTGAAGTCGAGGTCGCGCAGGACGGTGCGGGGCCCGCGGGTGACGGTGAGGCCTTCGGCCCGGACGGCGGGGGCCGGGGGGTCCGCGGTGCCACCTTCGGAGTAATTCATCATGCGATGAATAATGCTCCCGGGCCGGCAGCGCCGTCAAGCGATTCCCTCAGGGGGTGCGTTCGGCGGCGCAGGCGCGTGACGGCGTGATCGGAGGGGGAGAGTCCGGTCTGCGTGCCTCCACGTTCACGGTCCGGAAACGCGAACCGGATGCGGACCCGACTCTCGCTCCTGACAATGGATTTCACTTCGCCGTGCCCTCCCCCGGCTCGGCGCCCACGCATCTCCCCTCACCGACGGAGGTGCTGTTGTCATGCGCTGTCGCATACGCAAGGCCGATCTGTTCGCTTCGCTGGTCGTCTTCCTGGTCGCACTGCCGCTGTGTGTGGGCGTGGCCATCGCTTCCGGAGTCCCCGCCGAGCTGGGGCTGGTCACCGGCATCGTCGGCGGGCTGGTCGCCGGTGCGCTGCCCGGCAGCAGCCTGCAGGTGAGCGGGCCGGCAGCCGGGCTGACGGTGCTCGTCTACGAGGCCGTCGACACGTACGGCGTCCAGGCGCTCGGCGTGCTGGTGCTGGGGGCCGGGCTGGTGCAGCTGGGGCTCGGGGCGCTGCGGCTCGGGCGGTGGTTCCGGGCCGTGTCCGTGGCCGTGGTGCAGGGGATGCTCGCCGGGATCGGGCTGCTTCTGGTCGCCGGGCAGGTGTATGCGATGGGCGACACGGCCGCGCCGGCGAGCGGGCTCGGGAAGATCGCCGGGCTGGTGTGGCTGCCCGGGCGGGTGGATGCGGGGGCGTTGTCAGTGGCGGGTGCCACTATGGCCGTACTGCTGCTGTGGCCGCGTTGGCGCAGGGGTGCGCGGGTGGTGCCTGCGCCGTTGGTCGCGGTGGCGGTGGTGTCGGCGGTGACCGGGGTCTTCGGCCTGGATGTGCGGCGGGTCGAGGTGCGGGGGCTCGTCGATGCGGTGCGGGTGCCGGGGGTGGCGGACTTCGGGCGGCTTACGGAAGTGGGGGTGATCGGGACCGTTGTGGCGTTCGCGTTGATCGCGTCGGCGGAGTCGTTGTTCAGCGCGGCGGCGGTGGACCGGCTGCACCGGGGGCCGCGGACGGACTTCGACCGGGAGCTGATGGCGCAGGGCGCGGGGAACGCGGTGTGCGGGGTGCTGGGGGCGTTGCCGATGACCGCGGTGATCGTGCGCAGCGCGGCCAACGTTCAGGCGGGGGCGCGGACCAAGGCCTCGCGGGTGCTGCACGGGGGGTGGCTGCTGCTGTTCACGGTCGTCCTGCCCGGGGTGCTCGGGCTGATTCCGGTGGCGGCGCTGGCCGCGCTGCTGGTGCACGCCGGGTGCAGGCTCCTGCCGGTGCGGGAGGTGCGGGTGCTGTGGCGTGAGCACCGCGGGGAGGTCGTGGTGCTGGCGGTGACCGCTGGGGCGATCGTCCTGGGGAATCTGTTGGAGGGGGTGTTGGTGGGGCTGACGCTCGCCGTGGCGAAGACGGCGTGGGACATCAGCCATGTGCATGTGGAGACCGAGGACCGGGGCGAGGCGGGGATCGTCGTACGGGTGCTGGGGCATGCGACGTTCCTGCGGCTGCCGAAGCTGCTGGACGCGTTGGAGGCACTGCCGCACGACCGGGAGGTGCGGCTGGAGCTGGGCGGGCTGCGGCATGTGGACCATGCGTGTGCGGCGGCCCTGGAGGGCTGGGCCGCCGCGCGGGGTCATGAGTTGGTGGCCACGAGCAGGTCGACGACGTAGGTCTCCTCGACGATCCCCTCCGGGAAGGCGGCGAGCAGCTGGTCGCGCTCGTCGCCGAGGATGGCCTCCCGGCGTTCCTCGCTCTGCACGAGGAACATCGAGTGGCTGCCGATGTTGGCGAGGTGTGTGTCGATGGTGACCGGGCGGCTCCAGCGGACGTGACGGCGGGTGAAGTCGAGGGCGCCGGTCGGGTCGGCGAGAGCGGTGGGGGCTCCGTTGCCGGTCCTGTCGACCTCGCGCCTGATGCCGAAGTGGCGCTCCAGGCGGCCGGCTTGGGCGGCCTGCCACGGGACGTCGAGGTCGGTGGTGTTCCACCACAGGGCGAGCGCTCCGCCCGGCCGCAGCACGCGCAGGGCCTCCGGGACCGAGCGGGCGGGCTCGGTCCAGTGCCAGGCCTGGGCGTAGGTGAGGAGGTCGGCGGAGGCGGTGGCGAGCGGCAGCTCGTTGCCGTTGCCCCGGACGATCGGGAGGCCGGGGTGAGCGCGGCGGAACTCGACCGCCATCCCGTCGCCGGGCTCCACGGCGAGGACGTCCGCGCCGCGGGCGGCCAGCAGCGCGGTCGCGATGCCCGTGCCGGCGCCGATGTCCGCGACGCGGGCGCCCTGGAGGGGCCGGCCGGCCAGGTGCTCGATGGCGTCGAAGAGGGCCGGTGGGTAGGAAGGGCGGTTGGCGGCGTACTGGGCTGCGGCGGCGTTGAAGGAGTGGGCTCGGGTGGCCTGCGAGGCGGTCATTGGGCCATGGTGGCGTGGGTTGGGTGCAGGGGGCAGTGAGTTTTCGGTGAGAGAACCACGTCCGGGCGGGACCTGTTCTGCGCGCCGAACTCTGCGGCGCCTGGCTGAGCCGGCGGGCCAGATGGCACCGCGGGCAGCCGATGACAGCCGCAACTTCGGCGGTCTGTCAACCTTGTGCGTGTGCCGGCGACCCTGCTTGTGGTCCTGCGGGGCATGCCGGACCGGACCGGGCGGAGCCCAGCAGCACCCGGCGAATCGCCCCGGCCGAGCCGAGCCCAGCACTCAAGGGATGATCGCCCCCAGCCGACCCAAGCTCAGCACCAGCCAGCCGATCGCCCGTTCGTCGCAGAGTGAGCCGAAACCCGGCAGCGCTCGGCAGATCAGCCCCAGCCGAACCGAACCCGGGAGCTCCCGGGCACTCGCTCCCGGCCGAGCCGAGCCCAGTGCCCTCGGCCCATCAGCCCCGAGCAAGCCCAGTGCCTTGCCCGACCAGCCCCCGTCAATCAACGCCCGGCCAAACCAAGCCCGTCGCTCCAACCGCCCGGCCCCAGGCGATCGGATACGCACCTCTCAGGAGCGGCGGCGCTTCGACGGGTTGCCCGTGCGGCGGGTGGTGCGGTTCTTGTGTCGGGTGAGGGCTGCCTCGTACTCCTCGCGGTGGAGTTTTTCGCCGGGGGCCTCCGTGAGGGAGCGGAAGAAGTAGGCGAGGAGGGAGCCGACGAAGCCGATGGCCAGGAGGCCGCGGAGGGAGGCCTGGCGGGTGGGGTCGGGGCGCTTGCCGAAGCCGTCCCAGGTGTTGCGGAAGGCGAGGGCGCTGCAGATCGCGAACATGGCGACGATGAGGACGGTCACGAAGGCGCCACTGTCGGCGAGTTGGAGGCCCTGGTAGGCGAGGCGGAGGACCACGCAGGAGGCGGCTGCGGTCACGAGGGAACCGGCGGCCACCCCGATGCGGCGGGATGTGTAGCCGTTGTCGTGGTTCACCCAGGTGGTGCCGAAGAAGCGCAGGGGTTCTGGGCGGGGGCCGCCGGTGGAGCCCGCGGTGCCGTCGGTGCCGGTTTCGTCGCTCACGGGACGATTATGGCTCCGGGGCGGGCGCGGGCTCCCTTCGGGGATCAGCCGCAGCGGGAGGCTACGTAGCCGTCGCTGCCGGTGTTGACGTAGGTGTCGGAAACGTATTCGCCGCTGTCGATGTTGTCCCAGATGTTCGACGTGCCGTAGTAGCCGGAAACCGTCGTGCCCGGGGTCTGGCAAAAGATCGGGACCCTCGAATCCGCGGGCAGGACCCGCACGATGGTGTAGTTCGTGCCGGGTCCGCTGCGAACGTTCAGCCGGACACCTGGAGCCGTCGGATAGGTGGGTATGGTCGTCGCGTCCGCCGTGGCGGCCGAACCCATCACCATGAGAAGGGCACCGGCGGCGCCCCCGAAAAGGGCGGATCTACGTCTCCGGGAAGTCATCAGGATCCCTCCGGTTGTGCGTCAGCCGCAGCGCGGGGCCACGTAGCCGTCGCTGCCGGTGAGGACGTAGGCGTCCGAGACGAACTGGCTGTCGTCGATGTTGTCCCAGATGTTGGAGGTGCCGTACGGACCCGACACCCATGTCCCCGGGGCCTGGCAGTAGATCGGGACCTTCGCGCCTTCGGGCAGGATGCGGACGATGCTGTACTGGGTCCCCGGGCCGCTGCGGACATTGAGGCGGACGCCCGGTGCCACCGAGTAGTAGTGCACGGACGCCGTGGTGGCGGTGGCCGTCGCGACGGCCTCCTCCTCGTCTCTCCCGGTCTCTTCGACGCGGTCAACAGACATGAAAAACCTCCCCCGTTGTGCCCCATGAAAGCCATGGGGTCCCGTTCATTCCCCTAAAACGCGCCATGAAACACACGTACGTAACTGGCACGCGAACGCTAGCAAGCCGCCTCCGTATCGCACGAGTCATCGACTAGGCTCCGTGCGTCGCGCGCGCGGACGAACAGTACGGGGGTGGTTCCATGGCGCCACAGCAGAACACCGGAGCGGGCGCGGAAGCGGAACTTCCCGAGTACGCCGGTCACTACCGTCTGGAGTCGTGTCTCGGCTCGGGCGGCATGGGTGTCGTGCACCTCGCGCGGAGCACCTCCGGCATGAAGCTCGCGGTGAAGGTCGTGCATGCCGAGTTCGCCAAGGACCCCGAGTTCAGAGGGCGTTTCCGGCAGGAGGTGGCGGCGGCGCGGCGGGTGAGCGGTGCCTTCACGGCGTCCGTCGTCGACGCGGATCCCGAGGCGGAACGGCCCTGGATGGCCACGCTGTTCATTCCGGGACCGACCCTCTCCGACCAGGTGAAGCGGAACGGCCCGATGCCCCCGGCGCAGCTGCGCCGGCTGATGGCGGGACTGGCCGAGGCACTGCGCGACATCCATCGGGTCGGGGTGGTGCACCGGGACCTGAAGCCGAGCAATGTGCTGCTTGCCGAGGACGGTCCGAAGGTCATCGACTTCGGTATTTCTCGGCCAAAGGACAGCGAACTGCGGACCGAGACCGGGAAGTTGATCGGTACCCCGCCGTTCATGGCGCCCGAGCAGTTCCGGAGGCCCCGGGAGGTCGGACCGGCCGCCGACATCTTCGCGTTCGGGTCCGTGGTGGTGCATGCGGCGACGGGCCGCGGCCCGTTCGACTCCGACAGTCCCTACGTGGTCGCCTACCAGGTCGTGCACGACGAGCCGGACCTGACCGGCGTACCGGAGGACCTCTCGCCGCTGGTGCTGCGCTGCCTCGCCAAGGAGCCGGAGGACCGGCCCACCCCGGACGAGCTGATGCGTGAACTGCGGTCGGTCGCGGCCTCGTACGACACACAGGCGTTCATACCGGCGCAGCGGCGGACGGTCGAGGCCCCACCGGCTCCGGAACCGCGCGTCGAGGAGAAGGAGCCGGAGTCGCAGCGGCCGTCCAAGGGGCGTCGCCTGCACAAGAAGGTGCTGCTCGCGGCCGGGGCGCTCGTGCTTGTGGCGGGCGGGCTGCTCGCCACCGTACAACTGCTCGGTGACGCACCAGCCCCGTCGCACGGCACGGCGCCCACCGCGTCCCCGGCGGGTTTCCGGGCGTGGACGGCGAAGCCGGCGTCCGGGAGCGGGGGGCCGGTCCGGTGTTCGT
This sequence comes from Streptomyces sp. NPDC049541, assembly GCF_044465725.1. Classification (NCBI taxonomy): domain Bacteria; kingdom Bacillati; phylum Actinomycetota; class Actinomycetes; order Kitasatosporales; family Streptomycetaceae; genus Streptomyces; species Streptomyces sp. NPDC049541. The sequence continues at coordinate 753,161 of NZ_JBITLY010000003.1, read as the reverse complement.
ACGGAGCGGGAAAGCTGCTCTGCGCCCGGCCCGGTCTCGTGTTCGCCCTCGATCCCTCGGACGGTGGTCTGCTGTGGCGCCACCGCACCGACACCACCCGTTGGACTGCTCCGCCGGTCCTGTCGGGCGGTCTGGTGCAGCTGCCCCTCGCCGACCGGGGCGGGCGTCTGGAGGCGCTCGACCCCGCCTCGGGCAAGGCACGCTGGGAGCGGAAGGTGCCGGAGTACGAGGCGGTGCAGCCCGCCGGGAGCATGCTTCTGCTGGTCCGTGCGGACGGCACGGTCACCGGCGTGGACAGCGCGTCCGGCACCACCAAATGGTCCCGGACGGTACCGGGACACAAGGCGCTGGCCTTCTCCTCCTTCGCCGGTGACCCGCTGGCGTACCTGGCGAGCGTCTCCTACCACGGGTCGAGTACGCGGGTCAGCGCCGTGGATCCGGTCACGGGTGAGGTGCGCTGGGACGCCAGGCTGAAGGGCGCTCTGCAGCCCTGCGGCTCCTCGGGCGGGTCCGTCTTCTTCACGGCCGTCAGCGGGGTCTTCGGCGACACGCAGGCGGTGGTCCGCTACGACCCCCGGTCCGGTTCGACGCGGAGAGCGGCGCTTGCCCTCCCGCTGACGAGCGCCCGGGCCGGCGTGCGCGCGGGCGTGGTCCACCTGCTGGGCACCGGCGGCTCCCTGGAGGCCGTGGACACGGGCACGGGCAAGCGGGTGTGGACCATCGAGACCTCGGTGAGCCGGGGTTCGGCACCGGTCTCCGACGGCCGTCATGTCTACGTCAGCGCCGCCGACGGGCGCCTGCTCGCGGTGGACGCCCGCAAGGGGGTCCTGGAAGGGCAGACTCCGGCTCGTCTGGGCAGGAACCAGGACCAGGTGATGGACACCGTCCCTGCACCCGTCCTCGCCCACAACCACGTCTACGCCACCGCCCCCGACGGCACCGTCTTCGCCGTGGACGCCCGTAACCCGGCGGCCTGGTAGCACGCGGGAGGGGCCGCCCCGGAAGGCGGCCCCTCACTGTACGAACAACCTCAGCCCAGCTTCGACACGTCCCGCACCGCGCCCTTGTCCGCGCTGGTCGCCATCGCCGCGTAGGCACGCAGGGCGGCCGACACCTTGCGCTCGCGGTTCTTGGGTGCGTACACGCCGCCCAGGGCCTGCTCGCGGCGGGTGAGTTCGGCCTCGTCGACGAGGAGCTCGATCGTGCGGTTCGGGATGTCGATGCGGATGCGGTCGCCGTCCTCGACGAGCGCGATCGTGCCGCCGGAGGCCGCCTCCGGCGAGGCGTGGCCGATGGACAGGCCCGAGGTGCCGCCGGAGAAGCGGCCGTCGGTGATCAGGGCGCAGGTCTTGCCGAGGCCGCGGCCCTTGAGGAAGGACGTCGGGTAGAGCATCTCCTGCATGCCGGGGCCGCCCTTGGGGCCCTCGTAGCGGATGACCACGACATCGCCGTCGGTCACCTGCTTGTTGAGGATCTTCTCGACGGCTTCCTCCTGGGACTCGCAGACAACCGCCGGGCCCTCGAAGGTCCAGATCGACTCGTCGACGCCGGCCGTCTTGACCACGCAGCCGTCGACGGCGAGGTTGCCCTTGAGGACCGCGAGGCCGCCGTCCTTGGAGTACGCGTGCTCGGCGGAGCGGATGCAGCCCTCCGCCGCGTCCTCGTCCAGCGCCTCCCAGCGCTCGGACTGGGAGAAGGCCTCGGCGGAGCGGACGCAGCCGGGGGCCGCGTGCCACAGTTCCACGGCGTCGGGGGACGGGGAGCCGCCTCGCACGTCCCACGTCTTCAGCCAGTCCGCCAGGGACGGGCTGTGGACCGCGTGGACGTCCTCGTTGAGGAGACCGGCGCGGTGCAGTTCACCCAGCAGGGCCGGGATGCCGCCGGCGCGGTGCACGTCCTCCATGTAGTACGTGCGGGTCTTCGCGACGTTCGGAGCGACCTTCGCGAGGCACGGCACGCGCCGCGAGACCTCGTTGATCTCCTCCAGGCCGAACGGGACGCCCGCCTCCTGGGCCGCGGCCAGCAGGTGCAGGATCGTGTTGGTCGAGCCGCCCATCGCGATGTCGAGGGCCATCGCGTTCTCGAACGCGGAGAAGGTGGCGATCGAGCGCGGCAGGACCGTGTCGTCGTCCTGCTCGTAGTAGCGGCGGGTGATGTCCATGACGGTGCGGGCAGCGTCGACGTAGAGCTGCTTGCGGGCCGTGTGGGTGGCCAGGACCGAGCCGTTGCCGGGCAGGGAGAGGCCGATGGCCTCGGTCAGGCAGTTCATCGAGTTGGCGGTGAACATGCCGGAACAGGAGCCGCAGGTCGGACAGGCGTTCTCCTCGATACGGAGGATGTCCTCGTCCGAGATCTTGTCGTTCACAGCGTCCGAGATCGCGTCGACCAGGTCGAGCGTGCGGACCGTGCCGTCGACGAGGGTGGCGCGGCCGGCCTCCATGGGGCCGCCGGAGACGAAGACCGTCGGGATGTTCAGGCGCAGCGCCGCCATCAGCATGCCGGGCGTGATCTTGTCGCAGTTGGAGATGCAGACCAGGGCGTCGGCGCAGTGCGCCTCGACCATGTACTCCACCGAGTCCGCGATCAGGTCGCGGGACGGGAGCGAGTAGAGCATTCCGCCATGCCCCATCGCGATGCCGTCGTCCACCGCGATCGTGTTGAACTCGCGCGGGATGCCGCCCGCCTCGGTGATCGCCTCGCTGACGATCCGGCCGACCGGCTGCAGATGGGTGTGGCCCGGCACGAACTCCGTGAAGGAGTTGGCGACCGCGATGATCGGCTTGCGGCCGATGTCCGCGCCGGGTACACCGGAGGCGCGCATAAGGGCGCGGGCGCCCGCCATGTTGCGGCCGTGGGTGACTGTGCGGGACCTCAGCTCGGGCATCGTCGCTCGCTCCTTCAGAGTCTGCTGTCAGAGAGTTCGGAGAGTTCGGAGAGTTCTGACTGAGTCGAGCGTACGCCCGTTGCTCCAAGGGATGGACAGTGTGTCCGGAATGCGGGACGTGCGTCTCGTTCAGAGGGCAGGGCCTTGCAATCGGGGGTCAGGGCCCGGTCAGATGGCCCTGCACCACGGGCGCCACCCGCGCGATGATCTGCTCCACGTCCGCCGACGCCAGCGGATCCACCTTGATCACGTATCGCAGCATCGCGCACCCCACCAGCTGCGCGGCCGCGAGCTCGGCGCGCAGCTCCGCGTCCGGCCGGTCCAGCTGGGCGGCGACGCGGCGCAGCAGCTGGGAGGCGACCAGCCGGCGGAAGACGGCGGCGGCGGCCTCGTTGTTGACGGCGGAGCGCACGATCGCCAGCAGGGGCGTACGGGTGGTGGGGTTCTCCCAGATGCCGAAGATGAAGCGGGTGAACCGCTCGCCGACGCCGTCCGCCGGTCCTTCGGCGAGCGCTTCCGGCGCGTTCAGCGCGGGCGCGAAGGCGACCTCGATCGCGGCCTCGAAGACCTGCTCCTTGGTGCCGAAGTAGTGGTGCACCAGCGCCGAGTCCACGCCGGCCGCCTTGGCGATGCCGCGTACGGACGTCTTCTCGTACCCGCGCTCGGAGAACTCCTCGCGGGCCACGGCCAGGATGCGGTCGCGGGTGTCGGCGGACTCCGTACGGGGACGGCGGCCACGGCGGCGCGCGGCCGGCTCGGGGGCCTCGGTCACGGTCTGGGCACCCGCACCGCGGAGGCGAGGTGGAGGCGGGTGAAGGCCAGAGCCTCCGCCAGATCGGCCTCGCGTTCGGCGCCGGACATGGCGCGCCTGGTGTTGACCTCGATGACGACGTGACCGTCGAAACCGGTCAGGGCGAGACGTTCCAGCAGCTCGGCGCAGGGCTGGTTGCCGCGGCCGGGGACGAGGTGCTCGTCCTTGGCCGATCCCCTGCCGTCGGCGAGGTGCACATGGCCGAGGCGGTCTCCCATGCGGTCGACCATGTGCAGCGCGTCGGAGCGGGCCGTGGCGCTGTGACTGAGGTCGATCGTGAAGTGCCGGTAGTCCTCCTTCGTCACGTCCCAGTCGGGGGCGTACGCGAGCATCTCGCGGTCGCGGTAGCGCCAGGGGTACATGTTCTCGACGGCGAACCGCACGTCGGTCTCGTTCGCCATGCGCCAGATTCCGGTGACGAAGTCCCGGGCGTACTGGCGCTGCCAGCGGAACGGTGGGTGGACCACGACCGTGGTCGCCCCGAGCTTCTCGGCGGCCGCCTGGGCGCGCTGGAGCTTGGTCCACGGGTCGGTGGACCACACCCGCTGCGTGATGAGCAGACAGGGGGCGTGCACGGCGAGGATCGGGATGCGGTGGTAGTCGCTGAGTCTGCGCAGCGCCTCGATGTCCTGGCTGACCGGGTCGGTCCACACCATGACCTCGACGCCGTCGTACCCGAGGCGCGCGGCGATCTCGAAGGCCGTCGCCGTGGACTCCGGGTACACGGAGGCCGTGGACAGTGCGACCTTCGCATCCGGGATGCAGACTGGCTCCGCCATGCCGACAGGTTACGGGGTGCGGTTGGCTGTAGCCGTGCGGCTATTCGCCGTTGTGGGGTTCGCCACGGGCGGGTGCGGGTTGTGTGTGGTTGCTCGCGCAGTTCCCCGCGCCCCTGAAGGGGCGCTCACACCGAGCCCATGTGGTCCAGTTTGCGAAGGATTACGCCCTCCCTGAGCGCCCAGGGGCAGATTTCCAGGCTCTCCACGCCGAACAGGTCCATCGCGCCCTCCGCCACCAAGGCGCCCGCCAGTATCTGGCCCGCTCGGCCCTCGCTCACGCCCGGGAGTTCCGCCCGCTGGGCCGCGGACATGCCCGCCAGCTGCGGGACCCATGCTTCCAGGGACTCGCGCTTCAGATCGCGCTGGACGTAGAGGCCCTCCGTGGAGCGGGCAGCGCCCGCGATGCGAGCGAGCTGCTTGAAGGTCTTCGACGTCGCCACGACGTGATCGGGCGCGCCGAAGCGGCTGAATTCGCCGACCGTGCGGGCGATCTGCGCCCTCACATGGCGGCGCAGGGCCCTTATGTCCTCCGGGTCCGGCGGGTCGCCGGGCAGCCAACCGGCGGTGAGCCGGCCGGCGCCGAGCGGGAGGGAGACGGCCGCGTCGGGCTCCTCGTCGATGCCGTAGGCGATCTCCAGGGAGCCGCCGCCGATGTCGAGGACGAGCAGCTTGCCCGCGGACCAGCCGAACCAGCGGCGGGCGGCTAGGAAGGTGAGCCGGGCCTCCTCCTCACCGGAGAGAACCTGCAGCTCGACGCCGGTCTCGGCCTGCACGCGCGCGAGGACGTCGTCGGCGTTGCTGGCCTCGCGCACGGCGGAGGTCGCGAAGGGGAGCACGTCCTCGACGCCCTTGTCCTCGGCGGCCTGCAGGCACTCGTGGACGACGGCGATCAGTTTGTCGACCCCCTCGGGGCCGATCGCTCCGCTCTCGTCGAGCAGCTGTGCAAGGCGCAGCTCCGCCTTGTGCGAGTGCGCGGGCAGCGGGCGCGCGCCAGGGTGCGCATCCACCACCAGCAGATGCACCGTGTTCGATCCCACGTCGAGGACACCGAGTCTCATGTACGGAACGCTACTGCCACCTGGGCCGTCCTCCGTATGGGATGGCGCCGTGAGACCCGTACGCTGGTCCTGTGCCAAAGACGAAAAGGGCGAAGGACGACAAGGCAGCCAAGGCAGCCAAGGCTGCTGAGGCTGCCGAGTCCGCCAAGGGTTCTTCGCAGGTGAAGCCACCGCGGTCGGCGAAGCTGTCGAAGAAGGCCAGGGAAGCGGACGAGAAGGGTCTCGACTTCGCGCGCGCGTGGGTGGAGTTCCCTGATCCGGCGGACGACGAGCAGGTCTTCCGCTGCGATCTGACATGGCTCACCTCTCGCTGGAACTGCATCTTCGGCAGCGGCTGCCAGGGCATCCAGGCGGGCCGCGCGGACGACGGGTGCTGCACGCTGGGCGCCCACTTCTCCGACGAGGACGACGAGAAGCGCGTCGCCGAGCATGTGGCGAGGCTCACGCCCGACATCTGGCAGCACCATGACGAGGGCAGGAAGCACGGCTGGGTGTCCGAGGACGAGGACGGCGACCGTCAGACCCGTCCCTTCCAGGGCTCCTGCATCTTCCAGAACCGGCCCGGGTTCGCGGGCGGCGCGGGCTGCTCGCTGCACATCCTGGCCCTGAAGGAGGGCCGCGAGCCGCTGGAGACCAAGCCGGACGTGTGCTGGCAGCTGCCGGTGCGGCGGACGTACGAGTGGATCGACCGGCCCGACGACACCCGGGTGCTGCAGGTGTCGATCGGTGAGTACGACCGCCGGGGCTGGGGCCCGGGCGGCCACGACCTGCACTGGTGGTGCACCTCGGCGACCTCGGCGCACGGCGCGGGCGACCCGGTGTACGTGTCCTACCGGCCGGAGCTGACCGAGCTGATGGGCAAGGCCGGCTACGACCGCCTCGTGGAGCTGTGCGAGCAGCGCCTGGCCGCGCAACTGCCGCTGGTCGCGCCGCATCCGGCGGACCCGGTCGACTGACGCGGGCCGCGCTCACGACGCCGTGGGGCTCGGGTTCCCGCTGTCGGCGGGCGGTGGTGCCGGGTCGGACGGGGCGGTGTCGGTGGGGGTGGGGTCGGGGCCGGGGGACGAGGGCGGGGCGCTCGGGGTGGGGTCCGAGGCGGTTGGGGTCGGTGCCGGGTCCGAGGAGGGCGGCGGGGTGCCGGGGCTGCTCGGGCCGGGGGCGGTCGGGCTGGGTGCGGCGCCGTAGCCCTCGATGGAGACGACGGCCCCGGAGGGTGAGACGGCCACGTGTGCGCTCCACGGTCCGGACGGCTCGCGCAGGTGGTCGACGTACACCTTGATCGTCAACGATTCGCCGGGGGCGAGCGTTCCCGAGGACCGGCTGAGATAGAGCCAGGCGGCTCCGGTCGACGCGGACCAGTGCACGGGCGCGGGTCCGGTCGCGGTGAGGGTCACGAGCGTGGTGTCGCCGTCGTGGCCGGCCGACACCTGGAGGTGTCCGGCGCTCTTCCCGCTCAGGCCGGTGACGCTGATGACCTCCACGGAGATGTCGGGCCGTCTGTGGCCTCTGCCGAAGTCGCCGCCGGGCCGGAGGCTGGCGTTGCCGGCGTTCTCGTAGCCGCCGCCGGACGCCTCACCGCCCAGGCTGACCGGGCCGGGCGCCTCTCCGGCGGTGGCGGAGCGGCTGTCCGCGCCCTCGGCCGGGGAGCCCCGGTAGGCGGCCCACAGGGCGAACACGGGGGCCGCCACCACGGTGGCGACGACCGTCGTCGTGACGGCACGCGCGCGTAGGCGGTCGCGGCGGGCGGCGCGGTCCTTGGGGTCCATCGGGAAGCCGCGCCGGTCGAACCGGGGAAGAGCGCCGCCACGCGCGCGTGGCTGATGGGTGACCGCCATGTGCAGGGCCGCGCGCGGCGCCTCGAGGACGGGCAGCTCGACGGGGGTGATCATCGCGCCGGGCCAGCGGCCGGGGACGGCACGCTCGGCGCTGCGGCGACATCGCGGGCAGTCGTCGACGTGCCGGACGAGCTCCTTGCGCAGGGCCGAGCTGAGCACCAGCTGGTTGTCGCCGGTGAGCCGGGCGACGTCCGGGCAGCCGCCGGTCTCGACGACGGCGAGGGCCGCGCGCGTGCGCTCCACCTCGCAGGCCGCGGAGGCCAGCAGTTCACGGGCGGCGGCGAGGCCGAGGCCGAGTACGGCGGCGACCTCGTGGGCGGCGAGGTGGTGGCGTACGGCGAGTTCGAGCGCCTCGCGCTGCTCCGGGCTGGTGCCGGCGGCCTCCGGCCAGGCCAGCAGGGCGAGTTCGCGACGGCGCTCCTCCTGGACCTCGTCGGCGACGGGGGGCTCTGCCGGCCGCTGCTTCTCGGCGCTGTGGCGGCCCGCCGCATGCGTGCCCTGACGTTTCTGCCTGGCCTCCGCCAGCTTGCGCAGACAGGCCCAGCGGGCCAGTGCGTACAGCCAGGCGCGGCGGTCCCCCGGCGCCTGGGGGCCACGGCGCCTCTCGGCGAGGGCGAGGGCCTCGCCGAGGGCCGCGGTTGCCGCGTCGTGGTCGCACAGCACCGACAGGCAGTAGGTGAACAGCCCGTCCAGATACGGCTCGTAACGCCCGGGGGGCCGCTGCGCGAGCGTGCGCGCAGCGGCACGGTCACGTGCCTCCCGGCGCGCCTGGTCTGCGCCGGTGATGCGGGGCGAGGTCTCCGGGCTGCTGCTCATCCGTGGACCGTAGGCGGCTCGGGATGAACCCTTCTTCCTCCTTGAGCACTTTTAATCCATACGGGTGAAACGATCCCTCAATCGGGTACAGGAACCGCCTGTTCCGTGGCTGGTTACCGACGGTGATGGCCGGTTCGCGGAGTGTCGGATCATGTGCTCGGTCGGCGCGCGGCGAGCGTCCGCACCCGGACCGTCCGGCGTTGTCAGTGGGCTCGGTTACGGTTCTCGGCATGGCTGCCCGTACCAAGTCCACCAAGGACCGCCCGTCCTACCGCTGCACGGAGTGCGGCTGGCAGACGGCCAAGTGGCTCGGTCGCTGCCCCGAGTGCCAGGCCTGGGGGACGATCGAGGAGTACGGCGCGCCCGCCGTCCGTACGACGACACCGGGGCGCGTCACCACCTCCGCGGTGCCCATCGGCCAGGTCGACGGACGCCAGGCCACCGCCCGCCCGACCGGGGTGCCGGAGCTGGACCGGGTGCTCGGCGGCGGCCTTGTGCCCGGCGCGGTGGTACTGCTCGCGGGCGAGCCCGGCGTCGGCAAGTCGACGCTGCTGCTGGACGTGGCGGCGAAGTCGGCGAGCGACGAGCACCGCACCCTGTACGTCACCGGTGAGGAGTCGGCGAGCCAGGTGCGGCTGCGCGCCGACCGCATCAAGGCCATCGACGACCATCTGTATCTCGCCGCCGAGACCGACCTGGCCGCCGTCCTCGGCCACCTGGACGCGGTGAAGCCCTCGCTGCTGATCCTCGACTCCGTGCAGACCGTGGCCTCCCCGGAGATCGACGGCGCCCCCGGCGGCATGGCGCAGGTGCGCGAGGTGGCCGGCGCGCTCATCCGCGCCTCCAAGGAGCGCGGGATGTCGACGCTCCTTGTGGGCCATGTCACCAAGGACGGAGCCATCGCCGGGCCTCGGCTCCTGGAACACCTCGTGGACGTCGTCCTGAGCTTCGAGGGCGACCGGCACGCGCGCCTCCGGCTGGTCCGGGGCGTCAAGAACCGCTACGGCGCCACGGACGAGGTCGGCTGCTTCGAACTGCACGACGAGGGCATCACGGGCCTCGCCGACCCGAGCGGACTCTTCCTGACCAGACGTGACGAACCGGTCCCCGGTACCTGTCTGACGGTCACCCTGGAGGGCCGCCGCCCCCTCGTCGCCGAGGTCCAGGCGCTCACCGTCGACTCGCAGATCCCCTCGCCGCGCCGTACCACCTCGGGCCTGGAGACCTCCCGCGTCTCGATGATGCTCGCCGTCCTGGAGCAGCGCGGCCGGATCAGCGCGCTCGGCAAGCGGGACATCTACTCCGCGACGGTCGGCGGCGTGAAGCTCTCCGAGCCCGCCGCCGACCTCGCCGTCGCCCTCGCGCTGGCCTCGGCGGCCAGCGACACCCCGCTGCCCAAGAACCTGGTCGCGATCGGCGAGGTCGGCCTCGCGGGCGAGGTCAGACGGGTCACGGGCGTCCAGCGGCGACTCGCCGAAGCGCACCGTCTGGGCTTCACCCACGCGCTCGTTCCGGGTGACCCGGGCAAGATCCCTCCGGGGATGAAGGTCCTGGAAGTCGCCGACATAGGGGACGCTCTGAGAGTCCTTCCACGCTCCCGTCGCCGAGAGGCCCCACGGGACGAGGAGGACCGCCGGTAGACTTTGCCCTGGTCTCGCCCGTCCGTACGAACAGAATGTGTGACACGGGGGCGCCCCAGAACCTGCGACCGGAGGAGTGCAGTGGCAGCCAACGACCGGGCGGCAGCTCCCGGAAAGTCCGGCGGGAGTTCCGGTGCCGACGGCCTGATGCGCGCCTCACTGAGCGCCGTGGCTCCCGGCACGGGCCTGCGCGACGGACTCGAGCGGGTACTCCGTGGCAACACGGGCGGTCTCATCGTGCTCGGCTTCGACAGGACCGTCGAAACCATGTGCACCGGCGGTTTCGTGCTGGACGTCGAGTTCACGGCCACCCGCCTGCGCGAGCTGTGCAAGCTCGACGGCGGCATCGTGCTCTCCTCGGACCTGTCGAAGATCCTCCGGGCGGGCGTCCAGTTCGTGCCCGACGCCACGATCCCGACCGAGGAGACGGGCACCCGGCACCGCACCGCGGACCGCATCTCCAAGCAGGTGGGCTTCCCGGTCGTCTCCGTCTCCCAGTCGATGCGCCTGATCGCCCTGTACGTCGACGGTCAGCGCCGCGTCCTGGAGGACTCCGCGGCGATCCTGTCCCGCGCCAACCAGGCCCTCGCGACCCTGGAGCGCTACAAGCTCCGTCTGGACGAGGTCGCGGGCACCCTGTCCGCGCTGGAGATCGAGGACCTGGTGACGGTCCGCGATGTCTCGGCGGTCGCCCAGCGCCTGGAGATGGTCCGCCGCATCGCCACCGAAATCGCCGAATACGTGGTCGAACTGGGCACCGACGGGCGTCTTCTCGCCCTGCAGCTCGACGAGTTGATCGCGGGCGTGGAGCCCGAGCGCGAGCTGGTCGTCCGGGACTACGTACCCGAGCCCACCGCCAAGCGCTCCCGCACGGTCGACGAGGCCCTGTACGAGCTGGACGCCCTCACCCACGCCGAGCTCCTCGAACTGCCCACGGTGGCAAGGGCGCTGGGCTACACGGGCTCACCGGAGGCGCTCGACTCGGCGGTCTCGCCCCGCGGCTTCCGCCTCCTGGCCAAGGTGCCGCGCCTCCCGGGCGCCATCATCGACCGTCTCGTGGAGCACTTCGGAGGCCTGCAGAAACTGCTCGCCGCAAGCGTCGACGACCTCCAGACGGTCGACGGCGTGGGCGAGGCCCGGGCCCGCAGCGTACGCGAGGGCCTGTCGAGGCTGGCGGAGTCGTCGATCTTGGAGCGGTACGTCTAGCCGAGCTCGGTTCGGCCGCGCCCTCTCAGGGGCGCGGCCGGCCACAACGAAGCCGCGGACTCAGTCATCCTTGAGCATGAACGAGATCTGCGACTTCGCGAACCCCGGCGCCGACGCCTCCACCAGATACGTCCCGGCCCCGGCCGACCCCGCCGGAGGCGTCGCGCACTGGGGAGCGCTCGGCTTGCGGTCCCACTTCACGGTGTAGGTGATGCTGCTGCGGTTGGGCACCCGGAACACCAGGCTGCCAGCGCCCTGGGGGCAGTCGGCGGACGACCAGTAGTCGTTGTCGCTGCCCGCCTCGGTGATCGTCAGCACCGCACTCTTCGGCCCGAGGTCGATCTTGCAGTCGAGCCCCGAGGTGTTCGTAGCGGTCAGCAGCAGGGTCGGCGTCTGGCCGGGCGAGTACGTGTTGTGGAGGCTCCGCACCGTCAACGTCACCGCGCTCGCGGTGCAGTTGGGGATGGAGGAACTCGCCGGAATCGTGTCGCCCCGGCCGACCCCGATACCGGAGCCGGCACCGGCCGTACCGCCGCCGGTCGACCCGTCGGAGCCCCCGGCCCCGGACCCGGAGTCGGAGCCGGACCCCGAACTGCCCCCGGAATCCGACCCGCTGGAGCCCCCGCCGCTCGACTCGTCCCGCCCGCCCGGCGCTTGGCTGATCGCGGGACCCGAACTCGACGGCCCCGCAGTGATCGTGGGCGCGGGGGTGTGGCCGTTCGCCCCGTCGTCCTTCTTGCCGCCGCCACCGCCCGACAGGACGATCCACGTGATCAGCAGCGCCAACAAGGCAACCACAGACACGAGTACGGCCCTCCGGCGCCAGTAGATGGAGGAGGGGAGCGGCCCGACAGGATTGCGCAGAGATCCCACGGCGCAAACTGTACGAGAGATCGGGCGGTTAGCTGGCCCCACCCGCCGCCGGTTCGTCAACTTTTCCGGATCATCATTCCGGTCCGCACGACGCACCGCGCGCGGGACGGCGGCCCAACCGCCCGGGGCCATGGCAGGATCGGAAACGCCATGACTGCGCCCACGAAGCCCCCGCACAGCAGCCCCGCCGACGGCCCGGCCGACACCCTCGCCGGCTCCCCTCTCGGCGAGGACCACGAGACCCTCCATGCCTCCGTCATCGACTGGTTCGACGAACACGCCCGCGAGCTGCCGTGGCGGCTCCCGGAAGCCGGCCCCTGGGGCGTGATGGTCAGCGAGTTCATGCTGCAGCAGACGCCGGTCAGCCGCGTGCTGCCCGTCTACGAGCAGTGGCTGGCCCGCTGGCCCCGCCCCGCCGACCTGGCCCGCGAGGCGCCCGGCGAGGCGGTCCGCGCCTGGGGCCGGCTCGGCTACCCGCGCCGCGCCCTGCGGCTGCACGGCGCCGCCGTGGCCATAACGGAACGGCACGGCGGGGACGTACCGACCGACCACGCCCAGCTCCTCGCGCTGCCCGGCATCGGCGAGTACACGGCCGCGGCCGTCGCCTCCTTCGCGTACGGGCAGCGGCACGCCGTGCTCGACACCAACGTCCGCCGGGTCTTCGCGCGTGCCGTCACCGGCGTCCAGTACCCGCCGAACGCGACCACCGCCGCCGAACGCAGGCTCGCCCGCGCGCTGTTGCCCGAGGACGAGCGGACCGCGGCGCGCTGGGCGGCCGCCTCCATGGAGCTCGGCGCGCTCGTGTGCACCGCCAAGAACGAGAGCTGCCACCGCTGCCCCATCGCCGCGCAGTGTGCCTGGCGGCTCGCGGGCAAGCCCGAGCACGACGGGCCGCCGCGGCGCGGGCAGACGTACGCGGGGACGGACCGGCAGGTGCGCGGCAAGCTGCTCGCCGTGCTGCGCGAGGCCCACGCGCCCGTGCCGCAGTCGGCCCTCGACCGGGTGTGGCACGAGCCGGTGCAGCGCGCGCGGGCGCTCGACGGGCTCGTGGCGGACGGTCTCGTGGAGCCGCTGTCCGGTGGTTTGTATCGGCTGCCGTTGACGTAACCCCTCGTAACGTCACGCCGGATTACATACACCCGCCCTTCCAAATCGCCCCATAGCAGCGCAATTCGGTGCAGCTGTTTACCCCGTTCCTACGTCCGTTACACAACCGACGTACAGCCGATTGCTAGCCGAGCGTTGTCTCGGACAGCGCCGTGACAACACCTCCGTAGCTTCATTTGCGTGCCCGGCAGAAGCGGGCTGTCACGGAACAGACCGACGGCGAATCAAGCCGTCGGGCAACGGGGATCAGGAGGCGGTTCGACATGGTGCAGGGCGAGGTGCTCGAGTTCGAGGAGTATGTCCGCACGCGGCAGGACGCGCTGCTGCGCAGCGCCCGTCGACTGGTCCCGGATCCCGTGGACGCGCAGGACCTGCTCCAGACCGCGCTGGTGCGGACCTACGGCCGCTGGGAGGGCATCGCGGACAAGCGGCTCGCGGACGCCTACCTGCGGCGCGTGATGATCAACACGCGGACGGAGTGGTGGCGGGCCCGGAAACTGGAGGAGGTCCCCACCGAGCAGCTGCCGGACGCCTCGGTCGACGACTCCACCGAGCAGCACGCGGACCGCGCCCTGCTGATGGACATCATGAAGGTGCTGGCTCCCAAGCAGCGAAGCGTCGTGGTCCTGCGACACTGGGAACAGATGTCGACGGAGGAGACGGCCGCGGCCCTGGGCATGTCGGCCGGAACGGTCAAGAGCACGCTGCACCGGGCGCTCGCCCGGCTCCGTGAGGAGCTGGAGAGCCGCGATCTGGACGCACGCGCGCTGGAGCGTGGGGAGCAGGAGCGTTGCGCGGTCTGACCGACTCGGGTCGAGGGACCTTGCAGGCGGCGTACACGGCGATGGCCGTGCTCGCCGCCCTCGCCCTTTTCGTCTCCGCCTGCGGTACCGGCGGCACCGGCGCCCGTGACGAGGGCCCGGCGCACGCCGACTCGGTGATGGGCGCCGCTGCCACGCCCACGCCCAGCCCCTCGAAGACCGCGCATGTGGACGCGGTCAAACTCGTCAAGGACGACCCGATGGTCTCGGCGGAGGTCAAGCGCGGCCTCAAGCCGTGCGTCGCCGACGAGTACCCGGTCGACGTGTCGTACGGCGAACTGACCGGCGGATACGCCGACGACATCGTGGTGAACGTGCTGACCTGCGGGGACGCGGTCGGTGTCGGCTCGTATGTGTACCGCGAACAAGGCGGTCGGTACGAGAATGTCTTCCGGACCGAGGAGCCCCCGGTCTACGCGGAGATAGACCGCGGCGACCTGGTGGTGACGAAGCAGGTGTACGAGAAGGATGATCCGATGTCGAGTCCGTCCGGTGAGATCGTGACCACGTACATCTGGGCATCGGGCCACTTCGTCAAGCGATACGACACGCGCAACGACTACAGCAAGGCCGTCGGGGGCGATCCGTCGCCGCGTTCGTGAACCGTTCGGGCCGCTCGGACCGATCACCCGGCAGCAGTGCGCACGCCACGACCGACACGAGAAACTGAGAGCAGCGGGATGGCAGACCAGACCCACGTCCTGTTCGTCGAGGACGACGACGTCATCCGCGAGGCCACCCAGCTCGCCCTGGAGCGGGACGGCTTCGCGGTCACCGCGATGCCCGACGGGCTGTCCGGCCTGGAGGCGTTCCGGGCGAACCGCCCCGACATCGCGCTGCTCGACGTCATGGTGCCCGGACTGGACGGCGTGAGCCTGTGCCGCCGTATCCGCGACGAGTCGACCGTGCCGGTGATCATGCTGTCGGCGCGGGCCGACTCGATCGACGTCGTGCTGGGCCTGGAGGCGGGCGCCGACGACTATGTGACCAAGCCGTTCGACGGTGCCGTGCTGGTCGCGCGCATCCGGGCGGTGCTGCGGCGCTTCGGGCACGCCAGCGGCGACCGGGCGGACGAGGGGCCTGCCGAGGTGGCCGGCGGCGTGCTGAGCTTCGGCGAACTGGAGATCGACACCGAGGGCATGGAGGTGCGCCGGGCCGGGCAGCCGGTGGCGCTGACGCCGACCGAGATGCGGCTCCTGTTGGAGTTCTCCTCCGCGCCGGGCACGGTCCTGTCGCGCGACAAACTGCTGGAGCGGGTGTGGGACTACGGCTGGGGCGGGGACACGCGCGTGGTGGACGTCCATGTGCAGCGGTTGCGCACGAAGATCGGCCAGGACCGGATCGAGACGGTCCGCGGCTTCGGCTACAAGTTGAAGGCCTGAGCGGGGACACCAAGGACATGCGGGGGATCTTCCGGAGCCCGGCCGCTGCGAACGCCGCAGAGGGTACGGGCATGCGCACGGGGCTCAGATGGAAACTCAGCGCGGCCATCGCACTGGTCGGCGCGCTGGTGGCGATCGCGCTGAGCCTGGTCGTGCACAACGCGGCCCGGGTCTCGATGCTGGACAGTGCGCGCGACCTCGCGGACGAGCGCATCCTGATCGCGCAGCGCAACTACGAGATCCCGAGCCGTACCCTCCTCCCCAACATCAAGATCGACGACCAGCGGCTGCCCCCGGCGCTGCGGGAGAAGGTCGAGGAGGGCCGGAGGGCCACGTATGTGACCGACCGGCCGGGCGGCTCGCCGGACATCTGGGCCGCCGTGCCGGTCAAGGACGGTCATGTGCTGTCGCTGCACACCGGTTTCACCGACCGCAGCACTCTCAGGGACCTCGACCAGGCCCTGGTGATCGGCTCCATCGCGGTGGTCCTCGGCGGCAGCGCGCTGGGTGTGCTCATCGGCGGCCAGCTCTCGCGCCGGCTGCGCAAGGCGGCGGCCGCGGCGAACCAGGTCGCCAGGGGCGAGTCGGACGTACGGGTGCGGGACGCCATCGGCGGGGTCGTGCGGGACGAGACCGACGACCTGGCGCGCGCGGTGGACGCCATGGCGGACACCCTGCAGCAGCGGCTCGAGGCCGAGCGCCGGGTCACCGCGGACATCGCGCACGAGCTGCGCACCCCGGTGACGGGTCTGCTGACGGCCGCCGAACTGCTCCCGCCGGGCCGCCCGACGGAGCTGGTCCTGGACCGCGCGAAGGCCATGCGCACTCTGGTCGAGGACGTCCTGGAGGTGGCCCGTCTCGACAGCGCCTCCGAGCGGGCCGAACTGCAGGACATCCTGCTCGGCGAGTTCGTCACCCGGCGGGTGGCGGCGAAGGACCCGGACGTCGAGGTGCGGGTGGTGCACGAGTCGATGCTCACGACCGATCCGCGCCGCCTGGAGCGCGTGCTGTTCAACCTGCTCGCCAACGCCGCCCGGCACGGCAAGCCGCCGATCCAGGTCACCGTCGAGGGCCGGGTCATCCGGGTCCGGGACCACGGGCCGGGCTTCCCGTCCGATCTGCTCGCCGAGGGCCCGAGCCGCTTCCGCACGGGCAGCGCCGACCGCGCCGGCCACGGCCACGGCCTCGGCCTCACGATCGCCGCCGGTCAGGCCCGCGTCCTGGGCGCCCGCCTGACCTTCCGTAACGTACGCCCGGCGGGCGCCCCGGATCATGTGCCGGCGGAGGGCGCGGTGGCGGTGCTGTGGCTGCCGGAGCACGCGCCGACGAACACGGGCAGCTACCCCCTGCTGCCGTAGCCGATTCCCGACCCCCACCTCCCTGGCACCGGCCGGCCCCCACCTCCCCACCGCCGGTCAACACCACCCGGCCCGACCCTCATCTCCCTGCCGCCGGTCAACACCACCCAGCCCGACCCCCACCCCCCTACCCCCGGCCGGCACCACCACCCAGCCCGTCCGGCGTTTGAGGACGAGGCCGTTCAGGCCGATCGGGGGTGCAGGGGGCGGAGCCCCTTGGCGGGGCCGAAGGGGCAGCGCCCCTGGGACGGGACGGGTAGGGGCGGCGGGGGCGAGGAAACACGACGAAGGCCCCCCGGGGCGGACACCCACCGGAGGGCCTTCAGCTCACTCGCGAATCAGACGGCCTCGACGATCGGCGCCTGCGCCACCGCCTCGTCGCCGGACTTGGGCGCAGCCGGCCCCGTCCCCCGCAGCGCGACCTCCTTCACGAAGACCGCCGCGACCAGCGCACCCACGGCCACCACAGCCCCCAGCAGGAAGGCGGAGTGCGTGCCCGCGGACACCGCGTGCTGGTACGCCTCCCGCACCACGGCCGGCAGCTTCGCCAGGCTCTTGGCGTCCAGCGCCGCCGACTTCTCGGTGATCTTCGCACCCAAGGACCCGGCCCGCTCGGCCATGACGTGCTGGACCCGGTTGTTGAACAGCGCACCCATGATCGCGACGCCGAAGGACGAACCGAGCGTACGGAACAGGGTGGTGGAGGAGGACGCGACACCCATGTCCTTCATCTCCACGCTGTTCTGCGCGACCAGCATGGTGATCTGCATCAGGCAGCCCATGCCCAGCCCCACGACCGCCATGAACACACCGGACGTGAACCGCGAGGTGCCGGTGTCCATCGTGGACAGCAGATAGAGCCCCACGGTCATCAGGACACTGCCGACGACCGGGAAGACCTTGTAGCGGCCGGTGTTGGTGGTCACCCGCCCCGCCACCATCGAGGTCACCAGCATCGCGCCGAGCATCGGCAGCAGCAGCAACCCGGAGTTGGTCGCGGACGCACCCTGCACGGACTGCTGGTACAGCGGCAGGTACAGCGTCGCACCGAACATCACGAACCCGGTGATGAAGCCGATGAGCGACATCAGCGTGAAGTTACGGCTGCGGAAGATGTGCAGCGGCACGATCGGCTCCGCGGCCTTCGTCTGCCAGAACACGAACCCGATGAGGGCGGCGACGCCGATCCCGATGAGCTCCATGATCCGCGCGGACGTCCACGCGTACTCGGTCCCGCCCCAGGTGGTGACCAGCACGATCGAGGTGATACCGATGGTCAGCAGCGCGACGCCGAGGTAGTCGATGCCCGCCTTGGCCCGCTTCTTCGGCAGATGCAGTACGGCACTGATCAGACCGAGCGCCACCACGCCGAGCGGCAGGTTGATGTAGAACGACCAGCGCCAGCCCCAGTTGTCGGTGATGGTGCCGCCGACCAGCGGACCGCCGATCATCGCGAGCGCCATGACGCCGGCCATCATGCCCTGGTACTTGCCGCGCTCCCGCGGCGGTATCAGGTCACCGATGATCGCCATGACACCGACCATCAGACCACCCGCGCCAAGACCCTGGATCGCGCGGAAACCGATCAGCTCACCCATGTTCTGCGCCATGCCGCTGAGCGCGGAGCCGATCAGGAAGATCACGATCGATGTCATGAAGGCGCCCTTGCGCCCGTACATGTCGCCGAGCTTGCCCCAGATCGGGGTGGAGGCCGCGGTCGCCAGCGTGTACGCCGTGACCACCCAGGACAGATGCTCGAGTCCTCCGAGCTCGCCCACGATGGTCGGCATCGCGGTGCCCACGATCATGTTGTCGAGCATCGCGAGCATCATGGTGATCATGAGCGCGAGCAGCACGACCCGTATGCTCTTCGGCTGTTTGTCCGGCTTCGTCTCGGCCGTCTGTGTGTCCGCCATCGTCCCCACTCCCCTGGGCATCTCCCCCCGGTCGGCCACTTACTTGCCGCCCGGCTAGTTGACTACACTGGGAAGTTAGCCCCGCAACTAGCCGGGCGTCAAGTAAGTTTCTCTGGAGTGCGAGGATGGGCGGCACCATGGACGGCACCAAGCAGCAGCGCCGCGGAGACACCCGCCAGCGCATTCAGGACGTGGCGCTCGAACTCTTCGCCGAGCAGGGCTACGAGAAGACGTCGTTGCGCGAGATCGCCGAGCGCCTCGAGGTCACCAAGGCGGCGCTCTACTACCACTTCAAGACGAAGGAAGAGATCCTCGTCAGCATCTTCGACGACCTCTCCCAGCCGATCGTGGAACTGATCGAGTGGGGCAAGCGGCAGCCGCAGTCGCTGGAGACCAAGCACGAGATCATCCGCCGTTACAGCGACACCCTGGCCGGCGCGGCCCCGCTCTTCCGCTTCATGCAGGAGAACCAGAGCACGGTCAAGGAACTGCGCATCGGCGAGATCTTCCGCAACCGCATGATGGGCATGCGCGACATCCTCATCGACCCGGACGCCGAACTGATCGACCAGGTGCGCTGCGTGAGCGCGATGTTCACGCTGCATGCCGGGATGTTCGCACTGGGCGACATCGAGGCCGACCCCGAGGACAAGCGCAAGGCGGTACTCGAGGTCGCCACCGACCTGGTGACGCGGGCGCACCAGGCCTCCCACCCGTCCTAGGCCACCGGCCCGCCTCAGACGGTCACACCCTTGGCGCGCAGGAACGCGACCGGGTCGACGGCCGATCCGTAGTTCGGGTTCGTACGGATCTCGAAGTGCAGGTGCGGGCCACTGGAGTTACCGGTGTTCCCGGACCGGGCTATGTGCTGCCCGGTGGCGACCACCTGGCCGACCCTGACGTCGATCCGCGACAGATGGGCGTACTGCGAGTAGGTCCCGTTGCCGTGCCTGATCACGATGGCGTTGCCGTACGCGGGCCCGTCACCGGCGCCGTTGCCGCCGGCCTTGACGACGGTGCCACCGTGCGCGGCGACGACGTCCGTGCCGCTCGGCACCGCGAAGTCCTGCCCGCTGTGGGTGGACTGCCACATGCCGCCGGCCTGGTTGAAGCTCGCGGACAGCCGGTACTTCTCCACCGGGTGCATCCACGAGGCGGCCTTCCTGGCGGCAGCGGCCTTGGCGGCCTTCTCGGCGGCCGCCTTCTTGGCCGCGGCGGCCCGGGCGGCCTTCTTCGCGCTCGCGGCGGCCTTGGCCTGCGCGGCGGCCTGCGCCTTCACGGCGCTGGCCGCACTGGACGCGGAAGTGGCATCGGCAGCGGCCGCGACCCCTGCTCCCAGCACGACTGACATTCCGAGGCCGGCGGCCAGGACGGCCGCGCGGCTGCGCAGCAGGGACGTACGGGAGGAGCGGGACGTGACACGCGAAGACATGGAAACCTCGGGAAGACGGGGGCAGAGAAAACCACCCGGCGCACAAGCGGCTGCCGGATGGACCATCCCTTGGTAACCCCGAGACCCGCCAAGCCCAAAACGTGTGATGTACGACGGGCACTAGTACTTCAGCCCAAAACTTCCCTCTTCTTGACACGGCTCCAATAACGGATGAATCGGTATGCGACGGCAGAATCACCCCTGGGGTTCCAGAAGCGCGCCCCCCTTTTCCCTCCCGTGGCCCGCCCACTATCCGCCCTAGTAACGGCCGAATCGCCTGTGCGTCATGTCACCGCCCGGCAAGATCCACCCTCCCCGCGAAACACCCCGTCATGTGACGCACGTCTCTGGCCACTTACCACCCAGTAACCCTACGGTTCCCCTCACGCCACCCTCGGCGCCGAACATGCACAGGACAACGGCATACGGACGTGAGAGGACCCCCCACCATGACGAGCAGACGCCCCTGGGCGCTCCGCGCAGTGGTCACCGCAGTCTCCGCAGCTGCCCTCGTGGCCCTGGCCACCCCCGCCGACGCAGCGACGAGCGCCTCGGGCGTGGACTACGCGACCTGGCAGAAGGACTGCCAGACGGTCATGGACCAGGCGCTGCCCTATCTGAAGGAGCGGATCGCCGCGGCCCAGCCGGGCGAGAAGCAGGCGATCGTCCTCGACATCGACAACACCGCGCTGGAGACGGACTTCGGCTTCAGCTTCCCGCAGCCGGCCAACAAGCCCGTGCTGAACGTCGCTGAGTACGCCCAGGAGCACGGCGTCTCGCTGTTCTTCGTCACGGCCCGCCCGGGCATCATCTACGCGCCCACCGAGTGGAACCTGGAGCACGACGGCTACGACGTCTCCGGCCTGTACGTCCGCGGCTTCTTCGACCTGTTCAAGGACGTCGCCGCCTACAAGACCGCCCAGCGCGTCGACATCGAGAACAAGGGCTACGACATCATCGCGAACATCGGCAACAGCGCCACCGACCTCTCGGGCGGCCACGCCGACAAGACGTTCAAACTGCCGGACTACAACGGGCAGTTGTCGTAACCGCGGGCAGACATGACGAAGGGGCCGGTGCCCGAAAGCACCGGCCCCTTCTGACGTAGCCGTGAGGCCTACGCCTCCTTGCTCAGGTTCGGCCCGGCACCGCCGGCCGCCTGTTCGATCGGCGGGACGTCGGGCAGCGCCGACTTCTCCTCGCCGCGGAACGTGAAGGTCTGGCTGTCGCCCTCGCCCTCGGTGTCGACGACCACGATGTGACCGGGACGCAGCTCACCGAAGAGGATCTTCTCGGAGAGCGTGTCCTCGATCTCGCGCTGGATGGTGCGGCGCAGCGGCCGCGCGCCCAGCACCGGGTCGTAACCCTTCTTGGACAGCAGTTCCTTGCTGGACTGGGAGAGCTCGATGCCCATGTCCCGGTCCTTGAGGCGCTCGTCCACCTTGCTGATCATCAGGTCGACGATCGCGAGGATGTCGGCCTGGGTCAGCTGCGGGAAGACGACCACGTCGTCGACGCGGTTGAGGAACTCGGGGCGGAAGTGCTGCTTGAGCTCGTCCGAGACCTTGTTCTTCATGCGCTCGTAGTTGGACTTGGTGTCACCCTGGGCCGCGAAGCCCAGGTTGAAGCCCTTGGAGATGTCCCGCGTGCCGAGGTTGGTCGTCATGATGATGACCGTGTTCTTGAAGTCCACGACCCGGCCCTGGGAGTCGGTCAGACGACCGTCCTCCAGGATCTGCAGCAGCGAGTTGAAGATGTCCGGGTGGGCCTTCTCGACCTCGTCGAAGAGGACGACGGAGAACGGCTTGCGGCGGACCTTCTCGGTCAGCTGGCCGCCCTCCTCGTAGCCCACGTAGCCGGGGGGCGAACCGAAGAGACGCGACACCGTGTGCTTCTCGCTGAACTCCGACATGTCGAGGGAGATCAGCGCGTCCTCGTCACCGAAGAGGAACTCCGCGAGGGCCTTGGACAGTTCGGTCTTACCGACACCGGACGGGCCGGCGAAGATGAACGAACCACCGGGACGCTTCGGGTCCTTGAGGCCCGCGCGCGTACGACGGATCGCCTTCGACAGCGCCTTGACGGCGTCGACCTGGCCGATGACCCGCTTGTGGAGCTCGTCCTCCATGCGCAGCAGACGCGAGGACTCCTCCTCGGTCAGCTTGAAGACCGGGATGCCGGTGGCGGTCGCGAGGACCTCGGCGATCAGCTCGCCGTCGACCTCGGCGACGACGTCCATGTCGCCGGCCTTCCACTCCTTCTCCCGCTTGGCCTTGGCGGCCAGGAGCTGCTTCTCCTTGTCGCGGAGGGAAGCGGCCTTCTCGAAGTCCTGCGAGTCGATCGCGGACTCCTTGTCGCGGCGCACGCCCGCGATCTTCTCGTCGAACTCGCGCAGGTCCGGCGGCGCGGTCATCCGGCGGATGCGCATCCGGGAACCGGCCTCGTCGATCAGGTCGATCGCCTTGTCCGGCAGGAAGCGGTCCGAGATGTACCGGTCGGCCAGCGTGGCGGCCTGGACCAGCGCCTCGTCGGTGATGGAGACGCGGTGGTGGGCCTCGTACCGGTCGCGCAGACCCTTGAGGATCTCGATCGTGTGCGGCAGGGACGGCTCGGCGACCTGGATGGGCTGGAAGCGGCGCTCGAGGGCCGCGTCCTTCTCCAGGTGCTTGCGGTACTCGTCCAGCGTGGTCGCACCGATGGTCTGCAGCTCACCGCGGGCCAGCATCGGCTTCAGGATCGAAGCGGCGTCGATGGCGCCCTCGGCGGCACCCGCACCGACCAGCGTGTGCAGCTCGTCGATGAACAGGATGATGTCGCCGCGGGTGCGGATCTCCTTGAGCACCTTCTTCAGGCGCTCCTCGAAGTCACCGCGGTAGCGGGAGCCCGCGACCAGCGCACCGAGGTCCAGGGTGTAGAGGTGCTTGTCCTTGAGGGTCTCGGGCACCTCGCCCTTGACGATGGCCTGGGCGAGACCCTCGACGACGGCGGTCTTGCCGACGCCGGGCTCACCGATCAGGACCGGGTTGTTCTTGGTACGGCGGGACAGCACCTGCATGACCCGCTCGATCTCCTTCTCGCGCCCGATGACCGGGTCGAGCTTGGACTCACGAGCGGCCTGGGTGAGGTTCCGGCCGAACTGGTCGAGGACCAGGGACGTCGAGGGGGTGCCCTCGGCAGGCCCGCCGGCGGCGGCGGTCTCCTTGCCCTGGTAACCGGAGAGCAGCTGGATGACCTGCTGCCGCACCCGGTTGAGATCTGCGCCCAGCTTGACCAGGACCTGGGCGGCGACGCCCTCGCCCTCACGGATCAGGCCGAGCAGGATGTGCTCCGTGCCGATGTAGTTGTGGCCCAGCTGAAGGGCCTCGCGGAGCGACAGCTCCAGGACCTTCTTGGCACGGGGGGTGAAGGGGATGTGCCCGGACGGGGCCTGCTGGCCCTGGCCGATGATCTCCTCCACCTGCTGGCGGACCGCCTCGAGCGAAATCCCGAGGCTCTCAAGGGCCTTGGCGGCGACACCCTCACCCTCGTGGATCAGGCCCAGGAGGATGTGCTCGGTGCCGATGTAGTTGTGGTTGAGCATCCGGGCTTCTTCCTGAGCCAGGACGACAACCCGCCGCGCGCGGTCGGTGAACCTCTCGAACATCGTTAATCGCTCCTCAGAGCGGTCAGGCAGTGGGGGGAACTTCCCCTCCCTGTCCTTCCGCAGCTTAGTCCCGCAAGCGGGGACCGCTCATTCCAACTGCCGACACCGTCGATGGCCTCCTGACCCCGCTAACGCCGACATCTGCTCCAACCCGATGGTGCGAGACGATGTTCCCGCAGGCCAGGTGGTTACCCTCACCATCAGTACGCCGATGGCGAACGTGAGACCACCTTGCCTGCGTGTCGCCCCCTCCCACTAGGGATGTCTTACCCGCTGGGACTGACACTCCATGCCGCGCGCACCGGTTCGCTCCGCTATGGGCGAACAACCTTGCGCTACCCCGCACCCCCGCACGCCCCCTTTTTCGGCACCCTGCGCATCTGACAGGACACACAGCGTAACTCGCATGCTCTTCGGACGGTTGCCCTTGGCATGGTTGGCAGCCTCCCCACGGTCCCGCTCCCCCGTCGGCCGCTCGATCCGGACGATCGGGTCGGCCGGTTCTACGAGAACGAACTGGGCTGGGCGACAGTGCCCCCGCGCACGGGAAGCCCCGGGTCTCCGGTACGGCTCCGCGTGGGCGACCGCTTCGACGTCCTGGACGTCCCGGCCGAGGCGGGCCGGGCGGGCCTGCGCCACCTCGCGCCGGCTTCCCCGGTGGCCCTGCAGGGCGGCCGGATGCGGCTGCTGGTGGCCACGGGCAGCGCGGAGGAGCTGCCGGGGCTGCTGGACTGGCTGGAGTGGGGGGCGCTGCCGCTCGACCTGAGGGCGCTCGGCACGGGCTGCGCCATGGACGCGCCGCTGCCGCCCGGGATGCAGCCGGCGGGCGTACGGCGGGTGGGACACTCGGGCGTGCAGGGGGCCGCCGTATGGCTGCGGCCCCCCGAGCCGGGGTGTGCGGTCGAGGCCTCGCTGCCGACGCTGTCGGCTGTGAGGGGCGGTGGGGGCGCCCCCGATCTCGTGCGACTTGTGGACACGGTGGCAACGCACTGCCACCGGTTGCGGCTGCGGCGCGCGTGCGTCCAGCCGTTGGCCCTGCCGTAGGCCAGCGATCAGGCGTTGGCCTTCTCGTAGGCCTCGCGGATGGACGCCGGGACACGGCCGCGGTCGTTGACCTCGTAACCGTTCTCCTTCGCCCAGGCGCGGATCTGCGCGGTGTCCTGGCTGCCGCCGGAAGCGGCGCGTGCCTTTCCGCGTCCGCCCGAAGCGCGGCCTCCGGTGCGACGACCACCCTTCACGTAAGGCTCGAGAAGGCCACGGAGCTTGTCCGCATTGGCGGTCGTGAGATCGATCTCGTAAGTCTTGCCGTCCAACGCGAACGTGACGGTCTCGTCCGCCTCGCCGCCGTCGAGGTCATCGACAAGAAGGACCTGAACCTTCTGTGCCACCGGATTTCCTTTCATCCATAACTTGAGGGCCGGGGGCCTGCGGCGTCCGCCGTTTCGCCGTCCCCTGTTATATGCAGTACTGCAGTACGTCGGAAAGCAAACCGCTTTTGCCGGAAAAACACAAACCCCTTGGAGAGACCGATCGAGAGACCGATCGAGAGACTGAGCGAGAGAGCGAGCGCGAGACCCGGTGCGGGCCGACTCCCGGGCAGAGACCCACTCCGTCCGGAAACATGCGCGTTTCGGACATAGGGAACCAGGGCATGGGCGGGCGGAATACGTCTCGGTGATCGGCGATCACAGATGCAGAAGCATCCGGCTGTTGCCCAAGGTGTTCGGTTTCACCCGTTCGAGACCCAGGAACTCTGCTACGCCTTCGTCATAGGAACGCAGTAGCTCCGCGTAGACATCGGTGTCGACGGGCGTCTCCCCGATCTCGACGAAGCCGTGCTTGGCGAAGAAGTCCACTTCGAAGGTCAGACAGAAAACGCGACGAACGCCCAGCCAGCGCGCGGTGTGCAGCAACTTCTCCAGCAACCGGTGTCCGACACCGGCGCCCTTCAGGCCGGGCTTCACCGCAAGAGTGCGGACTTCCGCGAGGTCTTCCCACATCACATGCAGCGCACCGCAGCCGACCACCTCGGCGTTGTCGTCCCGTTCGGCGACCCAGAACTCCTGGATGTCCTCGTAAAGGGTGACCGTCGCTTTGTCGAGCAGGATGCGGCCGCGTACGTAGGTGTCAAGGAGACGACGCACGGCTGCGACATCGCTGGTGCGGGCCCGCCGGACAGTGATGGCTTTAGCGCTGACTTCGGGGCCTTCGGGACCTTCGGGACTCACAGCTGACATGAGCGGACGCTATCGCCCGTCGCCCTCCTGTGCCGCCCCGGGGTTCTCGCCGGCGGTATCGCTGCCGGTATCCGGGGCCGCTTCGGCTGTTTCCGGCCCTTGGACGATGCGTACGGCGTCGCTGAGGGCCCCTCGCTGTTCCTCGCTCATCATCCCGAAGAAGGCGACGAGAGCGGCTGCGGGGTTGTCGCTCTGCGACCAGGCGTCGTTCATCAGCGCGGCCGCGTAGGCAGCCCGGGTGGAGACGGCCTCATATCGATAGGCGCGGCCTTCCGCCTCCCGGCGCACCCAGCCCTTCTGATGGAGATTGTCCAAAACGGTCATCACCGTGGTGTACGCGATGGACCGTTCCTGCTGAAGGTCTTCCAGGACTTCTCGAACGGTCACCGGGCGGTTCCACTTCCACACCCGCGTCATGACCGCGTCTTCGAGTTCTCCCAATGGGCGAGGCACACCTCAGCACAATAGTGGGAGAACTCCCCATTGGCGTCCCGGACGGGCACTTTCACCGTCATACGGGAACAAAAAGGGCGTACGACCCGAAGCCGCGAGCGCGCGGGAGAGCCGTACGCCGAGGGGGCGCCGTCCGGGAGGGACTCAGCCGTCGGTCTTGGCGGGGCCCTGCCGGACCCCTTCCGCGCGCGCGATGGCGGCATCGACGGCCGCGTCCTCCTTGGCCTTGTTGGCCCCGCCCTGGGTCTTCACGATCACCCTGATCACGCCGATGAAGAACACGGCCATGACGACCGGGGGCACAAGCGCGGAGACGTAGTCCATGCGTCCAGGGTAGCCACGGGCCGGCGGGGCGGGCGGGGCGGGGTTGGGGTGGTTTCGACGGTTCGGGCCGGGTCAGCCGGCCGCGAGGTGCCGGGGCGGGTTGGAGCCGGACGGAGGGGTCGGTTTGCGGCGCGGGAAGACCTCGCCCGGGGTCGGGATCGGGCGGGCCGGTTTCGGGGCGGCGGGGGCGGGGGCGGGGGCCGGCTTGGGAGCCGCCGGCTTCTCGGCGGGCTTCTTCTCAGGCTTCCTGGCGGGGTCCCGTTCGACGTCCGGCCCGAGATGCCTCTCGATGCCCTTGAGGCCGCCCTGGAGGGCCGTGAGGCGGTTGCGGGCGGCAGGGACGGTGGGCGCGGCCGGGCGGGCCGGATCGCGCGCGAGGCGGGCGCGTACGTCCTGCTCGGCCAGCATCCGGCAGCGCCCCAGGAGCACGGAGGCGGCCGGGTTGCCGCGCAGCGCCCGGAGGGCGGCGAGGTCGTCGGGGTCCGGGCGGTACCCGGCGCCCAGCGCCTCCTCCAGGAGGACGAGGTAGTCGGCGGTGGTGCCGGGCAGGGCGGCGCGGTAGCGCGCGAGGTCGGCCACCAGGAAGGCACGCAGTCTGGCGCCCTCGCGCATCGCCTCGTCGAGCGACTCGGCGAGACGGAGGCAGTCCTGGACGTCCCCGGCAGGAGTGGGGCCTGGCTGAAGGGCGAGGGCGAGGGCGCGGCGGAGCACACGCAGCTCCTCCACGCCGAACGCCATGCCGCCGCGTGATCCGTATGGCGTGGGCATGCGGCGACGATACGCGCTAATCAGACAAATTCGACATATTTCGCTACAGGGGATGGGTGTGGCGTGGCCGGGCCACCCGGTTGCGCCGCGGGACCGGCCTCACATGCGCGCCACGTTCCGCTCGTACACCAGCCGCAGTCCGACCAGAGTCAGCCACGGCTCGTGCTCGTCGATCACCGAGGACTCGCCCAGCACCATCGGTGCCAGTCCGCCGGTCGCGATCACCGTCACGTCGTCCGGGTCCTCCGCCAGCTCCCGCGCCATCCGGCTGACGACCCCGTCGACCTGGCCGGCGAACCCGTAGATGATCCCGGACTGCATCGCCTCGACCGTGTTCTTGCCGATCACGCTCCGCGGCCGGGCCACCTCGATCTTCCGCAGCTGTGCGCCGCGGACGCCGAGCGCCTCGACGGAGATCTCGATACCGGGCGCGATGACGCCGCCGATGTACTCCCCGCGCGCGGAGACGGCATCGAACGTCGTCGCCGTACCGAAGTCCACGACGATCGCGGGCCCTCCGTACAGCTCGACCGCCGCCACCGCGTTGATGATGCGGTCGGCGCCGACCTCCTTGGGGTTGTCGGTCAGGATCGGCACGCCCGTCTTCACGCCCGGCTCCACCAGCACCGCGGGCACGTCGCCGTAGTACCGGCGCGTCACCTCGCGCAGCTCGTGCAGCACGGACGGCACGGTCGCACAGATCGCGATCCCGTCGATGCCGTCGCCCAGTTCGTCGCCGAGCAGCGGGTGCATGCCCATCAGGCCCTGCAGCAGCACCGCCAGTTCGTCCGCCGTGCGGCGCGCGTCGGTGGAGATGCGCCAGTGCTCGACGATGTCGTCCCCGTCGAAGAGGCCCAGGACGGTGTGCGTGTTCCCTACGTCGATCGTCAGCAGCATGGCCGGTACCTACTCCGCCGCTCGCAGGTCGAGACCGATGTCGAGGATCGGCGAGGAGTGGGTCAGGGCCCCTACGGCGAGGTAGTCGACGCCGGTGTCGGCGTACGCCTTCGCGTTCTCCAGGGTGAGCCGGCCCGACGCCTCCAGGGCTGCGCGGCCGTGCACGAGCGCCACCGCCTCCTCGCACTCCCCGGGCGTGAAGTTGTCCAGGAGGATCAGGTCGGCGCCGGCGTCGACGACCTCGCGCAGTTGGTGCAGGGTGTCGACCTCGACCTCGATCGGGACGTCCGGGAAGGCCTCCCGTACGGCCTTGAAGGCCTGGGCGACCCCGCCCGCGGCGACCACGTGGTTGTCCTTGACCAGTGCCGCGTCCGAGAGCGACATGCGGTGGTTGACGCCGCCGCCGCAGCGGACCGCGTACTTCTCCAGGGAGCGCAGCCCCGGGGTCGTCTTGCGGGTGTCACGCACGCGTGCCTTGGTGCCCTCGAGAACGTCCGCCCACGCGCGCGTGGCGGTCGCGATGCCCGACAGGCGGCACAGGATGTTGAGCGCGCTGCGCTCGGCGGTGAGCAGGTCACGCGTGCGCGTGGTGACCGACAGGAGCTTCTGCCCGGCCGCCACCCGGTCGCCGTCCTCGACGTGCCGCTCGACCTCGAACTCGTCCGTGCAGACCACCGAGAGCACCGCTTCGGCGACCCTGAGGCCGGCCACGACACCCGCCTCGCGCGCCGTGAAGTCGGCGGTGGCGACGGCCTCCTCGGGGATGGTGGCGACGGTCGTCACGTCCACCCCGTGGTCGAGATCCTCCTGGATGGCGACATTGGCGATGTCCTCGACCTCCACGGGGTCGAGTCCGGCGTCGGCCAGCAGCTGCGCGAGCGCGGGGTCGAGCCCGCACTCCAGGTACTCCGCGTCGGCGTCCGCGCCGCAGGCACAGCCGTCGCCGCAGCCTGAGGACGAGGCGAGGGGAAGGTCGGGGGTGCTCACTTCTGTCACTGCTCCTGGGGACGGTGCTGCTGCCGGGTCGGGGGGAAGTCTGGGGTGTCCGTGGTGTGTACGGCCAGCGTCCGGTCGGGATTCAGCCGTACGACGATGTGGCGCCGCCACGCGCTGTCGTCGCGCTCGGCGCGGTCCTCGCGCCAGTGGCAGCCGCGCGTCTCCTCGCGCAGCAGGGCGGCGGCGACCAGGACGCGGGCCACGCACAGGAGGTTGGTGGCCTCCCAGGTGTCGACGCCGGGCTCGGACGTCTTGCCGTTCTCGTCGAGGGCGTCGCGGGCCTCGGCGTGCAGCTGCTGGAGCTGTTCGGCGGCCTTGGCGAGGGAGTCCGCGGAGCGCAGCACGCCCGCGCCGTCCGTCATGATCCGCTGGATCGCGAAACGGTCCTCGGGGGCGAGGAGGGGGTGAGCGGGCACCTCGGGGTGCTCGACGGGTTCGGGCACGCGCGCGTGGAGGCCGTTCTCCGCGTGGGCGGCGGCGATGTCCTCCGCGATGCGCTCGGCGTAGACGAGGCCTTCGAGGAGGGAGTTGGAGGCGAGGCGGTTGGCGCCGTGCACGCCGGTGCACGCGACCTCTCCGCACGCGTACAGGCCGGGGACGGTCGTACGGCCGTGGGAGTCGGTGCGGACGCCGCCGGAGGCGTAGTGGGCCGCCGGGGCGATCGGGATGGGGTCGGTGACCGGGTCGATGCCGTGGGCGCGGCAGGCGGCGAGGATCGTCGGGAAGCGCTGCTCCCACATGTCGGCGCCGAAGTGCCGGGCGTCGAGGAACATGTGCTCGGCGTCCTGCTCCAGCATGCGGCGCAGGATGCCCTTGGCGACGACGTCCCGGGGCGCCAGTTCGGCCAGTTCGTGCTGCCCCAGCATGAAGCGCACACCGTCGGCGTCGACCAGGTGCGCGCCCTCACCGCGTACGGCCTCGGAGACCAGGGGCTGCTGGCCCTCCGCGTCGGCGCCCAGGAACAGCACCGTGGGGTGGAACTGCACGAACTCCAGGTCGGAGACCTCCGCGCCGGCGCGCAGGGCGAGCGCCACGCCGTCGCCGGTGGACACCGAGGGGTTGGTGGTCGCGGAGAACACCTGGCCCATGCCGCCGGTCGCGAGGACGACCGCGGGGGCGTGCACGGCGCCCACGCCGTCGTGCTGGCCCTCGCCCATGACGTGCAGGCTCACACCGGCCGTGCGGCCCTCGGCGTCGGTGAGCAGGTCCAGCACCAGCGCGTTCTCGATGGTGCGCAGCCCACGCGCGTGCACGGCCTCGACGAGCGCCCGGGAGACCTCCGCGCCGGTCGCGTCGCCACCCGCGTGCGCGATGCGGCGGCGGTGGTGGCCGCCCTCGCGGGTGAGCTGCAGGTCGCCCTCTTCGGACTCGTCGAAGTGCGCGCCGGTCGCGATGAGGCGGCGCACGGCGTCCGGCCCCTCGGTGACGAGGATCCGTACGGCGTTCTCGTCGCACAGGCCCACGCCCGCCACCAGGGTGTCCTCCAGGTGCTGTTCGGGGGTGTCACCCTCGCCGAGGGCGGCGGCGATGCCGCCCTGCGCCCAGCGGGTGGAGCCGTCGTCGAGGCGGGCCTTGGTGACCACGACCGTCTTCAGGCCGGCGGCCTCGCAGCGCAGGGCGGCGGTGAGGCCGGCGACGCCGGAGCCGACGACCACGACGTCCGCGGCGATCGACCACCCGGGGGCGGGGGCGTGCAGTCGTATGCCTGTGCTGGTCACGAGGCGGCTCCGGGGGTTCCGAATACGAGTGGGATGTTGTCGATCAGCCGGGTCGTCCCGACCCGGGCGGCGACGGCGAGGACGGCCTCACCGTTGAAGTCGTCGTCGATCTCGGTGAAGTCCGAGGGGTCGACGAGGGCCAGGTAGTCCAGTTCGAGCGGCGGCGTGAGCCGCGCCGCGTCGTCGAGGATCAGCCGGGCGGCCGCGCGGACGGCCGTCGGGGCGCCCGGGAGGGCCTTCGCGACGGCGTGCGCGTCGGCGGCCGCGCGGGACTCCCCTATGGCGCTGAGCGCCTCGGCACGCGCGTGCGTGGCGGGCACCTCGCGGGCCCGTGCGCGCAGCGCCTCCTGGGCCGCGTGCCGGTCGCTGCCCGCGAACAGCGCGCGGGAGAGGCTGAGCGCCGTGCGCCGCTGCTCGGGCGAGAGGTAGCGGTTGCGGCTGGAGAGGGCGAGGCCGTCCTCCTCGCGCACGGTGGGCACGCCGACGATCTCGACGCCGAAGTTCAGGTCCCGCACCATGCGGCGGATCAGGGCGAGCTGCTGGGCGTCCTTCTGGCCGTACAGGGCGAGGTCGGGGCGGGTGAGGTGCAGCAGCTTGGCGACGACGGTGAGCATGCCGTCGAAGTGGCCGGGGCGCGAGGCGCCCTCCAGGCGCGCCCCCATGGGGCCCGCGCTGATGCGGACCTGGGGCTCGCCCCCCGGGTAGACCTCGTCCACCGAGGGCGCGAACACCACGTCCGCGCCGGACTGTCCGGCGAGCTCGAGGTCGGCGTCCAGGGTGCGCGGATAGCGGTCGAGGTCCTCGCCCGCGCCGAACTGCAGGGGGTTCACGAAGACGGTGACGACGACCTCGCCGTCCGGCCCCGCGAGTTCGCGCGCGGTACGGATCAGCGTGGCGTGGCCCTCGTGCAGGGCACCCATGGTCATCACCACGGCGCGGCGGCCGGCACGCGTGCGTGCGTGCAGTTCGTCGGCGGTGCGCAGCAGGGTGGTGGTCATCGGGCGTCTCCCTCGGCGCCGTTGGTCCCGGTGGCGAGTACGCCGAGGAGGTCCTCGGCGAGTTCCGGCTTCAGCAGCCCGTGGGCGAGCGCCCGGTCTGCGGTCGCGCGGGCCATCGCGAGATAGCCGGCGACGGTCTGCGGGGCGTGCTTGCGCAGCTCCGTGACGTGCGCGGCGACCGTGCCGGCGTCCCCGCGCGCGACAGGGCCGGTCAGGGCCGCGTCGCCGGAGCGCAGTGCGTTGTCGAGGGCGGCGCCGAGCAGCGGGCCGAGCATCCGGTCGGGGGCCGCGACGCCCGCCTCGCGCAGCAGCTCCATGGACTGGGCGACCAGCGTGACCAGGTGGTTCGCGCCGAGGGCGAGCGCCGCGTGGTACAGCGGGCGCATCTCCTCGGCGATCCACTCCGGCTCGCCGCCCATCTCGATCACGAGCGCCTCGGCGGCCAGCCGCAGCTCCTCGGGCGCCGTGACCCCGAAGGAGCACCCGGCGAGGCGCTGGACGTCCACGGGGGTGCCGGTGAAGGTCATCGCGGGGTGCAGGGCCAGCGGCAGCGCGCCCGCGCGCAGGGCGGGGTCGAGGACCTTGGCGCCGTACCGCCCGGAGGTGTGCACGAGCAACTGCCCCGGCCGCACGGCACCGGTCTCGGCGAGCCCCTCCACCAGGCCGGGCAGGGTGTCGTCCGGGACGGTCAGCAGGACCAGGTCGGCGCGCTCCAGGACCTCGGCGGGCGGCACCAGCGGCACATCGGGCAGCAGCTGCGCGGCGCGCCTCCGGGAGGCGTCGGAGACTCCGGAGACGGCCACCGGACGGTGCCCGGCGAGCTGGAGGGACGCGGCCAGGGTGGGGCCCACACGACCGGCGCCGACGACGCCTACGGTGAGCCGCGCGGGACGGTCCCTGGGGTCTGGCTGTTGGCTTGTACTCACGCGACGGCGGCCTTCCCGTTCCAGTCCGCTCCGGGTACCGGACGATTTCTCGTCATGTTAACGCGATCGGTTCGAAGGGCGTCCGGTTGTCCACAGGCTGTGGGTTACGCCACGGCGCCGCGGGCGACGGAAAGCCTGTGGAAATCCGGGTGCCCGCCCGTCCCTCGCCCGGCATGATCCGGGGTATGAGCGACACGGCGCAGCAGGTCGAGGGGCACTCCGACCCGGCATCGGACGAAGAACGGATATCAGACGAACAGCGGCGAAAGCGGCGCCGTAAGCGGCGCATCGGCGTGCACAGGAGCGCGGAGCGCGTCCTCGCGCGCCCCGGCTTCCTGGATACGCTCCGGGAGCGCCTGGCGCTGCTGGACGGCGTGCAGGACCTGTACGACCTGGACGAGCCGGCGGACATCTACGGCAACGGCGTCGTCGAGACTCTGGAGGAGAAGGTCGCGGGGCTGCTCGGCAAGGAGGCCGCGGCGTTCTTCCCGACGGGCACCATGGCGCAGCAGGTGGCGCTGCGCTGCTGGGCGGGCCGCACCGGCAGCCCCACCGTCGCGCTGCACGCACTGGCCCACCCCGAGGTGCATGAGCGGAACGCGTTCAGCCAGGTCAGCGGGTTGCGCCCGGTACGGGTGGCGGGCGGGCCGCGGCTGCCGACCGCCGACGAGGTACGCGACTTCGAGGAGCCCTTCGGGGCGCTGATGCTCGAACTGCCCCTCAGGGACGCCGGTTTCGTGCTGCCGTCCTGGGAGGAACTCACCGAGGTCGTGGTGGCCGCCCGCGAAAGGGACGCCGTCGTGCACTTCGACGGCGCACGCCTGTGGGAGTCCACCGTCCACTTCGGCCGCCCCCTGGACGAGATCGCGGACCTCGCGGACAGCGTCTACGTGTCCTTCTACAAGTCCCTCGACGGCTTCGGCGGCGCCGCGCTCGCGGGCCCGAAGAGCCTCATCGAGGAGGCGAAGACCTGGCGGCACCGGTACGGCGGCCAGGTCTTCCAGCAGTTCCCGACGGTGCTGTCGGCCCTGGCGGGGCTGGAGCGTGAGCTGCCCCGGCTGCCCGAGTACGTCGCCCACGCGCGCGTGGTGGCCGGTGCGCTGCGCGAGGGGTTCGCGGCGGCCGGAGTGCCCTGGGCGCGCGTCCTCCCCGAGGTGCCGCACACCAACGAGTTCCAGGTCTGGCTGCCGTACGACCCGGACGTGCTCGCGGAGGCCGCCATCAGGCACGGGGAGGAGACGGGCACCCTCCTGTTCGCGGACGCCTGGGACCCGAAGGGCCCGGGCCTGGCGTTCACCGAGGTGTCCGTCCGGGCCGCGGGCCTGGAGTGGACGGCCGAGGACGTGAAGTCGGCGGTCGCCGAGTTCGTGTCCCGGCTCGAAGAGGAGGCCGGCAAGGCGGAAGCCGTCGGCGCGGCCGGGACGGTCAGCAGGTAGAGCGCGGCCGCGGGGGCAGCCACCGGCCCAGGGCCTGCCGTGTCCGCCCGTGGGCCGCACGCCCGGCGAGGACCGTACGGAACTGCCGCCGGGCCCGCACCCCGCGTACGACCCGCCGGTCTTCGGCCCTGGGCGCGGGCGGGGCCGGTTCGCCGAGCTTCCGGGCCCGGTAGGTGTCGAGGAGGTACTGCTGGGTGATGCTCATGGCTGTCCGCCTTCCGGGGACGTGGACACGGGATTCGTGGGCTCCGCGGTCGCCCCGGTGCTCCAGGCTGCGCCGCCGCGGCCGAACTTCCTGCGGAGGGCCGTCAGTCGAAGCGGATGTGCCGGATTCCCACCCGCAGCTGCCGCATCCGCGTCCTGAGCGTGCCCTCGTTGTTCGGCCGGAGCCTCAGTCCGGCCAGTACGGCGATGCGGTCCGCCGTCTTCGGCACGGTCGAGTGGTCCGTCCACAGGTGTTCGGCGAACTCCGGCTCCTGCAGCCGCTCCAGGCAGTGGTCGAGCTGCTGCACGGCCCAGGTCTCCCTGCCCAGGCCGGAGTTCTTCCCGGTGACGTACTGAAGGAGGTGTCCGAGACCGCGTTCACGCAACCGCCTGAGGACTGTCTCCCGCTGAGCAAGGAGAGTGAAATGGCGTACGTCGTGGCCGAGTTCACGCAGCCGGCCGACGGTCTCCTCGAAGCAGACCTGGTCGGTGACCGTCATGGGCACGATCACGACCCCTTCCCGTTTGGTGAGGGCGAGGTCGAGCACCTCGACGACGCCCTGCCGCCAGGAGGCCAGGTCCTGGAAGTCTCCGCGCAGTTCGGGTGGGAGCATCCGGCGCAGACCGAAGCCGGGGTGCTCGGGGTCGCAGATCACGCTGCCGGGCAGGCGCCGCTGGATCTCGTGTGCGGTCTGTGTCTTGCCACCGCCGAAAGGGCCGTTGATCCACAGGAGCATGCGCAGACCCTAGTGGGCGCCGGTTGCGCGGGAATCACGCGCCCGGCGGCTCAGCCGTGCCCGCCCGCGCGCACCAGACCCGTCTCGTACGCCAGGACCACCACCTGCACCCGGTCCCGGAGCCCCAACTTGGTCAGGATGCGGCCCACATGGGTCTTCACGGTCGCCTCGGACAGCACCAGCCGGGCCGCGATCTCACCGTTGGACAGTCCCTGCGCGACCAGGATCATGACCTCGCGCTCGCGTTCGGTGAGCCGCTCCAGCTCCTTGTGCCGGGGCTCCTGCCCGACGCTCGGCAGCATCGGCGCGAACCGGTCGAGCAGACGGCGCGTGGTCGAGGGTGCCACCACCGCGTCGCCGCTGTGCACGGCGCGGATGGCGGCGAGGAGTTCACCCGGCGGCACGTCCTTGAGCATGAATCCGGAGGCGCCCGCCTTCAGCCCCGAGAAGGCGTACTCGTCGAGGTCGAAGGTGGTCAGGATCAGCACCTTCGGCGGCTCGGGCTCCGAGCAGATGCGGCGGGTGGCCTCCACCCCGTCCAGCTTCGGCATGCGCACGTCCATCAGCACCACGTCGACGGCGGTCGCGCGCAGCACCTGGAGGGCCTCGACGCCGTCCCCCGCCTCCGCGACGACCTCCATGTCCGGCTGGGCGGCGAGCACCATCCGGAACCCGGTGCGCAGCAGCACCTGGTCGTCGACGAGCATCACGCGGATCGTCATCGGGACCTCTTCCGTTCTCTTCCGTTGCGGCGGTTGCCGTCCCCTGGTCATGACAGGTGTCAATGCGGGGCGTACTGAGGTGTCAGTGTGCGGGTTTCAGCGGGAGCAGCGCACTGATCCGGAATCCGCCGCCGGGGCGCGGCCCCGCGTCCAGGGTGCCGCCGACCATACCGACCCGTTCGCGCATGCCGATCAGGCCGTGGCCCTGGCCGTCGGCGCCGCCCTCCTCGTACAGCTCGTGCGGGGCGCCCTTGCCGTCGTCCTCGACGAGCAGGCCGAGGCCGTCGTCGAAGTAGACCAGGCGCACGCTGGCGCCCGCGTTGGGACCGCCGTGCTTGCGCGTGTTGGTCAGCGCCTCCTGCACGATGCGGTACGCGGTCAGCTCGACGCCGCTGGGCAGCGGGCGCGGGGTGCCCTCGACCTTGAAGTCGACGGGCAGACCGGACGTGCGGCACTGCTCGATCAGCTCGTCGATCTGGTCGACGTCGGGCTGCGGAACGTACTCGCCGGCCTCCGTGTGCTCGCCGGTGCGCAGTACGCCGAGCAGGCGGCGCATCTCGGCGAGGGCCTGGCGGCCGGTGGAGGAGATGGTCTCCAGGGCCTTCTTTGCCTGGTCGGGGGCGGCGTCCAATACATAGGCGGCGCCGTCGGCCTGCACCACCATCACCGATACGTTGTGCGCGACGACGTCGTGCAGCTCGCGGGCGATCCGGGCGCGTTCGGCCGCGACCGCGACCTTGGCCTGCGCCTCCCGCTCCTTCTCCAGCCGGGCGGCGCGCTCCTCCAGCTGCGCGAAATAGGCGCGGCGGGTGCGGATGGAGTCGCCGAGCACCCAGGCGAGCGCGAACGGCACGGTCAGGAAGACCGCCTTCGCGGCGTTCCCCAGCGCGCTTCCGTCCAGCGGCCAGCGCGTCTGCGCCATCGGCGCCGCACACAGCCCCACGGCCAGCGCGAGCCTGGAGGCCCATCGGTTGCCCGTCGTGGCCACCGTGTAGACGATCACCAGCATCGCGAAGTCGGCGGCCATCGTCTGGACGTTCAGCGCCAGCTGCGCCAGGCCGAGGCCGATCGTCAGCAGCAGCATCTTCTCCGGCAGGCGCCGGCGCAGCGCGATCACCAGGCACAGCAGAAACGCGATCGGAACGATCAGCGCCGGTGAGTCGGTACCCCGGACCGCCGAACTGGCGGTTCCGCTCAGCAGCGAGATCCCGAACAGGAAGACGGCCCAGAGGGTGTCGACCCCTGTCGGGTGTCTGCGGAGGAAGTCATAGAGGCGCTGCACGTAACCCAGCGTAGGGAAGCGAGATGCGTGCAGGGGTCAACCGGAGGACCGATCCGCGCCCGGCGCACATACTCCCCAAGGTGGAGGCCCCCCTCTCCTGCGCGCTTAGCCTGGCCCGGTGGCGGAAGAGACATCGAGCCGGTGGCTGGGCTGGCGGGCGGCGGCCCAGGGCGCGCTGTACGGGCCCGGTGGGTTCTATCGCAGGCCGGAGGGCCCGGCCGGGCACTTCCGTACGTCCGTGCATGCGTCCCCGCTGTTCGCCCAGGCGGTGGCACGGCTGCTGTGCCGGGTCGACGAGGCCCTGGGGCGGCCCGGCGCGCTGGCCTTCGTCGACATGGCGGCGGGCCGGGGTGAGCTGGCCGGCGGGGTGCTGACCGCGCTGCCCGCCGAGGTGGCGGCACGCACGCGTGCGTACGCCGTCGAGATCGCCGGCCGCCCGGCGGGCCTCGACGACCGGATCGAGTGGCTCGGCGAACCGCCCCAGCAGGTCACCGGGCTGCTGTTCGCCAACGAGTGGCTGGACAACGTGCCCGTGGACGTCGCCGAGGTGGACGCGGAGGGCGTGGCGCGGCAGGTGCTCGTACGGCAGGACGGGGCCGAACGGCTCGGGGCGCCGGTCGGCGGTGCCGAAGCGGAGTGGCTCGCCCGGTGGTGGCCGCTGCCGGCCGAGGAGGGACTGCGGGCCGAGATCGGGCTCCCCCGGGACGAGGCATGGGGGGCCGCGGTCTCCTCGCTCGACCGGGGGCTCGCGGTCGCCGTCGACTATGCGCACACCCTGGACACGCGCCCCCCGTTCGGCACGCTCACCGGCTTTCGCGCGGGGCGCGAGACGGCGCCCGTGCCGGACGGGTCGTGCGACATCACGGCACATGTCGCCCTGGACGCATGCGCGGCGCACGGGTCGGCGCGGACACCCTCCGGCGCGCGCCTCCTGCCACAGCGCGATGCCCTGCGCGCCCTGGGCATCACCGGCGCGCGCCCCCCGCTCGCACTCGCATCCAGCGAGCCCGCCGCATACGTACGAGCCCTCGCGAGCGCCGGTGAAGCCGCCGAACTCACCGCACCGGGCGGCCTCGGCGACTTCGGCTGGCTGCTGCAGCCGGTGGGCATCGCGGACCCGCTCGCCGGCTGACCGCGCGCGCCCCCGGCCCCCGCCGCGCTACTTGTCGATGTCCCCGACCACGAAGAACAGCGACCCCAGGATCGCCACCATGTCCGCGACCAGCGTCCCCGGCAGGAGTTCCACGAGCGCCTGGATGTTGTTGTACGAGGCCGAGCGCAGCTTCAGCCGGTACGGGGTCTTCTCGCCCTTGCTGACGAGGTAGTAGCCGTTGATGCCGAGCGGGTTCTCGGTCCACGCGTAGGTGTGCCCCTCGGGCGCCTTCAGGACCTTGGGGAGCCGCTGGTTGATCGGCCCCGGCGGCAGCTCGGCGAGCCGGTCGAGGCAGGCGTCGGCGAGGTCGAGGGCGACGTGGGTCTGCTCCAGGAGCACCTCGAAGCGGGCGAGACAGTCGCCCTCCTGCCGGGTGACGACCTTCAGGGTGTCCTGCAGTTCGCCGTACGCCAGGTAGGGATCATCGCGGCGCAGGTCGAAGTCGACGCCCGAGGCGCGCGCGATCGGCCCGCTCACGCCGTAGGCGTGCACCGTCTCGGGCGCCAGCACGCCGACGCCCCGCGTGCGCCCCCGGAAGATCTCGTTGCCGAGCACCAGGTCGTCGTAGACGTCCATGCGCGAGCGGACGGCGGCGACGGCGGCACGCGCGCGCGTGGCCCAGCCCGCGGGCAGGTCCTCCTTGAGGCCGCCGACGCGGTTGAACATGTAGTGCATACGGCCGCCGGAGACCTCCTCCATGACGTTCTGGAGGACCTCCCGCTCCCGGAAGGCGTAGAAGACCGGGGTGATGCCGCCCAGCTCCAGCGGGTACGAGCCCAGGAACATCAGGTGGTTGAGCACCCGGTTGAGCTCCGCGAGCAGCGTGCGCGTCCACACCGCGCGCGTGGGCACCTCCATGCCGAGCATGCGCTCCACCGCGAGGACCACGCCGAGCTCGTTCGAGAAGGCCGACAGCCAGTCGTGGCGGTTGGCGAGCATGATGATCTGGCGGTAGTCGCGCGCCTCGAACAGCTTCTCCGCGCCGCGGTGCATGTACCCGATGACCGGCTCGGCGCGCGTGATGCGCTCGCCGTCCAGCACCAGGCGCAGCCGCAGCACGCCGTGCGTGGACGGGTGCTGCGGTCCGATGTTGAGCACCATGTCGGTGCTCTCCGCGGCGCCGCCGATACCGACCATGGTCTCCGTCGTAGGAGTCATGGAGTCAGTCTCTCCTACGTACGCTGACCGTATGGAGACGGGGAGCCCGCAGAGCACGGGGACGACGGGGGACGAATCGGTGGAGCCGGTGTGGATCGGGCTGCCGCCCGGGCTGCTGCGGATGCGCCGGCTGCTGCTGGTGGTGTGGCTGGGGCTGCTGGCCCTTGCGCTTGGCCTGCTGCTGGGGCTGCTCGCCGGGACCGGCTGGGCCGCATTCGCGCTGTTGCCGCTCGCGCTCATGGCCTGGGGATGGGTACTGCTCGGCCGCAACTGGCGCTCCTGGCGGTACGCCGAGCGCGCCGACGACCTGCTGATCAGCCGGGGCGTGCTGTGGCGCGAGGAGACCGTCGTGCCGTACGGGCGGATGCAGCTGGTCGAGGTGACCTCGGGGCCCGTCGAGCGGCACTTCGGGCTGGCCAGCGTGCAGCTGCACACGGCGGCCGCGGCGACCGACGCGACCATCCCGGGGCTGGACCCGGCCGAGGCGGAGCGGCTGCGGGACCGGCTCACCGAGCTCGGCGAGGCCCGATCGGCGGGTCTGTGACCGCGCCGGGCGTCGAGGACGCCGTAGCCGCGAAGGAACCCGTCATCGAGCGGCGGCTGCATCCCGTGACGCCGCTGAGGCGGGCATGGGCGCCGGTGGCCGTGGTCATCGGGTGGGCCCTGCACGATCCCGACCAGGCGCAGCAGCAGCTGACCCGGCTGACCACCACGACCCTCCTGATCGCGCTCGCCGTCCTGGTCCCGGCTGCCTCCCTGTACGGCTTCCTGACCTGGTGGTTCACGTACTTCGCGGTGACCGAGACCGAGCTGCGGATACGGACCGGTCTGCTGTTCCGGCGCACCGCGCACATCCGGCTGGAACGCATCCAGGCCGTCGACGTCACCCAGCCGCTCCTCGCGCGCGTGGCGGGCGTCGCCAAGCTGAAACTCGACGTTGTAGGGACCGACAAGAAGGACGAGCTCTCCTTCCTGGGGGAGCGCGAGGCGCGTGCGCTGCGCGCGGAACTGCTCGCGCGCGCCGCGGGTTTCGCGCCCGAGACGGCGCACGAAATCGGTGAGGCGCCCGCGCGCGAGCTATTGCGCACGCCGCCGCGCGATCTCGCGGTCTCCGTCCTGCTGACGGGCGCCACCTGGGGCTCCCTGGCCGCCGCGCTCGTCGTCCCGCCGGTGCTCTGGCTGGCCACCCACAGCGTGTGGACGGTCCTCGCGACCGGCCTGCCGCTGCTGGGCGCGGCGGGTGCGAGCAGCGCGGGGCGGTTCGTCGGCGAGTACGACTGGACGGTGGGCGAGTCACCGGACGGGCTGCGCATCGACCACGGGCTCCTCGACCGTACGCACGAGACGGTGCCGCCCGGCCGGGTGCAGACCGTGCGGATCGTGGAGCCGCTGCTGTGGCGGCGGCTCGGCTGGGTGCGGGTGGAACTGGATGTGGCCGGTTCGTCCAACTCCGTGCTGGTGCCGGTCGCTCCGCGAGCGGTCGCCGAGACGGTCGTCGCGCGCGTGCTGCCCGAGGTGACGGTGCCGTCGTCCAAGGCGCTGTCCCGGCCGCCTCGGCGGGCCGGGTGGTGTCTGCCGGTGTGGTGGCGGGGCCGGGCCATCGCCGTCACCGACACGGTGTTCGCCGCCCGGCACGGCCTGCTGCGCCGGAACCTGGCGCTCGTACCGCATGCGAAGGTGCAGAGCGTGCGGCTGGTCCAGGGGCCCTGGAAGCGGCTCTGGCGGCTCGCCGACGTCCATGTGGACACGGGAGCCGACAAGACCGTGACGGCCCGGCTGAGGGACGCCCAAGAGGCGGCCCACCTGCTCCAGGCACAGGCCGAGCGGTCCCGGACCGGCCGACGCGACGCACTGCCCGACCGGTGGATGGCGCCGTAG
>NZ_JBITLY010000003.1:348255-711618 GCF_044465725.1 Streptomyces sp. NPDC049541 | reverse complement strand
GACGCCCAAGAGGCGGCCCACCTGCTCCAGGCACAGGCCGAGCGGTCCCGGACCGGCCGACGCGACGCACTGCCCGACCGGTGGATGGCGCCGTAGGGCGATGACCCGGCGACGGCGCGCGGCAGGCCCCCGAATGACAAGACCCTCCCGGCCGGCTGAGGGCCGGACCGGTGGATGGCGCCGTAACGCGATGCCCTGCGGCGCCGCAAAGCCGGAGTCGGGGAATCCGGAAGCCCGGGAAGCGGGGGCCCCGGGCAAGCGAGAGCCCCGGGCCGTCAGGGACCGCCCGGGGCCTTCAGGGGACCGAGGGTTTCAGGAAACCGCGCTGCGCAGCCCCTGCACGTCGATCTGCTCGGTCTCGTCGTGGGCCGTGAGGTCGATGACCTGGCCGACAGCGGGGGCCTCCTTGTCGGCCGGCTTGAACTCCGCCTC
Organism: Streptomyces sp. NPDC049541; assembly: GCF_044465725.1. Classification (NCBI taxonomy): domain Bacteria; kingdom Bacillati; phylum Actinomycetota; class Actinomycetes; order Kitasatosporales; family Streptomycetaceae; genus Streptomyces; species Streptomyces sp. NPDC049541. The sequence goes on along the minus strand of NZ_JBITLY010000003.1, from coordinate 711,186 downwards.
GGCCTTGTGGGCGGCGAGCGCCTCCTGGCCGACGACATCGGCGAGGTCCTCGTTCTGCACGGCCTCCAGGGCGTCCCGCGCCCCCTCGCTCTTCGTACCGAAGAAGTCGAATCCGCCCTCGACCGCCGGACGCCGCACCGGGGCGGCCGGTACGACGGCCACCGCGGTCGGTGCGACGAAGTGACCGGCGGCCGGAACATGCCTGCCCGGAGTGGTGGCGGCCGCGCGCTCATGCCCGTCGACCGCCTGGGGCTGCCCCTGCGACTCATCCTCCTGGGCCGCGGCCTCGGCCTCTCCGGTGGCGGCGGGCTCGGCGGCGACGGCGACGGTCTCGGTCGCGGCCGCCTGAGCCGCCGCGGAGTCCGAACCGGCCTTCACCGTCACCGGCTCGCCCTTCGGGGAGACGTCCTTCGAAGGCTCGTCACCCTTGGGGGAGCCGCCGCCCTTCGGGGAATCGTCGTCCTCGGGGTCGGTGCCGTCCTCGGCTTCGGCCTCGGCGCTCGCGGCGTCCTGCGCATCCGCCGCACCGTCCGCGCCACCGTCGTCCTGCGGAGAACCGTCACCGTCCTCGTCGAACTTCTTCAGCGCCGCCTTCGCCCGCAGGAACAGCTTGGAACCCTCCGGCGAGAAGATCGCCGGCGCCGCCGGTTCGTCGGCAACGCCCTCGGAGACGTCCTCCGAGGCAGCCACAGCCCCGGTCTCCTCCGCCACGGGCGCCGCCTTTGCAGTCACCGTGCCGGCCGCCGACACGGGCGGCAGGGCACGGGCCGGGGCCCCGGTCTCTATCTCGAGCAGGCGGCGGCCCTCGAGGGCGCTCGCACGCTCGGTCTCGGCGGTGGCGTACCGCCGCAGCAGCGCCGCGTGTTCGTTGCGCAGTCCCGCCAGTTCGGCACGCTTGGCCCGCAGCCGCTGCTCCAGCTTGGCGCGCAGCTCGCGCGACTCCTCGAGGTCGGTCTCCAGCTCGGCGACCCGCTCCTCGTGCCGCCACTCGTCGCTCGCACGCGCGCGCGTGAGGTCGGCGACCTGCTTGCCGGCCTGGGTGTCCCAACGGCGCATGACGGCCGCACCGACGATCGCCGTCGCCGCGGCGCCCGCGGCTATGACACGGAGCACGGCCTGTTGTGAGAACACCCACGGACCGAAGGCGCAGACGAAAGAGACGCCTGCGATCGCCGACGGTGGCAGCAGTCTGTGCAAGGGCGGGGAATGGCGGTGACGTCCACGTGGCATGGCCAGAAACTTACCGCGCGTAGGGGAGCGTTGGCGCCCCGCCCCGCAAAAACACAGCCATACCGAAACGTTCACAGGGCATCAGGAATAGGCCTTTGCCGAATTCAGCAAGATCATCACCTGTGGGAACCCTGGTCACCGCTCGCTCAGCCGTCCGCTGATCCACTGCAGAGTCGCGGGAATCTCCCGCCGCCAGGTGTTGAAGTTGTGGCCGCCGCTGTCAAGGATGATCGACGAGATCCGCGTCCGGTGCGTGGCCTGCACAGCCTCTATGAACTTCAGCGTCGACCTGTAGTTGGATTCCCCGATCTTGCTGCTGGTGACGAGCAGTGAAGTGTCCGGACCGGGCAGGTGCTTGAGGCACCACCACAGGCTGGCGCGGTTGCGCAGCCCCTTGTCCCCCTGGAAGAGATCGCCCGTGGTGGGGTCGGTCGGCGCCTTGTAGTACGGCGACAGACCCGCCGCCGCGGCATACACACCGGGGTGGTGCATGGCGAGCTTCAGCGCACAGTAGCCACCCGTGGAATCGCCGATGATGCCCCAGCTTCCCGGCTTTTTGCTCACCCTGTAGTGCGCGAGTACGGCATCGGGCAGGTCCTTGGCGAAGAACGTCTCCGTCTTCGGGCCACCCGGGATGTCCACGCATTCCGTGTCCCTCGGCGGCGCCACCGTCGGCCGCAGCATCACCAGGATCATCGGCTGCATACGGCCGTTCTTCGCGAGGCTCTGTGCCGTACTCGGATAGTGCAGCTTGTCCACCAGCGCCTGGGCGGTCCCCGGATATCCGGTGAGGACGACCGCCGCGGGGAAGGTGCGCGTGCGGTACTTCGGCTGGAAGTACTCCGGCGGCAGATACACATACGCGGGTGTGGCGATGTTCGTCGTACGGCCGACGATGTCGACCTTCTGGATCTGACCGCCGGTCTGCGGCTCGGGACCGCCCACTCCGTGCACGTGTGCCGTGTCGATCACCTGCAGCGGGCCGCCGGCGGCGCCGGACGCCGTGTGGTTCACGACCACGCCCTGGGCCTTCTCCTGGCCGAAGAGGTCCGCCCAGCTGGCGTAGAACCCGAAGGCCTGGTTCGCGGCGAGGCCCACCGACAGGAAGAGGGCGAGCTGGGTGCCGAACAGCAGTCCGACGCGGCCGCTCACGGCGCGCCAGTTGCGCCGTGCCAGGCGCGGCCACACCCAGACCGTGCCCACGAACAGCAGTACGGCGAACATCACTGCCAGCAGCAGCACTTTGTTGCTCGTAAGACCCATGACCTGCTTCCTGCCTGCGGTTTCCACCCGGATCCCGCGCACCTTCGCGAGAGCTTGTCCGGAACTTTCCTCGGCCTTTGGACCGGCTTTGAGGAGAGATTGGAACCTCGCTCCCCGAGACACCGTCCTAGAGGGCGCAATGTCGCCGGATGCCCGAATCGGGCCCGGATCCAAGGTCTCTCGCAGAACTACGGGATGCGATGTCTGTCAGGACAGATGAGGAAATGTCGGGTGGGGTTCCCACCCCATCACGCAGCGCGCGGCGCGTATTGCGTGGTCCGCGCCCCGAGGCCGTCCCCGTCCTCGTCGCCAGAGCCTGCACCCTCGTGGGCGTTCTGGACATCGCCGCGGGCGTCTTCCCGCGCTTCAGGCACAGCCGTATGCACCACTTCGCCGAGGTGCTGCCCGGGTCGTTCGGCCCGTTCGCGGCCGCACTCTCGCTCAGCGCAGGCATCCTGCTGCTGCTGCTCGCACACGGCCTGAGGCGCGGCAAGCGGCGGGCGTGGCGGGCCGCCGTGGCACTGCTGCCGGCGGGCGCCGTGGCGGAGTTCACCTACCGCCACTCGATCATCGGCGTCATCATCTCCCTGGCGCTGCTCGCCCCGCTGCTGCGCCACCGCGACCAGTTCGCGGCACTGCCCGACCCGCGCAGCAGGTGGCGGGCGCTCGCGAACTTCGTCCTCATGGGCGCAGGATCCCTCGCCCTCGGGCTGGTCATCGTCAGTGCCCACCAGAACCGCATGGTCGGCGACCCGAGCCTGGCCGACCGCATCACGCACGTCCTGTACGGCCTGTTCGGCTTCGAGGGCCCGGTCGACTACCAGGGCGACACCTCCTGGACCGTCGGCTTCTCACTGGGCGCCCTCGGCCTGCTGACGGCGGTCACCACGATCTACCTCGCCTTCCGGCCCGAACACCCCGCGGCCCGGCTGACGGAGGAGGACGAGGCACGTCTGCGCGCCCTGCTGGAGAAGCACGGCCGCCGCGACTCCCTCGGCCACTTCGCGCTGCGCCGCGACAAGGCGGTCGTCTTCTCGCCCAGCGGCAAGGCGGCGGTCACCTACCGGGTCGTCTCCGGCGTGATGCTCGCCAGTGGTGACCCCATCGGTGACGTCGAGGCCTGGCCGGGCGCCATCGAGCGGTTCATGGACGAGGCCAGGGCGCACTCCTGGACGCCTGCCGTCATGGGCTGCTCGGAGACGGGCGGCGAGGTGTGGACCCGCGAGACCGGCCTCGACGCCCTGGAACTGGGCGACGAGGCGGTGGTGGACGTAGCGGATTTCTCCCTCGCCGGCCGCGCGATGCGCAACGTGCGTCAGATGGTCAAGCGCATCGAGCGCGCCGGTTACGAAACCCGGGTACGACGTATTCGTGACCTCGGCGAGGCCGAGCTCGAGCGCATCCGCAACGCCGCCGAGGACTGGCGCGGCACCGACACCGAGCGCGGCTTCTCCATGGCGCTGGGCCGCATCGGCGACGCCGCCGACGGCGACTGCCTGATCGCCACCGCCCACAAGGCGGACGACCAGCCCGGTGAGTACGGCGACCTGAAGGCGATCCTGCACTTCGTCCCCTGGGGCCCCGACGGCGCCTCCCTGGACCTGATGCGCCGCGACCGCTCGGCCGACCCCGGCATGAACGAACTGCTCATCGTCGCGGCCCTCCAGGCGGCGCCGAAATTCGGCATCACGCGCGTGTCGCTCAACTTCGCGATGTTCCGCTCGGCACTCGCGCGTGGCGAGAAGATCGGCGCGGGCCCGGTGCTGCGCGCCTGGCGCGGACTGCTGGTCTTCCTCTCCCGCTGGTTCCAGATCGAGTCCCTGTACAAGTTCAACGCGAAGTTCCAGCCGCGCTGGGAGCCCCGCTTCGTCGTCTACCGCGCATCGGCCGACCTGCCGCGCATCGGCTTCGCCGCCATGCAGGCGGAGGGCTTCGTCAACTTCGCTCTGCCGCTGCCGCGCTTCCTGCGCCGCCGCAGGACCGCCCCGCGCGTGTGCGCGCACACGCTGGCGGAGCGCGACGTACGCGCGGCATGACCGCCTGACCGGGACGCCGGAGACCACGCATCACAGGCCCGGACGGAAGCACCCCTCCCACCGAGGGGCTTCCGTCCGGGCCTGTGGCGTCCTGCGGCCGCGGCCGGGGCCTACGCTGAACGCATGAGCAAGCAGAGCGGACGCGGGCGCGTCGCGGGCCTTCCGGAGTGGGACCGCTGCGCGGTCATGGGAGTGGTGAACGTCACACCCGACTCCTTCTCCGACGGCGGCCGCTTCTTCGACACGACCAACGCCGTCAAACACGGCCTCGACCTGGTCGCCGAGGGCGCGGACCTGGTCGACGTCGGCGGCGAGTCCACCCGGCCGGGCGCCACCCGCGTCGACGAGGCCGAGGAGCTCAAGCGGGTCATCCCCGTCGTCCGCGGCCTCGCCTCCGAGGGCGTCAGCGTCTCCGTCGACACCATGCGCGCCTCCGTCGCCGAACGGGCCCTCGCCGCCGGCGCCGCGCTCGTCAACGACGTCAGCGGCGGCCTCGCCGACCCCGCGATGATCCCGGTGGTGGCAGCGGCCGGCGCCCCCTTCGTCGTCATGCACTGGCGGGGCTTCCTGGAGGGCGGCAACGTCAAGGGCGTGTACGGCGACGTCGTCACCGAGGTCGCCAACGAACTGCACGCACGCGTGGAGGCCGTCCTGGCCGGCGGTGTCGCCCCCGACCGCATCGTCGTCGACCCCGGCCTCGGCTTCTCCAAGGACGCCGAGCACGACCTGGTCCTGCTCGCCCACCTGGACCGGCTGCTCGGCCTCGGCCATCCCCTGCTCGTCGCCGCCTCCCGCAAGCGGTTCCTCGGCCGGGTCCTGGCCGGACCGGAGGGCGCGCCCCCGCCCGCGCGCGAGCGCGACGCCGCCACGGCCGCCGTCTCCGCGCTCGCCGCGCACGCCGGCGCATGGGCGGTGCGCGTGCACGAGGTGCGCGCGACGGCGGACGCCGTACGGGTCGCGCGCGCCGTGGAGGGCGCACGCGCTGCCGAAGGAGCCCGGTGAGCGCCCCCCACACCGACGTCGAGCAGGTGGAGGCCGCCAACACCGCCTTCTACGAGGCCATGGAGCGCGGCGACTTCGAGGACCTGTCCGCGCTCTGGCTCGCGCCGTCCGACCTGGGGGTCGACGAGGAGTACCACGACCCGGCCGACACCGGAGTGATCTCGTGCGTGCACCCCGGCTGGCCCGCGCTCACCGGGCGCGGCGAGGTCCTCAGGTCGTACGCGCTGATCATGGCGAACACCGACTACATCCAGTTCTTCCTCACCGACGTGCATGTCTCGGTGACCGGCGACACCGCCCTCGTGACCTGCACCGAGAACATCCTCAGCGGCGGCCCCGCCCCCAGGGGCAGCGAGGAACTCGGCCCGCTCGTCGGGCAGCTGGTGGTCGCCACGAACGTGTTCCGCCGCACCCCGGCGGGCTGGAAGCTCTGGTCCCACCACGCCTCCCCCGTGATGACGGAAAACGACGAGGACGAGGACGGGGACACACCCTCCTGAGTGGGTAGGCGCCCCCTTGAGGACCAAGAAGTGGTTGGAATCACGGACCCCTGGGTAGGGGCGGCTACCAGCCCATGAGCCGCCGGGTTCCCCAGGGGAAACACACGATGAACCCTCCTGGTCCCGGCACGGGCCACGCCCCAGTGGCCCGGCCCTGTCAGTGCCCGCAGGTAGATTCGTTCGAGGCCGGTGTGCCGCCCGCACACGGCATCGACCGGCCGTCACCGACGATTGCAGGAGTGATTCGCGTGGATCGTGTCGCGCTGCGCGGCCTCAAGGCCCGTGGGCACCACGGGGTGTTCCCCAAGGAGCGCGAGGAGGGCCAGACCTTCATCGTGGACCTCGTCCTCGGCCTGGACACCGGCCCGGCCGCCGCCGACGACGACCTGGCGAAGACGGTGCACTACGGCATCGTGGCGGAGGAGGTCGTGGCCGTCGTCGAGGGCGAGCCCGTCAACCTCATCGAGACGCTCGCCGAGCGCATCGCCCAGGCCTGTCTGAAGCACGACGGGGTCCAGGAGGTCGAGGTCTGCGTCCACAAGCCGGACGCCCCGATCACGGTCCCCTTCGACGACGTGACCGTCACCATCACCCGGAGCCGAGTATGACCGCGTCCTTCGCCACGGGTTCGAGCGACCCGACCGTACAGCCGGTACCCGCCTCCGTCGTGGCGCAGGTGGACGCCGCCGACACGACGCTCCACAACCCGAAACGGGCGGTGCTCTCCCTCGGCGCGAACCTGGGCAACCGCCTGGAGACCCTCCAGGGCGCCATCGACGCCCTGGAGGACACCCCGGGCGTCCGCATCAAGGCCGTCTCCCCGGTGTACGAGACGGAGCCGTGGGGCGTCGAGCCCGGCAGCCAGCCCTCGTACTTCAACGCGGTCGTCGTCCTGAAGACCACCCTGCCGCCGTCCTCGCTCCTTGAGCGGGCGCACGCCGTCGAGGAGGCCTTCCACCGGGTACGGGACGAGCGCTGGGGCGCGCGCACCCTCGACGTCGACATCGTCGCGTACGCCGACGTCATCGACGACGACCCGCACCTCACGCTGCCCCACCCGCGCGCCCACGAGCGTGCCTTCGTCCTCGCCCCCTGGCACGACATGGAGCCGGAGGCGCAGCTGCCCGGCCGCGGCGCGGTCGCCGCTCTCCTCGACTCCGTCACCCGCGAGGGCGTGACAGCGCGCAAGGACCTGGAACTCCACCTGCCCGAGTAGTCGTTAAGGTCAGGACGACCACAGTCCGCGGGACGGTCCGCAGGACCCGGGGGAGCTGAAGGGACACAGTGAGAGAGCTGCGCATCAGGGTGCTGGCCGGAGTCTTCGTCGTGGCCGGAATCCTGTCCTGGGCGGGCGCCCGCCTCTGGAACTCGATCGGGACCCTCCCCAGCGTCCCCCTCGCCGCCCCCATCGTCCTCGCCCTGATCGCGGTGGTCCTGACGGCCACGGCGCTCTCGCTGCGCGGCCGTTTCAAGGCCCAGCGCGAGCGCCGCCCCGAGGCCAAGGGCGTCGACCCGCTGATGGCGGCCCGCGCGGTCGTCTTCGGTCAGGCCAGCGCCCTGGTAGCCGCGCTGGTCGCCGGCATGTACGGCGGCACGGGCGTCTTCCTCCTGGAGTTCCTCGACATCCCGGCCCGCCGCGACCAGGCCATCTACGCCGGCTTCTCGGTCGTGGCGGGCATCGCGGTCATAGTGGCGGCCATCTTCCTGGAGCGCGTGTGCAGACTCCCGGAGGACGACGAACACAACAACGGGGCGGCGTCGGCGGCCTGACTCACGTTGACGCCGCTACTTGCTGCTCTTGGACATGCCGCATAACGCGAGGCGAATCCCTCGTCGTTGACCACCAGCGACACGTAGTTCTTGCCGACCGTGCCGTCGGAGCAGTTGGCCCCGACCATATAACCGAACTCGTAGCCCGGCTTGATGGTCAACAAGAACGGTCCCCTCGGCGTCTCTCGCGTGAACTCAACCATCGGGCGTGCCCAGCATCTGATCCGGGGCCACGGTGAACGTCACGTGGTCGGTCACGACGTCCACGACCTCGCGAACCTTGACGGTCGCGACTTCCGCGACCGTGGTCTGGACGGTGTGCTCCCCGTCCAACGTCCGACCCCCGCCTGGCCGGAGCCCGGCGGTCGCCGAGCCGTCGTCGTCGGCGCACAGGCGGCAACCCACCTGCACATTCCGCGCCTGCAGGCGCCCACCGACCACGTTCACCGTCTGCTTGCTGGGCAGCCCATACCCCATCGCGATCCCCCTTGATCAGCGATCAGCTCCACTGATCAAGGACGGTAGAGGGCACCACTGACAATCAGTTCAGCGTGCGAGTATCAGGCTCATTGCCTCGGCACGGGTCGTAGCATCCCGAAGCTGGCCACGTACCGCCGACGTCGTGGTCTTGGCACCCGGCTTGCGGATCCCGCGCACCGACATGCACATGTGCTCGGCCTCGATAACCACGATCACGCCTCGGGCCTCAAGGATCCGCATCAGGGAGTCGGCGATCTGCGTGGTGAGTCGTTCCTGCACCTGCAGACGGCGGGCAAACACCTCAACCAACCGTGCAAGTTTCGACAGACCCGTGATCTTGCCGCTCTCGGCCGGGATGTATCCCACATGAGCCACACCATGAAACGGCAGCATGTGATGCTCGCACAAACTTACGATTTCGATGTCCTTGACCAGGACCATCTCGTCGTGCCCCAGGTCGAACGTGGTCGTCAGGACATCCTCTGGCTCCTGCCTTTGCCCCGCCAAGAGTTCCCGATACGCCCGCGCCACCCGCGCCGGTGTCTCCCTGAGGCCCTCCCGGTCGGGGTCCTCACCGACCGCGATCAGGAGTTCGCGTACGGCGTTCTCGGCGCGCTTCTCGTCGAACTCGCCGATCGAGCCCTCGCCGTTCAGCGTCACGGGGTCGGTCATGTGGTGCCTCGTTCCTGTGCGGGTCACGCGTGTGGCCACGCGGCTCATCTGCGACCTGGCTGAAATGCCGCACCCCCCAGGCTAGAACCTGGGGGGTGCGGCGTTCATTCCGGGCGGACGTGGCCGCAGGGAGAGCGGTGGTCAGCTCTCCGGGCGGTCCTCCGGGGCCGTCTCGATCGCCGGGGCGGACTCCGTCGACGTCGACTTGGCGGTGCTGATCGCCGGGGTCGCGCCGTTGGCGCCGTTCGTCAGTGCGAGCTCCTTCGGGGAGAGCACCGGCGGGCGGGTGGACGGCGTACGGCGGGAGGAGCCGGTCCAGGCGGGCCTGGCCGGGCGCTTGACGATGGCGGAGAAGATCTCGGCGATCTCCTCCTTGCCCAGCGTCTCCTTCTCCAGCAGCTGCAGGACGAGGTTGTCGAGGACGTCGCGGTTCTCGACCAGGATCTCCCAGGCCTCGTTGTGCGCGTTCTCGATGAGCTTCTTGACTTCCTCGTCCACCAGCGCGGCGACCTCTTCCGAGTAGTCGCGCTGGTGAGCCATCTCACGTCCGAGGAACGGCTCGGTGTTGTCGCCGCCGAACTTGATGGCGCCGAGCCGCTCGGTCATGCCGTACTGCGTGACCATCGCACGGGCCGTGGCGGTGGCCTTCTCGATGTCGTTCGCGGCGCCCGTGGTCGGGTCGTGGAAGACGAGCTCCTCGGCCGCGCGGCCGCCCAGCATGTACGCCAGCTGGTCCAGCATCTCGTTGCGGGTCGTGGAGTACTTGTCCTCGTCCGGCAGGACCATCGTGTAGCCGAGGGCACGGCCTCTCGACAGGATCGTGATCTTGTGGACCGGGTCGGAGTTCGGGGAGGCCGCCGCGACCAGGGCGTGACCGCCCTCGTGGTACGCGGTGATCTTCTTCTCCTTGTCCGACATGATCCGGGTCCGCTTCTGCGGGCCCGCCACCACGCGGTCGATCGCCTCGTCCAGCATGGCGTTGTCGATCAGCTTCTTGTCGCTGCGGGCGGTGAGCAGCGCGGCCTCGTTGAGGACGTTGCTCAGGTCGGCGCCGGTGAAGCCCGGCGTACGGCGGGCGACGGCCGCGAGGTCGACGTCCGGAGCGACCGGCTTGCCCTTCTGGTGGACCTTGAGGATCTCCAGACGACCCTGCAGGTCCGGCGGGTCGACCGCGATCTGGCGGTCGAAGCGGCCGGGACGCAGCAGCGCCGGGTCGAGGATGTCCGGGCGGTTCGTCGCAGCGATGAGAATCACACCGCCCTTGACGTCGAAGCCGTCCATCTCGACGAGCAGCTGGTTCAGCGTCTGCTCACGCTCGTCGTGACCGCCGCCGAGGCCGGCACCGCGATGGCGGCCGACCGCGTCGATCTCGTCGACGAAGACGATCGCCGGGGCGTTCGCCTTGGCCTGTTCGAACAGGTCACGGACCCGGGAGGCACCGACACCGACGAACATCTCGACGAAGTCGGAACCGGAGATCGAGTAGAAGGGGACCCCCGCCTCGCCGGCGACGGCACGCGCGAGCAGCGTCTTGCCGGTACCGGGACGGCCGTACAGCAGCACGCCCTTGGGGATCTTGGCGCCGACGGCCTGGAACTTCGCCGGCTCCTGCAGGAACTCCTTGATCTCGTGGAGCTCCTCGACGGCCTCGTCACAGCCCGCGACGTCCGAGAACGTCGTCTTGGGGGTGTCCTTGGTGATGAGCTTGGCCTTGGACTTGCCGAAGTTCATGACCCGGGAGCCGCCGCCCTGCATCTGGTTCATCAGGAACAGGAAGACGACCACGATCAGGACGAAGGGGAGCAGGGAGAGCAGGATGCCCAGGAAGGGGTTCTGCTTGGACGGCGAAACGGTGTAGCCGTCCGGGATCTGCTTGTCCTGGTACTTGGTCTGCAGCGTGTTGGCGAGGTTCACGCCCTGGTCGCCGATGTAGCTCGCCTGGATCTTCGAGCTGCCGTCGACCTTGAAACCATCTTTGAGCTGAGCCTTGACGGTCTGCTCGTCACCGGTGGTGAGCTTGACGCTCTGCACCTTGTTGTCGTTGATCGCTGCCACGACCTGGCCGGTGTCCACCGTCTTGTAGCCGCCGGACGAGCCGACGACCTGCATCAACACGACCACGGCAAGGACGGCCAGCACGATCCACATGACCGGCCCACGGAAGTATCGCTTCACGTCCATCCATACGGAGCGGTGTCGCCCCGTCCCTCCTGCCATAGTGAGTTTGATAAGACAGTTCTTCTGACGGTACCCCAGCATTGTCGCGCGAAGCCGCACGGGACGGCTGGCGAACCCGTCTGCATGCTCCAACGGCGCGAAACCCGCTGGGGTTCCCGATCGTCCTACAAAGACGGCCCTGCTGGCTCAGCCGCCGTAGACGTGGGGCGCGAGCGTACCGACGAACGGGAGGTTGCGGTACTTCTCGGCGTAGTCGAGGCCGTAGCCCACGACGAACTCGTTCGGGATGTCGAAGCCGACCCATTCGACGTCGATGGCGACCTTGGCGGCGTCCGGCTTGCGCAGCAGTGTGCACACCTTGAGCGACTCGGGCTCGCGGGAGCCGAGGTTGGACAGCAGCCAGGACAGGGTCAGGCCGGAGTCGATGATGTCCTCGACGATGAGGACGTGCCTGCCCTTGATGTCGGTGTCGAGGTCCTTGAGGATCCGCACCACACCGGAGGACTGGGTGCCCGCGCCGTACGAGGACACGGCCATCCAGTCCATGGTGACGGGGGTGGACAGCGCCCGGGCGAGGTCGGCCATGACCATCACCGCGCCCTTGAGGACGCCGACGATGAGCAGGTCCTTGCCCGCGTACTCCGCGTCGATCTTCGCGGCCAGCTCCACCAGCTTCGCGTCGATCTCTTCCTTGGTGATGAGCACCTGCTTGAGGTCGGTGCCCATGTCTTTCGCGTCCACCCGCATCACTTTCGGTCGTCCCACCGGCCGCCCATCACCCCCCAAAGGGGGGCAAGGTTTCAGCCTTGCCGAATCACCAGTCTGCCACCCTGGCGCTGAGCGACGACTTTGCCCGGGAGATTGATGGCTCCCTGGCCTCGCCAGCCGGTGATCAGCCGGTCGACTTCCTCGATGTGGCGGGCGAACAGCGAACCGGCGGGGGCCCCGGCCTCGATGGCCGCGCGGCGCAGCACACGGCGGCGCACGGCGGGCGGCAGGGCGTAGAGCTTGGCGCACTCCAGGAGGCCCGCCGCATCGCGTACGGAGGCCGCGGCCTGGCCGGCCCAGGCGTCGAGGGCGTCGGCGTCGTCGCGGGAGAGCTGGGCAGTGCGGGCGAGGGCCTCGACGACGCCCTTGCCGAGCGCCTTCTCGAGGGCGGGCAGGCCTTCGTGGCGCAGCCGGGAGCGGGTGTACGCGGGGTCCGCGTTGTGGGGGTCGTCCCAGACGGGGAGCGACTGGACCATGCAGGCCTTGCGGGCGGTCTGCCGGTCGAGCTGGAGGAAGGGGCGGCGGTAACGGCCGCCGGCCCCCGAGACCGCGGCCATTCCGGACAGGGAGCGGATGCCCGAGCCGCGGGCCAGGCCGAGCAGTACGGTTTCGGCCTGGTCGTCGCGGGTGTGGCCGAGCAGGATCGCGGTGGCGCCGTGGCGGACGGCTGCGGCATCGAGCGCGGCGTACCTGGCGTCGCGGGCGGCGGCCTCGGGGCCGCCTTCGCGGCCCACGGTCACGGCGACGCAATCCACCGGATCGAGGCCCATTTCGCGCAGCCTCAGGGCGACTTCGTCGGCGCGCAGATCGGAGCCGGGCTGCAGCCCGTGGTCGACGGTGACGCCACCGGCCCTGATGCCGAGTTTGGGGGCCTCGAAGGCGAGGGCGGAGGCGAGGGCCATGGAGTCGGCGCCGCCGGAGCACGCCACGAGCACGAGCGGCGAGGAGGGGCGCCCGTGCGGAGTCTGCGCCGAGCGCCCGGGGGCCTCGGAGGTGGCTCGATGGCCGTTGAGGATGTCGTGGAGGACGTGGCGGACCGCCAGGCGTATCGCCGCGACCGCAGGATGGGGACCCATGTCCGGTTCCCTTCATGAAGTTTTCGGGGGGTGAGCCCGGGGTCGGTCACTCAGAGTGTGTAGATGGTGACAGAACCGGGCCGTTCCCCGAGCATCGCACGCCTACCCATGGCTCACGGTCCCTCGGACGGGTGATTGGAGGGGCGTTCGCCTGCCGTCGGCCGGATTCGTTTCACGACCTTCCCACGGCGTTCACGACTCACTCTTGCGGTGCACCCGCGCGACCCAGTCCGCCGGTTTGGCGATCTCCGCCTTGGTGGGCAGGGTGTTGGGGGACGTCCACACACGGTTGAAGCCGTCCATGCCGACCTGGTCCACGACGGCCCGCACGAAGCGTTCGCCGTCGCGGTACTGCCTGAGTTTGGCATCCAGACCCAGCAGCTTGCGCAGGGCCATGTCCAGCCGTGAGGCACCCTTCGCACGGCGCTGCTGGAACTTCTCGCGGATCTCGGAGACGGACGGCACGACGTCCGGACCCACGCCGTCCATCACGAAGTCGGCGTGGCCCTCCAGGAGCGACATCACGGCGGTGAGGCGGCCGAGGATCTCCCGCTGCGCCGGGGTCTGCACGATCTCGACGAAGGACCGCCCGCCGTCGTCCTCCTCACCCTCGGGGCGCCCGCCGGCGAGCGACTGGGCGGCCTCGCGGATGCGTTCCAGGATGGTCATGGGGTCGACGTCGGTCTCCCCCAAGAACGACTGGATTTCGCCCTCGAGATGGTCGCGAAGCCAGGGCACCGCGCTGAACTGGGTGCGGTGCGTCTCCTCGTGCAGACAGACCCAGAGGCGGAAGTCATGGGGCTGTACGTCGAGTTCGCGCTCCACGTGCACGATGTTCGGGGCGACGAGCAGGAGCCGGCCGCCCCCGTTCTCCCCCGCGGGAAGTTCGCGGGTGGCCGGGGCGAAGGTCTCGTACTGGCCCAGCACCCGGGAGGCCAGGAACGACAGCAGCATGCCCAGCTCGACGCCGGTGACCTTGCCGCCGACCGCACCGAGGACCGCGCCGCCGGGGCTGTTGCCGCGCCGCTCCTGCATCTTCTCCAGCAGCGGCTTGAGGATCTCCCGGAAGCCCGCGACGTTCGCCCGGACCCAGCCGGGGCGGTCGACGACCAGGATCGGGGTGTCGTGGGTCTCCTCCGTGCCCATACGAGTGAAGCCCCGGACGTGTTCCTCCGAGGCCTTGGCATGCCGGCGCAGTTCCGCGACGACGGCCCGGGCCTCGTCACGGCTCACGTCGGGGCCCGGGCGCACGAGCCGGGTCGCGGTCGCCACCGCGAGATTCCAGTCGACCATCTGAGAAGAAGCAGCACCACCGATGCTCGTCATGCGTCAACGGTACGTGAGCGTTCCCACTTGGGGCAGGCCGCGGAGGCGGGCACCCGTGCCCACGGCGGTGCCGGGAAGCTAGCCGCAGCCGCACGCCGCCAGTGCCGTGGCCGTGCGGTCCAGTGCGGACTGGGCCTCCAGGGGGTTGGTCGTGTTCGAGGCCAGGAAGGCGAACGCCAGCAGGCGGCCGTCCTGGTCCACGACCGTGCCGGCCAGGGTGTTCACGCCCGTCAGGGTGCCGGTCTTCGCTCGTACGACTCCTGCCGCGCCGCCCGTGTAGCGGCTGGTCAGGGTGCCGGTGAAGCCGGCCACCGGAAGGCCCGTCAGGACCGGGCGGAGTTCGGGGTGGGCAGGGTCGCCGGCCTTCACCAGCAGGGCGGTGAGCAGGTCGGCCGTGAGCCGGTCGTCCCGGTCGAGGCCGCTGCCGTCGTGGAACTCGGCGCCCTTGAGGGGCAGTCCGAGCTTCCTCAGTGCGCCGGCGATCGCGGACGCGCCGCCGTCGAAGCTCGCGGGCTGCCCCGCCGCGGCGGCCGTCTGGCGGGCCAGGGCCTCCGCGATGTCGTTGTCGCTGTTGGTCAGCATGCGCTCGACCAGGGACGACAGCGGGGGCGACGAGACGGCGGCGAGGTTCTCGGCGCGGGTCGTCGCCTTGGACGGGCCGGGCGAGGTGGTCCGGATGCCGTGGCCGGCGAGGAGCGAGCCGAACGTGCGGGCCGCGTCCGCCGCCGGGTCCGTCACACGTTCGACGGGGCCGCTGGTCGAGTCGTCCGTGCGGCCCTCGTCGGCCATCAGCGCGCTCACGGGGGCCAGGTTGACGTTCACGCCGATGGGGTGGAGTGCGGGTCCCGCGTACAGCGTGGTGTCGTACGAGAGCGTGACCTGCTTGATGCCGCGCTTTTTGAGGGCCGCGGCCGTCCGGTCGGCCAGCTCCCGCAGGCTCGCCCAGCCCTGGGCGTTCGAGTGCGCCGTCAGGGTCGGGTCGCCCCCGCCGACCAGGACGAGTTCCCTGGTGTCGGGTTCCAGGGCCGTGCGGGTGGTCAGGCGGTGGTCGGCGCCCAGCGTCGACAGCGCCGCGACCGCCGTGGCGATCTTCGTCACGGAGGCGGGGGTCATGGCGGTGTCGGCGCCGGTGCCGTAGAGGCGCTTGCCGGTGGCGACGTCGACGACCGCGGCGGTGTGCCGGGTGCCGAGCGCCCCATCCGCCAGCAGCGGCCCCAGGACACCCGAGAGGGCCGTACCCGTCGGGGCCGACTTCACGGTGCTCATGGCGCCGCCCAGACCGGTCAGGACGGATGCGGCGCTGGGCGCTGGGCGCGGGCCACCGGCCGCCGAACCGGACGTATCGGGGTTACGTCCGTGATCTGCGCCACCCGTACGGCCCAGGGCGGCTGCACGGTCCGCCTCGGCCGTACGCTGACCGGTGGAGTCCCAGGGGCCGGCGACGGCCGCCACGGCGACGGCCAGCGTCACACCGGCGGTGGCGGCGCCCGCGGTGTACTGCCATGTCCTGACGGTCTTCGGCCAACTGATGCGGGTGGGCCGTACCCGTGCGAGCTGCGGTTTCGTGGCTTCCGCGGCTCGTTCGAGCTTCGGGCGCACGGCCTGGGCGGCCCGTGCCAGACGCGGTCGTACGGCGTTCGCGGCCCGCACCACACGCGGCCTCGCGGCCCGCCACGGCCTCAGCTCTGGCACGAACACCAGCCCCTTTCGCGATCACACACCTGCGTGAGGGACACTTAACCACCAGAACTATGTGTTGATCATGGAGGAGCCACCGGTGGAGTTCGACGTCACGATCGAGATCCCGAAGGGTTCGCGGAACAAGTACGAGGTGGACCACGAGACCGGTCGGATCCGCCTGGACCGTCGACTCTTCACCTCGACCGCCTACCCGACCGACTACGGCTTCGTCGAGAACACCCTCGGCGAGGACGGCGACCCGCTGGACGCGCTGGTCATCCTTGATGAGCCGACCTTCCCGGGCTGTCTGATCAAGTGCCGCGCGATCGGCATGTTCCGGATGACGGACGAGGCCGGCGGCGACGACAAGCTGCTGTGCGTGCCGGCGACGGACCCGCGTGTGGAGCACCTGCGTGACATCCACCACGTGTCGGAGTTCGACCGCCTGGAGATCCAGCACTTCTTCGAGGTCTACAAGGACCTGGAGCCCGGCAAGTCCGTCGAGGGCGCCAACTGGGTGGGCCGTACGGACGCCGAGATCGAGATCGAGCGCTCCTACAAGCGGTTCAAGGAGCAGGGCGGCCACTGAGCCCTGAGTCGTCCGACGGGTCGTACGCGCACGCGTGCGGCCCGTTCGTGTTTCTGTGCGCATACTGGCGTAGCCGCACGCGTCGTACAGGGAGCGTTACTCAAGTGACGGAGGCGGAGGACCGCAAGCCGCAGTCGGACGAGGCCAGGGGCACGTTCGATCCCGAGATCACCTCGGAGTTCGCCATTCCGGCGGGCTTCGCAGCCCCCAGAGTCGTCGTCGAACCGGAGACCACGTCCGAGTTCGCCGTCCCCGACGGTCTGGACGTCCCGCAGCCGCCCGGCGCCGAGCCCGAGGGGTCGGCGTTCAGCCCGCCGAGCACCTACAGCGCCCAGCACGCCCCGGCCGCCTTCACACCGGCGACCGGCATACCCGTGGTCAGCCTCACCAAGGACGTGCCCTGGCAGGACCGGATGCGCACGATGCTGCGGATGCCGGTGGCCGAGCGGCCCGCTCCGGAGCCGGGTCCGAAGGCGGAGGAGGGCGGTCCGGCCGTTCCGCGCGTCCTCGACCTGACCCTGCGCATCGGCGAGCTGCTGCTGGCGGGCGGTGAGGGCGCGGAGGACGTGGAGGCCGCGATGTTCGCGGTCTGCCGGTCCTACGGCCTCGACCGCTGCGAGCCGAACGTCACCTTCACCCTGCTGTCGATCTCGTACCAGCCGTCCCTGGTCGACGACCCGGTGACGGCGTCACGGACGGTGCGCCGCCGGGCCACCGACTACACACGGCTGGCGGCCGTGTTCCATCTGGTGGACGACCTCAGCGACCCGGAGACCACCATCTCGCTGGAGGAGGCCTACCGGCGGCTCGCCGAGATCCGCCGCAACCGGCACCCCTATCCGGGGTGGGTGCTGACCGGGGCGAGCGGACTGCTCGCCGGGGCCGCCTCCGTGCTGGTCGGCGGTGACTGGATCGTCTTCATCGCGGCCATGCTCGGCGCGATGCTCGGCGACCGGCTGGCCTGGCTGTGCGCGGGGCGCGGGCTGCCGGAGTTCTACCAGTTCACGGTCGCCGCGATGCCTCCGGCCGCCATCGGGGTCGCGCTGACCGTCGCGGGCGTCGATGTGAAGGCGTCCGCGGTCATCACCGGTGGGCTGTTCGCGCTGCTGCCGGGGCGGGCGCTGGTGGCGGGCGTGCAAGACGGGCTGACCGGCTTCTACATCACCGCGTCGGCGCGGCTGCTCGAGGTCATGTATCTGTTCGTCGGCATCGTCGTGGGTGTGCTGGTGGTGCTGTATTTCGGGGTGAACCTGGGCGCCGAGCTCAACCCCGACGCGGCCCTGCAGATCGCCGAGCGGCCGCTGTGGCAGATCGGCGCCTCCATGTTGCTGTCGCTGACCTTCGCGGTGCTGCTGCAGCAGGAGCGGTCGACCGTGCTGTGGGTGACGCTGAACGGGGGTGTCGCGTGGTGTGTGTACGGCGCGCTGCACTATCCCGGCGGGTTGTCGCCGGTTGCCTCCACGGCCGTCGCGGCCGGGCTGGTCGGGTTGTTCGGACAGTTGTTGTCGCGGTACCGGTTCGCTTCCGCGTTGCCGTACACGACAGCGGCGATCGGGCCCCTGTTGCCAGGGTCGGCCACCTACTTCGGGTTGTTGTCGATCGCGCAGAACGATGTCGACAAGGGGCTGGTGTCCTTGGCCACGGCTGCCTCCTTGGCCATGGCCATCGCTATTGGCGTCAACCTGGGGTCGGAGATCTCGCGACTGTTCCTGCGGGTTCCCGGCGGGGGTTCTGCCGCGGGACGGCGGGCTGCGAAGCGGACGCGAGGTTTTTGAGCGCCTGATGGCTCGGGGGCTGATGCGCGGTGGCGCGTGCGGGTGCGTTGGACTTCTCGCGCCCGCGCGGGGAGCCGCATATTGACACAGCCCCGCGCCCCTTCAGGGGCGCTTCTCGTACCCCTGGTTGTAGGGGTACTGCTGGTTCTGCTGGTCGCCGTACTGGCCCTGCTGGTACGGGTACTGCTGGGCGTACTGCTGGTCCGGGTAGTACGGCTGCTGCTGGTACTGCTGGTGGTGGTAGCCCTGGTCGTCGGTCGGGGGGATGCGGCGGAGCTGGGTCGTCGCGTCGTCCATGACGGGGGGCGTCTGCTGGTGCTGGGGCGGAGCCGGCGCCTCGGGGGTCTTCTTCTCCTTGGAGCGGGCGCGCAGGAACTCGATGATGATCGGGATCACCGAGACGAGGACGATCAGGATGAGGATCGCCTCGATGTTCTTGTTGACGAACTCGATCTTGCCGAGCCAGGAGCCGAGCAGGGTGACGCCCGCGCCCCACAGGACGCCGCCGATGATGTTGAAGACCACGAACGAGCGGTACTTCATGCCGCTGACGCCCGCGATGATCGGCGTGAAGGTGCGCACGACGGGCACGAAACGGGCCAGGACCAGGGACTTCGGGCCGTACTTCTCGAAGAACTCGTGCGCCTTGACCACGTTCTCCTGTTTGAAGAGGCGGGAGTCGGGGCGGTTGAAGAGCGACGGGCCCACCTTCTTGCCGAACATGTAGCCCGCCTGGTCGCCCAGGACCGCGGCGACGCAGATCAGGGCGATGGCGGCCCAGAGCGGGAAGTTCAGCTGATTGGTCGTGATCAGCAGACCGGTGGTGAACAGCAGCGAGTCGCCCGGCAGGAAGAAGCCGATGAGCAGGCCCGACTCCGCGAAGACGATGAGGAGCAGGCCCCAGATGCCGAACGTGTCGAGAAGGTAGTTCGGATCCAGCCAGCTCGGGCCGAGGGCAAGCGTCGTCACGGTTCCGGGCTCCTGAAGGGGTGGAGGAAGGTACGGCGTCCTTGTGCGGGCGCCCAAAGCTATCAACGCAAGGTGTCCGCCCCAGGTTCCACCGGTGTCTCCAGGATGCACTGTGCGCGCACTGGCACAAAGCTGTGAGGTCTCCCGGCCCGGGAGCGGTCCCCCGGGCCGGGAGGGCTACGCGACGTGGCGGGACGCGTTCGCCTCGATGGCGTCCCTGAGGTGTTCCGCCAGGCCCGGGCCCATGGAGTCGTAGAACGCCTTGAACCGCTCGTCGGAGACGTACATCTGCCCGAAGCACCGGTGCATCTCGTACGGGACCTCGAAGTAGTACCTGGTGATGTGCTGCCGGTGTTCCTCGGCCAGGTCCATGGCGGCCTCGCCGGTGGGCTGCTCCCCGGCGGCCACCAGGGCGGCGTACCGGCGGCCCCAGTCGTCGACCTCGGCCTGGATGCGCTTCCAGTCCTCCTTGGTGTAGGTGGCGGCGCGGCGCTGCGACTCCGCGTACGCCTCCGTGTTGCCCCAGCGCGCCTCCGTCTCCTCGCGGTACTGCTCGGGGTCCTTGTCCCCGAACACCTCGAAGCGCTCCTCGGGGGTGAGATTGATGCCCATCTTGCGTGCCTCCATGGCGTGCTCCACGGCCGCCGCCATCTTCTGCAGCTTCTCGATCCGGGCGGTCAGCAGCTCGTGCTGGCGGCGCAGGTGAGCGCGCGGGTCCGCGGCCGGGTCGTCGAGCAGGGCGGCGACCTCGTCGAGCGGGAAGCCGAGCTCCCGGTAGAACAGGATCTGCTGCAGCCGGTCGAGATCGGCCTCGCTGTAGCGACGGTGGCCCGCGTGGCTGCGCTCGCTCGGGACGAGCAGGCCGATGCCGTCGTAGTGGTGCAGCGTGCGCACCGTGACGCCCGCGAAGCCCGCGACCTGTCCCACGGAGTAGCCGTCCTGTCCTGCCGAGTGGCTCACTTCGTCCGCTCCCTTCTCGGTACGCACTCCACGGTGAGCCCTCACGTCACGTGAGGTGCAAGCCGGTTTCCTGGGCGGATCCCTCCGGATGTTGCGTCCGTTCCGCCCGCTTATGGTGGGCCTGTGGCGCGGGCGCGGGGTGCTGTTCGCCCTCTTACCGGCCGTTCACCCGGTGCCCGGTGTCACCGTAGGCGTCCTGGGCATTCCGGATGCGAGTGCGCGGCGGCGGTGGAACTCCGGTCCGCCGGCACCCGTTCTCGAGAGGACACGAGGAGACGTCCATGCCGCTCCACGAAGGTTCCCGGAAGCCCGACGAGCGCCCGGTTTCGGTCAATCCCTTCTTCGGGGAGGCCAATCCGGTCGGCGGCATGACCGAGGCGCCGCCCAAGCACCGGCTGCCGGACGCCCCGCTGCCGCCGATGACGGCATATCAGCTGGTGCACGACGAGCTGATGCTGGACGGCAACTCACGGCTGAATCTCGCCACTTTCGTCACCACCTGGATGGAGCCGCAGGCCGGCGTCCTGATGGCGGAGTGCCGGGACAAGAACATGATCGACAAGGACGAGTACCCGCGCACCGCCGAGCTGGAGCGGCGCTGTGTGGCGATGCTCGCCGACCTGTGGAACGCGCCGGATCCATCGGCGGCGGTGGGCTGTTCGACGACCGGTTCGAGCGAGGCGTGCATGCTCGCCGGGATGGCGCTGAAGCGACGCTGGAGCAAGCGGAACCCTGCCCCGGGGGCCCGGCCCAACCTCGTGATGGGCGTCAACGTCCAGGTCTGCTGGGACAAGTTCTGCAACTTCTGGGAGGTGGAGGCGCGCCAGGTGCCCATGGAGGGCGACCGTTTCCACCTCGATCCCGAGGCCGCGGCCGCACTCTGCGACGAGAACACCATCGGGGTCGTCGGCATCCTGGGCTCCACCTTCGACGGCTCGTACGAGCCCGTCGCGGACCTGTGCGCGGCGCTCGACGCCCTCCAGGAGCGCACGGGTCTGGACATCCCGGTGCATGTGGACGGGGCGTCCGGCGGCATGGTCGCGCCTTTCCTCGACGAGGACCTGGTGTGGGACTTCCGCCTCCCGCGGGTGGCGTCCATCAACACCTCGGGGCACAAGTACGGGCTGGTCTACCCGGGCGTCGGCTGGGCGCTGTGGCGCGACAAGGAGGCGCTGCCCGAGGAGCTGGTCTTCCGCGTCAACTACCTGGGCGGCGACATGCCGACCTTCGCGCTCAACTTCTCGCGGCCGGGCGCGCAGGTGGTCGCGCAGTACTACACGTTCCTGCGGCTGGGGCGCGAGGGCTACCGGGCCGTGCAGCAGACCACCCGTGACGTGGCCATGGGCATCGCCGAGCGAGTGGCGGCGCTCGACGACTTCCGCCTCCTGACCAGGGGCGACGAGCTACCGGTGTTCGCCTTCACCACCGCGGCGGGCGTGGAGTCGTACGACGTCTTCGACGTGTCCCGGCGGATGCGCGAGAACGGCTGGCTGCTGCCCGCGTACACCTTCCCGCCGAACCGGGAGGACCTGTCCGTGCTGCGGGTGGTGTGCCGCAACGGCTTCTCCACCGACCTCGCCGACCTGTTCGTGGAGGACCTGACCCGCCTCCTGCCGGAACTGCGCCGCCAGCCGCACCCCCTGACCAGGGACAAGGAGGCGGCGACCGGGTTCCATCACTAGCCCGCCGGCTGCTCGGGCGGGCACGGCGGAAGAACCGTCGAGATCACGGACCACGGCGCCGCTGTCGCCGCACGCTCAGCGTGCGTCCCCCGGATGCCGCTCCCCCGTCGCGTACGGGTTCTCCTGGCCCTCGGCGAGGACGCCGACGAACGGTGCGCCCTCGCCCGCGAACGTGTACGCCCCGCTCTCGATCCGCGCGATCAGCCCCTGGGTCCACTCGGCCTCGGCGTCGGCCGTGTGGACCCAGAGGTTCATGATCTCGCCGATGTGACCGAGCTGTTCGGGGCCGTCCTGAGGGATGTAGTGCTCGGTGACGGCCCCGCGCCACTCCTCGATCCGCCGGATCCGCTCCTTCAGGAGCGCCACCGCCTCGGCGCGCGGCAGATCGACGATGAAGCCGATGGACGCCGACTTGACGTCCGTCTTCTGGTCGTACGAGGTCAGCGCCTCGCGCAGCAGCCGGAAGTACTCCTCGGTGCCCCGGTCGGTGATCTCGTACTCCGTGCGCGGCGGGCCGCCGGCCGTGGACGGTGCGATCTCGTGCGCGTGCAGCAGCCCTTGCTTCGCCATCTGTTTGAGCGCGTGGTAGATCGAGCCGGGCTTGGCGTTGGACCACTCGTGCGCGCCCCAGTACTCCAGGTCGCCCCGCACCTGGTAGCCGTGGGCCCGCCCGTGCTGGCGGACCGCGCCGAGCACGAGGAGACGGATCGCGGACATGCCGCCCAGCTTATGGTCAAGGGCTCAGCCCGCTTGCTCCAGAGCGACCAGTTCGAACGCCGTCTTCCCGTCGAGGGACTCGCGGATGATGTCGGCATGGCCCGCGTGCCGGGCCGTCTCGCGGATCAGGTGCAGACAGAGCCAGCGCACCGAGACCCGGCCCTCCGGCGGGAACCAGGGCTGGTCGGGCAGCGGGAAGGTGTCGTCGAGGCTCGGTACGGAGCGGATGTACGCCTCCGTCTCGGCGGCGACCTTCTCCCAGTACGCGAGCTGGGACTCGACGGTCTCGTCGTCGACGAGCTGGAAGGTCTCGTGCCAGTTGGTCTCGTCCCGCTTGATGGCCGGCGGCTCCTGCTTGGCGCGGGCGATCCAGCCCTGCTCGACCTCGGCGACATGCTTGAGCAGACCGGAGAGGGACAGCTCGCTGGCACTGGGCCTGCTCGCCGCCTGCTCCTCGGTCAGCCCGAGCAGCGCGCGCCGGATGCCGCCCCGCTGTTCCTCGATGAACGAGAGCAGTGCCCCGCGCTCGTCGCCGTGTGCCTCTGCCGGTACGTGTGTGACCATGACCGCCGCCTTTCATTGGATCGGAGCCTTCGGAGGCCTCCTGACACCGATGAAGTTACGGGGCCTTTAGGTCAGGTTCTGTCCTCGATCGGAGGGCGGCGTGAGGAAGTTCCGCCCGGGGAGGATCATGACGGCAGAACATCAGGGGAGGGTGCGGTGGGCAGGGGCTCCAGGAAACGGCGGGCACGCAGGAAGCGGGACGGCAAGCGGCCGGCGCGACCGAGACCGCCGTTGAACCCCACTCGGCCCGCCAAGAAGGCCTCGCCCGTGAGAGCCGCGTTGGCCGTGACGGTGTTCGTCCTGCTCTTCGGTCTGGCGCCGCTGCTCGGGAGCGGCTACATGCTGGCGGGAGCGCTCGGTCTCGTGGGGCATCAGGGCGTCTTCACCGCTGTGGACTGCCACATGACAGGGTCCGGCAAGAACCGCCACAACGTCTGTGAGGGCGAACTGGTCGCCGCCCACCGGCCGCAGCGGTACGCCTCCATCGAGGCGGAGGTGCCGCTGCAGCGGGCGACGCGGGTCCAGGTGCTCCCCAGCGGCTCGCTGGAGACCGTCGGGCCGGCCGCGGTCACCGGCTGGGCGACGCTGGGCCTCGGCGGCCTCACCGTCCTGACCGCCGGTGCGCACACCGCGCTGCGGGGGCGCCTCGAGCCGCGGGCCCGCAGCCTCGGGCGCCGACTGTGCCTCGCCCTGGCCTCGCTGACCGGGGCCGGACTCGTCGTCTACGTCGTGGTCCGGGTCGTCACGTGACGACGTACCGCCCCGATGACGTACCGCCCCGACGGCCGGCGCCGGCCTCGTCGTGACGTCAGAACGGGAACTCGCTCCGCCCGTGCTGCACGGAGATCCACTTCTGCGTCGTGAAGCACTCGACGGTGCCCTCACCGTTCAGGCGGCCGAGGCCGGAACTCTTCTCGCCGCCGAAGGGGACGAGGGGCTCGTCGTGGACGGTGCCGTCGTTCACATGGAACATGCCGGTGTCGATCTGCTTGGCGAAGGAGACGCCCCGCTCGATGTCACGGGTGTGCACGGCGCCGCTCAGGCCGTACGGGGTGTCGTTGACGATGCGTACGGCCTCCTCCTCGCCGTCGAAGGGGATGAGGAAGACGACCGGTCCGAAGACCTCCTGGCGCAGCAGGGCGGAGCCGGCGGGGACGCCGGTCAGGACGGACGGTTCGACGAGGTTGTCGGTCCGGCCGCCGCGTACCAGAGCCGCGGCGCCCTCGGCGAGCGCCTGGTCGATCACGCCTGTCACGGCGTCCGCCTTGGAGCGGTTGATGAGCGGACCGATGACCGTCTCGGGCTCGCGCGGATCTCCGGTCTTGAGCGTCTTCACCTTGGCGACGAACTTCTCGGTGAACTCGTCGAAGACCGAGCGGTCGACCAGGACGCGGTTGGCGGCCATGCAGATCTGGCCCTGGTGGATGTACCGGCTGAAGACGGCCGCGTCGACGGCGTAGTCGACGTCGGCGTCGTCGAGGACCACCAGCGCGCTGTTGCCGCTCAGCTCGAGGACCGAGCGTTTGAGGTTCGCGGCGCATACGGCGGCGATGTGGCGCCCGACCTGGTCGGAGCCGGTGAAGGAGATGACCTTCAGGAGAGGGTGGTCGATGAAGGCGTCACCGGTCTCGGCTATGTCGGTGATGACGACGTTCAGCAGGCCGCCGGGCAGACCGGCGTCCTGGAAGATCTTGGCGACCAGTGAGCCACCGACGATCGGGGTCTCCTGATGCGGCTTGAGGACGACGGCGTTGCCGAGGGCCAGGGCCGGGGCGACCGACTTGATCGAGAGGAGGAAGGGGAAGTTGTAGGAGCTGATCACACCCACCACACCGACCGGAACGCGGTGGACGCGGTTCTCCTTGCCGTCGACGGGAGAGGGGAGGATCCTGCCTTCGGGGCTCAGTGCCTGGTGGGCCGCTTCGCGCAGGAACTCCTTGGCGAGGCGCAGTTCGAAGTCCGCCTTCAGCCGGGTGCCGCCGACCTCGGTGATGATCGCGTCGGCGATGTCCTGCTCGCGTTCCTCGACCAGGCGCAGCGCCTTTTCCAGGACTGCTCGACGGGCGTACGGATTGGTCGCGGCCCACGGCTTCTGGGCGCGGGCGGCCGCCTGGTAGGCCTCATCGACCTCGTCGACCGTGGCTATGGTGATCGAGGCCAGCTTCTCGCTGTTGTACGGGTTGAAGTCGATGACGTCCCAGGAACCGGTACCAGGGCGCCACTCACCGTCGATGTACTGCTGGGCCAGATCGGTGAAGTACGACGCCATGCGATCCCTCATCCCAACTTCACGGTGTGATCACGCGTCATCGTACTTGTGTTTCAAGTGAGTTGGGTGGCTCCGCTCACATTCGAGGGGAAACCCTAGGACAGCTGGAGCAGGCCCCGCAGCACGTCCCGGCTCTCGTCCGGACCCGGGCTGTCCTGCTGCAACTCCTTCATCGCCTTCTCGTACTGGGTGACGTCCTCGTGCTTGTCGAGGTAGAGCGCGCTGGTGAGCTGTTCCAGGTAGACGACGTCCGAGAGGTCCGACTCCGGGAAACTGAGGATGGTGAACGCGCCGGACTCGCCGGAGTGGCCGCCGAAGCTGAACGGCATCACCTGCAGCCGCACGTTCGGGCGCTCGGAGACCTCGATGAGGTGCTGGAGCTGCCCGCGCATGACCTCGCGGTCGCCGTAGGGGCGGCGCAGGGCGGCCTCGTCCAGGACGATGTGGAACTCGGGAGCGTTCTCGGAGACGAGGTACTTCTGCCGCTCCAGGCGCAGCGCCACGCGCCGCTCGACGTCCGCCTCGCTCGCGCCCTTCATGCCGCGCCGCACGACCGCGCGGGCGTATTCCTCGGTCTGCAGCAGGCCGTGCACGAACTGCACCTCGTAGACACGGATGAGACTGGCGGCGCCCTCCAGGCCGACGTAGGTGGGGAACCAGCTCGGCAGGACGTCCGAGTAACTGTGCCACCAGCCCGCGACGTTGGCCTCGCGGGCCAGGGCGAGCAGTGAGGTGCGCTCCCGCTCGTCCGTGATGCCGTACAGCGTCAACAGGTCTTCCACATCACGTGTCTTGAAGCTCACCCGGCCCAGCTCCATCCGGCTGATCTTCGATTCGGAGGCGCGGATCGAGTAGCCCGCCGCCTCACGCGTGATGCCGCGTGCCTCACGCAGTCGCCTGAGTTGCGAGCCGAGCAGCATGCGCCGCACCACCGATCCGGGCTCTCCCACGCTCACGTTCGCCAGCCTCCCCAACGCTTTCAGGGGCCGAAGTCTGCCACTAAATCACTCCGAGCAGTACTCGTCCGATTACAGAGAAGCAAAGAAGCCAAAGATCCTGCGCAGGAAGGAGGAAGGAGTTGGCAAGCAGTGGGAGAGAAGATGGCGGAAAAAATGGCCAACAAGCGGTACGGGAAGGTCCAATTCGGTCGCGTGCACGTGCATCTGCACCTTGCATCTGCACCGCGCATCCAAGACCATGGTCTCGCGCAACCGCTGCATCGCAACGCAACGACCGCGAATTCCTCGGGAGTGCCTCGCATGGGGACGAATGGATCGACCATGCTCGAGCCGTTACGGCAGGGCCTTCCGCCGCTGGATCCCGCGGCCGTGTCCAACGCCGCCTCCTGCGCTCTGCCCGCCCGCTACGAAGCGGTGCGCGAGGCCAGGCTGTTCACCCGCAGAACGCTCGACCAGTGGGACATAGGCGACCGCTTCGACGACGTCTGCCTGGTGGTTTCCGAGCTGGTCACCAACTCGCTGCGGCACGGCCTGCCGGCCGGCACCCTGTGCACCGCCGACCAGAGCCCGCCGGTACGGCTGCATCTGATGCGCTGGACGGAGCGGCTGGTGTGCGCGGTGCGCGACCCGAGCCATGCGACCCCGGCGCCGCGCGAGGCGGACGACTTCTCGGCGGAGTCGGGCCGCGGACTGTTCCTGGTCGACTCCTTCGCCGACAGCTGGGGCTGGCACCCGATGGCCGGCACGCTCGGCGGCAAGGTCGTCTGGGCGCTCTTCCAGCTACCGCACCCGCCCCGTCCGCTGCCCGCCGAATAGCGCGCCCCGGCGCCGTCCGACGCCGGGGTTCTACGCGCGTTACCGCACGTTAGGCAACGATTGCCCCGGTTGTACCCAGGGGTGGGCCGGGTGTCAGCCCGCTATCAGGTGGTCGAACTCGCCGTCCTTGATGCCCAGCAGCATCGCCTCGATCTCCGCGCGCGTGTAGACGAGCGCCGGACCGTCGGGGAAGCGCGAGTTGCGCACGGCCACGTCCCCGCCGGGCAGCCGGGCGAACTCCACGCAGGAGCCCTGCGAGTTGCTGTGCCGGCTCTTCTGCCAGGCCACACCGTTCAGCTCCGTGGCAGCCATGCCGTTGTACACGTCGTGGTCCACAGGTCGCTCCCGGTGGTGCGGTGGCTTTGGGGCCAGTGATGCAGTGGTCAACTGGTCCGGATCATAGCCGTGTTCACGTGCGTCTGCATGAGCAGATGCACGTGCACGCGGGGTGGTTCTGTGGTTACAGCTGTGACGTACGGAGTGCTCCATCCGTTCCTGCGCATGCCCCGAACTCCGAACGGCATGCGCAGGGTCGAACCCCCGTCCACCGGAAGAGACGCGTACCGCGGCCTTGTTGTTCCACCCTCCAACCAATCAGCCGACCTGTGGCCGAAAGTCTCAGCGGCCCGAGTACGGCAGGAGGGCCATCTCCCGGGCGTTCTTGATCGCGCGGGCGAGCAGCCGCTGCTGCTGGGCCGTGACGCGGGTGACGCGGCGGCTGCGGATCTTGCCGCGGTCGCTGATGAACTTCCGCAAAAGGTCGGTGTCCTTGTAGTCGATATAGGTGACCCCGGCCGCGTCCAGCGGGTTGGGGCGGGACTTGGCGGGGTTGCGGTCGGGTTTGCGGGGCATGCGGGTCAGACCTCCAGGAGGGTGTCGAAGGCGGGCGGCAGCCGCTTCCAGGCGGCGCGCCCGGCGGCGTACTCGGCGTCGGTCAGCAGACAGGACTCCAGCAGGTGTTCGAGTCCGTCGCGGTCGAGGCCGGGCGAGGTGAAGACGAGGTGCTGGCAGCAGTCGCCGTGCTCGGGATGCCAGTCCAGCGCGGCGGCGGCCCGGCGCACCGGCGGGACCATGTCCCAGGCGGCGTCGGGGAGCGAGGCCAGCCAGGGCCCCGCGCTCTCCACGCACAGGGCCCCGCCCGCCGCGTCCCAGTGCAGCAGGGTGTCCGGCTTGTCGGCGAGCCAGAACCGGCCCCGGCTGCGGGCGGCGGCACAGGTCAGATCCTCCAGGGCCGCGTACAGCCGCTCCGGGTGGAAGGGGCGGCTGCGGTGCCAGACGAAGGTGGAGACGCCGTGCGCGTCGGCCTCCGCGGGGAGGAGCGCGCAGGCCGGGTGCTGGGCGGCCGCCGCAGCCTCGACGTCGAAGCCAGCGAGGGCGGCCGCCGCCAGGTCGCCGTGGCCGATGACGACCTGGCGAGCCGTCGGGTGGAGCTGGGCGAGCAGCTCGCGGTCCTCCTCGTCGGCCTCCTCGGAGTCGGTGACGGCGAGGACGGGGGCGTACTCCAGCTGGCGCGCGAACGTGTCCGCGACCGTCCGCTGGTCGGTGGCCGCCGCGGCGAGGCCGCCGTCGGCGAGGTCGTCGCCGTTGCCGAGATACGGCAGGACGAGCGCCGGGTCCACGGCAGTGATCACGCCGGTCACGGTCAGGCCTCCGGCCACGACCACCTCGGCCATGGCCTTGGGCTCCACGGAGTCCCACAGCTCGACCACGGCGAGGCGGGTCTCCCCCGCGTCCGCGAGCCGGCGCAGCTCGGGGACCAGGTCCTCCCTGAGCGCACAGCACGCGCAGTCGTTGACCAGGGGCGCCTCGCCGGCCGACACGAGACCGGTGGCGTCGCGGATCGTCCGTACGACCGTGCCCGCCGTGGCCGTGGCGAGGTCGTGGTGGAGCACGACGCTGGCGGGGACGTCGGCCAGCAGCCGGGCGACGGCCGCCTTGCGGGCGTCGGCGTGCAGCCCGCCGACGATCACCACCGACAGGCTCACGCTCCGCCCCGCTTCCCGAACCGGCGCTCGAAGCGCTCCACACGGCCGGCGGTGTCCAGGACACGGGCGGTGCCGGTGTAGAAGGGGTGGCTGACGTCAGAGATCTCGACGTCGACGACGGGGTAGGTGTGGCCGTCCTCCCACTCGATGGTCTTGTCGCTGCTCATCGTGGAGCGGGTGAGGAAGGCGTGGTGCGCGGCACGGTCGCGGAAGACGACGGGGCCGTAGGCCGGGTGGATTTCCTTGCGCATGGCGGTGGTTCAGCGCTCCTCTCGGAAGTCGACATGGCGGCCGGCGACCGGGTCGTACTTGCGCAGGGTCATGCGGTCGGGGTCGTTGCGGCGGTTCTTGCGGGTCACGTAGGTGTAGCCGGTCCCTGCCGTGGAGCGGAGCTTGATGACCGGGCGGAGTTCGTTGCGAGCCATGGTGATACCTTACTGAAAATGAATTCCATTAGCGATATCGCTTCGAGGATCACTTCAGGAGAGGTACGTCACCCATGTCCGCGCACTGCATGCTGACCGGCGCCCGGCCGGGCTTCGGCAACCGCATCTCCCACTCCCACCGGCGGACCTCCCGCCGGTTCGACCCCAACATCCAGAGCAAGCGGTACTGGCTGCCGAGCGAGGGCCGGTATGTACGGCTGCGGCTGAGCGCGAAGGGCATCAAGACCGTCGACGCGATCGGCGTCGAGGCGGCCGTGGCGCGGATCCGTGCGCGGGGGGTGCGGGTCTGATGGCGAAGAAGAGCAAGATCGCGAAGAATGAGCGGCGGCAGGCGATCGTCGCCCGGTACGCCGAGCGGCGCGCCGAGCTGAAGGAGATCATCCGGCGGCCTTCGTCGACCGAGGCGGAACGGCTCGCCGCCCAGCGGGAGTTGCGGCGCCAGCCGCGCGACGCCAGCGCGACCCGGGTACGCAACCGGGATCAGGTGGACGGGCGGCCGCGGGGGTACTTCCGGGCGTTCGGGCTGTCGCGGGTGTCGTTGCGGGAGCAGGCGCATGCGGGGTATCTGCCGGGGGTGCGCAAGTCGTCCTGGTGAGGGCGGGCGGCCGCGGTCGGGTCGGTTGGGGCGGGTGGGTCCGGTGAATCTCACAGCCGCTCCTGGTGGGCCGGAGGACCGTCCCTGGTAGCTTGCTGCGGGCGCTCGGGCCTGCGGCCCGGCCCACCGGCTACGGCTTGCCCCTGCTCGTTGCTACTGCTTGGGAGCTACCAGTGACTTCGGCGACCTCCACCCGTCCTGCCCGCACGGTGTCGCGCCGGCAGCTGCGGATCGCGGCCGCCGCCGCGGGGCTGGCGGGTGCGCTCCTGCTCACCGCGTGCAGCAGCGGCGGCGGCGGCTCCCAGGACGACTCCTCGCCCAGCCCGTCCGCCTCGGCCTCCGCCACGGCGGACACTGGCGGCGGCACCGGCGGGACGACGGGTGCGTCCGACGGTCTGCAGGGCAGTTGGCTCGCCACGACCGGCGGCAAGGCCGTCGCCCTGGTGATCACCGGCAAGCAAGCCGGGCTCTTCTCTACCGGCGGCTCCGTGTGCAGCGGGACCGCGGGCAAGGAGGCCGGTATGCAGATGATCCACCTCACCTGCACCAAGGGCGGCAAGGAGCGGGGGACGGGGATGGTCGACTCCGTGTCCAGGAACTCGCTGAAGATCACCTGGTCGGGCACCGTGGGCAAGGAGACGTACACCAAGACCGAGGGCGGGGCCCTGCCGTCGGGGCTGCCGACGGCGAACCTCGGTCAGTAGTCCGGCAGGGCGGGCAACCGCTGCGGGCGATCGTGCGTGATGATCCATGCACGCGATCAACGGCATCGCGCCGCCGAGCACCAGCAGAGCACCAGAGGATCCCCATGCGCGCCACCCCCATCACCGTCGCCGCTCTCGCCGCGGCGCTCCTTCTGACCGCCTGTGACAGCAGCGGCGGTGACAGCGGCTCCAGCAACAAGAACGCCGACAACGAGAACAAGGCCGGAGGCGCCTGCACACTGGACGCCGTCGGCGTGCAGGTCGCGGCGAGCGCCGCCCCGTCCGCCGGGGACTCCGGCAATGTCACCGTCACGCTCACCA
The DNA here is from genome assembly GCF_044465725.1 of Streptomyces sp. NPDC049541. Taxonomy (NCBI): domain Bacteria; kingdom Bacillati; phylum Actinomycetota; class Actinomycetes; order Kitasatosporales; family Streptomycetaceae; genus Streptomyces; species Streptomyces sp. NPDC049541. The sequence goes on along the minus strand of NZ_JBITLY010000003.1, from coordinate 679,854 downwards.
ACCGCGGCCCCCAGTGCACCCTGAACGGCTTCCCGGCCGTCGACCTCCAGGGCGGCAATACGTCGGGTGCCGTCCCCGCCGACAAGGCCGCGAAGGCACAGAAGCTGACGCTCGCCAAGGGCGCGACCGCCTCCTTCACGATCACGTACGTGCGGGGCGAGGCGGGCGGCAAGAAGAGCCTTCCGGTGACGACGGCGAAGTTCACGCTGCCCGGCTCCGCCGCCGCTCACAGCTTCAAGTGGACGTACGGCGAGGTCGCCGTCAAGGGTGCGGCGGGTGCGGCGAACGCTTCGGTGAGTCCGTTCCAGCAGGCTGGGGACTGAGCACTCCGCGGGTTGTGCCCACGTTCCGCCACGTGGCCGCAATCGGTCTTCGTTCATGTGCGGCGCCCTCGTGGCTGGTCGCGCAGTTCCCCGCGCCCCTGTCGGGGCGCGGGTCGGTTCCCCACCTGCGCCCGGTCGGCAGCCTGGGCTCCCTCCGTCCAGCCCGCCTCGTCGTTCACACCGCGTAGGCGGGTTGTGGTGGTCTCGGGGAACATGCGGTCCGTGTGGGTCGTGACCGCGACCTCGCGGGAGGCCAGTACCGGGAGCAGGTCGTCGGTCACCTGCGTTTCGGCGGCCTTCGCGAGGCGGGTGCCTATGCGGTGGGCGTAGGCCGCGAGGAAGGACTGCCGGAAGGTCTTGGTGCGTCTGCGGCCGCCCGCTCGCTGGGCGGTCTCCGCCTTCGTCATCGCCGTCGTGGCCTGGACGAGGAGCGAGGTGTAGAGGAGTTCGACGGCTTCCAGGTCGGCTTCGAAGCCTACGACGGTGGAGAAGCCCAGCGGCTCGTTCCACACGGCCCGGCAGTGGTTGGCGGTGGCGACCGCGTCCAGCAGCACCGCCTTGGCCTGCTCGTAAGGCGCCTCGACTCCGATCCTGCAGGCGCCGGGGGCGTCCGGAGAGGGCGCCCGGGCCGCGAGCAGCGCCTCGTCGATGCTGTGCCGCGCCATCAGTTCCTGCGCCTTCGCGGACAGCGCCTCCGCCTCGTCCGGGAACCCGGTCGCCTCCGCCTTGGCGAGCAGCGCGCGGATGCGGGTGAGCATGCGCGACTCGGATGCCGGACCGGCTCCACGGGCGGAATCGGGCCGCCGCCCGGGCTCGTCGAGGGGTTCGAGGGCCGGCAGGCGCAGCAGCAGGCGGTACAGCTCCAGGACGGTGGTCGCGTGCGAGAAGCGGTCGGTGCGGGGCGGGGCGCCGGTGGCCTCGGCGGTCTCGGCCGCTTCGGCGGTGAGCTCGTCAAGCTGCGCGGTCCAGCGGGGGCCGCGCGGGCCGTCGTACGGCGTCTGCGCGCGGATGAGCGCCGACGCCAGGCGTGCGTGTGTGTCGTCCAGCTCGCGCCGTACGATCCGTACGACGTCGGCGGGCTGCCAGCCGCGCCGCCAGGCCGTCGCCATGAACTCCCGGCCGCGGCGGGCGAGTTCGTCGTCCGCCGCCGGGTCCGCGGCCAGCAGGGAGGCGCCCGTGTCGAGGCGGTGTCGGTCTCGGCGTACAGGGCGGCCTTGAAGGCGCGTTCGACGGTGCTGGACGGAGTGCTGGTCACTCGTCGATCGTGCCACGCGGCACTGACAGCCGGGTCAGCCGCCGATGAGGGCGAGCGCGCGGTCGAGGGCCTCGGGAGCCGGGCACGGGACGTCGGGGAGGACGCCGGTGCCTTCCCAGTTGGTGCCGGAGACCGGGTTGACGGCACGGGCGACCGGGATGGTGGCCTCCAGGTTCGGGTGGACCGTCCAGCCCTCGCGGGGGTGGGCGCCGCCGCGGGTGCTCTCCCCCACCACGGTCGCGCGGCCCAGCTGCTGGAGGTCGTAGGCCAGTTCCTCGGCGGCCGAGAAGGTGCGGGGACCGGTGAGGACGTGGACCGGCTTGGTGCCGCCGAAGCGGGCGCCGGGGACGTGCGGCAGGGTCCAGGACTGGTCGTACCGGTCGCCCACGCGCGCGTACATGGTGTTGAGGTGGGTGCGCTCGTCCAGCAGGTAGCTGCAGACGAAGGCGACCGTGTCCGGGTCGCCGCCGCCGTTGCCCCGCAGATCCAGGACGAGCGCCTCGGCCCGGGCGACCAGGGTGAGCGCGGCGGCGAGCGGCTCGGCCGACCAGGACAGCGGGAAGAGGAAGGGGGCCAGTTCGAGCAGGGCGGTGCCGCCCGTCAGCAGCTCGATCCGGGGCACCCCGCCCAGGGAGGCGTCGAACGCGCGGCGCATCGCGGCCTCCGCTGCCTCGCCCTGGCCCGTCGGCACCTGCTCGGGGTGGTACTTGAGGCGCAGATGCAGATCGCCGTTGACGGACTGCAGATCCGTGGTGACCAGTCCGCTCAGCTCCTCGGCGCTCTCCACGTCGTACGCCCCCTCCGCCAGGCGCCGGCGCAGCAGCACGGCCAGTTGCTCGGCGGCCTCCGGGAAGACGTAGTGCTCGGTGAGGAGCCGGGCCGTCTCGTCGACGACCGCGGGAACGTCGGTGACGGGGACCGGGGTCGGGACAGCGGCAGGGGCCGTGGAGGAGCTCGTCGTCAGCGTGGTCGCGGTCATGACAGACGAGTCAATCACCGTCACCGTGCCCCCCGCATGACCTTTCCCGGCACTCGTGGCGCCCCCGCAGGGTGTCAACTCGGGGTTGACACCCCCCTTGTGTCAACCTACGGTTGACACATGTCGACGAACCCGAACTTCACGCCATCCGTGCGTCTCGACGAACTCATCGCGGCCATCAAGAAGGTCCACGCCGAACCCCTGGAGCAGCTCCAGGACGCGGTGATCGCGGCCGACCACCTCGGTGAGGTGGCGGACCATCTGATCGGTCACTTCGTGGACCAGGCGCGCCGCTCGGGCGCCTCCTGGACGGACATCGGCAAGAGCATGGGGGTCACCCGGCAGGCGGCGCAGAAGCGCTTCGTGCCCAAGGAGTCCACCGACCTGGACCCGAACCAGGGCTTCGGCCGCTACACCCCGCGCGCTCGCAACGTGGTGATGGCCGCCCACAACGAGGCGCTCGCGGCCCGCAACACCGAGGGCCGCCCCGAGCACCTGGTCCTCGGGCTGCTGGCCGAGCCGGACGGCCTCGCGGCCAAGGCCATCACCGCGCAGGGCGTCCTGCTCGACACCGTGCGCCAGGCCGCGACCGCCGCCCTCCCGCCCGCGGCCGAGGAGGTCCCGGAGCTCGTCCCCTACGGCTCCGACGCCAAGAAGGTCCTGGAACTCACCTTCCGCGAGGCCCTCCGCCTCGGCCACAACTACATCGGCACCGAGCACATCCTGCTGGCCCTCCTGGAGTTCGAGAACGGCGAAGGGGTGCTGGCCGGCCTCGGCCTCGACAAGGCGACGGTGGAGGCCGAGCTCACCAAGGCGCTCGCGCAGTACCTGCAGGTCCCCGGCGAGGAGGGCTGACGGTCCGCCGGGAGGCCACTGTCAGACCCCCCTGCGACACTCGCAACCATGACCGACCGCTGGGCGCTCGCTCCGGCCGAGGACGGTGGCGTGGAGCTCGCCCCCCTCGGTCCGGACGGGCTGCTCGCCGGGCCGGTCCTGTGGGAGCCCGACCTCGCGACGGCCGTGCGGGGACGGCCGGAGGTCGTGCGGTGGGTGTGGCGTTCCACGGCCGAGGTGTATCCGCGTCTGCTCGCCACGGGGGTGCGAGTGGAGCGGTGCTACGACATCGAGGACGCCGAGACCCTCCTGCTGGGCCACGAGGGGCGGTACGGCGAGCCACGCTCGGCGGCCGCCGCTCTGGCCCGGCTCCGCGGCGGCCCCGTACCACCCGACCCACCCCTGCGCTCCGCCGAACCGGGCGCGCAGTCCCCGCTCTTCGAACCGCAGACCGTCCACGTGCCGCTGCCCGACCTCGTCGAGGTGTACGCCGAGCAGCAGCGCCGGCACGACGCCACCGCGCACCCCGACCGGATGCGGCTGCTGACCGCCGCCGAGTCGGCGGGGATGCTGGTGGCGGCCGAGATGAACCGCGCCGGGCTGCCCTGGAGCGCCGAGGTGCACCGCCGGGTGCTGCACGAACTGCTCGGCGAGCGGTATGCGGGCGGTGGCGAGCCCCGCCGCCTCGCCGAGCTCGCGGACGAGGTGTCCGCCGCCTTCGGGCGCCGCGTCCGGCCCGATCTGCCCGCGGACGTCATCAAGGCGTTCGCGCAGGCCGGGATCAAGGTGAAGTCGACCCGCCGCTGGGAGATCGAGTCCGTCGACCACCCGGCGGTGAAACCGCTGGTCGAGTACAAGAAGCTGTACCGCATCTGGGTCGCCCACGGCTGGTCCTGGCTGCAGGACTGGGTGCGGGACGGGCGCTTCAGGCCCGAGTTCCTGGCGGGCGGGACCGTCACCGGCAGATGGGTCACCAACGGTGGCGGCGCCCTCCAGATCCCCAAGGTCATCCGGCGCGCGGTGGTCGCCGACCCCGGCTGGCGGCTGGTCGTCGCGGACGCCGACCAGATGGAACCGCGGGTACTGGCCGCCATCTCCCGCGACCCGGGGCTGATGGAGGTGGCCGGGCGGGAGACCGACCTCTACCAGTCGGTCTCCGACCGGGCCTTCTCCGGGGACCGCGCCCAGGCCAAGCTCGCCGTCCTCGGCGCGGTCTACGGCCAGACCTCCGGAGACGGCCTGAAGAACCTCGCCGCGCTCAGACGGCGTTTCCCCAAGGCGGTCGCCTACGTCGACGAGGCGGCGCGCGCGGGCGAGGAGGGGCGGCTCGTGCGGACCTGGCTGGGGCGGACCTGCCCGCCGGCGGCCGGGGCGGGCGAGGACGCGGCGGAGGAGGCGGGCATCCCGCAGGACGAACCGGCGGAGTCCCCCGCCGGGGCCGAGTGGGTGCCGGGGTACGCCTCCACCAACACCCGCGCTCGTGGCCGCTTCGCCCGCAACTTCGTCGTCCAGGGGAGCGCCGCCGACTGGGCGCTGCTGATGCTCGCCGCGCTGCGGCAGGCCTGTGCGGGCATGGCGGCCGAGCTGGTCTTCTTCCAGCACGACGAGGTGATCGTGCACTGTCCCGCGCGGGAGGCGGAGGCGGTGGTGGCGGCGATCCGGAAGGCTGCGGAGCTGGCAGGACGGCTGACGTTCGGTCAGACGCCGGTGCGGTTTCCGTTCACCACGGCGGTGGTGGAGTGTTATGCGGATGCCAAGTGAGCGGTGTCCGGCCGTAGTGAAGCGGTACCCCCTGGCTACGGCAGCGTCTCGCCGAGCAGTTCCCTCAGTTCCGCCAGCACCGCTTTCTCGTCCGTGCCGTCCAGTGCGGCGAGGGCCGCGTGCCACTGTTCGTACGCCTGATCGGCGCTTCCCCGCTCCCGCAGCAGAAGCCCGTGCTGGTGGCGGGCGAGACCGCCCGTGTAGCGGTCGGCGCGGGCATCCGCGCGGTGGAGCAGTTCGGCGCACTCGGCGGCGGCCCGTTCCGTGCGACCGAGCAGCCGCAGGGCGCGCACCAGCCCGAGCCGGGTCTGGGACTCGCCGTGCCAGTCGCCGTGGCCGCCGAGGATGCGCAGGCTCTCCTCGAAGTGGGGTACGGCGGCGGCCGGCTCGCCCAGGGTGAGGTGGGCGTAGCCGATGTTGCAGTGCGCGGAGTGCTGCACGATCACGGCACCGATCTCGTTCCCGAGGGCGAGCGACAGCCGGTGCTGCTCGATCGCGGCCCGCGGGTCGGTGTGCTCGTACAGATTGCCGAGGTGGCTGAGGGTCACGGCCTCGCCGTGCGGGTCCTTCAACTGCCGTGAGTACTCCAGGCTCTGGCGCAGGGCCCGGCCCGACTCCACGTAGCGACCGAGCCCTTCGAGGAGCAGGCCGCGGTTGTTGAGGCAGCGCCGCATCCAGGAGATGTGGTCGAGCCGCCGCCAGATCGTCAGTGCCCGGTCGTTGAGGTCGAGGGCCTCGCTCTGCCGTCCGGTCAGGAAGTGCAGCCCGGCGAGGTCGCCCAGCGCGTACGCCTCGGCGGCCTCGTCCCCGAGCCGCCGGGCCACGCGCAGGGCGGCCCGGCCGAGCACCTCCATCTCGGCGACCCGGCCACTGCGCAGCAGGTACGGGAAGACGAGGCGGATCAGCGTCGAGATGCGGGCCGCTCTGAGGGCCTGTACGTCGGGGTCGGCATCGGCGTCCTCGGCGTACCGCTCGACCAGCGTGACGATGTTGACCAGCTCGGTGTCGCCCCACGCGAAGGCCTGTCCGGCGGATTCGAAGGCGGGGAGGGCGGCGACCCGTGCCGCGTGGTCCGGCGGCTGGGCAGTGGTCGGGCGGCGGCGGTCGTCCTGGTCGAGGCCGGGTTCGACGATCGCGGTGAGGGCGCGCTCGGCGACGGCGGCGTACCAGGGCAGGGCGGCATCCACCTCACTGGCGCCCCCGGCCAGTTCGCGGGCGAAGTCGCGGACCAGGTCGTGCGGGGCGTAGCGGCCGTACGCCGTCTCCTCCAGGAGGGCCACGTCGACGAGCCGGTCCAGTGCGGCCTCGGCGCGGCGCTCGTCGGTGCCGACCAGGTGGGCGAGGAGCGGGGCACCGTACGCGGGCAGGTCGAGCGCGCCGATCCCGCGCAGCACGAGGGCGGCGTCCCGGTCGGCCTCCCGCTCCGAGGCGGCGAGGGCGTCATGGGCGACGGCCAGGGAGCGGCGGACGCTCAGGTCGTCGTACTCCAGGTGGTGCAACCGGCTCTCGGCGGCGGCGAGTTCACCGGCCAGGACCTCGGGGGTGAGCGCGCGGCGCGCGGCGAGGCGGGCGGCGACGATGCGCAGCGCGAGCGGAAGGCGGCCGGTGAGTTCGACGAGGGGATGGGCCGCGTCCAGGGCGTCGCGGCCGGAGACCGCTCGCAGCAGCTCGGCGCTCTCCTCGCCGCTCAACGGGGTGAGCGGGAAGCGGCGGGCGCCGTCGAGGGCGGTCAGCGGCGAACGGCTGGTGACGATCACGGTGCAGCCCGCGCCGGCCGGCAGCAGCGGCCGTACCTGAGCGGCGTGCGCGGCGTCGTCCAGGAGCAGGAGGGTGCGGGTCGGGGCGAGCAGGGAGCGCAGCAACGCGGCGGCCGCGTCCGGGTGTTCGGGGATGCGGCGGGGCTCGGTGCCCAGGTCACGCAGCAGTGCGGCGAGGGCCTGGGCGGGCGGGAGTGGGGTCATGCCGGGGGTGGCGCCGTGCAGGTTGATGTACAGCTGACCGTCGGGGAAACGTTCCCTCAGGGTGTGGGCGACCTGGAGGGCGAGGGCGCTCTTGCCCACGCCCGCCATGCCGCTGATGACCGCCACGGCAGGGGTCCGGCCGGGTTCGAGGGCGCTGCGGAGGTCGTCGAGAGTGGGGGTGCGGCCGGTGAAGTGGGCAGGTGGAGGCGGCAGTTGGGCGGGGCGGGGCGGCCGCGGGAGGGCCGGTGCGGGGTCGTCCGTGCTGCCGGACGGGGTCTCGTCCTCGCGCGGGGCACCGGGGAGCCCGGTGGTGGCGAGCACCTCGACGTGTGCCTCCTGCATCGCCGGGCCCGGTTCCACGCCCAGTTCCTCCACCAGGCGGGCGCGCAGATCCCGGTGGACGGCCAGGGCCTCGGCCTGGCGGCCGGTGCGGTGCAGGACGAGCATCAGCTGACGGTGGTACGCCTCCCGCAGCGGATACTCGGCGGCCAGTGCGGCCAGCTCCGGAACGAGACCGTCCAGCCGGGCACCGTCCACGGCCAGCTCAGCGTCGTAACGCCACTCCAGAAGCAGCAGCCGCGCCTCCTTCAGACGCTGGACGAAGGCGTATCCGCCCAGCTCGGCGGGGAGCCCGTTCAAGGGGGTGCCGCGCCACAGGGCGAGCGCGGACGTGCACTCACGCACGACCCGCTCCCAGTTGCGGGCGGCGAACGCGCCGCGTGCCGTGGCGAGATGCCGCTCGAAGACATGCACGTCCAGTTCGCCCTGCTCGACGCGGAGGACATAGCCGGGCGGCACCGCCCGCAGCCGTTCGGGGTCGTCGAGCAGCCTGCGCAGCCGGGCCACATGGTTGTGCAGCGAGGCCTGCGCGGACGCGGGCGGCGCTCCGCCCCACAGCGCGTCCTTGAGCGACTCGACGGAGACGACCCGGCCGGCCTCCAGGAGGAGAGCGGCGAGCAGGGTGCGGACCTTGGGGCTGCCGATGGCCTTGACGTCGGCCTCGCCGGAGGCATCCGTGGCGTCACCGCAATCGCCGGCCTCACCGTGGACGTCGTAGAGAACCGGCGGCCCCAGCAGTCCGAACCGCAGCCGGCCCCGCCTCACGCCCCCCACTGCCTTTCCGCGTCCTTGGCGGATTACCGCCCTCGTCACGGCGGTTTCCCGCCACCTGTGCCACGGCGGTCGCCGCCGGAATCCTTACGGCTGCGGCCGTCCGGCGCCGCCGGCCGACGGCTTCACGCCAGTCGGCCGAGGCTGGAACGGAGAACCGTTGGCCACATGTTAGCGATCCGTTGGTGCCACCTGATGTGATCACTTCATCGGATCTGGCCCGGGGGTGCGCGCGTAGAACGCGCAACTCGGGGGAGTGACGCCGCCGTGGCCGGATCCGTGGGACGTCAGAGGGTCCCGGTCGGCGGAGGTGAACGCCCGGGACCCTCGTCCCCTCCGCCGTTTCCCGTCAGATGACGGGCGGCCGCCCCAGCCGCGAAAGCCGCCACACGGTCCGCCACCGCATGGGCCGCCGCTCGCCCGCCGGTTCCCTGAAGCCCTCCACGAACCCGCCGAACCAGGCGCGCAGCCCCGCCCCCGACCGGGTCCGTGCGAGGGTGAGCAGCATCCAGATCGCCAGGTGTACGGGGATGAGCGGCAACGGCAGTCGACGGCGGACGAGCCAGACCCGGTTCCGTGCGTTCACCCGGTAGTAGATGGCGTGCCGGGCCGGGGAGGTCTTCGGGTGCTGGAGCAGCAGTTCGGGTGCGTACAGGATCCGCCAGCCGGCGTCGGCGGCCCGCCAGGCCAGGTCGGTCTCCTCGTGGGCGAAGAAGAACTCGGCGGGCCAGTCCCCGATCTCGTCGAGCATGGCGGTCCTGAAGCCGTGGCCGCCGCCGAGGAACCCGGTGACGTAACCGCCCCGCATCGGGTCTGAGGCGCCGACCCGGGGCACGTGCCGCTGCTGGGTCTCGCCGTGCTCGTCGGCGATGCGGAAGCCGACGATGCCGAGCTTCGGGTCGGCCGCGAACAGGTCCCGTACCCGCCGCAGCACATCGGCGTCGACGAGCAACCCGTCGTCGTCCAGTTCCACGACGACGTCGACGTCCCCGAACTCCCGCAGCCGGGCCAGCGCCTGGTTGCGGCCGCCGGGGCAGCCGAGGTTCTCGTCGAGTTCCAGGAGGGTGACCTCACCGGGAAGCGCCAGCCGCTCGGCGAAGTCCGGCAGCGGACAGCCGTTGCCGACGATCACGATCCGCGCGGGCGCCAGATCCTGCTTGGCCACGGACTCCAGCAGGGCGTCGACCTCGGCGGGCCTGTTTCCCATGGTCACCACGGCGACAGCGATCCGCAGTGCGCCCAGGTCCTGCATGCCCTTCACCCCATCACGGCCGCCGGCAATCCCGGCCGCGATGCTAGCCGTTCACGGTAAGGACTTTCTGAGTACGCCGATTCTTGGGTCGGGCGTGGCGGTTCTCATTCCTGGGTCAGGACTGTCGGTTCGTACGACGGTTCTCCCTGCGCCGTACGAACTTCAGCCCCGACCAGTCCTCCCCCAGCGCGGCGACCTTCACGTCGACCACGCCGAGCGGCAGGAAGAGGTCCCGCAGATCGTTCTCGGCGATGTCGCTGACGTGCCCGGCGGCCTTGCGGGGCCAGGCGATCCACAGCATGGCGTGGTCGGCGAGGGCGACGGCCAGCGCGGGGGCCTCGGCGGCCAGGGCGGCGTGGGTCCGGTAGAAGGCGAGGGTGACGTCGGCGCCGCGGGGGCCGTCCGCCGTGAACTCCGCCCCGTCGGGGAGACCGGGGATCTCGAACGGATCCGGAGCGTGCAGAAGTGCCACCCGGTGCCCCGCCTTGATGCCGATCTTCCTGGCGAGCGGAGTACCGGAGTACCCACCGCCCGCAGCACCGGACCCGCCCATCGCCCGCCTCCACACCTGCCTGCCGCCTCGGTCGGCCTCCATCGTGCCGGAGGGCGCGGTCAGCCGACCTGGGTACGTGGTCGGCGTGCCGCATCGTGGACAGGCGGTGGGCGACGACCAGTGCCCTGGCCAAGGCCAGACGTTGCCGCCGGCCAGCGGAAGGAGACGCAGCCAGGCCCCCACGCCACCACGCCGTCGATCATCACCGCGTCCTCGCCCGAGTGCGGCGCGTTCACCGTGTCGTACGGCGGCCTTCTCGCGTTCCCGCGTGCCGACACCCGGAAAATCGCTCAGCGAGGACGCCGGAAAGGCGGTGAAGGACCTCTATCACTCGACGGGAAGAACCTGAAGAAGGTCGCCGACAACACCGTCGCGGCCGACGCGGAACACGCTGAGGAGTTCCACAGGATTCACCGCCGTGAGCCCAGAGGGACGAGCTTCGGGAAGGCGGGCCGGAGACCGCCAGGACCAGCCATGCCGGTGCAGCAGCCGTCACACGGCCGCCGACGAGCAACGCCCGCCGACGCGGCCCCCCACAGCCCAAGCGACCGGTCGACGGTCGTCCGGTGCCGGTGGTCCGACGCCACCTCGAACTCCTCCTCAGCCCCGGGCCTCGTATCGCATCCGCCCCGCCTGTCCGCAGCCCTGCTGCCTCCGAATCGCGACGCACCGCGTGCCCCCGTGCGCAGATCGAGAGGTCACTCTCCGTGGTAGAGGCGCGGCAGGTCGATCAGTTGAATCGTGGGGTCGTTCTTTGCGAGGTGACCCAGCTCATCGGTGAAGCCGGTGCCGCTTCCCTGGCCCAGGCGCCGCACGACCGCGGACCGGAAACTTGTTAATGTGCGAGCCATGACAGCTGATGAACATGAAAAGCCTGGCACGGAGCAGGAGTTAGCGGCATCTCCTTGGAGCTGGGGAAACTTGGGCCCGGTCGGCGGCTTCCTCTTGATGCTGTCTGGACTCGGTCTGCTCCTCTGGGGGTTCCTGGGCCGGTCCAGCTCCAGCCCTTCACTGATCTACCAGGCCGCGAAGGTCGTGGCGATCGGCCTGGTGATCACCGGTACCACTCTGGTGGCGCGCCGACGCGACTCGTCACGGCGCCCCGACGCAGAGACAAAGCGTGGTTCACGGTCGTGAACGTTCCCCTTGATCGTGGATCGACGACGACTTCGCCAGCCTCGACCACGAATGGGCAACAGAACGCACCACCCGCGGGCAGGTGACCGCCCTTGTGCAGCCTGATCCCAGGTCGGGCTGCTGGCCGAGCATCTGGCCGAGGTCCTGGCCTACAGCACTGCGTTCCCCATCGCAGGGGCTGATGCCTCAGGCGTTTCATGCTATGCCGAAGCCGCGTAGCGCAGACAAGCCGCAGGAAGCGCTGATGCCCTCGCCACCGCGACCAGCCAGGGCATCGGCCTGATTAGCAGTGCCAGCACGGTACATGGAGCCTTCGATGTCTACCGGCGCTGTCGGTGCTGTTCAGTAGGTGCAGCCGCCGCTGCGATCTTGGGGCTCCAGCTCTGCTGGGTAGGAACCGAGCCGGCCAGATCGGTTCCCGTGCGCAGCCGTCGGCGGGTGTCAGGCGCAGGGTGCGGACGGCGAACGTGCCCTCGGTGCGGCGGGGGACGGCCAGCTCAACCATCGCTCTGGATCGGCGACGCCCGCGAGCTCGTCTTCGGGTAGCAGCCGCAGGGTCAGCACGCCGGGACCGCCAGCTCCGCCCAGACGGTCTTGCCCCAGCGCATTTCGTCGTAGCCCCAGCGGTGTGAAAGGGCGTCGACCAGGACCAGGCCGCGCCCGGTCTCATCGCCGTCTGTGACCAGATCCATTTCCGGCAGGGCGTGGGATTTGTCGGTGACGCCGATCCGTACGAAATCGTCCGTGACTCGCCGGACGGATACCCGGACCAGACGGCACGAGGTGTGGCGGACCGCATTGCCCACCAGTTCGGAGACGATCAGTGTGCCTGCTTCCGCCAGCTCGGCTATGCCCCAGGTGTTCAGCGCGACCGAGACAAGGCTCCGGGCACGGCGGGCCGTCTCGGGCTCGCAGGGGAGGGTTTCGGTGTAGCCGGGCGGTCCGACTGCGGTGGGTCTGGTCATGACGCTCACGGGGTCGTCTCCTCGGGGCCGGGATGTCCCGCTCGCAAAGGGGGTACGCGAGCGGGACTCTCCTGCGCTGCCGCCGAGGGGAAGCCTGGACCTGCCCGGCGACGCCAACGACCGTACGGAGAGCCGGAGTTTCTCCTCAACAAAATTGCGGGGAATTGCGCAACGTCATCCGAGGGCGATGATGGCCGGCTGGATCAAGGCGCGGGCGGCGTTGCCGTGAACGGCCATCTTCGTCAGCTCCCCGAACGCCTTGCGGTAGTCGGCGAGTTCGCGCGGCTGCACCACGTTGACCTCGGCGGTGAGGGTCTCCACGACACTGCGTGCGCCGTCATGGAGGTAGAACGCCTCCAGCGGCCACATGGTCCTTTGCGCGGTGAAGGGGATGATGCCCAGCGAGACGGAGGGCAGCGGCATCACGGTCAGCAGGTGCCTGAGCTGTCCGGCCATCGTCTCGGCGTCGCCGACGCGGTAGCGCAGAACGCACTCCTCCATCAGCACGACGAACCGGTGTCCACCCTCGTACAGGAACCGGCTCCGGGCGACGCGGGCCGCGACAGCCTCGGAGACATCGTTGGGAGTGCCCTGGAAGTCGGTGATGGCCTCCATCAGGGCCGTGGCGTAGGCGGGGGTCTGGAAGAAGCCGGGCACGACATTGGAGACGTACGCCCGGGTGACACCGCCGTGCGCGTAGCGGTCGTAGATGTCCTCCTGGGTCTTGCGCATGCCGGTCCGGTGGCTCCTGCGCCACTCCACATACATCGAGTCGACGGCGCGGGCCGTGGCGATCAGGTCGTCGGCCTGGTCTGCGGCACCACAGGCGGCGCACCATGCGCGGATGTCCCCGTCGGTGGGCTGCACCTCGCCCTTTTGGATGCGGGTGGTTTTCGCAGGGTGCCAGCCGCACCGGGCGGAGAGTTCCTTCCCGGTGCGGCCGGCGTCCTTGCGCAGGTGCGTCAGGCGCACGGCGAGCGCTTCACGGGCTGCCTGGGCGCTGGAGGAAGGGGAGGCGGGCATGGAGTGAGGTGCGGGTCAGACGGTGTACTTCTCGTGGTCGACGGCACGCTCCCATACGGCCTCGAAGGCGTCGGAGCAGAGCTTGACCACGGCGGGGTCCTCACTGAATTCCTTGGGCGGATCCGCCCAGTCGCCGTCCCCGGTGAAGATGTTGAACTGAACCAGGCGGTCGTCGAAGAGCCAGAAGTCGGCCCCCGGCAGGGCGATGTCCACGGCCCGCCGGCGGGGCAGCCAGCGCACCAGCTCTCCCGCCTCGACGTTCAGCGGGGTGGCGGCGTGCTCCCAGCGGATGTAGTCCGTCACGGGTTCGGACACGATCCGGGCCCGGCGCATCACCACGCCACGGCCGACAGCCTCCCGTACGGTGCCCAACATGGAATCCGGGCGCCGTGCCAACCTGCCCCTGGTCGACGTCATGGTCCTGGCCAAGGCACTGCACACGAACCCGATCTGCCTCATCTACCCGATCGGCTACATCGCCGAGGTCCAGCGGCTCCCGTACGAGGACCGCACTGCTCCGTGGGAGGCCATGTGCTGGTTCACCGCCCAGGACGGAGGCCCCCTGGCCGACCGCGACATGCTCCGCTACCAGCGCGAGCACATCCAGGCCCTAAGTGAGGCACAAGCCGCGATGGCAAGCGAGAGCTACGCACAGTACGCCGTCCAGCACGTAACCAGCGCCACAGAACAGGCAGAGGCGCTGCGCGAACAGGCCGCTTGCCTGGAGCGCATCGACAAGGCCAAGCAACGCCTGCGCGTAGCCCGCTCCTTCATCCGCCGCGACCGCGGCCTGCTCCCCTACCTGCCCCCCGAACTCGCCGACGTAGACCCAGACGAACCCGAAACCGACACCCCGGAGGAAAATCTTTGAAGGGCTCCGCCTACCGCCGCTGCTCGTGCCGCGACCCGAAGACCGGCAAGGAACTCGGCACTTCCTGCCCGAAGCGCAACAGCAGGAACCACTGCACATACTCCATACGGCAAGAGCTGCCGCCCCGCGCGGACGGCAGTCGCAGGTCCTTCGCTCGTGGCGGCTACGACAGCCGCAAGGCCGCCCAAGCCGACCTCGACCATGTCCGCACCCTCCTTGGCCTGGCCGAGTCGGACGATCCCGAGGGCACGGAACTGATCGCCGCCATGCTGACGGAAGTCAGCAGCGAGAAGACTCCCCTGCCCGACGTCGAGGAGACCCGGCGGCGCCTCAACGCCGGCCAGGACCTCATCGGCAGCCTGACCGTGAGCGAGTGGCTCGACCGGTGGCTGGCAGGGAAGCGCATACGCAAGTCCGGCTTGAACCGCTACGAGACCGACATCCGCGTGCACCTCAAACCGCACATCGGGCAGCGGCGCCTCGACCGTCTCCGCGTCAGCCACCTCAGCGAGATGTTCACCGCCATCCGCGACGCCAACGCCCAAATCTTGGAGGAGAACGCCCAGCGGCGAGCCGCGCTCGACGAGCTGGCGACCGTGCCGTGGAAGGGCACGGAGAACCGCGCCCGGCGCAAGGCGATGAAGGCCGCGATCGACGAGATGCCGCCCTTCCGTCGCATCACCGGCCCGGCCACGCGCCTGCACGTCAAGGCCACGCTCCGCGCGGCCCTGAACGACGCGATCGGGCAGCAGATCATCACGTTCAACCCGGCGGCCCACGTCGAGATCGACCCCGTACGCAAGCCGAAGGCCCTGGTGTGGACGGACGAGCGGGTCGCCAAGTGGGAGCAGACGGGCGAGAAGCCGTCACCCGTGATGGTCTGGACACCCCAACAGACCGGTGCCTTCCTTGACTTCGTCGCCGAGGACCGGCTTTACGCAATGTGGCACCTGATCGCCTTCCGTGGTCTGCGCCGTGGTGAAGCGTGCGGGCAGCCGTGGTCGGAGACGAACCTCGACACCCACTCCCTCACCGTCTCCTCTCAGCTGGTGCAGGACGGCTGGGAGGTCGAGGCATCCGACCCCAAGACCGACAGCGGCTACCGTGTGGTCGCGCTCGACGACGACACCGTCAGCGTCTTGAAGCGGCACCGCGAGCGGCAGGACGCGGATCGCAACGAGTGGGGCTCGGCCTGGGTCGAGACCGGCCACGTCTTCACCCAGGAGGACGGCTCCTGGCTCCACCCCGGCAAGGTGACCGACCTCTTCGAGCGCCTCGTCTCCGTATCCGGCCTCCCGCCGATCCGGCTCCACGACCTGCGCCACGGCGCTGCCACCCTCATGCTCGCCGCCGACATCGACATCAAGATCGTGTCGGACACCCTCGGGCACAGCGACACTCGCATCACGCGGGACATCTACCAGAGCGTGCTGCCCCAGGTCGGCAAGAACGCCGCCGAGGCCACAGCCAAGCTGGTCCCGCTTCAGCGCAAGGCCGAGGCAGAGAAGGCGGCCCGCAAGGCCGCCAAGAAGAACGGCAAGGGCGACTACAAGCCGAAAGGCAAGGCGAACGCCCAGGCCAAGGCCAAGAAGAAGGCCAAGCGCCGGAGGCCCGAGAAGTAGGTCCGGCCGCGCTCCGCTCACGCATCGCTCACGCAAGCCATCCCACGGCACCCCGGCCGCGCGCCCCTCCATGCCCCGAGCAACAGAAAACCCCAGGTCAGTGGCTATCCGACCTGGGGTTTGATGGAGCCGCCTTCGGGATTCGAACCCGAGACCTACGCATTACGAGTGCGTTGCTCTGGCCATCTGAGCTAAGGCGGCGCGCCGTCCGCACCATGGTGCGATCAGCAACGTCGGTAAGTCTACACAGTTTCGGAGGGTGCTCCGTACCAGCCCCGGGCGGTGGCTCCGCGGGGCTGGTCGCAGGGCTATGAGCAGCGCTTTCCCTGGGTCGGAGGGGTTCCGCGGAGCAGGTAGGCGTCGATCGTGGAGTCGATGCAGGTGCTGCCGCGGCCGAAGGCGGTGTGGCCGTCGCCCTCGTAGGTGAGGAGGTGGGCCGAGGTGAGCTGGCGGGAGAGGGACTGGGCCCAGCGGTAGGGGGTCGCCGGGTCGCGGGTGGTGCCGACCACGACGATCGGGGCGGCGCCCTTCGCCTTGATGCGGTGCGGGGCGCCGGTCGGCTGCACCGGCCAGTACGCACAGTTCAAGGAGGCCCAGGCGAGGCCCCTGCCGAAGACCGGGGAGGCCCTCTCGAAGGACGGGAGCGCTTTCTCCACCTGTTCGGGGCCGGCGAAGGCGCCCGGGAGGTCCAGGCAGTTCACGGCGGCGTTGGCGGACATCAGGTTCGCGTAGTGGCCGTCGGCGTTGCGCTCGTAGTAGCTGTCGGAGAGGACGAGCAGGCCCGCCCCGTCCTTCTCCTTGATTGCCGAGGTCAGCGCCTCGCGCAGCTGCGCCCATGTGCCCTGGTCGTACATCGCCGCGATCACGCCGGTGGTGGCGAGGGCCTCGCCGAGCTTGCGGCCGTCGGCGTCGCCGGTGGGGATGGGGTGCGCGTCCAGTTCCTTGAAGAAGGCGCTGAGGTTGGCGCCGACCTGGGCGGGCGTGGTGCCCTTGCGGCCGAGCGGGCAGTCGGGCTGCTGCACGCAGTCCTTCGCGAAGGACTGGAACGCCGTCTCGAATCCCGCGGTCTGGTCCAGATTCAGTTCGCGGCTACTCAGCGAGGGGTCCATCGCGCCGTCCAGCACCATCCGGCCCACCCGTTCCGGGAAGAGTCCGGCGTACGTCGCCCCGAGGAACGTCCCGTACGAGGCCCCCACGTACGTCAGCTTCGAGTCCCCCAGTGCCGCCCGCAGGATGTCCATGTCGCGGGCCGCCTCGACGGTGGAGACGTGCCGCAGCAGCTGAGCCGAGTGCTGCCCGCAGCTCTCGGCGAACTTCCGGTACGCGCGGACGAGTTCGTTCGTCTCATGGACGGAGTCGGGGGTGGTGTCCGTCTGTGTGTACGCGTCCATCTGCCGGCCGTCGAGGCATTCGACGGGCTCGCTGCGGGCGACGCCGCGCGGATCGACGGCCACCATGTCGTAGCGGGCGCGGACCTGGGCCGGGTAGCCGACACCGGCGTACTGCTGCAGGTACCCGATCGCCGAGCCGCCCGGCCCGCCCGGGTTCACCAGCAGGGAACCGAGCGGCTTGCCCTTGCCGGTGGCCTTCTTGCGGGCGACGGCGAGCTGTACGTCCCCGGCGTCCGGCCTGGCGTAGTCGAGCGGCGCCTTCATCGTGGCGCACTCGAAGCCCGTGGGACCGCAGGTGCGCCAGTTCAGCTTCTGCCCGTAGTACGGCGAGAGGGCTGACGGTGTCGACCGCGGCAGCGCGGCCAGCACCGCGTCCGCCGCATTGCCACCGGTGCTCGCGGTGCCTCCGGTGGAGCAGGCGGAGACGAGCAGTGCGGCCGCGGCGAGGAGGGTGGCTGCGGTTCTGGGACGGCAGGGAGGGGAGCTGCGCCTGATGTACATCAGGAGATGGTAACTCTGTGCAGCCATTCAAATGCTCTCCGTGCACGCCGTGGCTCGTACGGATTACCTCGTCAACTTCCCGTTGATCACCGGTCTTCGCGCTCCGTCAGCCCGCTCTGAGGGCCATCGTCATCGCCTCCACCGCCAGCAGCGGAGCCACATTGCGGTCGAGCGCCTCGCGGCAGGCGGCGATCGCCTCGATGCGGCGGAGGGTGGACTCGGGGGAGCCGGCGCGGGCGAGGCGCTCCAGGGTGTCCTCGGCGTCCGCGTTGGCGAGGGCGACGCGGGTGCCGAGCTGGAGAGCCAGGACGTCGCGGTAGAAGCCGGTGAGGTCGGTCAGGGCGAGGTCGAGGCTGTCGCGCTGCGTACGCGTTCTGCGCCGCTTCTGCTTGTCCTCCAGGTCCTTCATCACGCCCGCCGTGCCACGCGGCATCCGGCCGCCCTGGCCCGCGCCGAGCGCCGCCTTCAGCTCCTCGGTCTCCTTGCCGTCCCGCTCCTCGGCGAGCTGCTTGGCGTCCTCGGCGGCCGCGTCGACGAGTTCCTGGGCGGCCTTGAGGCAGCCGCCGACGTCCTCGACGCGCAGCGGAAGCTTCAGGACGGCGGCGCGGCGCTCGCGGGCGGCCGGGTCCGTGGCCAGGCGGCGGGCCCGGTCGACGTGCCCCTGCGTGGCGCGGGCCGCCGCGGCGGCCAGGGGCGGTTCGATGCCTTCCCGGCGTACGAGCATGTCGGCGACGGCGTCCACGGAGGGCGTGAGCAGGTTCAGGTGGCGGCAGCGGGAGCGGATGGTGGGCAGGACGTCCTCGATGGAGGGGGCGCACAGCAGCCAGACCGTACGCGGGGCGGGCTCCTCCACGGCTTTCAGGACGGCGTTGGCGGACTTCTCGTTGAGCCGCTCGGCGTCCTCGACGAGGATGACCTGCCAGCGGCCGTTGGCGGGCGAGGTGAACGACTTGCGGACGGTGTCGCGCATGTCGTCGGCGAGGATCTGCGTGCCGACGGCGGCGACGGTGGTGACGTCCGCGTGCGTGCCGACGAGCGCGGTGTGGCAGCCGTCGCAGAACCCGCAGCCCGGGGCTCCGCCGAGCGCGCGGTCGGGGCTGACGCACTGCAGGGCGGCGGCGAACGCCCGCGCCGCCTGGGTCCGTCCGGCGCCCGGCGGGCCCGTGAACAGCCAGGCGTGCGTCATCTTCGACGCCTCGGGCGGCGGTGCGTCGGAGGCGGCCGCGGTGACCAGCGCATCGGCGTCCCGGGCAGCGGCGCCGAGCTGCTCGGCCACCTTCTCCTGGCCGACGAGGTCGTCCCAGACGGTCATGCGCTCACCCCGCCCTTTCGTCACGTTTCACGTTGCGGGATCCATTGTGCGACCCGCCACTGACAACGACGGCCGAGCGCCCGGTTCCACCTGGGAGGCCGGCCGCGACCGCCCCGGCGCCGAGCGAGGCCGATCTCACGCACGCGCAGCCCCGCCCGCCCACGGGCCGGCCGACGTCAGCCCCGACGCCCCCGGCCGCGCCTCCCCCGGCCCGCGCCGTCGTCGTCGTGCTCGTCATCGCGCGGGCCGAGCAGTTCGTCCGCCAGCGTCGGCAGGTCGTCCAGGGGTGTCTCCTCGGCCCAGTCGGAGCGCGCCCGGCGCCGGGGCTCGCCCTCCGGGTCGATCCGGGGCATCTCCCGCGTCCGGTCCTCGGCGCCGTCCGGCCGCGCGCCCGTGCGCTCGTCCCGGAAGAGCCCCGGCGGCACCCGATGCGCGGGGTCCTCGCCCCGCACGGGAGGCAGCACAGCCGTCTCGTCGGCCGCTCCCGGCACGACCGGCGGAAGCACGGCCGTCTCGTCCGTCGCTCCCGGCACGACCGGCGGCAGCACAGCCGTCTCGTCCGTCGCTCCCGTGGGAGCCGGCGGCTGCGGCAGCTGCGCCGTCACCTCGGACTCGGACCCGCCGGTCCGCGCGGTGTCCGGCTTCTCCTCCCGCACCGGCCGCAGCACCGCGGTCTCCTCCACCGGTCCGCCCGACGCGTTCGTCGGCGTCACCACCGGCGTCGGCACCGTCGACGCCTCCGGCGGCACAGCGGGCGCCGCAGGCCGCCTGGGGCCCGCCTGCGCGGCGGCCGCGGCCTGCTCGGCGAGCCGCCTGGCCTCCTCGGCCCGCAGCAGCGCCTCCTCGGCCTTGCGCTGCTTCTCCAGCCGCCGTGCCTCGGCCTCGGCGTGCAGCCGGGCCTCTTCCTCGGCCTGCTTGCGCCGCCGCTCCTCCTCCGCCTTGCGGCGGGCCTCCTCCTCGGCACGGGCCTTCTCCTCCGCGAGGAGACGGGCCTGCTCCTCCTCGGCACGGCGGCGCGCCTCCTCGGCGCGCTGCCGGGCCTCCTCCGCCTGCCGTTCGGCCTCGCGGCGCTGCGCCTCCTCCAGCTCGCGCCGCTTGCGCTCCTCCTCCTCGGCGCGCAGCCGCTCGAGCTGTTCCTGGCGCTCGCGCTCCAGCCGCTCCTCCTCGGCCTTGCGCGCGGCCTCCTCCTCGGCCTTGCGGCGGGCCTCCTCCTCGGCCTTCTTCCGCGCCTCCTCCTGGGCCTTCACCTCGGCCTCGGACAGCGGCAGCAGCTGGTCGAGGCGGTGCCGTACGACGGTCGTGACGGCCTCGGGCTCCTGGCCCGCGTCCACCACCAGGTACCGCCCGGGGTCGGCCGCGGCCAGCGTGAGGAAACCGGACCGCACGCGCGCGTGGAACTCGGCCGGCTCCGACTCCAGCCGGTCCGGCGCCTCCGTGAACCGCTCGCGCGCGATGTCCGGCGAGACGTCGAGGAGCACGGTCAGATGCGGTACGAGGCCGTTCGTCGCCCAGCGGTTGATACGGGCGATCTCGGTCGGGGACAGGTCACGGCCCGCCCCCTGGTAGGCCACCGAGGAGTCGATGTAGCGGTCGGAGATGACCACCGCGCCACGCTCCAGCGCGGGCCTGACCACGGTGTCCACGTGCTCCGCGCGGTCCGCCGCGTACAGCAGGGCCTCCGCCCGGTGGGACAGTCCCGCGCTCGACACGTCCAGCAGGATCGACCGCAGCCGCTTGCCCACCGGTGTCGCCCCCGGCTCACGGGTCAGCACGACCTCGTGGCCCTTGCCGCGGATCCACTCGGCGAGGGCCTCGGCCTGCGTGGACTTGCCGGCCCCGTCGCCGCCCTCCAGGGCGATGAAGAAACCGTTCGACGCCGGTACGGTCACCGGGTCGTCGCCGCCCAGCAGCGCGTCCCGCAGGTCGTGCCGCAGCGGCACGCCCGAGCGGTCGTCGACCTTGGCCAGCACCAGCGCGGCCACCGGCAGCAGCAGCGCCCCCACCAGCATGAGCGTGAACGCGGCGCCGCCGTGTGCGAAAACGAACTTGCCGTTCTCCAGCCGGTGCGGGCCGATCCCCGCCGCGACCACGGGCGCGATCACCGCGCCGAGCGCCACGCACACGCGTACCACCGCGTGCAGGTGCTCCGTCGTACGCGCCCGCCGGTAGTCCTCGGCCTCCTGGTCGAGCAGCGTGTGCCCGGTGTTGGCGGCCACGCCCGCGCCGATGCCGGCCAGCGCGACGATCAGCATGACCGTGGTGACGTCCGGGACGAGCCCGGCGGCCAGCAGCGCGACCCCGGTGAAGGCGATCGCCAGCGCGAGCAGCCGGCGCCGGGACAGGGTCGGCAGCACGGAAGGCGCCGTACGGATGCCGACGACGACACCGCCGGTCAGGGCGAACACCAGCAGCCCGTACGTCACCGGGCCGCCGCTCAGGTCCTTGGCGTGCAGCACGCAGACGGCGACGGCCGCGGAGACCGCCCCCGCGACGGCTGCGCCGGAGAGCACCAGCAGCGGGATGGCGCCCGTGCGCCCCTTGTCCACGCCCGCGCCCGTCTTGGGGCGGCGCAGCCCCTCGAGCGGCGAACGTGCGCGCGGGGTGCGCGTGTCGGGCAGCTCCAGGAAGGTCACCACGGACAGCGACGCGGCGAACAGTCCGGCCGCCACATACGAAGCGAGGGCGGCCTGGTGCTGGTCGAACCAGTCGAGCCCGGTGCCGAGCAGATTGTTGAGCAGCCCCGCGACGACGAGCGCGGCAGCCGCCAGCGGGATCGCCACGAAACTCGTACGCAGCGACAGGCGGCGCAGAGCGTCCATGTGGTCCGGCAGCGGTCGTACCGTCGCGCCCTCCGGGGGCGGAGCCGGCAGCAGGGCGGGCGCCGCGCTCTCGCGGCACACCGTCCAAAAGCGCTCGGCGACTCCGGTGACGAAGGCCGTGACCAGCAGCGCGGCGAGCGCGTTGTCCGGCGTCCAGTCGATCCACAGGGGCGCGACGATCAGGGCGGCGACCCGGACGCCGTCGGCGCCGACCATGGTCCAGCGGCGGTCGAGCGGGCCCTCCTGAGAGGTGAGCGAGGTCAGCGGCCCCAGCAGGACGGCTCCGAAGAGCAGCGTCGCCAGGATGCGCACTGCGAAAACGGTCGCCACTGCGAACGCCACGCCCCGGTACCCACCGCCGAACGAGCCCTCGCCGATCGCCGCCTGGAGGGCGAGGAACACCAGCACGAGGACGGCGAGGGTGTCGCCGACTCCGCCCACGAGCTGTGCGCTCCACAGCCGTCGCAGCTGCGGTCGGCGCAGCAGGGCGCGGACGGCACGCTCGCGGGAGTCCGCGACAAGGGCGTCGTCGGGGGCCGGGTGGTGGGCCGTTGGCTGCTCGGCTCGCGTCATGCATTCAGCCTATCGGGACGGACTGACAGCCCGGGGCGCGCGTGCGGACGTGCGCACGCCCCGACACCAAAGCGATATCGGGGCGTTCGTTTTGCGAAGCGTCCGTGGGGAAGGTGCCCCGGCTCAGTCGTCCGTCGCCGTCTTCGAAGCCGTCGCCTTCTTGGCGGTGGTCTTCTTGGCGGCGGTCGTCTTGGCAGCCGTCTTCTTCGCCGTCGTCGTCTTCTTCGCAGCCGTCTTCTTGGCGGCCGTCGCCTTCTTGGCCGGGGCCTTCTTCGCGGGGGCCTTCTTCGCCGTCTTCTTGGCGGGCCCCTTCGCCCGCTTCTCGGCGAGCAGTTCGAAGCCGCGCTCGGGGGTGATCTCCTCGACGCTGTCGCCGGAGCGCAGGGTCGCGTTGGTCTCCCCGTCGGTGACGTACGGCCCGAAGCGGCCGTCCTTGACGACCACGGGCTTCTCGCTGACCGGGTCGGTGCCCAGCTCCTTCAGCGGCGGCTTGGCGGCCGCACGGCCACGCTGCTTGGGCTGCGAGTAGATCTGCAGCGCCTCTTCGAGGGTGATCGTGAAGAGCTGCTCCTCGGACTGCAGCGAACGCGAGTCCGTGCCCTTCTTCAGGTACGGCCCGTAGCGGCCGTTCTGCGCGGTGATCTCCTGGCCCTCGGCGTCCGTACCGACGACCCGCGGCAGCGACATCAGCTTGAGCGCGTCCTCGAGCGTCACCGTGTCCAGCGACATCGACTTGAACAGCGAGGCCGTACGCGGCTTCACGGCGTTCTTGCCGGTCTTCGGGGTGCCCTCGGGGAGCACCTCGGTGACGTACGGGCCGTAGCGGCCGTCCCGGGCGATGATCTGGTGGCCGGTCACGGGATCGGCACCGAGTTCGAAGTCACCGCTCGGCTTGGCGAGCAGTTCCTCGGCGAGCTCGACGCTCAGCTCGTCCGGAGCGAGGTCGTCGGGCACGTCCGCCCGCTGGTGGCCCTCGGCGTCCTTCTCGCCGCGCTCGATGTACGGGCCGTAGCGCCCGACGCGCAGCACGATGCCGTTGCCCACCGGGAACGACGACACCTCGCGCGCGTCGATCGCGCCCAGGTCGGTCACCAGCTCCTTGAGGCCACCGAGGTGGTCCCCGTCGCCGTTGCCCGCCTCGGCCGCGCCGCCGATGCCGTTGGCCTCGCCGAAGTAGAAGCGCTTCAGCCACGGCACGGACTGCGCCTCGCCGCGGGCGATGCGGTCGAGGTCGTCCTCCATCTTGGCGGTGAAGTCGTAGTCGACGAGCCGCCCGAAGTGCTTCTCCAGGAGGTTGACCACGGCGAAGGACAGGAAGGACGGGACGAGCGCCGTGCCCTTCTTGAAGACATAGCCGCGGTCGAGGATCGTGCCGATGATCGACGCGTACGTCGACGGACGGCCGATCTCGCGCTCCTCGAGCTCCTTGACCAGGCTGGCCTCGGTGTAGCGGGCCGGGGGCTTGGTGGCGTGCCCGTCGACCGTGATCTCCTCGGCGCTGAGCCGGTCGCCCTCGGCGACCTGCGGCAGCCGGCGCTCGCGGTCGTCCAGCTCGGCGTTCGGGTCGTCGGCGCCTTCGACGTAGGCCTTCAGGAAGCCGTGGAAGGTGATCGTCTTGCCGGACGCGCTGAACTCGACGTCCCGGCCGTCGGCGGCCGTGCCACCGATCTTCACCGTGACGGAGTTGCCGGTCGCGTCCTTCATCTGGGAGGCGACGGTCCGCTTCCAGATCAGCTCGTAGAGCTTGAACTGGTCGCCGGTCAGGCCCGTTTCGGCAGGCGTGCGGAAACGATCACCCGAGGGCCGGATCGCCTCGTGCGCCTCCTGCGCGTTCTTGACCTTGCCGGCGTACGTCCGCGGGGCCGACGGCAGGTAGTCGGCGCCGTACAGCTGTGTGACCTGGGTGCGGGCGGCGGCCACGGCGGTGTCGCTCAGCGTCGTGGAGTCCGTACGCATGTAGGTGATGTAGCCGTTCTCGTACAGCTTCTGCGCGACCTGCATGGTGGCCTTCGCGCCGAAGCCGAGCTTGCGGCTCGCCTCCTGCTGCAGCGTCGTCGTACGGAACGGGGCGTACGGCGAGCGGCGGTACGGCTTGGACTCGACCGAGCGCACCGAGAACTGCGTGTTCTCCAGGGCGGCGGCGAGGGCGCGGGCGTTCGCCTCGTCGAGGTGAAGGGTGTTCGCGCTCTTGAGTTGTCCCAGGGAGTCGAAGTCGCGGCCCTGCGCGACGCGCCTGCCGTCGACGGTCTGCAGGCGGGCGACCAGCGACGACGGGTCCGACGGATCCCCCGCGCGGCCGGTCGCGAAGGTGCCCGTCAGGTCCCAGTACTCAGCGGAACGAAACGCGATGCGCTCGCGTTCCCGCTCCACCACGAGTCGGGTCGCGACGGACTGGACACGGCCGGCCGACAGGCGCGGCATGACCTTCTTCCACAGGACCGGCGAGACCTCGTAGCCGTAGAGACGGTCGAGGATGCGGCGGGTCTCCTGGGCGTCGACCATGCGCTTGTTGAGGTCGCGCGGGTTGGCGACGGCCTCACGGATCGCGTCCTTGGTGATCTCGTGGAACACCATGCGCTTGACCGGGACCTTGGGCTTGAGCACCTCCAGGAGGTGCCAGGCGATGGCCTCGCCCTCGCGGTCCTCATCGGTGGCGAGGAAGAGCTCGTCGGAGTCGGCGAGCAGGTCCTTCAGCTTCTTGACCTGGGCCCTCTTGTCAGCGTTGACCACATAGACGGGCTGGAAGTCGTGTTCGACGTCCACACCGAGGCGGCGGACCTCACCGGTGTACTTCTCCGGCACCTCCGCGGCACCGTTGGGAAGGTCGCGGATGTGCCCGACGCTCGCCTCGACGATGTAGCCGGGGCCGAGGTAGCCCTTGATCGTCTTCGCCTTGGCAGGCGACTCGACGATGACGAGTCGGCGGCCGCCGTGTGCGGTCTCGCTGGTCGGGGACAACTTCGCTCTTCTCTCCGGTCGACGCTGGGGCCTCCCCGGGGGCTTCTCGGTCCCGAGGGCGGGTCGTGGTGACGCTGCGGAGTGTGACGGTACATCCCGCCCCCGTGTCAAACGGGAAAAGCCCGCAACGGCCACTCGAACGGTAACCCGACTACCGCCATTCCTGCCGCCCGGAGTACCCACCGGTCTTTTCGAGCCAGTCCGGAGGATCACCTCTCAATTAACCAAGCCGCAGCTCCGGGGCTCCTTTCAGACCCGGGTCAGGCACCATGTCCCGAGGGCCAGCATGATCACCGAGGCAAGGCTCGCGAGGGTCGCCGATGCGACGGGGCTCACACCGTGGGCGACCGGCTCGCGGTGCCGTACCCGGGTCACGGTCCATGTCAGCAGCCCCCCTCCGAACAGGGCGAACACCACTCCCGCGTAGATCGCCGGTCCGCTCTCCATGGCTTGCCGTGCCCCTTTTCTCCCGTTCGCGAGTGCCCCGCCCGGCGAGACTGACACGCGTGGGCGGCGCACAGGCGAACCCTGGGTGAACGCGGAGCCGGCGCACGCACGGACTCACCCGGGACCGGGACCCGCCCGGGCTTCCCCCGCGGCCCCAGCCGTTCCGTGGGCCACGCAGCCGTACCGATCCGCTCGCATCCCGGCTCCCAGGTCGACTCGAATTAGTTGCTGCAGAGCTTGTTCCGCAGCAACTCGTTCGCTTTGTCGACGACCTTCTCGCAGCCCAATTTGCCGGGGGCGCACGAACAGCCGTTTTCGGGACGCGGCACGGATTTGCGGGTCTGTCACGCCCCCTGCGCCGGCTCCAGGAATCCCTGCTCCACCAGCACTCTGATCTGCGCCGGCGTACGGTCGCGCAGCAACACCGGATCCTCGCCGACCAGTTGGGCGATCGCGTCCAGGATGCGGCCCGCGCTCAGCGAGCCGTCGCAGACGCCCGCGAAGCCCGCGCCGACCGTGTCCACCTTGGTGGCCCGGCGCATGCCCCGGTTCTGGCGCAGTACGACGTGCTCCGGGTCCTCGGCGCCGGGCAGCCCGACCTGCTCCTGGACGACCTCGGAGACGAGCTTGAAGTGCCCTTCCAGCAGCGCCGCGTCGTCGTGCGCGCGCAGATAGTCGAGGCGGTCGAAGTGCGCCCGTACCGTGTCGCCGAGAGGCTGCTCGACCGGGTGCGGCCATTCCTCGACGGTGATCGAGGGCACGGCGGCCGTCGTCCTGCGCAGGGTGATCCAGCCGAACCCGACGGCCTTCACCTTGCGCGCCTCGAACTCGTCCAGCCAGGCGTCGTAGCGCGCCTGGTACTCGGCCGGGTCGCCCCGGTGGTCACCGGCGTCCCTGAGCCACAGCTCGGCGTACTGCGTGACGTCCTGGGCCTCGCGCTGCACGATCCACGCGTCGCAGCCGCGCGGCACCCACGACCTGATCCTGTCCTGCCAGTCCTCCCCCTCCACGTGCTGCCAGTTGGCGAGGAACTGCGCGAAACCGCCCTCGTTCAGGCGGTCGCCCGCACCTTGAACGAGCGTGCGGCACAGATCGTCCCCGCCCATCCCGCCGTCCCGGTACGTCAGCCGGGCGCCGGGGGAGATCACGAAGGGAGGGTTCGACACGATCAGGTCGTACGTCTCGTCCTCGCGCACCGGCTCGAACAGCGAGCCCTCGCGCAGCTCGGCCGCCGGAGCGCCGGAGAGCGCCAGCGTGAGCGCGGTGATGTGCAGCGCGCGCGGGTTGAGATCGGTCGCCGTCACACGCGTGGCGTGCTGCGCGGCGTGCAGCGCCTGGATGCCGGAGCCGGTGCCGAGGTCGAGGGCGGCGGAGACGGGCGTACGGACGGTGATGCCCGCAAGGGTCGTGGACGCGCCGCCGACGCCGAGGACGACGCCCTCCTCACGGCTGCCGATCCCGCCCGCTCCGCCGACCGCGCACCCGAGGTCCGACACGATGAACCAGTCCTCGCCGCCGGGCCCGCCGTACGGCCGTACGTCCACGGTGGCGGCCACGTCGTTGGAGGCCCCGCCGACACGCACCAGCCAGCCGTCCTCCAGACACTCCTCGACGGGCAGGACGTCGGCCACGCGCGCGTGCGGCACGGGCTGCTGCAGCAGGAACAGCCGTACGAGCACCTCCAGCGGCGTGTCGCCACGGGTCGCCCGGAGTGCGGGCACGGTCTCGCTGCGCGCCAGCGCCGCGTACGCGGGGGCGCCGAGCAGCTCGAGCAGCCCGTCGGCGGTGAAGGACGCCCCGAGCAGGGCGTCCCGCAGCCGGGCGGTGACGTCACGGCGGCCGGGAGCAGGGGCAGCGGGCAGGGCGGGCAGGCCTGAGGTACTCACGCCCCCATTGTGGCGGGGCGGAGGGGTCGGCTGCAGCTTTGGCTCAGCTCGCCGCCGGCGAGGGGGCGGTGGAAGCGCTCTTGCAGCTGGACTGCTTGGCCATCGACGTGCCGACGTCGCCCGCCTCGAGGTTCTTCAGGGCGTCGTTGCCGCTCGAGCTCAGCTTGTCCAGCGAGGTGGCGATGCCCTTGAGGCCGTCGGCGAACTTGGCCTGGTCCTTGACGTCGAGCCCGTCGACCTGCTTCTTCAGAGCGGCGTACGACGCGGCGATGTCGTCGAGTTCCTTGACCGCGTCCGTCTGCTTCTTCGCGCCGTTGTCGACATCGGGGGCCCCGGCCTTCTGGACCGCGTCGCCGATCGCCTTGTAGGCGTCCGACATGTCCTGGAAGGCCTGGGCGTCGGTCTTGCGGACGTCCTCCGGCGTGCTGTTGTCCGAGGTCTGCTTCTGGATCGCGGCATTGGCGGCCTCGATCTTCTTGGCCTGCGGCTGCACCGCGTCGCAGACCTGCTTGGCCCAGGCATCCAGCTTGTCGTTGCCTTTGCTGCTGCTGGTGCATCCCGACAGCGCCAGTACCAGTACCGCACCGCCGGACAGTGCGGCCGCGAGCTTCTTGTTCACCGGATTGGTCCCTTCCATGGCTCTCGGCCCCGGAACATACACGCCGGGCGGGTGACAGCCGCATGCCGAACGATGACTATGACACCTTTTGTGACTAATTACACCAGGCGAGAGAAGGCTCACGGCGAGGGTGTGAAAACAGCGGACGGGCGGGCGACGCGTCAACACGCGCCTCCCGCCCGTCTCTTGAGCCGGGTCTCGTGGGGCCGCCTACGAAACCACCGCAGGATCGGCCGACTTGGACACCCGCTCGGCGCCTCCCTCGTCGCCCACGGCGATCCCGCGCCGCTTGGAGACGTAGACCGCCCCGACGATGACAAGCAGGGCAAGGGCCGCGATCACGATCCGTACCCCGAGGTTCTTGTCGTCGCCGTAGCTGAACTTGATCACCGCTGGCGCGATGAGCAACGACACCAGGTTCATCACCTTCAGCAGCGGGTTGATCGCGGGACCCGCGGTGTCCTTGAAGGGGTCGCCGACCGTGTCGCCGATCACCGTGGCGGCATGGGCCTCGCTGCCCTTGCCGCCGTGGTGGCCGTCCTCGACGAGCTTCTTGGCGTTGTCCCAGGCACCGCCGGAGTTGGCGAGGAACACCGCCATCAGCGTGCCCGTGCCGATCGCGCCGGCCAGGTACGCGCCGAGCGCGCCGACACCGAGCGTGAACCCGATGGCGATGGGCGCCATGACCGCCAGCAGGCCCGGCGTCGTCAGCTCCCGCAGGGCGTCCTTGGTGCAGATGTCGACGACCTTGCCGTACTCCGGCTTCTCCGTGAAGTCCATGATCCCGGGCTTCTCACGGAACTGCCGCCGCACCTCGTAGACCACGGAGCCCGCCGACCGCGAGACCGCGTTGATCGCCAGCCCCGAGAAGAGGAAGACGACCGCCGCGCCCGCGATCAGGCCGACGAGGTTGTTGGGCTGCGAGATGTCCATCATCAGGCTCATCGGGGCGCCCGCTCCGGAGAGCTTCTCGCCGACGTCCTGCGCGCCGGTCGTGATCGCGTCACGGTACGACCCGAAGAGCGCCGATGCCGCGAGGACCGCGGTGGCGATGGCGATGCCCTTGGTGATGGCCTTGGTGGTGTTGCCGACCGCGTCCAGGTTGGTGAGCACCTGGGCGCCCGCGCCGGTGACGTCGCCGGACATCTCGGCGATGCCCTGTGCGTTGTCGGAGACCGGGCCGAAGGTGTCCATCGCGACGATCACACCGACCGTGGTGAGCAGGCCGGTGCCGGCCAGCGCCACCGCGAACAGCGCGAGCATGATCGACGTGCCGCCGAGCAGGAAGGCCCCGTAGACGCCGAGACCGATCAGCAGGGCGGTGTAGACGGCCGATTCCAGACCCACCGAGATACCGGCGAGGACGACGGTGGCCGGGCCGGTCAGCGAGGTCTTGCCAATGTCCATGACAGGGCGGCGGTTGGTCTCGGTGAAGTACCCGGTCAGCTGCTGGATGACGGCCGCCAGCACGATGCCGATCGCCACCGCGACGACCGCGAGGATCCGCGGATCGCCGTCCTTGGCCTTGATGGCGGCATCGGTGACGCCGTCGAGGTCCGAGTACTTGGACGGGAGATAGATGAAGACGGCCGCCGCCACCAGCACGAGCGAGATCGCCGCGGAGATGAAGAATCCCCGGTTGATCGCGGTCATGCCACTGCGGTCGGCCCGGCGCGGGGCGACCGCGAAGATGCCGATCATGGCGGTGACGACACCGATCGCAGGCACGATCAGCGGGAAGGCCAGTCCCGAGTCGCCGAAGGCCACCTTGCCGAGGATCAGCGCGGCGACCAGGGTCACGGCGTACGACTCGAACAGGTCGGCAGCCATGCCCGCACAGTCGCCGACGTTGTCGCCCACGTTGTCGGCGATGGTCGCGGCATTGCGCGGGTCGTCCTCCGGAATGCCCTGCTCGACCTTGCCGACCAGGTCGGCGCCGACGTCGGCGGCCTTGGTGAAGATGCCGCCGCCGACACGCATGAACATGGCGATCAGGGCGGCCCCGAGGCCGAAGCCTTCGAGCACCTTCGGCGCGTCGGCCGCGTACACCAGCACCACGCAGGAGGCGCCCAGCAGACCGAGCCCCACTGTGAACATGCCGACGACGCCGCCCGTGCGGAAAGCGATCTTCATGGCTTTGTGCGAGACGGCGGTGAGATCCTTTTCCGGCTCACCTTCCGCCGGGGTCGCTTCCCGGGCCGCCGCGGCGACACGGACATTGCTGCGCACGGCGAGCCACATACCGATATAGCCGGTGGCTGCCGAGAACGCCGCGCCGATCAGAAAGAAGATCGATCGTCCGGCGCGCTGATTCCAGTCGTCCGCGGGCAGCAGCATGAGCAGGAAGAACACGACCACGGCGAATACGCCGAGCGTGCGCAGCTGCCTGGCCAGATAGGCGTTCGCACCTTCCTGAATCGCCGTCGCGATCTTCTTCATGCTGTCGGTGCCCTCGCCCGCCGCGAGCACCTGGCGTACCAGGATGCCTGCGACCACGAGCGCGGCCAGCGCGACGACCCCGATGACCGTCACGATGATCCGGTTGTCGTCCGTCAGTACTGCGGCTGCGAGGGTCGTGGGGTGGTCAAACTGATGAGGGGTAGAAAGCCCCGCCATTCGTCCTCCTTGACGCTTGGGCTGAGCTCAAGATGTGGACGGATTGTAGGTACCGGGACCTGATCAAAACAGTCCGCGGTAAACGGAATTGGCCTTCACATGCTCTTCAGCAAATGATCGACGTCAAGCCACAGAACCCGAAAGAGGTAATGCCTCAAAGGCATTGACGCCTGCATTGACGCTTGATCAAATTATCGGGTGATTGATCGTGAATTCCTTCACGAATTCCCGGGAACGGCCGGAAAAACACCAAGGGCCCTGCTCAGCAGGGCCCTTGGACGTCTTACGGGGGTGAGTCAGGCGAGCACCGCGGTGGGCGGTGGTGTGGTCGGCCACGTCATGCGGATCAGTCCGCCGTGCGCGCCGGCGGACACCTCCACGTCGTCGACGAGTCCGCTGATGACCGCGAGGCCCATTTCGTCCTCCTCGGTCTCCACGTCCTCGCCGGCCGAACCCGGCGCCCCGTCTCCCGGATGCGAGCGTGGTGCCTCGTCACCGACCTCGATGGAGAACTGTTTCTCCTCCTCGACCAGCTGCACCTTCACCGGCGCCGTGATCCCGGCGCTCTGGTGCAGTCCGACGGCACGGCTGCAGGCCTCGCCGACGGCGAGTCTGACCTCGTCGAGTACGGCCTCGTCCACTCCGGCCCTGCGCGCCACCGCTGCCGCCACCAGTCGGGCGGTCCTGACGTGCTCGGGCAGCGCGCTGAAGCGGAGTTCAACGGTGGCCATGCATCCCCCTCAGAACTACGGGCGCGTGCGGTCGGGGGGCCGGGCTGCCGAAAGCCCGGGCCCCCTCATTGAACTTCTTCCGCCTCGGGAGCGGTCCTTTCCCGCTCCGTGGGGCGGTGGTCAGTCGGTGGCCGCCACCGCTTCCTCGACCGAGGTGTGGATCGGGAACACCTTGGTGAGGCCGGTGATGCGGAAGATCTTCAGAATGCGCTCCTGGTTGCAGACCAGGCGCAGCGAGCCCTCATGGGCACGCACCCGCTTCAGGCCGCCGACCAGCACGCCGAGCCCGGTGGAGTCGAGGAAGTCCACGCCCTCCATGTCTACGACGAGGTGGAAACTCCCGTCGTTCACCAGCTCGACCAGCTGCTCGCGCAGCTTGGGCGCGGTATATACGTCGATTTCTCCACCGACCTCGACGACCGTACGATCGCCGACGGTACGGGTCGACAGGGACAGGTCCACGGATCCTCCAGCACCTTGCTATCGAGCGGTCGCCCCTCGGGACACCTCGGCAGGAGCCCCCGGGACGGTTCGCCAGCCGCGATGGCATTCAATCACTTACCGGCAGGCGTGCACGACGCCTTGGTCCCATTGTCCGTCACGCCGGTGACACACTCGGTGCCGATGGCCAAGAATCACCGATCCGATCGATCCCCGACGGAACCCGTCTCCCGGCTCTCCCCGGGCACGGTCCTGGGCCGGCTCGCCTCCGGGCCGAGCCGGGCTTCGCGCATCACTCATACGGAGCACTTGCCCCCGCGCGAGGGCAGGCATGCCGTCTGGCCTGACCGGATTCGCCCGGAGGTCATCGCCGCGGTGCAGGCCTGCGGCATCGAGCACCCCTGGGCCCACCAGGCACGCGCCGCCGAGCACGCGCTGGACGGCGAGTCGGTGGTCGTCGCCACGGGCACGGCGTCCGGCAAGTCCCTGGCGTACCTCGTCCCGGTGCTCTCGACGCTCCTGGACGGCTCCGAGGCCCCGAACGGCCGCGGGAGCACCGCCCTGTACCTGGCTCCCACCAAGGCTCTCGCGGCGGACCAGTGCCGATCCGTGAAGGAACTTTCACAACCTCTGGGAAATGCCGTACGCCCTGCCGTGTACGACGGCGACACGCCGTTCGAGGAACGCGAATGGGTGCGCCAGTACGCCAACTACGTCCTGACCAACCCGGACATGCTGCACCGCGGCATCCTGCCCTCCCACCCCCGCTGGTCCTCCTTCCTGAAGTCGCTGAAGTACGTCGTCATCGACGAGGTCCACACCTACCGCGGTGTCTTCGGCTCGCACGTCGCCCAGGTGCTGCGCCGTCTGCGCCGCCTGTGCGCCCGCTACGGCGCCTCCCCGGTCTTCCTGCTGGCCTCCGCGACCGCCGCCGAGCCCTCGGTCGCCGCCCGGCGCCTCACGGGCCTCCCGGTGGTCGAGGTGGCCGACGACGCCTCACCGCGCGGTGAACTGGTGTTCGCCCTGTGGGAGCCCCCGCTCACCGAACTGCAGGGCGAGAAGGGCGCACCCGTCCGCCGTACCGCCACCGCCGAGACGGCCGACCTGCTGACCGACCTCACCGTGCAGGGGGTCCGCTCGGTCGCCTTCGTGCGGTCCCGGCGCGGCGCCGAGCTGATCTCGGTGATCGCCCAGGAACGTCTCGCCGAGGTCGACCGCTCCCTGGCCCGGCGTGTCGCGGCGTACCGCGGCGGCTATCTCCCCGAGGAGCGCCGCGCCCTGGAACAGGCCCTGCACTCCGGCGAACTCCTCGGCCTGGCCGCGACCACCGCCCTCGAACTCGGCATCGACGTCTCCGGGCTGGACGCCGTGGTGATCGCCGGATATCCCGGCACCCGCGCGTCTTTGTGGCAGCAGGCGGGCCGCGCCGGACGCTCCGGGCAGGGCGCACTGGCCGTCCTGGTCGCCCGCGACGACCCGCTGGACACCTTCCTCGTCCACCACCCCGAGGCCCTGTTCGACCAGCCCGTGGAGTCCACGGTCCTCGACCCCGACAACCCCTACGTCCTGGCCCCGCACCTGTGCGCGGCCGCCGCGGAACTGCCGCTGACCGACGAGGACTTCGCGCTCTTCGGCCCCGCCTGCGAGGAGCTGCTGCCGCAGCTGGAGGCCGCGCAGCTGCTCCGTCGCCGTACCAAGGCCTGGCACTGGACGCGTCGGGAACGGGCCGCCGACCTCACCGACATCCGCGGTGAGGGCGGCCGGCCGGTCCAAGTCGTCGAGTCCGGCACCGGCCGCCTGCTCGGCACGGTCGACGCGGGCGCCGCCCACACGACCGTCCACGAGGGCGCGGTCCACCTGCACCAGGGCCGTACGTACCTCGTGCGCTCCCTGGACCTGGAGGACTCGGTGGCCCTGGTCACGGAGGCGAGCCCGTCGTATTCGACGGTCGCCCGCGACACGACGTCCATCACCGTCCTGGAGACGGACACCGAGATCCCCTGGGGCGACGGGCGCCTGTGCTACGGCTCCGTCGAGGTCACCAACCAAGTGGTCTCCTTCCTGCGCCGTCGGCTGATCACCGGTGAGGTGCTCGGCGAGACGAAACTCGACCTCCCTCCTCGTACGCTGCGCACCCGCGCGGTGTGGTGGACGGTCACCGAGGACCAGCTGGACGAGGCCCGTATCGACCCGGAGATCCTCGGCGGCGCCCTGCACGCCGCCGAGCACGCGTCGATCGGCATGCTGCCCCTCTTCGCGACCTGCGACCGCTGGGACATCGGCGGGGTCTCCGTCCCGCTGCACCCCGACACCCTTCTCCCCACGGTCTTCGTCTACGACGGCCACCCGGGCGGCGCGGGCTTCGCCGAACGCGCCTTCCACACCGCCCGCGCCTGGCTCACCGCCACCCGCCAGGCCATCGCGTCCTGCGAGTGCGAGGCCGGCTGCCCGTCCTGCATCCAGTCCCCCAAGTGCGGCAACGGCAACGATCCGCTGCACAAGAGGGGCGCGGTGCGGCTGCTCACGGTGCTGTTGCGGGGGGCGCCGGAGGAGAAGTCCGGGGAGGAGCCGGTGGCGGAGCCTGGTCCGGGGGCCCCGCAGGTCCCGCCCGTGCCCTGACCTCCGCCGCGAACGGCCCCCGTCCCGACGCCGCCGTCACGTCCGAGACCTCGCCGACGATCACGCACCGCACCAGCAGCATGCCCTGCGCCCGCGCGACCCGGTCGGCCCGGGCGCAGGCCGCCGCGGTGCCGTCCGCCCAGTGGTCCGCCGCCGCGAGCGCCACGAGGTCCGCACCGCCGGCTGCACGGTGCCGGACCACGACGGCCTGCCCCAGGGCGAGCACGACGCCGAACACCACGCACAGCACGGTGATCGCACCGAGGCTCCAGACGGTGGCGGAACCGCGGTCCCCGCCGCCCCGGAGGACGGCCCACCGGCGGGCGGAGAAGCCGCCGGTCACGGCCCCACCCCCACGGTCTCCTCCGCCGCGGCCACGGCCTCCTCCCGTACGTCGAAGGGCAGACCGCGCAGCAGCAGCGGTCTCGCCACCACGACCACGCGGACCTGGTCCCCCTCCCGGTCGACCGTGATCCTCGCGCCGCGCGGGGCCGCCTCACGGGCCACCTGGACGACCTTGTCGCCCGGGTCCTGGCGGGCCGCGGCACGCGCTCCGGTCCGGGCCGCGTCCACGCACTGGATCTGCGCGGCCACGACCAGCAGCGCCCCCACCAGGGCCATCGCGAACATCACCAGCACGGGCAGCACCATGGCCGACTCCGCCGTCACGAAGCCCCTGTCCCCGCCCCGCTCACATCTGCGCATCGAGCGCCCGCTTCACGATGTCCTGCAGCTCGGCGCTGACCTGTCCGCTGGTCACCACCTTGTAGAGGACCACCGCGAACGCCACCGCCGCCACGATCCCCATCGCGTACTCCGAGGTGACCATCCCCGCGTCCCTGCGCGCCGCACGCGCCCTGCACACCAGGGCACGCAGCCGCGCCCGTACCGCCTTGTACATCTCAACCCCCGTGAGGTTCCGTTCCGTTGACTTTCAGTGCTCGATGCCGGCGTCGTGCGCCGTCAGCCCCGTTCCCTCATCCGCCACCTCCTCCCAGCGCGCCACCCGCGAGCCCGATCACCACGGGCAGTACGCCGACCGTGATGAAGGCGGGCAGGAAGCACAGGCCCACGGGTGCGGTGACCATGACGGCCGCCCGCCGGGCGCGGGCCGCCGCGGTGCGGGACCGGTCGGCGCGGACGTCCGCCGCGAGCCGTGCGACCGGTGCGGCGGCGGGGATTCCGGACACGTCGGCCCGTTCCAGCAGCCGGGCGAGGGCTCCGGCGCCCGGCAGCGCGGCCAGCCGCCGCCAGGCCTCGGCCGGTTCCCCGCCGAGCCGCACCTCGGCCGCACCGCGCGCCAACGCATCCCCGACGGGGCCGCCCAGGGCCTCGCCCACGGCCTGCGCCGCGACCACGGGCCCGGCACCGGCGGCGATGCAGGCGGCCACCAGATCGGCCGAGAGCGGGAGTTGACGGGCCGCCTCCGCGGGGTCGTACGCCTCCGGGTCGCTCCCGGACGCCTGCCGGCCACGCCACCACCACAGCCCGCCCGCGACGGCCAGCCCCACCACGACTCCGGTGAGGCCGCCGACCAGCACCGGTCCGGCGCACACCACGCCCACCGCGGGCAGCCACCGCCGCGCCACGTCCCGTGCCTCGAAGCGCGGCCGGCTCCGCACCGCCTCGGCGTCGGCCACCAAACCGGCCAGCCGTCTGCGCACTCTCCGCTCACGCCGTACGGTCTCCAGCCGGCGCAGCAGCCACCCGAGGGCGAGCAACATCCCCACGGCCGCCCCCAGCCTGTGGACAACTTCCGTACTCACGCCGCCTCCGCCCCTCGCACGATCCGCATCGCCCACCACATCCCGAGGCCCTCCAGCAGACCTCCGACCAGCAGGCAGCCCAGCCCGGCCCCGGTGTGCAGCAGCACATGCAGGGGGTCGGCCCCGAGGGCGGTCCCCAGGGCGAGGCCCAGAGCCGGCAGCCCCGCGAGCATCACCGCCGTGGACTTCGCCCCCGCCAACTGGGCGAGCAGATCCGCGCGTTGGTCCCGCTCGGCGCGCAGCGCCCCTTCGAGCCGGTCGAGCCCGGCGGCGAGGCCCGCGCCCTGGTCCACGGCCACCCGCCAGCACGCGGCGAGGCCCAGCAGTCCCTCGGCGCCCGGTTGCCGGGCCGCCGCCGCGAGCGCGTCCGGCACATCGCCGCCGAACCGTGCCGCCGCCAGCACCGCCGCCTGCGCGCTGCCGAGCCCGCCGGAGTCCCGCGCGGCATGCGGCAGCCCATCCCCCGGCTGCCGCCCGGCCCGCACCTCCCCGGCGAGCGCCCCGCACAGCGCGATCACCGCGTCCCCGCGGCGCTCCCGGGCCCGCCGGGCCTCCGCGGCCAGCCGCATGCGCCGCAGCAACGGCACCCCGGCCGCCCCCGCGACGACCGGGATCACCGACGCCCCCAGCACCGCCAGCACCACCCCGAGGGCAGGCGCCCACCACTCGGGCCGCAGCCGCCCGCGGATCCGCCGCAGCCCTCCGATGACCTC
The DNA here is from genome assembly GCF_044465725.1 of Streptomyces sp. NPDC049541. Taxonomy (NCBI): domain Bacteria; kingdom Bacillati; phylum Actinomycetota; class Actinomycetes; order Kitasatosporales; family Streptomycetaceae; genus Streptomyces; species Streptomyces sp. NPDC049541. The sequence goes on along the minus strand of NZ_JBITLY010000003.1, from coordinate 642,816 downwards.
ACGCCAGGCCGGCGGCCCGGTGCTCACCACCCCGCCGCCCGCGAGCAAGAGCTGCGCCCGCCGCGCCCCGGAGTGCCACCCGCCCGTCAGCAGGGCCGCCGCGCCGACGCACAGCACGGCCGCTCCCATCGCCGTCTCACCCATGACGTCCCCCTTCCAAGGACTCGCCGGACTCGCCGGAACTGTCGAACTCTCCGGACTCGCTGTCGAGCAGCTCCCGCAGCCGCTCCCAGCCCCGCTCCTGCACGAACGCCTTCTCGCCCCACCGCAGCGCCGGCACCGTCCGCACCAGCCCCGAGGGATCCCGCTCCAAGACGTGCACCTCGGCGATCCGCCGCCGTCCGGTCCGGTCCCGCGCCAGATGCAGGACCACCGACAGCGCCGCCGCCAACTGGCTGTGCAGCGCGGCCCGGTCGAGCCCGGCCGCCGTACCGAGTGCCTCCAGCCGGGCCGGTACGCCGGAGGCCGCATTCGCGTGGACGGTGCCGCAGCCGCCCTCGTGGCCGGTGTTCAACGCGGCCAGCAGATGCACCACTTCGGGCCCGCGCACCTCGCCCACCACCAGCCGGTCGGGCCGCATCCGCAGCGCCTGCCGCACCAGGTCCTGGAGCGTGACGAGGCCCGCGCCCTCCTGGTTGGCGGGTCTGGTCTCCAGCCGTACGACGTGCGGATGGTCCGGCCGCAGCTCCGCGGAGTCCTCGGCGAGCACGATCCGCTCGCCGCGTCCGACCAGTCCCAGCAGGGCGCTCAGCAGAGTCGTCTTGCCGCTGCCCGTCCCGCCGCTGACGAGGAAGGACAGCCGTGCCTCGAGCAGTGCCCGCAGCACGCGGTCACCGCCCGGCGGTACGGTGCCCGCCGCGACCAGCTCGTCGAGCCTGAACGCCCGGGGCCGTACGACGCGCAGCGACAGACAGGTGCAGCCGACGGCCACCGGTGGCAGCACCGCATGCAGCCGCGTCCCGTCGGGCAGCCGGGCATCGGCCCATGGCCGTGCGTCGTCGAGCCGCCGCCCGGCCACCGCGGCCAGGCGCTGCGCGAGACGTCGTACGGCGGCCGCGTCCGGGAAGGAGACCGAGGTCAGCTCCAGTCCGCCGCCCCGGTCGACCCAGACCCGGTCCGGGGCGGACACCAGCACGTCGGTGACCGACGGATCGGCGAGCAGCGGTTCGAGTGGCCCGCTGCCGACGAGTTCGGACCGCAACTGCTCGGCCGCGCCCAGAACTTCGGCGTCCCCCAGGACCCGCCCCTGCTCCCGCAGGGCCTGCGCCACGTGCGCGGGTGTCGGCTCGGCCCCGCTCTCGACCAGCCACTGCCGCACGCCGTCCAGGAGACCGGAGGGCATCACCGGAGCCACGGCCGCGGACCCCGAATCACCGCCCGGCCGCCATTGCCCCACCGATCCGGTGCGCGGCACATCACCCGGCCGTCCACCCGTCTCCGGCGACACCCGCGACCCGGCCCACGACGGCACCCGCGGCCTGTCACCCGGCCGCCGCTGCCCCGCCGAACCGGCACCCGGCACATCACCCAGCCGCCCAGCCGCCCCCGGCGACACCCGCGCCCCGGCCCACGACGGCATCCGCGGCCTGTCGCCCGGCTGCCACACCGCTCTGGATGCTCCCCTCGGCGGAGCAGTCGCCGAGCCGTCCGTCCTTTCGCTTCCCGCGTAGGTGCTCATGCGCTCCCCGCCTCCGTCAGTGCCCGCTCCCAGAACTCCTTGCAGAAGCGCGCCAGGGGTCCGCGGCCGTCCGCGGCGGGCGGTGTCCTGCCCTCCCCGGGGCGCAGCAGCCCCGATTCGACGGGCAGTTCGCCGGCCAGGGGCAGTCCGAGCAGCCGGGCCACCTCGCGGTCGTCCAGTCCGGGCGCGTACGGCCCTCGTACCGCGACCCGCAGATCGCGCAGGACCATGCCGACGGCGGACGCCACCCGTCCGGCCGCAGCGACGGCGCGCAGTTCGCCGGGGGCGACCAGGAGGCCGAGATCGAGCTGGGCGAGAGCCTCGGCGACCCCGTCGTCGATGCGGCGCGGCAGGTCGACGACGACGGTGCCGCCCCGCCGCCTGGCCGCGGCCAGCACCGCCCGTACGGCCTGGGCCGGGACGGCGATGCGGTCGCCGCGGTCCCAGCTGAGCACCCGCAGCGAGTGGAGCTGCGGCAGCGACTCCTCCAGGGCACCGCCGCCGACCCGGCCGCGGGAGGCGGCGAAGGCGGGCCAGCGCAGTCCCTCGGCGCTCTCGCCGCCGAGCAGTACGTCGAGTCCGCCGCCCAGCGGATCGGCGTCCACGAGCAGGGTGCGCAGTCCCTCGCGTGCGGAGGTGACGGCGAGGGCGCACGCGAGCGTGGACGCCCCGGCCCCGCCGCGGCCCCCGATGACGCCGACGGTGAGGGCGGGCCGGCCCACGCCCTCGGCCACATCTGCGATGCGGTCGACCAGCCACTGTTCGCCGTCCGGCAGCACCAGCACGTGGTCGGCACCGATCTCGACGGCCCGGCGCCAGACCCCGGAGTCGTCCTGGTCGCGGCCGACCAGCACCACTCCCCGTCTGCGGGCGGCCCCGCGCACCCGCCGCGCGGCGTCGTCGCCGACCAGGACGAGCGGTGCGGCCTCCCAGCCGCCCGCTCGCTCCGGCACCGAGTGATGGACCTCGGGTGTCGCTCCTGCCGCGGCGCACAGGCGCAGCAGGTCGTCGAGGAGTTCCACGTCCTCCGTGACGATCAGTGGTCCGGCCTGCCGCCCCGAGGCGGCGGGCGGCGGTTCATGTGTGACGGCTCCGGCCACGAGTCCCCCTTCGCTGCATCTCTCGCGCAGCCCCTGCGGCCCCGCGATTCCCAAACGTGTGAAGAACCGGCAACCGGTCTCCATATGAGCGGCCGATACGAACCGGCCGAACTCGCCCGACAAACCGGAACCGGTCTTGAACTCGGCTCGAGCCGGACGCGTTTGAATCACGGTGCAGCGATCCCGGAAATCCTGCGGATCATGGTCGAAAACTGTGGACAACTCGGTGGTTGTGAATAGCGCCGTCACCCATACCGGTGACCCCTGTGCCCACGCCTGCGCGACTTCCGCAGCGCAGCCTGACGGCTACGCACGGTGACGGATCATGGGCATGCGGACGAGGCGGCCGCGGCCGCGTCATGACGGCCGTACGGCCGCGCCAGGAGATGACAGAGGGCGGAGAAACCCGCCCGGACATGCGACGACCCCCACCGGGGGGGAGAGTGGGGGTCGTCTCCACGGCCGACTCGGGGGGGGAGGAGCCGGACCGGGTTAGCACGGTCGCGAACGATCCGTGACTTCCATGGTGTACCCGAGACCCTTCTCAGGCAAACCCACGCGCCCCACCTTACGCCGAATGGGCTGCGCCTATGCTCGGGGCGTGGAAAACCACTCGTTGCCCCGCACAGCGGCCTTCTTTGACCTGGACAAGACGGTCATTGCGAAGTCGAGCACGCTCACGTTCGGCAAGTCCTTCTACCAAGGCGGGCTGATCAACCGCAGGGCCGCCTTGCGTACCGCATATGCCCAGTTCGTCTTCCTCCTCGGCGGCATGGACCACGACCAGATGGAGCGGACGCGCGCGTACCTGTCCTCGCTCGTCCGCGGCTGGAACGTCCAGCAGGTCAAGGAGATCGTCGCCGAGACCCTGCACGACCTGATCGACCCGATCATCTACGACGAGGCCGCCTCCCTCATCGAGGAGCACCACACCGCCGGCCGCGACGTCGTCATCGTGTCGACCTCGGGCGCGGAGGTGGTGGAGCCGATCGGCGAGCTGCTCGGTGCGGACCGCGTGGTGGCGACGCGCATGGTCGTGGGCGAGGACGGCTGCTACACCGGCGAGGTGGAGTACTACGCGTACGGCCCGACCAAGGCCGAGGCGATCAAGGAACTGGCCCGGTCCGAGGGGTACGACCTCGACCGCTGCTACGCCTACAGCGACTCGGCGACCGACCTGCCGATGCTGCAGGAGGTCGGCCTTCCGCATGCCGTGAACCCGGATCGCGCACTGCGCCGCGAGGCACTCGCGCGCGGGTGGCCGATTCTCGATTTCCACCGGCCGGTCCGGCTCAAGCAGCGGATCCCCGCATTCTCCGTACCGCCCCGTCCGGCCCTCGTCGCGGCCGCGGCAATAGGCGCCGCGGCGGCCACCGCGGGTCTTGTCTGGTACGCCAGCCGGCGACGGGCGGCGATCGTCTGACCTGCCGGTTCACCGGCAGCAAGGCCCCGTTCGACATTCCGGCGCCCGTTTACACCCTATTTGAGACCAAAAGTAAAGAAGTACAGCCGGGGGTTCCGCTTGCTTCGGACCTGGAGTACAAAGGGGTTAACGGCCCGCGAGACCAAGGACATCCGAAAGGATCACCTTAATAACGCATTTGGCCCCACGGACCGAAGCATGAACACCGGGCACCCACGCGACGTCGACCCGTCGATTACGGGCCAGCCACACCAGGTGACGGGCAAAGTTCCCGGCCTGATGGGCAACATATCGAGGACGCTTGGTAACTCGGTGGGCATGCCAGCGGCGGTACGAATCCTCGTACCGCCGCAACCCTTTTCCGGACCCTGCCGAGCTTCCTACGCCGCCCCGCGCTGCAGCGCCTCGCACACGGCCGTCGACTCGCGCGCCCCCAGCTCGACCGCCCTGCCGCAGTGGGCGATCCAGGCGGCCATGCCGTCCGGGGTACCGGAGACGTATCCCTCGAGTGCCGCCAGATAGGCGGCGCGCCCCAGTTCGGCGTGCCCGACCTCGGCCGGGCAGACGGACTTCGGGTCGAGGCCGCTGCCCACCAGGACGATGCGCTCGGCGGTACGCGCGACCAGGCCGTTGTGGGACGCGAAGGGGCGCAGCGCCAGGAGTTCGCCGTGCACGACGGCGGCCGTCACCAGGGCGGGCGCGGAGCTGCCGGTGATGATCAGCTCCGCGAGGCCCTCCAGCCGGCCGTGCACCTCGTCGGCGCCCGGCAGCGGCAGCTCGACCAGCGGCTCGTCGACCGGCTCGGCCGCCAGCCGCGGCCGTCCGACCTCGTCCCCGTTGGTGGCGGCGGCCACCAGATGCAGCCGGGCGAGCACCCTCAGGGGCGACTGCCGCCACACGGAGAGCAGGCCGCCCGCCTCCGCCGTCAGCCTCAGGGCCGCGCCCATCACGCGCGCGTCGTCGTCACCGCTGAAGTCGGTGCGCCGGCGCACCTCCTCCAGGGCCCAGTCGGCGCCGGACAGAGCGGCGGAGCCGCGGGCGCCGCGCAGTGCCGCCTCGGAGGTGATCTCGTTGCTGCGGCGCCGCATGACCCGGTGCCCGTAGACCCGGTCCACGGCCTTGCGCACGGATTCCACGGACTCGGCCACCCCGGGCAGCGAGCCCAGGGCCGCGAGCGGATCGGCGTTCGCGCCTGTCGTACTCATGAGTACGACACTAGCCACCCCCGGGGCGCGCCCCACGATTGAGTGGTCTTCCTCACGCCCGTCTGCCACATACAGCTATCGCCCTACTACCCTTCGTGAACATGAAAATTGCTTTCGTCGGGAAGGGCGGCAGCGGCAAGACGACCCTGTCCTCCCTGTTCATCCGTCATCTCGCGGCCACCGGGGCGCCCGTCCTCGCCGTGGACGCGGACATCAACCAGCATCTGGGCGCCGCACTGGGCCTCGACGAGGCGGAGGCCGCCGCGCTGCCGGCGATGGGTGAGCGGCTGCCGCTGATCAAGGACCATCTGCGCGGCAGCAACCCCCGTATCACCTCCGTGGAGACGATGATCAAGACCACCCCGCCCGGCGAGGGTTCGCGGCTGCTGCGGGTGTGCGAGGACAACCCGGTCTACGAGGCCTGCGCCCGGCAGGTGGAACTCGACGGCGGCGCCGTCCGTTTGATGGTCACCGGCCCCTTCACCGACGCCGACCTGGGGGTCGCCTGCTACCACTCCAAGACGGGAGCGGTGGAGCTGTGTCTGAACCACCTGGTGGACGGGCCGGGCGAGTACGTCGTGGTGGACATGACGGCGGGCTCGGACTCCTTCGCCTCCGGCATGTTCACCCGCTTCGACATCACGTTCCTCGTCGCCGAGCCGACCCGGAAGGGGGTCTCCGTCTATCGCCAGTACAAGGAGTACGCCCGTGACTACGGGGTCGTCCTGAAGGTCGTCGGCAACAAGGTGCAGGGGCCGGACGACCTCGACTTCCTCCGCACCGAGGTCGGGGACGACCTGCTGATGACGGTCGGGCACTCGGACTGGGTGCGCGCCATGGAGAAGGGCCGGCCGCTCCGGTTCGAGTTCCTGGAGGACGCCAACCGGCGTGCCCTGCGCGCCCTCCAGGTCGCCACGGACGCGACGTACGAGCTGCGCGACTGGGAGCGCTACACGCGGCAGATGGTGCACTTCCACCTGAAGAACGCGGCCTCGTGGGGCGATGCGCGCACCGGGGCCGACCTGGCCGCACAGATCGACCCCGGGTTCGTGCTCGGTGAGGGCGTCGCCGCCCCCGCCTGACGGCTACTGCCTCGCGGCCGGTGCGCCGGGTACGCCCTTCGGGGCCGGGGCGGGGTGGCCCGACAGGAAGGCCGCCCAGCCCTGCTTGGGCGCCTGGCCGACCTTGAGGGTGCGCAGTTTCGCCAGGGTCCGCGGGTCCTGGGCGTCCAGCCAGTCGGCCAGCTGGTGGAAGGACACACAGCGCACGTCGGGCTTGTTGCAGACCGTCTCGACGACCTCGTCGACGGCCCGCATGTAGGTGCCGCCGTTCCAGGACTCGAAGTGGTTGCCGATGACCAGGGGCGCGCGGTTGCCCTCGTAGGCGCGGCGGAAGCCCCTGAGCAGGCCGTCGCGCATCTGGTCGCCCCAGTGGTCGAACATGTCGGGGTCGCCCTGGGTCTGCGTGCCGGACTGGTTGACCATGAAGTTGTAGTCCATGGTGAGCTGCTCGTAGGAGTGCCCCGGGAAGGGCACGAGCTGCATCGACAGGTCCCACAGCCCTTCCCTCTTCTTCGGCCAGACCTGCTCGTTGACCCCGCTGGTGTCGTAGCGGAAGCCCAGCTTGCTCGCGGCCTTGATGAAGTTCTTCTGGCCCTCCAGACAGGGCGTGCGCGCGCCGATGAGCTCCTTGTCGTAGTCGAAGGGCAGTGGGGCCGCCTTCTCCATGCCGGAGTTGGTCTTCCAGGTCTTCACGAACTTCTTGGCCTGTGCGATCTCGCTCATCCACTGCGCGACCGACCACTCGCCGACCCCGCCGTTCTTCCCGCAGAAGTGGCCGTTGAAGTGGGTGCCGATCTCGTTGCCCTCCAGCCACGCCAGACGCAGCTGCTTCACGGTGTCGGCGATGCCCTGCTCGTCGTTGAAGCCGATGTCCGAGCTGCCCACCGAATGCTCCGGGGGCTTGTAGAGGTCGCGTTTGTCCTCCGGCAGCATGTACACGCCGCTGAGGAAGTACGTCATGGTCGCGTGGTTGGCCTTGGAGAGCTTGCGGAAGTGGGAGAACAGCTTCTGGCTGTCCTCGCCGGCGCCGTCCCAGGAGAAGACGACGAACTGCGGGGGCTTCTGGCCGGGCCGCAGCCGCTCGGGCCTGGGCAGATGCGGCTGGGCCCCGGTGTACGCGGTGGAGCCGTCGCCGATCAGGCGGACCGCACTCCCGTGCACATGGACCGGACGGACCTTCTGCGGACCGAGAGCACCTGTCCTGGAGCCGTTGGAACCGATCGCACAGCCGGCGACCCACGCGGCACAGGACGCGGTGATCACGACGCCCACGGCGATCCTCTGGGTGGCGGTCATGTTCCGCTCACCTTCTTCCTTCTCTCAGGCCGACGCCGACGAGGGCGTTTTCTGGTGGTCTGCCGGGGCGACCCGACAGCGCCGCCAAGGTCGCACGAGGCCGAGAAGGAATTAGTACGACAAGCCGATGAAATGACCGCTTCACTCATTAGAGTGATCGGTTACCCCATTTGCCAGGAAAGTCTATGCCTGGCCTTTACTCTGAATTACGATCCATTTACCGAGCGTTGATTCATCCCGCCGCTGCACGCCGTGATCCACGGCCGCGTCCCGACCCCGCCCATCGGCGGGGACGACCTGTTCCGCGACCGCGCCGCCCAGAGGAGACGGGAAACATGTCAGCCTGCGCCCCCATCCGCGCCACCGACCCGAGTGGGCCCCAGTCCGACCACCAAGCCCACAGCCCGCCGCCGGGCCCACGCCGCCGCTTCCGCATCGCGGGCGCCGACGTGTCGGCCGCAATCGCGGTCTTCCTGATCGCCCTCCCGCTGTCGCTGGGCATCGCCCTCGCCACCGGCGCCCCGCTCCAGGCCGGCCTGGTGGCCGCCGGGGTCGGCGGGCTCGTCGCCGGCCGCATCGGCGGCTGTCCGTTGCAGGTCAGTGGCCCCGCCGCGGGACTCACGGTGGTCACCGCCGACCTCATCCACCGCTACGGCTGGCGTACCACCTGCGCCGTCACGGTCCTCGCCGGCCTCGCCCAACTGGGCCTCGGCTGCCTGCGCGTGGCCCGCACCGCGCTCGCCGTCAGCCCCGCCATCGTGCACGGCATGCTCGCCGGAATCGGCGTCACCATCGCCGTCGCCCAGCTGCACATCGTCCTCGGCGGCACCCCGCAGAGCTCCGTGCTCGCCAACCTCCGGGCGCTGCCCGCCCAGTTGGCGAACCTCCACCCGGCCTCCGTGACCGTCAGCGTGCTGACCCTGACCCTGCTGCTGCTCTGGCCGCGGATCCCCGGCCGGGCGGGACGCCTGCTGCGCCGGATCCCGGCGGCGCTCGTCGCCGTGGCCGGCGCCACCGCGGCCGCCTCGCTCTCGGGGATCGGCGTGCCCAAGGTCGACCTGCCGTCCTGGAGCAGCCACGCCCTGGCCGGTCTGCCCGAGGGTCCTGCGCTCGGCCTGACCGCGGCCGTGCTGACCACCACGCTGGTGTGCAGCGTGCAGTCCCTGCTCGGCGCGGTCGCGGTGGACAAGCTGGTGGCCGCGAGACCCGGCCTGACCGCCCGCGTCAAACGGGCCGACCTGGACCGTGAACTGCTCGGGCAGGGCGCCGCCAACATCGTCTCCGGCACACTCGGCGGGCTGCCGGTCGCCGGTGTCGCCGTGCGAAGTTCGGCGAATGTGAACGCGGGCGCGGTGAGCCGGAACTCCACGATGCTGCACGGCGTTCTCGTAGTGATCGCCGCGCTGCTGATGGTCCCGCTCCTGGAGCTCATCCCGCTCGCCTCGCTCGCCGCCCTGGTGATGGCCGTCGGCATCCAGATGGTGTCCCTGCACCACATCCGCACGGTGACCCGCCACCGAGAAGTGCTGGTGTACGCCGTCACCACACTCGGCGTGGTGTTCCTCGGCGTCCTGGCGGGCGTGCTGCTCGGGATCGCCGTGGCCGTCGCCGTCGCCATGCAGCGCCTCGCCCGCACCCGCATCACATACGAGCACGACGAACAGGAGGGAGTCCATCACGTCCATGTACGGGGCCAGTTGACGTTCCTCGCGGTACCACGGCTCAGCCGGGCCCTGCACCTCGTACCCCAGGGCGCGCACGCCGTGGTGGAGTTGGACGGGTCGTTCATGGACCACGCGGCGTACGAGTCGCTGCAGGACTGGCAGAACACCCACACCGCACAGGGCGGCTCCGCCGAGGTGACCGGCCGCCGGACCGGAACCCGAACCCTCACCGACCCCGCCCCGCTCCACGAGCAGCACGGCGAGTCCTCCGTCGGCTGCCGTTGCCGTCCCTGGACACCGTGGCGCAACCACCAGTGCGAGCGCCCCCAGCCCGAGCCGGACGCCGATCACCCCGGTGCGCCCGGCGGGCCGACCGGACCGGGCGGGCCCCACGGTCCCGGCGGCCGCAGCGGGCACCAACTGGCGCGTGGCATCAGCGCGTTCCAGCGCAACACCGCGCCGCTCGTGCGCGGTGAGCTGGCCCGGCTTGCCCGGGAGGGGCAGCAGCCGTCCCAGCTCTTCCTCACCTGCGCCGACTCACGACTCGTCACATCGATGATCACCTCCAGCGGTCCGGGTGATCTGTTCGTGGTGCGCAACGTGGGCAACCTCGTTCCCCTCCCCGGTGAGGAGAGCGGTGACGACTCGGTGGCGGCCGCGATCGAGTACGCGGTGGACGTGCTGCAGGTGCGGTCCATCACGGTGTGCGGGCACTCCGGGTGCGGGGCCATGCAGGCGCTGCTCGACGCCGAGCCCGGCGGCGCCCGGACACCGCTGAAGCGGTGGCTGCGGCACGGGCTGCCGAGCCTTGAGCGCATGGCCGACACGAGCCGGCCGTTGGCTCGGCTCGCGGGCCGGACACCGGCCGACGCGGTCGAGCAGCTCTGTCTCACCAATGTGGTCCAGCAGTTGGAGCACCTGCGCGCCCACGAGTCGGTGTCCCGGGCCCTGCGGGACGGCGCGTTGGAGCTGCACGGGATGTACTTCCACGTGGGCGACGCGCAGGCGTATCTGCTCACCGAGGCCGACGGGGGCAAGGTGTTCGATCATGTGGAGGCGGCAGACCGGTCCGCCTGACCGGCGCCGGTCCGCCACGGGTGTGCGGCTCCGCTCGGTGCGGGTCGCGCACCGTGGCGTGTGCCGGGCCGTCCCGACACGCCCGGGCCAGGAAGACGTGGCCGTCTCCGTGCGGCGCGGTGCACCGGGACGTGAGAGGCGTGACACGTGCTGAACTCCCCCCTGTCGGCATCCGTGAGTACCGATGACTGCGGGCGCCCCAGTAGACCCACCCACAGGTCTAAACCAATTCCATGTCGGCCCTTGTCATCGGCACCCCGGGTCTGATGAGCTGTGGCCTGGGACACAACGGACACCCTGGGAAAGGGAGATGTCGTGAGCAACGAGAGCCTGGCCAACCTCTTGAAGGAGGAGCGACGCTTCGCGCCGCCGGCTGACCTGGCCGCTGGCGCCAACGTCACGGCGGAGGCGTACGAACAGGCCAAGGCTGACAGGCTCGGCTTCTGGGCCGAGCAGGCCCGGCGGCTGACCTGGGCCAAGGAACCGACCGAGACGCTGGACTGGTCGAACCCGCCGTTCGCCAAGTGGTTCAAGGACGGCGAGCTCAACGTCGCGTACAACTGCGTGGACCGGCATGTCGAGGCGGGCAACGGCGACCGCGTCGCCATCCACTTCGAGGGCGAGCCCGGCGACAGCCGTGCGATCACCTACGCCGAGCTCAAGGACGAGGTGAGCAAGGCCGCGAACGCGCTGCTGGAGCTGGGCGTTCAGGCGGGCGACCGGGTCGCCGTCTACATGCCGATGATCCCCGAGACGGCGATCGCGATGCTGGCCTGCGCGCGGATCGGTGCCGCGCACTCCGTCGTCTTCGGCGGTTTCTCGGCCGACGCGCTCGCCACCCGCATCCAGGACGCCGACGCCAAGGTCGTCATCACCTCCGACGGCGGCTACCGGCGCGGCAAGCCGTCCGCGCTCAAGCCGGCCGTCGACGAGGCGATCGGCAAGGTGGACAACGTCGGCCACGTGCTGGTGGTCCGCCGTACCGGCCAGGAGGTCGCCTGGACCGAGGGCCGCGACGTGTGGTGGCACGAGATCGTCGAGCGGCAGTCGGCCGAGCACACGCCGGAGGCGTTCGGCGCCGAGCATCCGCTGTTCATCCTGTACACGTCCGGTACGACGGGTAAGCCGAAGGGCATCCTGCACACCTCCGGCGGCTACCTCACCCAGACCGCGTACACCCACCACGCCGTCTTCGACCTCAAGCCGGAGACCGACGTCTACTGGTGCACGGCCGACGTCGGCTGGGTGACTGGGCACTCGTACATCGTCTACGGTCCGCTCGCGAACGGCGCGACGCAGGTCATGTACGAGGGCACGCCGGACACCCCGCACCAGGGCCGCTTCTGGGAGATCGTCCAGAAGTACGGGGTGACGATCCTGTACACAGCGCCGACGGCGATCCGTACGTTCATGAAGTGGGGCGACGACATCCCCGCGAAGTTCGACCTGTCCAGCCTGCGGGTGCTCGGGTCCGTGGGTGAGCCGATCAACCCCGAGGCCTGGATCTGGTACCGGAAGAACATCGGCGCCGACCGGACGCCGATCGTGGACACCTGGTGGCAGACCGAGACCGGCGCGATGATGATCTCGCCGCTGCCGGGTGTCACGGCGACCAAGCCGGGCTCCGCACAGACACCGCTGCCCGGTATCTCCGCGACCGTCGTGGACGACGAGGCGAACGAGGTCCCCAACGGCGGCGGCGGTTACCTCGTGCTGACCGAGCCGTGGCCGTCCATGCTGCGCACCATCTGGGGCGACGACCAGCGCTTCCTCGACACCTACTGGTCCCGCTTCGAGGGCAAGTACTTCGCCGGTGACGGGGCGAAGAAGGACGACGACGGCGACATCTGGCTGCTGGGCCGCGTGGACGACGTCATGCTCGTCTCCGGGCACAACATCTCGACGACCGAGGTCGAGTCGGCGCTCGTCTCGCACCCGTCGGTGGCCGAGGCGGCCGTCGTCGGCGCGGCGGACGAGACGACGGGCCAGGCGATCGTCGCCTTCGTGATCCTGCGCGGCACGGCGAACGCCGAGGACGAGAACCTCGTCGCCGAGCTGCGCAACCACGTCGGCGCCACCCTCGGCCCGATCGCCAAGCCGAAGCGGATCCTGCCGGTGGCGGAGCTCCCGAAGACCCGCTCCGGCAAGATCATGCGGCGACTGCTGCGGGACGTCGCGGAGAACCGCCAGCTCGGCGATGTGACGACGCTGACGGACTCGACGGTCATGGACCTCATCCAGGCGAAGCTCCCGGCGGCGCCCAGCGAGGACTGACGTTTCACCGGCTCCCAGGGGCGCCCGGCGCGAGAACGCGCCGGGCGCCCCTTTTAGGTAAACTAAGCAAAACTGCGTGACCCTCAAGGTGTGCCGGGAAGTCTGGTCGGCAAGCAGCACTCCCCTGCCCACCGACCGGAGGTCTCTCCCCGTGACCGCGCCCCGCACCACCGCCCCCCGCAAGGTCCTCGGACGTCTGTCCCTGCCCGAGCGGACCTTCGTCGCGGACGCGCTGCGCACCGAGACCGTCGGCGGTGTGCTGCTGCTCATGGCCGCGATCACGGCTCTGATCTGGGCGAACATACCCGCGCTGCACCACAGCTACGAGAGCGTCAGCCACTTCCACCTCGGCCCCGGCGCCCTCGGCCTGCATCTGTCGGTCGCGCACTGGGCCGCCGACGGGCTCCTCGCGGTGTTCTTCTTCGTCGCCGGCATCGAGCTCAAGCGTGAGCTGGTCGCCGGTGATCTCCGCGACCCCAAGGCGGCCGCGCTGCCGGTCGTCGCGGCCCTGTGCGGGATGGCCGTACCGGCGCTCGTCTACACCCTCACCAGCCTGAGCAGCGGCGGCTCGCTCCAGGGCTGGGCGGTGCCCACCGCCACCGACATCGCGTTCGCACTGGCGGTGCTCGCCGTCATCGGTACCTCGCTGCCGAGCGCCCTGCGCGCCTTCCTGCTCACCCTCGCGGTCGTGGACGACCTCTTCGCGATCCTGATCATCGCGGTCTTCTTCACGAGCACCATCGATCTCGCCGCGCTGGGCGGCGCGGTCGTGGGTCTCGCCGTCTTCTGGCTGCTGCTGAGGAAGGGCGTGCGCGGGTGGTACGTGTACGTCCCGCTCGCGCTCGTCATCTGGGCGCTGATGTACAACAGCGGCGTCCACGCGACGATCGCGGGCGTGGCGATGGGCCTGATGCTGCGCTGCCACCGCCACGAGGGCGAGGCGCACTCGCCGGGCGAGCACATCGAGCATCTCGTACGCCCCCTGTCGGCGGGCCTCGCGGTCCCCCTCTTCGCCCTGTTCAGCGCTGGTGTCGCCCTCTCGGGCGGCGCGCTCGGCAATGTGTTCACCAGGCCGGAGACGCTGGGCGTGGTCCTCGGGCTCGTCGTCGGCAAGGCGCTCGGGGTCTTCGGCGGTACCTGGCTGACGGCCCGTTTCACCCGGGCCTCGCTCAGCGAGGACCTCGCCTGGGCCGACGTGTTCGCGGTGGCGACGCTGGCCGGGATCGGCTTCACCGTGTCGCTGCTGATCGGTGAACTCGCCTTCGACGGGGACGCCGTACTGACGGACGAGGTCAAGGCCGCCGTACTGACGGGCTCGCTCATCGCGGCAGGACTGGCGACGGTGCTGCTGAAGATACGGAACGCCAAGTACCGCAAGCTGTGCGAGGCCGAGGAGCGCGACGAGGACCTCGACGGCATCCCGGACATCTACGAGGAGGACGACCCGGCGTACCACCTGCGGATGGCCGCGATCTACGAGAACAAGGCCGCCGAGCACCGCCGCACCGCCGAACGCAAGGCCGCCGAACGACGCGCGGTTGCCGAAGTGCCGGGCAGGGCAGGCGACGATGACGACCGTCCGGCATGATCTGACGGGACGGTACAAAAAGAGAGTGAGGGAGACCGCGATGAGCGCACCCGACGGCAGCCCGGTCGGCGCCGAACGCAGCATCGGCCAGCTGTTCGCCTCCGCGACGACCGAGATGTCGGCGCTGGTGCATGACGAGATCGCGCTGGCCAAGGCGCAGCTCAAGCAGGACGTCAAGCGCGGCGCGACGAGCGGCGGCGCGTTCACCGTGGCCGCCCTGGTGCTCGTGTTCTCCCTGCCGATGCTCAACTTCGCGCTGGCGTACGGCATCCGGACCTGGAGCGGCTGGAACCTCGCCGTCTGCTTCCTGCTGTCGTTCGCGGCGAACGTACTGGTCGCCGTCTTCCTCGCGCTGATCGGCGTGGTCTTCGCGAAGAAGGCGAAGAAGAGCAAGGGCCCGCAGAAGGTCGCGGCGTCGATGAAGGAGACGGCGGGGGTCCTGCAGAAGGCCAAGCCGCACCCGCGGCCGGAGCTGCCCGAGACCCCGGCGCTCGAGGACCGGGCCCCCGCGGCCATCGAGGCTGTGGCACGCTCGTCCTCATGACGGGTTCCTCCCCCTCCGCGGGGCAATCACCTTCGGCGCAACCCACCTCGGTCGTACGGCCGGACGCCCTGCCCGACGGGACAAAGGTGACCCATCGGGACGTGGCCGCCAACGGCGCCCGTTTCCACATCGCCGAGGTCGGCGACGGGCCGCTGGTGCTGCTGCTGCACGGCTTCCCGCAGTTCTGGTGGACCTGGCGGCACCAGCTGACCGCGCTGGCCGACGCGGGCTTCCGGGCCGTCGCCATGGATCTGCGCGGTGTCGGCGGCAGCGACCGCACCCCGCGCGGCTACGACCCCGCGAACCTCGCCCTCGACATCACCGGCGTGATCCGCTCCCTGGGCGAGCCGGACGCCGCGCTGGTCGGCCACGACCTGGGCGGATATCTGGCGTGGACGGCGGCCGTGATGCGCCCGAAGCTGGTCCGGCGGCTCGCGGTCGCCTCGATGCCGCATCCCCGGCGCTGGCGCTCCGCGATGCTCTCGGACGTCAAGCAGACCCGCGCGGGCTCCTACATCTGGGGGTTCCAGCGCCCCTGGATCCCCGAGCGGCAGCTCACCGCGGACGACGGGGCGCTCGTCGCCGAGCTGATCCGGGAGTGGTCCGGGCCGAACCTGCCGGACGAGGAGGCGGTTCAGACGTATCGCCTCGCGATGTGCATCCCGTCGACGGCACACTGCTCGGTCGAGCCGTACCGCTGGATGGTCCGCTCCATGGCCCGCCCGGACGGCATCCAGTTCAACCGCCGGATGAAGCGCCCCCTGCGGGTGCCGACCCTCCATCTGCACGGCTCACTCGACCCCGTGATGCGCACCCGCAGCGCGGCCGGATCCGGCGAGTACGTCGAAGCACCCTACCGCTGGCGGCTGTTCGACGGTCTTGGACACTTCCCGCACGAGGAGGACCCGGCCGCCTTCTCCACCGAGTTGGTCAACTGGCTCAAGGACCCCGAACCGGACCGGTGAACCGCGGCCACGCCGAGCCCTGCCGGGGGTCGCCCCCCGGGAAAGCACAGCCCGCACGAGGAGGACCCGGCCGCCTTCTCCACCGAGTTGGTCAACTGGCTCAAGGACCCCGAACCGGACCGGTGACGGGTGAGGTTCGGGTGGTTTTCCATGCAGAACCGGTCAATTGACCGAAAGACCCCGAGCCCGGTCCGTGACCGAGCCGATGCGCCCGGTATCCGGACCTGAACATGTGTCCTACGAACAGCCAATTGCCCGGCGCATAGGCCAATTGGGGGCTCAGGGGGCGGTTATCGACCTTGGGGTGGGGGCAGACGTCGGGGTATGGGCTGGACGCACGACTACAGTGACGCAGCACGCAATCGCCGCTCGGCCAGTGGCCTGAGCTCCCACCAGCGAGGCGGTGCACCGCAGATGGCGGGCACGGACCTCAGGGTGGGCATTCCGCGCATTCTGCGCCGCCGGGCCCGCTGGGTCTCGGTACGCCTGCGCCATCCTCGGGGCTGACCCGCCCCGCTCCACACAACGGCGGCTCACAGCGCGCAGCTGTCGCTGTCCACCTGCTGGTTCGCGGTACGCCCCTTGACGATGTCCTCCTGGATCTCGTCCGCGGTGAGGGCGTACCCCGTCTTGGCGTCGTCGAGGGACTTCGCGAACACCACGCCGTAGACATGGCCCTTGGGTGTGAGCAGCGGACCGCCGGAGTTGCCCTGGCGGACGGTGGTGTACAGCGAGTAGACGTCCCGGCGGACGGTGCCACGGTGGTAGATGTCCGGGCCGTTGGCCGGCAGGCGGCCACGCACGCGTGCGGCCCGGACGTCGTACGACCCGTTCTCCGGGAAGCCCGCGATGATCGCGTCGTCGCCGCTGCGGGCGTCCGTGGTGGTGAACTTCAGGGCGGGCGCCTTGAGATCGGGCACGTCGAGTACGGCGATGTCGCGGTGCCAGTCGTAGAGGACGACCGTCGCGTCGTACTTCCTGCCCTCGCCGCCTATCTGGACGGTGGGCTCGTCGACGCCTCCGACCACATGCGCGTTGGTCATGACGCGGCGGTCGCCGAAGACGAAGCCGCTGCCCTCCAGGACCTTGCCGCAGCTCTGCGCGGTGCCCATGACCTTGACGATGGAGCGCTTCGCGCGCTGGACGACGGGGCTGTTCGCGAGGGCGGGGTCGGGGGGCCGGACGTCGTTGATCGGCTCGTTCGAGAACGGGCTGAAGACCTGCGGGAAGCCGTTCTGCGCGAGGACCGAGGAGAAGTCCGCGAACCAGGTGTCGGCCTGGTCGGGCAGGGCTCGCGCGACACCGAGGAGCACCTTGGAGCCGCGGACCTCCTTGCCGAGGGTCGGCAGCGTCGTACCGGCCAGGGCCGAGCCGATCAGCCAGGCCACCAGGAGCATCGCCACGACGTTGACCAGGGCGCCGCCCGTCGCGTCCAGGGCGCGGGCCGGGGACCAGGTGATGTGGCGGCGCAGCTTGTTGCCGAGATGGGTGGTCAGGGCCTGGCCGACGGAGGCGCAGACGATGACGACGACGACCGCGACGACGGCGGCCGTCGTGCTCACCTCGGCGTTGTCGGTCAGTGCGTCCCAGATGACGGGCAGGACGTAGACGGCGACGAGACCGCCGCCCAGGAAGCCGATCACCGACAGGATGCCGACGACGAACCCCTGGCGGTAACCCACGATCGCGAACCACACGGCGGCGACCAGCAACAGGATGTCCAGCACGTTCACCGGTTCGAGCCTCGCCTCATCACTTTTCGGTCACCTCAGGTCGGCCGGGGGCCGGCCCGCCGCGCAGCGGCGACCGATCACAGTGTCCCCCGGGAAGACACAGCACGGCAGACACCCTGTCATGACCGCCAGTCGAGCGGGACCTGCTTGTCCCGGTCCCAGGGCCGCTCCCAGCCCGCATAGTGGAACAGACGGTCGATGATTCCCGCCGTGAAGCCCCAGACCAGGGCCGATTCGACCAGAAATGCCGGACCTCGGTGGCCGCTGGGGTGGACGGTGGTGGCCCGGTTGGCCGGGTCCGTGAGATCCGCCACGGGGACGGTGAACACCCGGGCCGTCTCGTTCGGATCGACGACCCCGACCGGGCTCGGCTCGCGCCACCAGCCCAGCACGGGGGTCACCACGAAGCCGCTGACCGGGATGTACAGCCGGGGCAGCACCCCGAAGAGCTGTACACCGGAGGGGTCGAGCCCGGTCTCCTCCTCGGCCTCGCGGAGAGCGGCCCGCAGCGGCCCGTCGGCCTTCGGGTCGCCGTCCTCGGGGTCGAGGGCACCGCCGGGGAAGGACGGCTGCCCGGCGTGCGACCGGAGCGAACTCGCCCGCTCCATCAGCAGCAGCTCGGGGCCGCGCTCCCCCTCGCCGAACAGGATCAGTACGGCGGACTGCCGCCCCGCCCCGTTCTCCGGCGGCAGGAAGCGGCTCAGCTGCAGCGGCTGCACCGTCTCCACGGCCCGCACCACCGGGTCCAGCCACTCGGGCAGCCCCTCCTTGCTGAGGACCACCGGCCCACCCTGCGTATTGCTCGCCTTACTCGTGCGCGTCATCGCCACCCCCGTCCTGCCGAGTCCAACGCCCCGAAGGCCCGAGATCGTTCCTGACCCCGCACCGCCGGTCCCGGGCCTGTGCCGTGCCGCCCGTCATCCGGCCCCCAGCGGCGGCGCCGGCTTGCCGCCCGCGTCCAGGTAGGACTGCGGGGGCTTGAGGCGCTGGCCGGGGAAGCCGCCCTTCTCGTACTTGAGCAGTTTCTTCGCCTTCTCCGGGTCCGTCTCGCCCTCGCCGTACGCCGGGCAGAGCGGAGCGATGGGGCAGGCGCCGCAGGCGGGCTTGCGGGCGTGGCAGATGCGCCGGCCGTGGAAGATCACATGGTGCGAGAGCATCGTCCAGTCGCTCTTGGGGAAGAGCCCGCCGACGGCGGCCTCGATCTTGTCCGGGTCGGTCTCCTCCGTCCACTGCCAGCGCCGCACCAGCCGCTGGAAGTGCGTGTCCACGGTGATGCCGGGCCGCCCGAAGGCGTTCCCGAGCACGACGAAGGCGGTCTTGCGGCCGACCCCGGGCAGCTTGACCAGGTCTTCCAGACGGCCGGGGACCTCCCCGCCGAACTGCTCCACCAGCGCCTTCGACAGCCCCATGACCGACTTGGTCTTGGCCCGGAAGAAACCGGTCGGGCGGAGGATCTCCTCGACCTCCTCGGGGTTCGCGACGGCCAGGTCCTCCGGCGTCGGGTACTTGGCGAACAGCCCGGGCGTCGTCTGGTTGACCCGGAGGTCGGTGGTCTGGGCGGACAGGACCGTGGCGACCAGGAGCTGGAAGGGGTTCTCGAAGTCCAGCTCGGGGTGGGCGTACGGATACACCTCGGCGAGTTCGCGGTCGATACGGCGGGCACGGCGGACGAGGGCGGTGCGCGACTCGTTCTTCGGCGGCCGGGCGGCCGCCTTCGCGGGAGGGGCGCCCTCGACCGCGGCGGACGCCTTCTTGGGCGCGACGGCAGCTTTCTTGACGGCCGCGGCCTTTTTCACGGCCGCTTTCTTGGCAACGGCCTTCTTCGTGGCGGCCTTCTTCACCGGAGCGCTTTTCGTCACCTTTGCCGGTTTCTTTCCGCCACCGGAGTTCTGTTCGCCCACAGCGGAATCACGACGTACAACCACCCGCCCAGCCCCCTTGGCCTGTGCTCTCACCGGCGATTTGGACACCCGGCCAGCCTAAAGCCCGGCACTGACATCCGCCCCGGCCCCGGAAGATCGGCCCCCAATTGGACCCCTGCCGCTTACCTCGGGACAGGTGTGCGGCATCCTTGTGACAGATCACACTGTTTGGACCGTCCGGCAAAATGGGGAACACGGTCCCCTGGTACCAAGGGGGAGCAAGATCCCCTGAGCAGGTCGACAAGGAGAGAACTCGTGGACGACGTTCTGCGGCGGAACCCGCTCTTCGCGGCGCTCGACGACGAGCAGGCCGCGGAGCTCCGCGCCTCCATGAGTGAGGTCACCCTCGCGCGCGGTGACTCGCTCTTCCACGAGGGCGACCCCGGTGACCGGCTCTACGTGGTCACCGAGGGCAAGGTGAAGCTCCACCGCACCTCCCCCGACGGCCGCGAGAACATGCTCGCCGTCGTCGGCCCCAGCGAGCTGATCGGCGAGCTCTCGCTCTTCGACCCGGGCCCGCGCACCGCCACGGCCACCGCCCTGACCGAGGTCAAGCTCCTCGGCCTCGGCCACGGCGATCTGCAGCCCTGGCTGAGCGCCCGCCCCGAGGTGGCCGGCGCCCTGCTGCGCGCCGTCGCCCGCCGGCTGCGCAAGACCAACGACGCCATGTCCGACCTGGTCTTCTCCGATGTTCCCGGCCGTGTCGCCCGCGCCCTGCTGGACCTCTCGCGCCGCTTCGGCGTGCAGTCCGAGGAGGGCATCCACGTCGTCCACGACCTGACGCAGGAGGAGCTGGCCCAGCTGGTCGGCGCCTCGCGCGAGACGGTCAACAAGGCGCTGGCCGACTTCGCACAGCGCGGGTGGCTCCGCCTGGAGGCACGGGCCGTGATCCTGCTCGACGTCGAGCGGCTGGCGAAGCGGTCCCGCTGACGCTCGGTCTGGACGGCGCTTCTGGGGACTCCGCCCCGGGACCCGCGCTTCGGCCGGAACGGCCTCGTCCTCAAACGCCGGACGGGCTGGTGCAGTGAGCCCATGTCCGGAAACGCGACCTCCCGAGGCCTCGACGCCCAGGGCTTCATCGAGCGCGAAGGCTCCCTCGCGCGCGTCCCGCACGCCTTCCGGCCCGTCGTGGCCGCCGCGCGCGACGGGCTGCTCGAGGTGTTCAAGACGCGGCTGGACAGCGCGTACCTCTACGGGTCCGTTCCGCGCGGCAACGCGCGCGTGGGGCGCAGTGATCTGGATCTGCTGGTCGCGCTGCGGGAGGAGCCCACGGACGCGGACCGGGAGGCCGTCCGGACCCTCGGTGAGGCCCTCGACAAGGACTTCCCGCAGATCGACGGGGTCGGCACGCTGCTGTACGGCCGGTCGCGGCTGCTGAGCGAGCTGGAGACCTACGACCTGGGCTGGTTTCTCGCCTGCCTGTGCACGCCGCTGCTCGGTGAGGACCTCGCCGAGTACCTGCCGCGCTACCGCCCCGACTCCCTGCTCGCCCGCGAGACCAACGGGGACCTGGCCCTGCTGCTGCCCCGCTGGCGGCAGCGGATCGCGGACGTCGAGGACACGGACGAGGCACGGCTGCCGCTCGTACGGTTCATGTCGCGGCATCTCGTCCGCACCGGATTCACGCTCGTCATGCCCCGCTGGAACGGCTGGACCAGCGACCTCACGGAGATGGCCGAGGCCTTCGGCGCGTACTACCCGGAGCGGGCCGAGCAGATGCGCGCGACGGCCGTCCTCGGGTACGAGCCCCGGGGCGATTCCGCGGTACTGCGGTCGTACGTGGACGACCTCGGGCCGTGGCTCGCCGAGGAGTACGCGCGCGTGCACGGCATCAAGGCGCCGCGCCCGGACTAGGACCTGTCGTTTGGATCAGCTCGGCGTCGAGGGGTCTGGCGCACGCACTCCCCCACTGCCTTAAGGGCGTGGGGCCCCCAGTGGCGTTGTCGTCACTCGCCGACGCTCCGCGTCGACTCCCTCCTCCGCCTTGCAGCAGTACCCACCAGACCCCGCTCGGGGCGGGCTGCAAGGCGAGGTTCTCTACGCCCGACCTGATCCAAACGACAGGCCCTAGATGAGCCCGTGCTCCTCCAGATAGTCCAGCTGCGCCCGCACCGACAGTTCCGCCGCCGGCCACAGGGAGCGGTCCACGTCCGCGTACACATGTGCGACGACCTCGTGCGGTGTGCGGTAGCCGTCCTCGACCGCCGTCTCGACCTGGGCGAGGCGGTGGGCGCGGTGGGCGAGGTAGAACTCGACGGCTCCCTGGGCGTCCTCCAGGACGGGGCCGTGGCCCGGCAGGACCGTGTGGACGCCGTCGTCGACCGTCAGCGACCGCAGCCGCCGCAGCGAGTCCAGATAGTCGCCCAGGCGGCCGTCGGGGTGCGCCACGACGGTCGTGCCACGGCCCAGGACGGTGTCACCGGTCAGGACGGCCCGGTCGGCCGGGAGATGGAAGCAGAGGGAGTCCGAGGTGTGACCGGGGGTCGGCACGACCCTCAGCTCCAGGCCGCCGACCGAGACGACGTCCCCGGCGCCGAGCCCCTCGTCGCCCAGCCGCAGCGCCGGGTCGAGGGCCCGCACCTTCGCGCCGGTCAGCCCGGCGAAGCGGACGGCGCCCTCCGCGTGGTCCGGGTGGCCGTGGGTCAGCAGGGTCAGCGCGATGCGCTTGCCGGCCTTCTCGGCCGTGTCCACGACGTTGCGCAGGTGGCCCTCGTCCAGGGGGCCGGGGTCCACGACGACCGCCAGGTCGGAGTCGGGCTCGGAGACGATCCAGGTGTTCGTGCCGTCGAGGGTCATCGCCGAGGCGTTGGGCGCCAGGACGTTGACGGCCCGGGCGGTGGCGGGGCCGGTGAGAACCCCGCCCCGCGGCTGGCCGGGAAGGGCTGCTGCGTCGGTCATGCGGTGTTCTCTTCCCTCGGCGTCGTCGGTCCGTCGAGCCGTCCGTCGGAGGCTCCACCGGCGGACAGGTCGGTAGGGCAGGCGGTCGGGATGTGCTTGGTGAACTCGTCGTGACCGGGCCAGGACAGCACGATCTCACCGTCCTTCAGCCGGGCCTCGGCCAGCACGGGGGTCAGGTCGCGGCCGGGTGCCGCCGCGAGGGCGTCGGCGGCCGAGGCACAGGAGGCGAGCTGGCGCAGGGTCGCGATGGTGGGCGGCATCATCGTCAGCTCGCCCTTGTCGTACGAGGCCGCCGCCTCCCCGGGGTGGATCCACACCGTGCGGTCGGCCTCCGTGGAGGCGTTGCGGGTGCGCTGGCCGTGCGGGAGGGCGGCCACGAAGAACCAGGTGTCGTAGCGCCGGGATTCGAACTCCGGGGTGATCCACCGGGTCCAGGCGCCGAGCAGATCCGAGCGCAGGACCAGGCCGCGGCGGTCCAGGAACTCGGCGAAGGAGAACTCGCGCGCGGCCACGGCCGCGCGGTCGGCCTCCCAGTCCTCACCCGTGGTGTCACCGACCACGGAATCCGCGGACGGCCCGGCGAGCAGGACGCCCGCCTCCTCGTACGTCTCACGCACGGCCGCGCAGACGATCGCCTGGGCCGCCCGCTCGTCGACGCCGAGCCGCTCGGCCCACCACGCGCGCGTGGGGCCCGCCCAGCGGACGTGCTGCTCGTCGTCGCGGGGGTCGACGCCGCCGCCCGGATATGCGTACGCGCCTCCGGCGAAGGCCATGGAGGCGCGTCTGCGCAGCATGTGCACCGCGGGGCCGCGGTCGGTGTCCTTGAGGAGCATGACGGTGGCCGCGCGCTTCGGGACGACCGGGGTGAGCGTGCCGTCCGCGAGCCCGCGGATGCGTTCCGGCCAGTCCTGCGGAAACCACTGCCCATTCGCCATGGCCGGAGGCTATCCCGTGGTGCGCGAATGTTCGAGAGGTCCCCGAGGTCAGAGCGCCGCTACGGGACGAGCTCGACCTGGATCTCGACCTCGACCGGTGCGTCCAGCGGCAGCACCGCCACACCGACCGCACTGCGCGCGTGCACGCCCTTGTCGCCGAGGACCTCGCCGAGCAGTTCGCTCGCGCCGTTGACCACACCGGGCTGACCGGTGAAGTCCGAGGCCGAGGCGACGAAGCCGACGACCTTCACCACGCGCGCGATGCGGTCCAGGTCGCCGGTGACGGACTTCACGGCGGCCAGGGCGTTCAGCCCGCAGATTCGGGCGAGTTCCTTGGCCTCCTCGGGCGTGACCTCGGCGCCGACCTTGCCGGTGACGGGCAGCTTGCCCTCCACCATCGGGAGCTGTCCGGACGTGTACACGTAGGAGCCGGACTGCACGGCCGGCTGGTAGGCGGCCAGCGGCGGTACGACCTCGGGCAGGGTCAGGCCGAGCTCGGCCAGCTTCGCCTCGACGGCGCTCATGCCTTCTCCCGCTTCAGGTAGGCCACCAACTGCTCGGGGTTGTTCGGCCCGGGCACGACCTGGACCAGCTCCCAGCCGTCCTCGCCCCAGGTGTCCAGAATCTGCTTCGTTGCGTGGACGAGCAGTGGCACAGTCGCGTATTCCCACTTGGTCATGTGGCCGACTTTAGCCGCTGCCCGCCCATCGCCCGCTGTCGCGTTGTCCACAGGCTGTCGCGTGCTTGGCACACAGACTGGTTAGGCTCGAAGACGTGAGCAGGCTCCAGGTCGTCAGCGGCAAGGGCGGGACCGGAAAGACCACGGTCGCCGCCGCTCTCGCGCTGGCCCTCGCGACCGAGGGGAAGCGGACGCTTCTCGTCGAGGTCGAGGGGCGCCAGGGCATCGCGCAGCTCTTCGAGACGGAAGCGCTGCCCTACGAGGAGCGGAAGATCGCCGTCGCTCCAGGGGGCGGGGAGGTGTATGCCCTCGCCATCGACCCCGAACTGGCCCTTCTGGACTATCTCCAGATGTTCTACAAGCTCGGGGGCGCAGGAAGAGCCCTGAAGAAGCTCGGCGCGATCGACTTCGCCACCACCATCGCGCCGGGCCTCAGGGACGTGCTCCTGACCGGCAAGGCGTGCGAGGCGGTACGGCGCAAGGACAAGGCCGGGCGGTTCGCCTACGACTACGTCGTCATGGATGCGCCGCCCACCGGCCGCATCACCCGCTTCCTGAACGTGAACGACGAGGTGGCGGGCCTCGCCAAGATCGGCCCGATACACAATCAGGCGCAGGCCGTGATGCGGGTGCTGAAGTCGCCGGAGACGGCCGTGCACCTGGTGACGCTGCTGGAGGAGATGCCCGTCCAGGAGACCGCGGACGGGATCGCCGAACTGCGCGCCGCGAAGCTGCCGGTGGGCCGGATCATCGTGAACATGGTGCGGCCCGAGGTGTTGGACGCGGAGGATCTGGAACTCGTACGCAGCGTGCCGCGTTCTTCCGTTGCCAGGTCGCTGTCGGCGGCAGGACTCGGCGGTGCGCGCCGCGGCGGGAACGCGGAGAAGCTGGTGGACCCGCTGCTGCAGCAGGCCGACGAGTACGCCGAGCGGTATGCGCTGGAGCACGAGCAGCGGACGGTGCTGGCCGAGCAGGGCCTGCCGCTGCACGAACTGCCGCTGCTCGCCGAGGGCATGGACCTGGCGGGGCTGTATGAGCTGGCCCGCGAGCTGCGGGAGCAGGGCCTGTCATGAGCCGGGGCACAGGGAGCACGAGCCGTCAGCAGCACGAGCAGCAGAAGCAGGGGATGTCATGAGTCCGGAGCCGGCCCACACACAGGACACCGCCCGCCACCACCTGACCCCCGCGCGTGTGCTCGACGTGGACCCGCTGCTCGACGACCCCGAGACGCGGATCGTGGTGTGCTGCGGCTCGGGCGGGGTGGGAAAGACCACGACCGCGGCCGCCCTCGGCCTCAGGGCCGCCGAGCGCGGGCGCAAGGTGGTCGTGCTGACCATCGACCCGGCACGCCGGCTCGCCCAGTCCATGGGCATCGACTCGCTGGACAACACCCCGCGCCGGGTGAAGGGCGTCGACGGCGACGGTGAGCTGCACGCCATGATGCTCGACATGAAGCGCACCTTCGACGAGATCGTCGAGGCGCACGCGGACGGCGAGCGGGCCGCCGCCATCCTGAACAACCCCTTCTACCAGTCGCTCTCCGCGGGCTTCGCGGGCACGCAGGAGTACATGGCGATGGAGAAGCTCGGGCAGCTGCGCGCGCGGGACGAGTGGGACCTGATCGTCGTCGACACCCCGCCGTCCCGCTCGGCGCTGGACTTCCTGGACGCGCCCAAGCGGCTCGGCTCGTTCCTCGACGGCCGGCTGATCCGGCTGCTCACCGCCCCGGCCAAGCTGGGCGGGCGGGCAGGCATGAAGTTCCTGAACGTCGGGATGTCGATGATGACCGGCACCCTCGGCAAGCTGCTGGGCGGTCAACTCCTCAAGGACGTCCAGACGTTCGTCGCCGCGATGGACACGACCTTCGGCGGGTTCCGCACCCGCGCGGATGCGACGTACCGGCTGCTGCAGGCGCCGGGGACGGCGTTCCTCGTGGTGGCGGCCCCGGAGCGGGACGCACTGCGGGAGGCCGCGTACTTCGTGGAGCGGCTGGCCGCCGAGAACATGCCGCTGGCCGGTCTGGTGCTCAACCGGGTGCATGGCAGCGGCGCCGCCCGGCTGTCGGCCGAGCGTGCGCTCGCCGCCGCGGAAAATCTTGTGGAGCCCCGCATTGTCGATCAGGACGGCGGGAAAGCTGGACTTCGTAACTCTCCCGACACGTACGGCAGTTCAGGCTCCCCCGCTCCCGAATCCCCTGCTGACGGGGCCACCGAGCCTCTCGCGTCCGAGAACCACTCCCCCGGTCCGGATCAGGAGGACGAGGGCGCCCAGGGCGTCGAGCGGCTCACCGCAGGCCTGCTCCGGTTGCACGCCGAACGTATGCAGCTGCTCTCCCGCGAGCAGCGCACGCGTGACCGCTTCACGGCGCTCCACCCCGAGGTGGCGGTGGCCGAAGTGGCCGCGCTGCCCGGCGATGTGCACGACCTCGCAGGGCTCAGGGACATCGGGGACCGGCTCGCGGCCAACCGGCCGGAGCTGCCCGAGGCTGCCGTCGACTGAGCCGAGGGGTGCCCTCAGCTCACCGCCGCGTAGTTCTCGTACACCTCGTCGTCGTCGAGCGGCAGGATCCCCACGCCGCGTTCGTACTCCAGACGAGCCGTCTCAAGGAGCCGGCGCCAGGAGGTGACGGTGGGTCGCCTGCGCAGCAGTGCGCGGCGCTCCCGCTCCGTCATGCCTCCCCACACGCCGAACTCGACGCGGTTGTCGAGCGCGTCGGCCAGGCATTCCGTGCGTACCGGACATCCGGTGCACACTGCCTTGGCCCTGTTCTGCGCTGCTCCCTGAACGAACAGTTCATCCGGATCGGTAGTGCGGCAGGCAGCCTGCGCACTCCAGTCGGTTACCCAGCCCATACCGGCGCCGTCCTCTCCCGAATCGAGGCTCCCCCACGGCGGCAGCGGCATATTCACCGCCGCCAGTTGAGGACGTTACGGAAGGTGGGCACAGCGCAACACCCCCTTCGGGCCCAATCTTGAATGGCCCGAACGGACTATGCGTAAGCGGCAGATCACCCGGGGGAGTGAGCTGGTGACATACGTGACCTTCCCGGCAGAACGGGACGGTTCAGTTGAGTCACAACGGACGCCAGGTGACACACAAGGCGGATTCGGACACGCCCCCATCAAAAAAGTTGGGGAACCTCCGGAACGATTCGGGGTCGCCGGACGTATTGATACGTGGCCCTACTGCTGTGACAGTTGAGAGCAGCTTAGGCCAAGGCATATACGCGTGTCCGGCGAATGAGAACGTAGGCTGCCCTCATGCCAAAGAAGCGCTCGGGCGGTGGCCTGTCCCCCACGCAGCAGGCCGCCAAGTTCCTCGGTGTCAGTGTGCTCGCGGGGGCCGTCCTGGCCGGTATCGCGCTGCCGGCCGTCGGCGCGCTCGGACTTGCCGCCAAGGGTTCGGTGGAGAGTTTCGACGAGCTGCCCGCCAACCTCAAGACGCCGCCCCTGAGCCAGCGCACCACGATCCTCGACGCCGACGGCGGTCAGATCGCCACGGTCTACTCACGTGACCGCACGGTGGTCCCGCTCAAGGACATGTCCCCGTACATGCAGAAGGCGATCGTCGCGATCGAGGACTCGCGCTTCTACCAGCACGGCGCGGTCGACCTCAAGGGCATCCTGCGCGCGCTGAACAAGAACGTGCAGAGCAGCGGGGTGGCCCAGGGCGCTTCCACGCTCACCCAGCAGCTCGTGAAGAACGTCGCCATCGAGGAGGCCGGCGACGACCCGACGAAGGTCGCGCAGGCCACTCAGCAGACAATGGGCCGCAAGATAAGGGAGCTGAAGTACGCGATCCAGCTCGAGGAGGAGCTCGGCAAGAAGAAGATCCTCGAGAACTACCTGAACATCACGTTCTTCGGCGAGCAGGCCTACGGTGTCGAGGCCGCGTCCCAGCGCTACTTCTCCAAGCACGCCAAGGACCTGAACGTGCAGGAGGCCGCCCTGCTCGCCGGCATCGTCCAGTCGCCCAGCCGGTACGACCCGGTCAACGACTCGACGGAGGCCACCCGGCGCCGCAACGTCGTCCTGCAGCGCATGGCCGACATGGGTGACATCTCGCAGGCAGAGGCCGACAAGGCCAAGAAGACGCCGCTGGGCCTCCACCCGAGCCAGCCGAAGAACGGCTGCATCACCGCGGTCAAGGGCGCCGGCTTCTTCTGCGACTACGTGCGCGAGGTGTTCCTCACCGACCCGATGTTCGGCAAGACCAAGGAAGCCCGGGCGAAGGTCTGGAACCAGGGCGGTCTGACGATCCGTACGACGCTCGACCCGCAGGCCCAGACCTCGGTGCAGGCGTCCATCAAGGACCACGTCTACAAGACCGACGACGTGGCCACCGCGGCCACCCTCGTGGAGCCCGGCACCGGCAAGATCCTCGCCATGGGCCAGTCCCGTCCCTACGGCTTCGGCAAGCACGAGACGCAGATCGACCTGTCGGTGAACCAGGACATGGGCGGCGGCGCGGGCTACCAGCCCGGTTCGACGTTCAAGCCGATCGTGGCCGCGGCCGCCATAGAGGGCGGTACGCCGGCGACACAGTCGTACTCCTCGCCGTACGAGATGGACTATCCGAGCCCCGTCTCGATCTGCAACGGCCGGCAGTGGCGTGACGATCCGAACAATCCGACCAAGGTGTCGAACGAGAACAAGTCGGAGCACGGCCCCTACAGCATGAAGCAGGCGACCGCGAAGTCGGTCAACACCTACTACGTGCAGCTGATCAGCGACATCGGCATCTGCCCGGTCACCGAGATGGCCAAGAAGATGGGCGTGGAGCGCGCGGACGGCGGCAAGATGCAGCAGGCCCCCTCCATCGCGCTCGGCACCCAGGAGATGTCGCCGCTGACGATGGCGAACGCATACGCCACCTTCGCCTCGCGCGGCATGTACTGCACGCCGGTCGCCATCGAGTCCATCAGCCAGCGGATCGGCGACCGGACGAAGTCGCTCCCGGTGCCCAAGACGAGCTGCACGCGCGCGATGTCGCAGAAGACCGCCGACACCGTGACGACGCTGCTGAAGGGCGTGGTCGAGGACGGTACGGGTCAGCAGGCGGGCCTCAGCGACCGCCCGAGCGCCGGTAAGACCGGTACGACGGACAACCGCTACGCGGCCTGGTTCGTGGGCTTCACGCCGAACATGGCCGGCGCGGTGTGGGTCGGCGACCCGACCCACAAGCGCCAGATGAAGCAGATCACCATCGGCGGCGTCTACCACGACCTCGTCTACGGCGCCGACACGCCGGGCCCGATCTGGAAGGACGCCATGACGGGCGCCCTGGACGGCAAGCCCGTCGAGAACTTCAACCTCGTCGACATCCCCGACGGCAAGAAGGACAAGGGCAACGACGACGGCCACAACGGTGACAACGGCGGCAACACCAACGGCGGCCTCATCGGCGGCCTGACCACCGGCGGCGCGGACGGCGGCGCGAACGGGGGCACCTTCCCGACGCCCACCTTCTCCTTCCCGGACAACCTGTTCCAGGGCACGAGCAACGGCAACGGCAACGGCAACGGGGGGCGGCGCGGCTGAGGCCACGCTCCGGAATCGGCTGACGGCCCCTGTCCCACCGGCTCGCCGGGACAGGGGCCGTCGGCCGTCCGGTTCAGCCGCGATGGTCCCAGTTGCACCGCATCGACGCTGTCGTCCCTTGAAGCGCAGAAGGCAGCTCCGGCGAACGAGCCACTGCGGTAACGAAGTTGAGCGACAAGGCAGACCCGCGCCGTGGGCGGCGGCCCTCGGTGCGGGTCTGCTCGCCCTGGCATGTCAGGGCTTCTCAGCCGGCCAGCAGCTTCTTCACCACCGCCGCGACCCTGCCGCCCTCGGCCAGGCCCGCGACCTTCGGGTTCACGATCTTCATGACGGCGCCCATGGCACGCGGGCCCTCGGCGCCGGCGGCCCTGGCCTCGCCGACCGCCTGGGCGACGATGTCGTTCAGCTCCTCGTCGCTGAGCTGCTTGGGCAGGTACTCGGCGAGGACCTCGCCCTCCGCCTTCTCCCGCTCGGCGCTCTCGGCGCGACCACCCTGCGCGAAGGCATCGGCCGCCTCCCGGCGCTTCTTCGCCTCCTTGGTGATCACCTTCAGCACCTCGTCGTCGGAGAGCTCGCGCTTCTCCTTGCCCGCGACCTCCTCCTTGGTGATCGCGGCGAGCGTCAGCCGGAGCGTCGAGGAGCGGAGCTCGTTGCGCTCCTTGATCGCGGCGTTGAGGTCTTCCTGCAGCTTCGACTTGAGCGTGGTGGTCATGGATCCGATTGTCGCAGGTGCCAAACGTCCGACGCCCGTCCATTTAAAGGGTGGTGAGGCCCGGGCGCCCAAGGGGCAGCGCGGCTCAGGAGGTCCCGCGGGTCTGACACGATGGATGTATGCGCGCTCGATACGGAGTACCTCTGGGGATCGCGGCGGCCGGTGCCGCCGGTGTGGTGTACGCGGCGGGATTCGAGGCCCGCTCCTTCCGGCTGCGACGGGTGACCGTTCCCGTCCTGCCCGTCGGCATGCGCCCCCTGAGAGTCCTCCAGGTCTCCGACATCCACATGGTCGGCGGCCAGCGCAAGAAGCAGCGCTGGCTGCGGTCGCTGGCCGGCCTGCGCCCCGACCTCGTGATCAACACGGGCGACAACCTGTCCGACACGGAGGGCGTACCCGAGGTCCTGGACGCCCTCGGCCCCCTGATGGAGTTCCCGGGCGCATACGTCTTCGGCTCCAACGACTACTACGGCCCCAGGCCCCGCAACCCCGCGCGCTACCTGCTGGAGAAGGTCCAGGGCCGGCACGGTCTGAACGGCAACCCGCCGGTGGTCGGCGCGATCCACAACCCGTGGGAGGACCTGCGGGACGGCTTCGACGCGGCGGGCTGGCTGAATCTCACCAACACGCGCGGCACCCTGAAGATCGAGGGCGTCACCCTGGAGCTGACGGGCCTGGACGACCCGCACATCAAGCGCGACCGCTACCCGCAGGTCTCCGGCGGCCCGTCCGCCGGCGCGGACTTCTCGATGGGCGTCGTGCACGCCCCGTACCTGCGGGTGCTGGACGCCTTCACGGCGGACGACTACCCCCTGATCCTGGCCGGCCACACCCACGGCGGCCAGCTCTGTGTCCCCTTCTACGGTGCCCTGGTCACCAACTGCGACCTGGACCCGGCGCGGGTGAAGGGCCTGTCCAGGCACACGGCGGAAGGCCGTACGTCGTATCTGCACGTCTCGGCGGGCTGCGGCACCAACCGCTACACGCCGGTACGGTTCGCCTGCCCGCCGGAGGCGACTCTGCTGACGCTGGCACCCAGGGAGTAACCCGGTCGCGCCACCCACATCGCGGCATATGCCCCCTTTGCCTAGCTTGGGGGCATGACCGCACCCATACCCAGGGACATACCGGACCTCCCGGCACTGCCCGGCGGGTCCCTGTTCACGCCCTCCTACGTCCCCGCCTCCGCGGTGCTGGCCCCCGTACGCCGCCCCCTCGCCGCCGTGTACCGCCTGCTGGTCGCCCTGGCGGCAGCGGCGGGCGTGACGATCGAGCTGCTCCTCGGCAGCCCGGTCCACGTCCTGAGCTACTTCGCGATCCAGAGCAACATCCTGCTGGCCCTGGTCTTCACGCTCACAGCCCGCCGCGCCTGGACGGCCCGCCGCCCGCTCCCCTCCGCCCTGACGGGTGCGACGCTGCTGTACATCATCATCACGGGGCTGGTGTACCACCTGCTGCTGAAAGGGGCCTCGCCCCCGTTCTCCATGACGGGCGGGAGCACGCCCCCGGCCGGCCTGCAGTGGATCAGCAACCAGATCCTGCA
The DNA here is from genome assembly GCF_044465725.1 of Streptomyces sp. NPDC049541. Lineage (NCBI taxonomy): Bacteria > Bacillati > Actinomycetota > Actinomycetes > Kitasatosporales > Streptomycetaceae > Streptomyces > Streptomyces sp. NPDC049541. Next base: position 610,979 of record NZ_JBITLY010000003.1, on the reverse strand, counting down.
CACGGCCGTCCCCGTCGCCGCGCTTCTGGACTGGCTGCTCCTGACGGCTCCCGCCCGCCTCCACCTCCGCCAGGCGCCGTCATGGCTGCTGTACCCCCTGGCCTACCTGGCGTTCTCCCTCGGCCGGGGCGAACTGATCATCCCCGGCACGCCGGGCCGCTATCTCTACCCGTTCCTGGACGTAGGCCTGCACGGCTACAAGAGCGTCCTCGGCAACGCCCTCCTCCTCGGCCTCGCCTTCTACGGCCTCGCCCTCCTCATGGTCGCCCTCGACCACATCCGCCCGAACCCCGTCCGCCACCGCGCCAAAACCGGATTTCGTCTCCAGCCACCAGTGGGCTAAAGTAAACGACGTCGCCGCGACAAGCAGGACATGCGACGACATCGGGGTGTAGCGCAGCTTGGCAGCGCGCTTCGTTCGGGACGAAGAGGTCGTGGGTTCAAATCCCGCCACCCCGACGCAGGTCAGAGGGCCAATCGCATGATCGCGATTGGCCCTCTTTCATGTCCGGGGGGCCAAACAGGGGGCCAAACGAAATTTGATCAGGCCACCGCGTCGCCCTCTTCGTCGTCCTCCGGGTCCTCCCCTTCCTGATCTTCGGCGAAGATGTCATCCATCGCTTCGGCGCCCTGCGTGATCACGGGCCGAAGCTGCTTGCGGTAGACCGCCTCTGTGGTCGCCTGACTGCTGTGACCGACCAAGAGCGCGATCCGCTCCAGGGGGATGCCGTGGTCAGAGAGCAAGGACACGAAGCTGTGCCGGAGCTCCCGCGGCGTCCACTCCGGCTTCAGCCCGGCCTTTTTCACGATGGCCTTGAAGTCACGCCGGACGTTGGCCGCATCGAGCGGCTCGCCGCTCCGGGTCGTGAAGACGCGGCCGGTTGGACTCCACTCCATCCCTCTCGATGCCCGCTCCTGCTTCTGCCATCGCATGTGCTCTTCGAGAACCTCGACCACCTGTTTCGGCAGAGCGATGGTCCGGCGGCTCTTCCTGGTCTTGGTCTCGCCGTGCTTGCGCACCGAGCGCCACACGGCGACGTGCGGCGGGATGCCATCCTTCGTCTCCAGGAACACGTGATCCCAGGTGAGGGGCCGCGCCTCTTCCGTGCGTACGCCACTCAGGAGCGAGAGCACAAGATAGGCGTACAGCCGCGACGGGCGCGCGGCTGTGAGCACGGCTTTCGCCTGCTCCAAGTTCAGCGCCTTGCTCGGTCGGCCGGGGCGCCCTTCCGGTGCGGTGACGAGTAGGGCGACATTCCGCGCGGCCTTGTCCCTGCGCTGAGCGTGCGCGATGGAGCGGCGCAGGATGGCGAGCAGATCACGCAGGCTTCGCGTGGCGAGGAATTCGGCCCTGTCGTCCAACCAGTCGTCGACGTCGTCCGCGCTGAGTTCCTTCAGCTTGGCCTTGCCAATAAACGGGATCAGGTGCTTGTTCGCCTGGCGCCTCCTTGGGCTCAGGGGCAAGGTCTTCCGCCAGGGCCTTGTACGTTGACATGCCCCTGCAGCAAGGCACCAGTCATTGCGGGATCTTCGCTGTCTGCCCGCGGCGAACTGAAGTGCCTGCCTCTCACCGCCCGCTTCAAACGGGCTGCACTCTCCGTGTTCCTCGATGGACTCGCCCCCTGCGCACGGCACATCGAACTGGCCGGCGAGCCCCGCCGCAGCACCTCCCACCTTGTCTGGGAGTTCGCCTCCCTGCCCGTCTCACTCTCCGCGCACGGATCACGGGTGAGTTATCCTCCGCGCATGCGTGGACAGTTCACCGGCTGGCCGGAGCAGGCCACGGACGTGTTGTGGCAGCTCCAGGGCGAACCGACCCACGCGACCCGCGAGCACTACCGCGCGGACCGCGAACGGCTGGTCCGGCAGCCGATGATCGCCCTGCTCAACGAGGTCGCGGACACCGACCCCCGGTACGAGGACTTCTCCGTCTGGCACTACCGCACCAACTCCTGGTGGTGGCAGCACCAGGGCGCGGTGATCCGGCTCGGCCGCAAGATCGAGATCGGTCTCCGGTTCGACCTGGACGGCCTGCGGATCCAGGGCGCCTGGTGGTACCCCGATCCCGGCCAGGTGGACATGTTCCGCAAAGCCGTCGCCTCCGAGGGAAGCGGCCGCGAACTGTCCGCCATCGTCGAGGACGTGCGGAAGAAGGGCTACGACATCTCCGGGGACGTGATGAAACGCCCCCCGCGCGGCTATCCGACGGACCACGCCCATGCCAACCTGCTGCGCCACCGTTCACTGATCGCCGCCCGCCCCCTCGGCTGCGAGGAGTGGCTGCACACCCCCGAGGCGGTCGACCGGGTCCTCTCGGCCGCCGCCGACCTGGACCCCCTGCTGATGTGGCTGGTCCGCCACGTGAAGCGCACCGCCTGACATCACCCATCGGCGTCGTCACCGGTGGAGCCTGCTCACGTCCGACACGACACCGGCCAGTGAGCGAACTCACGGCCGGCGAATGGATCTTTGCTCCGGCTTTACGTGACTCACAGTGGTGAACCACCAACCGGCGGCTAGGGTCGAATGCCCGTGCGGTCAACGGAGGGGGAGAACGCGAAGTTATGGGCGGCAAGGACGAGATACTCGACATCAAGGTCGACGACATCAAGACGGCGGCGCCCGCCTTCCACCGCGAAAGCGTTGCCCTCGCACACGCACTGACCAAGCTGAAGCAGGGCCTGGCCGCGGCGGGTAGCCCGTGGGGCGATGACGAGCAGGGCGAGAAGTTCCACAACGCGTATGGCCCGCACGTCACGCAGATCGAGCACTCCACCCAGATCCTCATCGAGGGCCTCGCCAGCATCCACACGGGTCTGGTCGACATGGCCGACAAGCACATCGACAACGAAGAACTCATCCGGGGCATGTTCGGCCGGATCAAGGGCGGCCACCACAGCACGGGTGACGGCGAGTGAGCGTCGCGGACAAGGCCCGCAAGGCCGTTCAGGACCTGACGGGCATGTGGTGGCCCGCCGCCGACGAAGACGGGCTCCGGGATGCCGCCAAGACGTGGCGGGCCTTCGCCGACGACATCGACGACATCGCCGCCGCCGCGAACAAGGCCGCTCTTGCGCTGATCGAGGACAACAAGGGCGAGTCGATCACAGCGTTCGACAAGTTCTGGCGCCGGTACTACGACCATGGCCACGGCTGGCTGAAGGACCTCGCGGATGCGGCCCGCGATATGGCCAAGGCGCTGGATGCGTATGCGGATGCCGTGCACGGCGCGAAGAAGCATCTCGAACACGAACTGGAGATCGTCGGTGCGACCCTGGTCGCCGGCACCGCCCTGGCTATCTTCACCGCCGGCATCTCCGAGGGCGCCGCGGCGGCCGCCGCGGTGGGCGTCACCGAACTCGCCGCATCCCTGGGTGTCACCGTCTCCACCGAGGTCGCAACCATCGCGGGCACCACCCTGGCCACGGCCGCCTTCGGAGGTATCGAATCGGTCACCGTGGACCTGGCGGTCGCCCAACCCATCGCCATCGCGACCGGTGAGAGCACGGGCGTCAACCTTGACGAGGTCGGCCAGGCGGCCAAGGACGGGATGCTCTTCGGCGGTCTCCTCGGCGCAGGAGCCGGCGGTGCGAGGGCCGCATCCGAAGCGGGCGGTTGGCGCGGCCTCCTCGGCAGCGACATGCCCGCTCTCACGGATCCGCGACTGCTCCTGGCCGGCATGCCGGACGAAGCCGCCCCCGCCCTGACGGCGACACGGAGCGGCGATGAGTGGCTCACCGGCGCCCGCCGGCGCCCGCGTGACATCCTCGACGATCCCGCGCAGACGAAGTGGGCGGAAGCCGCGTACGACGACTTCCGTCGGGACTCCCGCGACATCGCAGCCATCAGCCGCAACACCGAAGGCGTACCTCGGGGGAACGGAACGACAGGGTTCACGGAGGAAGAGATCTCCGCCATCAAGAAGCACGTCTTCGACACCGAGCACCCGATCGAGGACTACGAAACCGGCGAGGTCGTCACACGCAAGTTCGACGCGGACGCCGAGATCGCCGATGCCTGGATCCGCCTCCGCTCCGGCAACGCTCTGCCGGAAGACCACGTGCTGCTCGAACACGAAGTCACCGAGCTTGAGTACCTGCGCACCCACCCGGGCGCGACCTACCAGGAAGCACATCGGGTGGCCAACCAAAACTACAATTGGCAGAGCAAGGTCCCGCTCAACAAGCGGGAAGACTTCGAGAGCGAGTGGTAATGGCGTCCTTGGTCTACTTCAAGAAGCTGTCCGAACAGCCGGACTCCATTCGCTACTCCTTCGGTGAAGACCCGGCTGAAATGGACCGTACGCTCACCGTAGACACGGCCAGCCGCACCTCGACTTCCGACGACGGCATCGCCGACTACACGTTCCTCAAGGCGTCACGGAAGATCAACTCCGTGTTCGAGGAGCGTAGGCAGTGGCCGGAACGGGGTATGAGCGCCAGCTGACAGTTCGGTGATGGCAGGCGTGAACCCCGAGTTACGCGCACTGACATGGTCGACAAGCGCGGCACCGCCCCACAGCGCATCGAATCCGCCCGCGCTCTCATCGCCATCGCCGACCTGTTCCAGGTCGGCCGGCATCGCGGAAACTGATGCAGCACGACGAGGGGGAGGCCGGTCAGGGTCGGCGTGCACGTCGACGGGCGTCATGAAGTCGCTGACGCCATTCTCATGCACGGCGACTGCGCACGAGCCCCGCTCACCGTCATCTGGAACCGGTTCGGCGTCGCCACCAGCTGAGCCTGAAAGACTGTTTGACCCTGGATCCCGCCATTGGCACCCAAACCCACCGTTCCCATAGAGGCCGGAAAGAGACGTGAGCGCTCTGCACTGTCTGATGCAGCCGATAAGATTGCTAGCGCTATCAGTCGTACGGGGACAGGGGGCACTCGCGGTGGCGAGCGGCGAGCTGAAGGTCGATCTGAGCGCACTGGACAGTGTGGTCACGCAACTCAACCGAATCATCTTGAATCTGGGCGATACCACCTCCGACTCGCGCTATCAGACGTACCTGCCGGCCGGCGCACTGGGCAGTGCGGATTTCACTGAGGCGAACGATCTGCACATTGCTCACACGGAGATGAAGCAGCACCTCGAGGACATCGTCACCCATATCCACGGCTTGGTGGACGACTTCGGGACGAAGACGAAGAAGAATCACGGCGCATACCAGGACCAGGAAGCGGAGATCGCGGCGGCACTCTCGGACGGGGGTAAGTCATGAGCTCAGGCGGGAAGAAGAGCGACGGCTACGCGTACGAGTACGTCCCGGCGGCGATGTGCTACGACGAGAAGGCCACGACCCCGTTCGCCGACCTGAACATGGACCAGATGAAGGCCATGGTCATCAACGCGAAGCCGGGCGTGGTTCACGACGTGGCCCGAGGCTGGCGCAAGGTCAACGATGATCTGGTGGGCGAGGACGGCGGCGGTGGATCGCGGCAGGATTTCCTGGCAGCGGTGCACGGGGTGCTGGAGCACTGGGAGGGCGAGGCCGCCGACCGGTTCAAGGCGCGAGCCGAGGTCATCGCGAAGAAGATGCAGGACGGCGCCCAGTACGCCCAGTACACCTCCATCGCGCTGGGCAGTGCGGCCACGGTGCTGGAGACCATCAAGCCCGAGGTCGAGGCGATGGAGAAGCCGGGGACGATCTCCAGCGGCCTTGACTTCGTCGGGGACGGGTTCTCGCACGACGACAGCGGCTACCAGGCGGACAAGCGGGCCGGGATGTCCACCCAGGAGGCCCTGGACAGGAACAAGGACGACCTCTCGGCTGGCAAGGAGGCCCAGCTGAAGATGGCCGTGAAAATGGAGCAGTTGGGGGCGGCTTACGCTTCGCAGACCAGGGCCATGGGGTCATGGAAGCGCGCTCCGGTTGAAGACAATGAGGACTACCCCGGTGATCCCGGAGGCACGGCGCCGGTCCCGATCGTCGCGATCCCGACCGAGAGCGGCCCCAGGCTGGTGGGCCGGACTTCCACCGGCAGCGGCACGTCGAGCGGCTCGGGCCGGTCTACCGTCGCTGCGTCCCCCAGCATCCCCCACCGCGTTACCGGTGCAGGTACCGCTTCCTCTTCCAAGGCGTCATCGCCCTCCGGGGTCGGTACGGATGTGGACGGACTTGCGACCACCAGCCCCGGTGGCACCGGCGGCGGCCACGGAGGTGGAGTCACCGCCCGAGTCGGCGCGGGCGGCGGATCTGGAACAGGTGCCGGTTTGCCCGGTGTGCCCAGCAGCCCGGCGGGCGGCTTTGCCCGTGGTGGCAGCGGCGCAGGCTCCGAGGCGGGCAGCGGCCGCGCGGGAGTGGGCGGTGTGGCAGCCGGGACAGGGGCAGGTGCCGAATACGGCAAACAGCCCGGTGGCCGGGGCCCGCTGGCCCGTACGAAGGGCGGGGTGATCGGCGAACCCGGAGAGGCCCCCTCCACTGGGTCTGGGGCCGGTTCCGGTCTGCACGGCAGCCGCGGTGGCACGACCGAGGGCCGCAGGGCGGCGGGCCTGTCAGGCTCCGGACAGGCTGGCGTGACCGGCCAGGGCCGCGACAAGAAGAAGAAAAATGGTAAGCCGGTTCCGGGCTATCTCGTCGAGGACGAGGAGACCTGGGTGCCCAAGCGGGACGACACCACCCCGCCGCTCATCGAGTAGACACGATCGCGGCAGGACAGAAACGGGGCTCGCGTCATCCACCGCGCAGGCCCGCCCGGCGGGACGAAAGAGGGAAACACGGCATGGGTCTCACGCGGATGCTGCGCATCGCGGGCTGCACGGCAGCGGCGGGAGCAATGCTCTTCTCCACCGCGCCCACCGCATCAGCGGACCAGGTGAGGAACGACCAGTGGCCGCTCCAAGCCCTTGACGCCGACGCTGTCTGGAAGATCGCGACGGGCAAGGGCATCACCGTCGCCGTCATCGATGTCGGTGTTGACGCCTCGCACCCCGACCTGAAGGGCAACGTCCTGCCGGGCAAGGACTTCGTCGACGGTGACTCCGATGCCTCGCCAGCTGCAGGCGACAAGCATGGAACAGCCATAGCTGGCATCATCGCCGGGCACGGCCACGGCGCCAACGGTGCTGACGGCGTGAAGGGACTCGCTCCTGACGCGAAGATCCTGCCCCTGCGTGATGATGGCGGGCAGTTGGACGGCTTTGCCCCGTCGATCAGATACGCAGTGGACCATGGGGCATCGGTCATCAACATCTCACAGGCCGGAAGCTTGCCAACCTCCGGAGGCGAGGAGCAACAGGCGATTGGGTACGCGCTAGAGCACAACGTAATCGTCGTGGCGGGGTCGGGCAACGACGGTATGAGCGGCTCCGAAGGCATTAAATACCCGGCCAGTTATCCAGGTGTGGTGGACGTCGGCGCCATCAAGAAGAGCAACGAGATCTGGGAGAAGTCCAACTCGGGTCCGAACCTCCTGTTGACAGCCCCCGGCGAGCACGTCGTCTCCGCCAGCACAGACTCCGACGGCTACGGCATGGCCAGCGGTACCTCCGACGCCACCGCCTACGTCTCCGCCGCCTGCGCCCTGCTGCGCGAAAAGTTTCCCGACCTCACCGCGGGCCAGATCGTCAACCGCCTCACCAAGACAGCCGGCCTCCCCGCCTCGGCCAAGGGTCTGAAGCTCCCTGACGAGAAGTACGGCTATGGCTACATCCGGCCCCTCGCCGCCCTTCAGCAGAACATCCCGGCCGGCTCCAAGAACGGCCCGCTCACCATGCCCGCATCCAATTCCACAGCAACGCCCGAGGGCAGCACGGCGGCGTCCTCCGCGTCCGATGATTCGAGCAGTGGACTGACCACCAACTCGGTCATCGCGCTCAGCACGCTGGCAGCCCTCGGTGTGCTCATCGTGATCGGTGTGCCTTTGTTTCTGGTTCGGCGCGCGAAGCGCCGTCGGGCGTCGCAGCAGAGCCAGTTCAATCAGCAGTCCGGATACGGAAGTTATCCCCAGAATTCTTACCCCGGTTCCACTCCGTACCAGCAACAGCCGCCGTCCGACCACTATCCGCACCAGTAGTGGACGGCTGGACAAACCGCCGGGCCGCCCATCTCACTCTCGCATGCGAAGAAAGGGTGCAAATAAGACTCTGCCGCGTGTGTTGAATGTGACTGCGGTAGCTTGGAGATGCGGTCGGTGAGCGGTTGTACAGCAATGCCGCGCAGCATGTCCTCCTTAGAGTCTGCAGCAGCAGTTTTCGGCCATCGCCTCCCGCAGATGCCACTTCGGAGACCGATGACGGGGAGATGAATCGACCGCGTGACTGACGACATAATTCAGGAACTGCAGCGTTTTCAGCAGTACACCAGTCAGCTCCACGGCCTGATCGCACGGATTCAGGAGGGAATGCCGCAGAGCGCCGAGGGCGAGGACGCACAGGGAGCTGTGCGGGTGCGGGTGGGCCAGGACGGCCTTCCTGAGTCGGTGGCCGCGGTGCGGGACTGGCAGCGACGACGAGGTCCCGAACAGATCGGTGCCGCCGTCGTCGAAGCGTACGGATCGACCGTCGCCGAGTTCATGTCCGCGCAGTCCCAGGCGCTCTCCTCAAGTGACTGGCGTGAGAGGGCCGACGGGCTGCAGCAGGACATGAGCGCTCCGCGCTCCTCGGCAGACACCACCCCGCCGCCCGAGGTGTCCCAGCGGGACCTGCGGCACGTCGTGCCGCGCAGCATCGACGAAGTTGCCGAGGCCGTGATCTCGTCCTTCGACGATCTCGCCCGTCAGGATCCCGGGGCGGTGGAACGCATTCAGGCGGAGGGCTCGGACTCCACGGGGCGGGTCACCATGACGCTGTCCCTGGGCTCCCTGGCGGGGTGCACAGTGGATCCGGGATGGGCGGCCAAGCAGTCGGCGGTGGGCCTGAACCGCGCCTTCGAAGAAGCCCTGCGCGATGCCCGTTCCGCACTCACGCGGGCAGTCGAGGCCAACACCACGGGCGGAGAGAGCCAACAGCTGGACACGCTCCTGGACGAGGCACTGGCCATTCTCAGCGATCCGCGACGCATCACCGACTTCTGAGGGAAGTGATATTCCGTGTCTGACCCCACATTGAAGGTCACTACCGATGCCCTGCGTACGGACGCGAGGATGTGGGACCGGGAGAGCGAACGGATGGGGAACATCCACCGGACCGTGGAAGGTCTGCGCGTGTCCCGTGTCCAGGCGGGCCTGTTCCAGGTCCTCTTCTCGGCCTACGAAGAGGCGATCGACCAGATCTCGGCACGATGCGCCGAGGGGCAGCACCGTATGGATGAAATCGCCACGGCACTGATCAAGAACGCGAACGCCTACGACAGCCGCGAAGCGGACGTGAAGCAGTCCATCGACGGCGCGTACTGACCGAGAGAACGGAACACCATGCCCTTCAGTTCAGCTCAGTACGAAGCCGTCACGGCGAAGCTCAGCTCCGGCATGCAGGACCTGTCAGCGAAGCTCAACCAAGTCGGCCCCACGGCCGAGTCGACCGCCAACCAGTGGTACGTCCCGAACCCAGTGGCTGATGCGCTGCTCTGGGTGAGCCACAAGCTCGTCGAGCTGGGCTCCTGGGTACTCAACAAGATCAAGGAACTCCTCGAAGGAGTAGGCGCCCCGGTTGCCATGTTCTCCTATGCCATGGACTGGCAGAGCCACGTCCGGGGCCCAGCCTCTTCCGTGGCCGGCGAGACCGCACCGGAAGCACTCGTCGCCCCCAAGCACTGGTCGGGAGACGCAGCCACCAAGTACACCGCTTCGGTCAAGGGACAGCCCACCGCGGCCACCCAGATCGAGACGAGCGCCGACAAGATCGCCACAGGGCTCAACATCTGTGCCGCCGCGGGCCTCGCCTTCTATGTGGCGCTGGCCGTGATCCTCGCGAAGTACATCGCTACCACCGTTTCAGCCATCGCAGCCCTGGGATCCGTGGTGTTTTCGTGGGCTGGTGCTGCCGCCATCGTCGGAGACACCAGCGTGAACGCGGGGTTGATCTGGGCCGCTGTCGCCGCGCTGGTCGCACTCCTCGGGGTTCAGGCACAGCAGATGACGACCATCAAGGGGGAGTCGGTGGATAACAGCACGTTCCCTGGTGGTCATTGGCCGGACGCCCTGGCTTGATGCCCGGCTGCGCCTCTTCTCCGATCCGTCCAGCCACAGGAAGGCGGCAAACGCATGTACGGACCCCGTGCAGCCATGTGGGGCCTGGCGGGATGCTCCTTCTTCCTGGCCTTCACGTCCATCGCCAACTGGCCGGTGATCCTCGGCGAGGCGTTCTTCGTCGTCGGACTCGTGCTTATAGGGAGCGCGGAGGTGTACGGCGACCGCAGAAGGAAGCGCGAGAAGTTCAACCAGCAGTTCGCCAGCGTCGACGACTTCTTCCAGACGGTCGACAAAGAAGCGCTGCTCCGGATCCGCGAGGAGCGAGGGGTCGCGGTCGCGGTGCGTGAGCTGAAGCGCCAGTACCCGTCCGTTTCGTTCGCTACGGCGGCCCAACTGGTCAAGGGGCTGTGAGCCTCTTGTACTCCCTCGGTCCGATCGGCGCGTGCCGAGGCTGAACCACACGCTTGGAAGGCGTTCCAGCCTCGGCACAGTTCAGGCGGACGTGCGCCGCATCACCGTAATCATCAGCTGTGTCGGATTCCCTGAATGAAGGCCATGTAGGGGGCCGGGTCGATGAGCAGCGCGGGCCCGTGGGGATCCTTGCTGTCACGGATCGCGACGCCGGCGTACGCCGTGTCGGTGAGGTCAGCGACCTCTATGCAGTTGTTGCCGGAGCCGTCGGAGTACGACGACTTGAACCAACGCGCTCCCGCGCTGGTGAACTCGGGGGCCATGTGGGCACGGGTGTGGGTCATTTGGTGATCTCTCGCGTGAGTTGTTGGAGGAATTCGGGTGTGTCCTCCGGCGGCAGCGCTGACGCCGTGAGGGCGTTGAACTTGCGGGTGAACCGGCCGACCTCGCGTGGCTTGTCGGACACCGAGGCGGCGCCCCACGCGTTGTCCACCTGCACCGAGGTCGGCATTCCGTCGTCCAGGTGCAGGACCGTGAAGTCGTGCACGGAGAGGTATCCGCGGAGGGTCTGCGGGAGCACCTGAACGCTCACGTTGGGCAGGGACGCCAGTCTCGCGATCTCCTCGTACTGCTCCCGCATCAGATCCGTATCGCCGACGACGTATCGCAGGGCCGGCTCGTACAGCACCGCCCTCAGCCGCAGTGGATCCAGTCCCCCTGGTAGGACTGGGCTGCCCTGACCGGTCCGGCGATCAGCCGCCCAGGAGCATCACCCTCTGTGACACGTAGATCCGCAAGCGCGACCAGGAATGGCGTTGGGTAACGGATGTAGCGCAGACCCCGGCCCGGGGCCAGCTCCGTGTGGCTCAGCCGAATGTCGAACTCGTCGGCCTCCGCGGACGCGGCGCGAAACCCGGACAGGTGGCCGTTGGCTGGGAGCCATCTGGGAGCCAACCTGCTCCCCAAGCCCCTCCCAGACCACCCAAGACCACCGCACCCCAACGCCCTGAACAGGCAAAACACGAAACCGCCCGGTGTCGATCACGCCCGACCCTCATTCGGGACGAAGAGGTCGTGGGTTTAAATCCCGCCGCCCCGACAGCCAAAACAGCCGCCGTCCGAGCTAGGCCCCATACGCCCTCGCTTCAGGGACCACGCCGCATAACTTTCCACCCGGTTGCCTACAGAAGTGGGTCGGATCAAACCGAGGGCCGCGCCGCCTCCACGACCTCAGTTCTGACTGTTGCGGAATCCGATGACCACGGCACCCCACCAGCAGGCCTGAGACACGAGAGCTGTCGCGGCTCCCCGGGCGAGGAAGTGCGAGGCAGGCGCGGTGGAGCACTGCTGCGTCATGCGTCTGTTCAGGAGCCCGGCCTGGAGGCCGTTGAGCGTGAGGACGAGCACCAGACCCAGCTTGATGCGTGTGAGGGCGGAGCCAAGGTCTGGGTGGAGCATCATGCCGCTGGCCACGAGTCCGACAAGGCCCGTCCATATGGGGACGTGGAGGCGGCCCGTGCTGTGCAGGGCCTCACGCAGGGTGCAACGCCCCGTCAGACTCAGGAGAGCGTAGTAGTCGGCCACCAGGACGGCTCCGAAGCCGAGCACGAGCGAGGCCAGATGGGCAAAAAGCGCCACGGTGTGGAGGGCGGCATCCACACGCAGGTGCAGGGATATCCAGGCGCATGCCGAGAGGCCCAGGCAGGCGGCGAGTGCGGCGGCTCCGACCGTCCACCAGGTGTCGTACAGCCCCAGCCGCTGAGTGGGCTCCGTCTGAGGGGACGTAGACGACTCCGAGGGCAGTACGGACACAGATGACTCCTAGGACAATCACAGGTGAGACTTAGGCAAGGCTCACCTAACAGTGATTTCAAGTCAAGGCCGGAAAGGTGATCGGGTTCCAGTCGCGACGCAAGTGTGATCAAGGTGTGCCGCTCCCGCGACGTGCCCTTGAAGGTCGCGGCTGTACGGCAGCGAAGTACAGCAACCCCGAGGTTCATGTCGATCTCGGACCACTGTCCATCCCTGCTGCGACCTGAGATGATTCGGCCCGAATCGTGATCACGAGAGAGTCCAGGCATGCAACCTCTGAGACCAGGCAGGCCCAGCACTGTGTCCTGCCGGAGCGGGCAACTGCCGCGTATTTCGCTGATGGTCGCCGCGCTGGGCATCGTTGCCTTCTCCGTTACGGGGTGCGGCAGTTCCGATGCCGGAGGACTGCCGGTGCGAGTGGTCAACGAGTCGGCCTGGGATGCCCACGTGTTCGGTTGTCCGCAGTGCGGAAAGCTCGGCCTCGTGGTCGTAGGGGATCCTGACCGAAAGCCTGGCGAGGGCGGTGCCTTCTTTGGGTGGACCGAGGGACGCGCGTGGCCGACGACGTACAAGGTCGTTGTCCGAGGAGTGGGGTCGGTCTGCCCATTCATCGACCCCGAGCGCGGCAAGGAGAAGGGCGCAGTGGGGACCCGTGACGTCATCTACGTGGTGGACAAGGACGGGAAATGCGTCGCAGGCCCGCCGAGCCTGGACGACATCTGACATCAGCGGCTGACACCAACAGGCGCTAACAGCGGCGGTCAGCACCAGATCTCGGTGGACACTCGACCGAGGCGCCGGACTGGTCGACCGGCGTCGACCGGCGTCGACGGCTACCCGTGTTCGACCTGATGAGGACGAGGCGGACGTCCCGTGACCGGGCTACCGCTGTGTCCTGCCGCGCCGGTACCGGGCGACGGCGAAGCCCGCGAGTGCCAGCACGGCGATGGCGCCGGCTGTGGCGGTGGTGACCGCGGTGGTGTTCGGCGCGGACGACCTGGACGCCTGGGAGCAGTACGAGCCGCCTCCCGCGACGGTGATGGTCGTATGCGTCTGCTTGGGGGTGAGTCCCTTGCGGGGGGCGGCGATGTCGACGGCGTAGCTGCCCGGCTCGATCCCGCAGCGGAGCCGCCCTTCGCCCTGCCCGTAGCTGTTCTTCTGCAGGGTGACCCGCACGGGGTGGCGGAATGCCGGGGAGGTCACCGTGAAGCTGCCGTTCTCGTCGGCGGCCAGGGACGTCACGTCGACCCCTGAGGTGACCTCGACGGGCGCGCCCGGCCGCAGCGGCTCCTCGGGGGTGCTGTCGCTGTCCGTCGGGGCGAGGCTGACGGCGAGGCCCGGGTCCTCGGCCGCGTGGGCGCCGGGTGCGGCTGCGAGACCGAGGGCGGCTGCGGTGCACAGGATGCCGGCCGCGCGCAGGTGCATCCGGGTACCTCGCCTTCCTGAAAGGTGATCAGACCTGAAAGGTGATCAGGCGGCCTTCGGCGGGACCAGCATGTGTTCGCGGCCGACGGTCGTCGTGGTGTCGGTGTAGAGGGTGGTCTCGCCGTCGGACCAGCGTACGAGGAGGTCGTCGGGGTCGCCGGGTGTGTACGCGCCGGCGGTCATGACGGCGGCGTGGGTCCACAGTGTGTTGGACGGCTTCAGCTTGATCTCCGTTCCCACGCCGGAGGCGGAGGAGTCGCGGTACAGGCTCAGTCTGCCGTCGGACCAGCGCACGAGGAGGTCCCAGTCGGCGCCTCCGGTGAAGTTTCCGGCGGCGAGCTGGGTGGCGTGGCGCCAGGTGTCGTTGGGCGGCTGCAGCCGGTGTTCGTGCAGGAATCCGCGACTGTCGACGTCGGTGTAGAGGGTGGTTTCGCCGTCGGTCCAGCGGACCATGACGTCGTCGGGCGACGGGTTGGCGCTGTAGCGTCCGGCGGTGATCTGGACGGCGCCCTTCCAGACGCTGCTGGGCTTGGCCAGCTGGGTCTCCCCGGAGAAGCCGCCCTTCCCGTCCCCGGTGTACAGGGTGACTTCGCCGTCCGACCAGACCACCATGAGGTCGGAGGCGTTGTCGTCGTCGAAGTCCCCGCCGGCGATGGTCCTGGCGTGGGTCCAGGTCGAGGACTTCGCGATCCGGTGCTCGCCGGAGAAGCCGCCGTTGCCGTCCCCTGCGTAGAGGGTGACCTCGCCGTCCGACCAGACGACGATCATGTCGTTCCTGCCGTCGCCGGTGTAGTCGCCGGAGGCGGTCTTCATGGCCCCCTGCCACCGGCCCCCGCCGGTCGGGTACATGCTGTAGCCGCGCGGGTACTGGGTCGGCGTGGTGTTGTTCTGCGCGGCCTGGTAGATCTCGAGGGCCCGCTGGTCGAAGGTCGTGGAGAACGAGATGCGGTCGCTGTTGTTCTCCAGGCCGCCGCCGTAGTAGCCACCGAGGTTGCCGATGACGGTTCCGCTGCCGGTGCTCTTGTTCAGGCCGGTGATCCAGGGGCTTCCGGAGGTGCCCCCGTAGAAGCCGCCGCAGTCCATGCGCATCTGGTGGTAGCCCGGCAGTCGGCTGGTGGTGACGCCGGCGCACATGAAGGGCCGGTTCATCGGGTTGTGGCTGCCGGGGTAGCCGATGACGGTGACGTTCTGCTTGTACTGGCCGTTCACCTGGCCGAGGCGGAGCGCCGCGCCGACGGCCTTCTGCACGCTCTGCCCTTTCCCGTTGACGTCGACGCGGGCGAAGGCGTAGTCGAAGTCGGAGTAGGCATCGCGGGTGGGGTGGCCTGCGGCCTGGTACCAGCGTGCGTCACGGACCCAGTTCTGCACCGCGAAACGGCCGTAGGGAGCGGGGTTGTTCGCGCCGCCGTCGTAGCGGGGCACGAACATGCCCTTGGAGCCGCCGGAGCAGTGCGCGGCGGTCAGGATGACGTTGCCCTGCGGGCTGTCGACGACGCTCGCGGAACAGAAACGTCCCGTCAGCTGGTCGGTCGCCGGGTCCCGCACGTAGTGGAAGAACGTTCCGACCGTGGGGACACCCGCGAAGTAGACGCCGTTCTTCGGCGCGGCCGCACCCTTGACGAGGGATACGGCCTTCCCCCCGGCCGGGGCCTCGCCGCGCGGGCTGTCCGGGGTGGCCAGGGCCATCCGCTCAGGTGTCCAGAACTTCTCGGCCTCCGCACTCGTCCACGCCCTTGACCGGCCCGCGTCGGGCGCGGTCGACGCGGCCGGCACCGTCCCGGGCGCGGCGTCGGGGCGCGCGGAGGCGGGAGACGCCGCCGCAAGGAGGAGAGCGGAGACCGCTATCGCGGCACAGGTGGTGAACGTGTCACGAACGGTGGGTATTCGCACGGTTTCCTTGTCTGTCAGCGCACGTATGGCGAGAGGCGGCCGGTCTCAGCTCGTGAAGATGAAGTACTTCCACGTTCCGTAGGTCGTCGAGTTCACGTTGTCGCCCGAGGTCGTGTCGATGTAGGACGAGCGGATGCGGAAGCGGACGCCCGTCGGCGGGGTGCCGGTGAGTTCGAGGGTGTCCCGGCCGTCCGAGCCGAGGACGAGGTACTCGCTGTGCGTGGCGCGCCAGGCGCCCTGGGAGTAACCCTGCACCTCGACCCGGTACTTGCGGTTCGGGTACGGCGTCATCGTGGTGTCGAAGACGGGGTCCTTGGACTTGTGGAAGTAGCGGTACGTCTGGTTCCACGCCGTCTGGGACTTGTAGTAGCCGCTGAGCGCGGTCGAGACCTGCACCCGTGCGCCCACCGTGCTCGTGACCGTCGCGGGCGCGTAGCGGGTGTCGCCCGTGAACTTGGCGGTCAGCTTGGTGTCGCGGGTCAGGTAGAGGCTCACGGACAGGTTCCCGGAGGAGTCGACCGCGCCGGACTTGACCAGCTTGTTGGGCTTGTCGCCGCCGTACGGGTCGGCGTAGATCTCGACGGTCCGGTTCTTGTACGTCGTCCCCAGGTGCGCCGTGAACTTGACCTGGGTGTTGTACGAGTAGACCTTGCCGTTGCCGTCCAGGGTCAGGGCGGTCGCCGTCTTCGCGACGTTCACCGTGCTGGTGGCGGTCGCGCTCGCGTGGTAGTCGTCGCCCGCGTAGCCGACCGTGTACGTGACCTGGCCGCCGACCGGCGGGGTGTCGGCGAAGGAGTACGAGCCGTCGGCGCCGACCGTCGCCGTGCCGAGCGGCTTGCCGGACGGGGACTCGTCGTCCGCGCGGCGGACGGAGACGCTGGTGCCGGGCGGGAGGGACGCGTTGGAGGTCAGCTTGCCCGTGACCGTGAGCGGCTTGGCGCGCGGCGCGGTGGCCGGGGCGGTGGCCGTCAGGGTGGCGGCGGCCTTCAGCGGGTCGTCGTAGATCCGCAGCGAGTAGGTGTTGTTGCTGTCGTACGACACCGCGAACAGTTTGCTCTCGTCCGGTGCCCAGGCCAGGCCGCTGCCGGCCAGCTCGTCCGAGGCGGTGCCGCCGGTGGAACTGGGGAGGTCGTACTCCCGGGTGGGCGTCGAGGCGCCCGCCTTGAAGAGGTGGACGTCGGAGCCGTAGAGGGAGTCGGTGCCCGCGGCCACATCGCCGTTCGGCGCGATGTCCACGGCGTCGGGGTAGTTGGTGGTCTCGTACTTGCCGTCAGCCGTCAGGTCGGAGAGCTTGTAGACGGCCTGGTAGTACGGCGACCCGCTGGCCGTGACGACGTCCTTGCCGTCCGGTGTGACCGCGAGGTCGCGCAGGTTGCCGCCGCCGGTGCTGCCCGGGTCGAAGGCGTACGCGGTACGGCTCGCGGTGCCCGACGAGACGTCGTACACGGCGAGTTCGACCGGGCTCTGGCCGGGTGCGCCCGCCACCACAGTGCCCGGGGCGCCGGGCGAGGCGTCCAGGATCGGCGCCTGGTAGAAGGTGTTCCCGTCCTGGTTCAGAGCCACGACCGGGTCGGTGCCGCTCAGATCGAGCGAGCCGATGTTGCCATTGGCCGCGCCGCCGTAGCCGAACCAGAGCTTGCCGCCCGTGTAGGCCACGTACTCGGGGTGGGTGCCGTCACCCGTCGGGTAGGCGTGGGTCTCAGTGGCGGTGGCCGTGTCGATGGCCACGACGGCGTTCGCGTCGGCGACGGCCGCGTACAGGGTGCCGGAGTCGGCGGAGAGTTCCAGGCCGCGGACACCGGGAAGGGACTCGATCGTGCCGACCACGGTGCCGCTGTAGTCGGTCGCGACGACCTTGCCGCTCTTCGGGTCGCTGATGAAGACCCGCTGGTGGACGCCGTCCACGACGAGGTCACCGGTCGAGGTGACCGGCAGCACGGTGCTGGAGTCGGCCAGCGCGGGCGCGGCCGACGTGAGAGCGAGCGCGGTCGAGCCGAAGAGGACCGCGAGTGCGGTCGCGGCCGTGAGAGTGCGGGTGCGCACGGTGGTTTCGAACCCCCCGGAACGAAAAAGAGCCCCTGTGGAACTGGGGAAGTGAGCGGAGCGTAGGTCACGCCGGTGACGGCTGATGAAAGAGAGGGTCAACGGTGATCAAAAAGGCTCTGGAAGGTGATCAATCTCGCAGCGAGTCAGCCACACGATGATGGGACGGCGTCAAAAGCACTCCGCGCCGTTCGGCTCCGGTCCCTCCCCTCGTGGGGACCGGTGTCGAACGGCGCGGATCTCGGAGGCTCGGACGACGGGCCTGGCGCCGCCTCCCGTGGCTTCCGCTGAAGCCTGGCCGAGAAGGTTCGGCGCCGTGCGCTGTCGTCCTGAGCGCTGAGCTGATGGCCTGCGCGGACGGTGCCCGACGGGTTCGCCCTTGCGTCGTGATCCTGCCATTTGTGGCTTCCCGTGAGGAGATTCCGGTGCCGGTCCGGAGGCTTTCGCCGCAGGTCAGCCGTATAAAGTGAGTTTTCCGGTCCGGATGTCCAAGCGCGGGGGGAGTAAGGGGTGGAGGCCTTGGGTTCCGACTCAGGGGCGCGTACCGCCTTCGCGGA
The DNA here is from genome assembly GCF_044465725.1 of Streptomyces sp. NPDC049541. Classification (NCBI taxonomy): domain Bacteria; kingdom Bacillati; phylum Actinomycetota; class Actinomycetes; order Kitasatosporales; family Streptomycetaceae; genus Streptomyces; species Streptomyces sp. NPDC049541. Next base: position 592,768 of record NZ_JBITLY010000003.1, on the reverse strand, counting down.
GCGGCTCGCTCTGCTGTACAAGGAGGCGGGCAACCCTCCTCTCGCGCGGGTGGCCGAGGCGGTCGTACAGCTTCAGCGGGTGGACGAGCGGGGGCGGCCCGTACGGGTGTCCGCCCAGCGGATCAGCGACTGGCGGCGGGCCAAGAACGTGCCGGCCCAGTTCGCCGCGCTCACCGCGGTACTGCACGTCCTGATCCCGCAGGCCCGCCGGGCGCGGCCGACGCCGGTCTCCGCCGGTCTGTACGACCTGGGGCAGTGGCAGCGGCTGTGGGAGCGCGCCCTGGCCGACCCGGCCGGTGACCGTCCCGCGGCGGCCGCAGAAGTGGACGAGCGGCCTCCGGCCGAGGATCCGGTCGCTCCCAGTGTGTGTCCGTACCGGGGGCTGGCCTCCTACCGGCAGGAGGACGCCCGGTGGTTCTTCGGCCGGGAGCGCAGCACCAACGCCCTGGTCGACCAGTTGCGGGCAGCGGAGAAGACCGGTGGCCTGGTCATGCTCGTCGGTGCCTCGGGGGCGGGGAAGTCGTCCCTGCTCAACGCCGGGCTGGTGCCCGCCGCTCAGAACGGCGCACTGGGCGACGACGACAGCCGTCCGAGGACGGTCGTGCAGCTCGTGCCGGGGGCGGATCCCGTCGGGGAGCTGACCCGGTGCATCCCCGAGCTCGCATCCGTCATGTCCGAGGCGGACGGCTCCGCGGCCACGGAACCCGGCACTCCCGCGTTCGCGCGCGCCGTCCGGGCTGCCGTCGCAGAGTGGGCCCGGCGCGAGGCGCCCTCCGGTGAGCGGCCGGTCCTCATCGTGGACCAGTTCGAGGAGGCCTTCACCCTCTGCGCCGACGAGGCGGGCAGGCACGCCTTCGTGCAGATCCTGCACGCCGCGGGTTCGTCCGCGGGAGCGGACGAGCCGGCCGCCCTGCTCGTGGTCCTCGGTATCCGCGCCGACTTCTACGAGCAGTGCCTGCGCTATCCCGAGCTGGCCGACGCGCTGCAGCACCGGCACATGGTGCTCGGGCCGCTGAGCACGGCCGAGCTGCGGGAGGCGGTGACCGGGCCGGCCAAGGCCGTGGGCCTCGAGCTCGAACCGGGTCTCGCGGAGCTGATCGTCCGGGAGGTGAGCGCCGACGGGCCGCGCGGGGCGCACGACGCCGGGGTGCTGCCGCTGCTCTCGCATGCGCTGCTCGCCACCTGGCAGCGGCGGAAGGCGGGACGGCTGACGCTGGCCGGTTACCGGGCCGCGGGCGGCATCCAGGGCGCGGTGGCCGCGACCGCCGAGCGGGCCTGGTCGAGCCTGGACCCGCCCGCCCGTACGGCCGCGCGACTGCTGCTGCTGCGGCTGGTCCGGCTCGGCGAGGACACCCAGGCCACCCGCCGTCGGGGGACCCGACGGCAGCTGGCGCAGGAGTCGACGGACCCCGGCAAGACGGAGGAGTCGCTGGAGGCGCTGGTCCGCGCCCGGCTGGTGACGCTCGACGCGGAGACCGTGGAGATCACCCACGAGGCGCTGCTGACCGCCTGGCCGCGGCTGCGCGACTGGATCGACGAGGGCCGAGGCGACCATCTGCTGCGCCAGCGGCTGGAGGAGGACGGCAGGGCCTGGGAGGGCTCGGGGCGCGACTCCTCGCTGCTGTACCGGGGTTCGCGGCTGGCCCAGGCCCGCACCTGGGCGAAGTCCGCCGGCGACACCTTCCTCACCCGCAGCGCGGTGGAGTTCCTGGCCGCTTCGGTACGGCTGCGCAAGCGGACCCTCGTGATGCGGCGCGGGGCGGTGTCCGCGCTGGTCGTCATGTCCGTCCTGGCGGTCGGCGCGGCGGTCATGGCCTGGCAGCAGCGCAATGACGCGGTGTTCGAGCAGGTGGTCGCGGAGGCCGACCGCGTCCAGTACACCGACCCCTCGCTCTCCGCCCAGCTGGACCTCGTCGCCCACGATCTGCGGCCGGACGACGCGGGCACCAACAACCGGCTGATCTCGATCGTGAACGCGCCGCTGGCCACGCCACTCCTCGGCCACACCGGCGCCGTCTACCTCACCTCCTTCAGCCCCGACGGGAAGGTGCTCGCCACCGCCAGCTACGACCGCACGGTCCGGCTGTGGGACGTCAGCGACCGCTCGCACCCGAAGCCGCTGGGCAAGCCGCTCACCGGCAACACCAGCTGGGTGAGCACGGCCCTCTTCAGCCCGGACGGGAAGCTCCTGGCCAGCGCCGGCGACGACGGCACCGTCCGGCTGTGGGACGTACGGGATCCCGCGCACCCCAAGCCGCTCGGCACGCCCCTGACCGGCCGCACCGGCACGATCTATCTGCTGGCCTTCAGCCCGGACGGCCGCACGCTCGCCGCTGCCGGCGAGGACCACACCGTACGGCTGTGGGACATGACCGACCCGGCCCGGCCCAGGACGATCGGTGCCCTGACCGGGCACTCCGCCGCCGTGCGGTCCGTGGCCTTCAGCCCCGACGGCCGGCTGCTGGCGGCAGGCGGCGACGACGACACGATCATGTTGTGGGACACGTCCGATCCGCATCGCCCGAAGCCCGTCGTCAGGGTGCTGAAGGGCCACACGGACACCGTGCACTCGGTGGCCTTCAGCCCCGACGGCCGCACCCTCGCCAGCGGCAGCGCGGACGACACCATCCGGCTCTGGGACGTCACCGACCCGCGCAACGCCACCGAGCTCGGCTCGCCGCTCACCGGCCACACCGGTCCCGTGTGGTCGGTGGCGTTCAGCCCGAAGGGCGGCTTGCTCGCGGCCGGCAGCGCGGACAGCACGGCGAGCCTGTGGAACGTCAGCGATCCGGCTTCCCCCTCGCAGATCGGCGAGCCGCTCGCGGGCAGCAGCGGCGAGATGTACGCCGTGGGCTTCAGCCCCGACGGCCGCACCCTCGCCACCGGCAGCGGCGACAGCAAGGTCCGCCTGTGGTCGGTGCCGACGTCGGACATGGTCGGCGCCTTCGGGGCGTTCCGCCCGGACGGGCGGGTGCTCGCGATGGCCGCCCGCGACGGACGGATCCGGCTGTGGAACGTGAGGGTTCCCGGCCGGCCCGTGGCGATGGGCAAACCGTTCATGCCCCCGGACGGCGGCCAGCGCCAGCTGGCCTTCTCCCCCGACGGCCACACACTGGCCGTGATGAGCGGCCGCCAGAAGCTGTATCTGTGGAACGTCACCGACCCGGCCCGGCCGATCCCCTACGGGACGCCCCTCGCCATAAGGACCCGCTTCACAGGCACCGACGCGCTGGCCTTCAGCCCGGACGGGCGCATCCTGGCGAGCCCCTACGACGACCGCACCATCCAGCTGTGGAACGTCGCGGACCCCTCCCGTGCCGTCAAGTTCGGCGCACCGCTCACCGGTCACAAGGGCTTCATCAACAGCCTCGTCTTCAGCCCGGACGGCCACACCCTCGCCAGCGGCAGCGCGGACGCCACCATCCGCTTCTGGAACGTCACCGACCCCCGCCGTGTCACCTCCCTCGGCAGACCGCTCACTGGACACGGCGGACCGGTCAACGTCCTCGTCTACCGCCCGGACGGCTCCACGCTGGTCAGCGGCAGCGACGACGACACGGTCCGGCTGTGGAACGTCAGCGACCCCCGCGAGGCGGCCGAGGTCGGGGGCCCCCTGACCGGTCACACCGAAGCGGTCGTGTCGCTCACCCTCAGCCAGGACGGCCGCACCCTGGCCAGCGGCGGCAACGACAACACCGTCCGCCTCTGGAACGTCGCCCACCCCTCCGAGGCCGCGCCCATCGGGCAGTCCATGAGCCCCAACGCCAAGACCGGCAACTTCCTCCTGTTCAGCCCCAGCAGCCATCTGCTGGGGGTGTCCAGCGGCTCCGACACCGTGCGGCTGTGGAACCTGGACACGGACGACGCGATCCGGCACATCTGCTCGGCCACACAGGGCGTGCTGACACCGGAGAAATGGCACGAATATCTGCCACGCCTCTCGTACAAGCCTCCGTGCGGCCCGTAGTCCGACCCGTGGAAGCCCTGGTGGCAGCCCTGGTCAACGGGGCCGACCCAGTGATACCGGCCACATCCCCGCGACGCGGCGGAACCGTCGACTCCCGTCGGGCCCGCGGCCTTGTTACGCTTGGCCACAGCCCGATCGCTGGTGCATCCCCCGTCGCCAGCGGTCGGGCATTCTCATGCCCTCCCGGCGGTCAGCCACTGGGCGACCCTGCGCACCGTGGTCTCGTCGAGCCGCTCGACGAGGACCTGCACGGCTGCATGGTCCTCCGGTGCGAGGTCGTAGAGCCCCGCCTTGCTCAGCCCGGCCATGAGCACCTGCTGCCGCCGGCCGCTCATCCGCTCCGTCAGCGTCCTCGGCTCCTCGGGGCCGGACGGTGCCTGTGGCGCAGTGGCGTTCGTGGCCGCGGTCGACACGTCGAACCGCTGCCACGCCCCGTCCTTCGGACCCCACAGGCTGACCGCGAAGTCACCGCCGCGCGCCCGCACGGTGTGGGCCATCTCGCCGAGCGCGTACTGCACGGGGGCGCGGTGCGCCGCCTCGGCACACACCTCCCAGGAGGCCGAGGAGGGCCGGTAGCACTGCGCGACCCAGCGGGGAGCCCCGGTCGGCTGCGGACTGGCGGGACGTGTCGTGGTCTCCACTGCGCTCACCCCTTCTTTCACCCGTTTGCTCACCTGCTTCCAGGCGGCACAGCAGGGGACGGTAACTGACGGACCGTCAGATATCCAGGGTAAGTCGTCCTGGGTCGGTTGTCCTGGGTCAGTTCTCCTGGGTCAGTTGTTCCAGGACTCGTCGTACGGATCCTTCGGCGTCGGCACCGGTGTCGCCGCCGTGACCCGGAAGTACGGTATGGGGCCGTTGTTGACGGGGTCCTTGGTCTGCTCGGCGGTGTAGGTCCCGGTCACCTGGAGCCACTTGTCCGGCTGCAGGACCGGCGGGATCGTGCCGGTCAGGGCGATCTTCACCGGCTGGGCGTCCGCGGCACAGCAGTTGAGGGCCATGCGCACCAGGTAGGGGGCGCCGGTGTGGTCGAGAGCGACGAAGCCGGTGATCCGGATCGGGCGGCCCGCTATGTGCCGACCGCGGTCGTAGACGGCGCGGGTCGCATAGTCGACCACGTTGAGGTCGAGCGGGCCGGAGGCGGGCAGCTTGTCGAAGCCGTACGGCTGTTGCAGGGCCGTGCCCGTGCGCATGGCGCTGTAGGAGCCGAGGGCGGGCGGGGCAACCAGGATCAGGGCGAGGAGGGGGAGGACGAGGAGCCAGGAAATGCGGGGTTCGCGGTGGACGTGACCCTCTCCATGGTCATGGGCCTCGCCGCCGTGCTCGTGGGTTTCGGCGCTCTTGCGGCTGCGCCACTCGTACCAGACCGTCGTCAGCGCCGTCACGATCAGTACCGCGCCCGAGGCCAGCAGCAGCGGTTGCAGTCCGGCCTTGACGTAGCGCAGATAGAGGTTGGTGAGTCCGGCGTGCAGCAGGGCCGCGCCGGTCAGGAACAGGATCGCCGCCTGGGCCTGCCGGTTCACAGGAGCACCGCCCCGGTCAGGACCGCGCCCGCGATGGCGAGGCAGAAGGTGGCGGGGGCGAAGCGCAGGGCGAAGCCGCGGCCGAAGGTGCCGGCCTGCATCGCGAACAGCTTGAGGTCGATCATCGGTCCCACCACCAGGAACGCCAGCTTTGCCGTCAGCGAGAACTGGGTCAGCGAGGCCGCCACGAACGCGTCCGCCTCCGAGCAGATCGACAGCAGGACCGCCAGGACGGCGAGCGCGAGGATCGCCACCAGCGGGTTCTCCGCGGCCGTGCGCAGCCAGCTCGCCGGGGCCACGGCCTTGAGCGTCGCGGCGGCCATCGCGCCCACCACCAGGAAACCGCCCGCGTGCATCACGTCGTGCCGGACCGAGTTCCAGAAGGCGGCGCCTTTGCTCGGCCCCTCGTAGTGGGAGCGTTCCGGTGTGCGCAGCCAGTCCGTGCGGCCCAGGCGCTGCCACAGCCAGCCCATCACGCACGACACGAGCAGACTGGCGACGAAACGGCCCGCGACCATCTCGGGGTCGCGGGGGAAGGCCACCGCGGTCGCCGTCAGCACGATCGGGTTGATCGCCGGGGCGGACAGCAGGAAGGCGAGGGCCGCCGCGGGGGTCACGCCCCGGCGCACCAACGCTCCGGCCACCGGCACCGACGCGCACTCGCAGCCCGGCAGCATCGCGCCCGCCATCCCGGCGACCGGCACCGCGAGGGCGGGCCGGCCGGGCAGGGCGCGCGCGAAGAACGCCGGCGGCACGAACACCGCGATCGCCGCCGAGAGCAGCACCCCGAGCACCAGGAAGGGCAGTGCCTGCACGAGCACGGCCACGAACACCGTCATCCAGCTCTGCATGACGGGTGCGGAGAGCGCTCCGCGGATGGGGCCCTGGAGCAGCACCAGCAGGAGCAGCAGCATGGTGAGGACGAGAGGGGACTTCGAGTCCTGGCTGCTGTGCCCCTGCCCGGTGCCGGTCGGCTCCTCCGGCTCCGGGGCGCCACGCACCGGCTCATGGCTGTCCGCCCCCGTAGGGGCTGCTTTGGTGATGGCCACGGGCGTGGTACCTCCGGTGGTGCGTGAGGGCGCTGGTTCCCTCCCCGTCCATACGGCGGGGAAGGGGCGTTCGTTCAGTGACTGTTCGGTGACCGCGCTCGGTCGCTGCTGGAACCACCTCTCCCGGTGAGGCACTCTTCTCACTCGTGGGGAGCGTTCCTAATCAAGGCGTGGCGAGTGGTGACGTGTCGGCGCACATGGTGGTGTGCGGTGACGACGGACTGGCGCACCGGCTGGCCGCGGAACTGCGGGGTGTGTACGGCGAGCAGGTCACGCTCGTCGTGCCGCCCGCCGACCGCGGGGTGCGACCGCCGGTGGTCGGGCGCGCGCGGGCGACCACGGCGGCACTCTTCGACCGGATGGTGAACGCGGCCGTCAGCCGGGCGAACGGCGCCGCCGCCGAACCCGTCGCGAACGCCCAGGTCGTGGAGGCCGCCGAGGCGACCGAGGAGGTGCTCGGCGCGGCGGGCGTGGAGCGGGCCGCCGCGCTGGCGCTCGTGTACGACGACGACGAGACCAACATCCGTGCCGCCCTCACCGCCCGTCGGCTCAACCCGCGGCTGCGGCTCGTCCTCAGGCTCTACAACCGTCGGCTCGGCCAGCACATCGAGGAACTCCTCGACCAGGCGGCCGCGTTGGCGACCGGCGACGACGGCTCCCCCGGCAGCGACACCTCCACCACCGTGCTCTCCGACGCCGATACGGCCGCGCCCGCGCTGGCCGCCACCGCGGTCGCCGGCACCAGCAAGGTCGTACAGACCGACGGGCTGCTGCTGCGGGCGGTGGAACGGACGCCGCTCGCGGGGCAGTTGGCCCGGCCGGGGCTGGCCACGCTGGCGCTGCTCTCCACGGACGGTGCCGACAGCGGGGGCGAGCAGGGGCCGGAGCTGCTGCCCGACGCGGCGGCGGTCCGGGCCGCGACCGGCCGCGGGACCGTCGTACTGGAGCAGGTCTCGTACGCCGGGCCCCAACTGCCTCCGGCCCGCGGGGCCGTGGCGTTCTCCTCGCTGTTCTCGCGGCGGCTGCGGTGGTCGCTGGCGGGCATGGTGGGGTGCGTGGTCGCGCTCGCGGTGGCGTTGTGGCTGGTGACGGGGGTGCATCCGCTGAGCGCGTTCTATCTGACGCTGCTCGACCTCTTCGCCATCGACAACCCCGCCATCGGGGAGCCCGTCGGGCGGCAGATCCTCCAACTCCTGTCCGGGCTCACGGGGTTGTTGCTGCTGCCGGTACTGCTGGCGGCGGTGCTGGAGGCACTGGGCACCTTCAGGACCGCGGGTGCGCTGCGGAAGCCGCCGCGGGGGCTGGGCGGGCATGTGGTCCTCCTCGGGCTCGGCAAGATCGGTACGCGGGTGCTGACCAGGCTGCGGGAACTGCACATCCCCGTGGTGTGCGTCGAGTCCGACCCGGAGGCCCGGGGGCTGGCCACGGCGCGGCGGCTGCGGGTTCCTGTGGTGCTCGGGGACGTCACCCAGGAGGGCGTTCTGGAGGCCGCCAAGATCCACCGTGCTCATGCGCTGCTGGCGGTGACCAGCGCGGACACGACGAACCTCGAGGCCGCGCTGTATGCGCGGTCCGTGCGGCCCGATCTGCGGGTCGTGCTGCGGCTGTACGACGACGACTTCGCGACCGCCGTGTACCGCACGCTGCGGGCTGCTCATCCGCGTGCCTCCACGCGGAGTCGCAGTGTGTCCCATCTGGCGGCGCCCGCTTTTGCCGGGGCGATGATGGGGCGGCAGATTCTGGGGGCGATTCCGGTGGAGCGGCGGGTGTTGCTGTTTGCCGCGATGGACGTGGCCGGGCATCCGCAGTTGGAGGGGAAGACGGTGGCGGAGGCGTTTCGGGCGGGGGCCTGGCGGGTGCTGGCGCTGGATACGAGGGTCTTGGACGGGCGGCGGGAAGGGGTGGCTGCCGGGGAGGCGTATGAGGATGTGCGGGCGGTTTCGGGGTCGGGGCTGGTGTGGGATCTGCCGGAGGGGCGGGTGCTGAAGGGGTCGGACCGGGTGGTGCTGGCGGCTACTCGGCGGGGGTTGGCGGAGCTGTCGGGGCGGCGGCCGCGGGAGCGGGCGGGGGCTTGAGCGGGGCCCTGCGGCGGCGCTGCAGGGGGAGGGTTCGCTTGCCGGCGCGGGGCTGGGCAGGGGGAGGGTTCGCTTGCCGGCGCTGACCGGGTGCCGCTCTCTTTGGGACGGGCGCCGCCCCGAGCGGCACGACTGCCCGCAGCTACGTCAGCGGCAGCGGAGCAGTGCCGCAGGCCACGGCGGCGCGGGCGCCCGCAAGCTACGGCAGCACGACCAGCCGCAGGCCACGGCAACCCCACTGCCCGCAAGCTCCGGCGGTGGGAGTGGCCGCAGGCCCACGGCGGACGAACGGCCGCTGGCCACGGCAATCCGAGAAACCGCAGGCCACGGCAAGCCGAGTCACCGCAGGCCACGGCCGACGACCGAACCACAGGCCACGGCAATCCGAGCAACCGCAGGCCACGGCAATCCCACCGCAGGCCACGGCGGACGACCGACCACAGGCCACGGCAATCCGAGCAACCGCAGGCCACGGCGGACGACCGCAGGCCACGGCGGACGACCGACCACAGGCCACGGCGATCCGAGCCACCACAGGCCACGGCGGACGACCGCAGGCCACGGCGGACGACCGACCACAGGCCACGGCGATCCGAGTCACCACAGGCCACGGCGATCCGAGTCACCGCGGCCTGCGGCGATCCGAGTCACCGCGGCCTGTGGCGGTAGGAGTGGCCGTGGGCTGCGGCGAGTGTGGTGGCTACGGCAAGTGGCGTTCCGCGAATTCCAGTTCCAGGCGGACTTGCTTGATTCTCTCGTCGACCACCAAGGAGCCGTGGCCCGCGTCGTAGCGGTACACCTCGTGGATGGCGCCGCGGGCTTCGAGGCGTTTGACGTAGTTCTCGATCTGGCGGATGGGGCAGCGGGGGTCGTTGACGCCGGCCGAGATGTAGACCGGGGCTCTGACCTGGTCGACGTAGGTCAGCGGGGACGAGGCCTCGAAGCGTTCGGGGACCTCCTCGGGGGTGCCGCCGAGGAGGGTGCGGTCCATGGCCTTCAGGGCCTCCATCTCGTCGTGGTACGCCGTGACGTAGTCGGCGACCGGGACCGCCGCGATGCCGAGCGTCCAGGCGCTCGGCTGGGTGCCGAGGCCGAGGAGGGTGAGGTAGCCGCCCCAGGAACCGCCGGTGAGGATGAGACGGTCGGGGTCGGCGAGGCCGGAGTCGACCGCCCAGGCGCGGACCGCCTCGACGTCCTCCAGTTCGATGAGGCCGACGCGGTGCTTGAGGGCGTCGGTCCAAGCGCGGCCGTAGCCGGTGGAACCCCGGTAGTTGACGCGGATCACCGCATACCCGTGGTCGACCCAGGCCGCCGGGCCCGCCGCGAAGGCGTCGCTGTCGTGCCAGGTGGGGCCGCCGTGGATGTCGAAGACCGTGGGCAGCGGGCCCTGGGCGCCCTGCGGCTTCTGGACCAGGGCGTGGATACGGCCGCCGGGGCCGTCCACCCACACGTCCTCCACCGGCACCGAGCCCGGGGACTTCATGCCGGGCGGGTCGAGGACGACCGCGCCCGTGGTCGAGCGGACCGCCGACGGTTCGGCGGCCGAGGACCAGAGGTACTCCACGCTGCCGTCGGGGCGGGCCGTCGCACCGGAGACCGTGCCGGGCGGGGTGGGGATCCGCGTCAGCGCGCGGCTCGCCAGGTCGTACCGGAACAGTTCGCTGCGGGCCTCGAAACTGTGCACGATGAGCAGGCCGGTGCCGTCCGGGTACCACTCGGCGCTCACGTCGCCGGGCAGCTCCAGGGCCAGGTCGGTCTCCTCGCCCGTCGCCACGTCCCAGACCAGGGGCTCCCAGCGGCCGCGGCGCTGGTGGCCGATGAGCAGCCGGGTGTCGCCCTCGACGGGGGCGAAGCCCAGGACCTCAAGGCCCAGCTCGGCCGTGCCGCCCTTGGTGTCGTCCAGCTCGGCGACCGCCGTGCCGTCGGGGCGCAGGACACGCAGGGCGGAGTGCATGGCGTCGCCGTGCTCGGTGTGCTCTATGGCGATCAGCGAACCGTCGTGGGAGAGGTCGCCGACGCCCGCCGACTCGCGGTGGCGGTAGATCTCCACCGGGTCCTCGCCGAAGCGCGCGAGATGGATCGTCGTACCGTCCTCGTCCGTGGAGCGGCCGACGATCGCCGTGCGGCCGTCCCGGGAGAGTGCCAGGCCCGCCGGGTAGGAGGCCTCAAGGCCGGGCGCCGCGAGCTCGTCCGCACCGCCCTCGAAGGGCTGTCTGCGCCAGACGCCGAACTCGTCGCCGTCCTTGTCGTCGAACCACCAGATCCATGCGCCGTCGGGCGAGAGCAGGCCCTCCGTCGTGCCGTTCGGACGGTTCGTGACCTGGCGTTGGCCGCCCGTGGCCCGGTCCCAGGCGTACAGCTCGTAGGTCCCCGTCGCGTTCGACACGAACAGGGAGCGCTCCGGTGCGTCCTCCGCCCAGTCGGGCAGCGACACCCGCGGCGCCCTGAAGCGCTTCTCCCAGTCCGGCATGTCCTCGTTCCGCTCCGGCGCGGCGGAGGCGTTGCTCTCAGTCATGGCCCCATAGTGCCTGTCCCCACAGACAATCCGCTGGCGAGGGCCCCAGCCTGTGGATAACTTCTACCGGGCATTTACCGAACGCACGTCCAAGCAGGTCAGGAAGGCCGATCCATGTCCTTCCCCGGCCCTTCCCCCGCCCCTGCCGACTGGCGCGAGAGCAATCGCGCGGTCCCGCCGCCGACCTCGGCCCCGGCCAGGGTCTGATGGTCCGAACCCCGCGGCCGGGGCCGCCGTGGCCGCCCCGTACCGTTGACGGCGTGTACCGGTTTCTGCTGACGCCCCGTTGGTGGGGGATCAACGTCTTCGTGCTGCTCGCCATCCCCTTCTGCATCTTCATGGGGTCGTGGCAGCTGAGCCGGTTCGAGGACCGGGTGCAGGCCCATCGGGACGCCACCGAGCAGGTCACGACGGACCGGCACGAGGCGGCGCGGCCGCTGCGGGAGCTGTTGCCGGTGAACAAGGCGACGTCCGGCCGGCAGGTCACGGCGACCGGACGGTACGGCAAGCAGCTGCTCGTGCCCGACCGGCAGCTCGACGGCAAGCGGGGCTTCTACGTGCTGACGCTGCTGCGCACCGACGGCGGCAAGGCGCTGCCGGTGGTGCGGGGCTGGCTGCCGGGTGCCGCCGACGCGGCGAAGGCGCCCGCCGCGCCGGGCGGGGAGGTCACCGTCACCGGTGCGTTGCAGGCGTCCGAGACGCCTGGGGACAACGGGGTGAGCGCGCAGGGCGGGCTGCCTGCCGGGCAGACCGCGGCGATCAGTTCGGCTTCGCTGGTGAACCTGGTGCCGTACGACGTGTATGACGCGTGGATCACGCTGGACAAGGCCGATGCCGGGATGACCGCCGTGCCCGCGACGGCGCCTGCGGACTCCGGGCTCGACTTGAAGGCGTTCCAGAATCTTGGTTACACCGGCGAGTGGTTTGTCTTCGCCGGGTTCGTGGTCTTCATGTGGTTCCGGTTGCTGCGGCGTGAGGCGGAGTTCGCGCGGGACGCGGAGATGGGGCTGGTGGCCCAGGAAGAAGAGGGCGTTGCCGTCTGAGCCTGGTCGACCCCGAGCGGCACGGTCGCCCGCAGGCTGCGGCGAAGGCTACGCCCCCGGCAGCACCCCGGTGTAGATGACCGTTCCCGCGCACGCGTTGGACACCGTCGCCGAGACCGTCGGGGAGCCGGCTGCCGTGGTGTGGGACACGACCACGCTGCCGTCCGCCGTGCCGTCCGCTGTCATCATCTGGGTGGTGACACCGCTGTCCGTGCCGGTGCTCGTCGTGCCGGAGGAGCTGCCGGCGTCGGGGGTCGGGGTCGGGCTGGGGGTGGAGCCGCCGTCGGTGGTGCCCCCGGTGGACCCGCCCGTGGTGGGACAGGTCGCCGAGGGGATCCAGGCGAACTTCACCTCGTAGGCCGCGCCCGGCTGCAGCTGCAGCCCGGTGATCTCGGTCGACGGTTCGGGCAGGCCGGCCGCCGCGTCCCCCAGTACATGCCGGGCCGTGGAGATCTTGGTGGCGTCCGCGGCGCCCTGCGCGAGCACGCTCACGGTGCCCACGCCGCCGACGGTACAGGCGGAGGTGGAGACGTTGACGACGCGGAAGGTTCCGTAGACCGCGCCCGTGGCGTCCGGCGCGGCGACGGACTCGGTGGCCGAGCCGAACTGGTCGGACCTGCACACCGGGGCACCGGCGGCGCTGGTGGCCGAGGGGTCGGTGCCGGCGCCGCCCGTGCCGGTACCGGTGCCCGGGCTCTTGCCGTTGCCCTTCGCGTCGCCCTTGCCCTTGTCCGGGGACGTGCCCGAGTTGCCGCCGGCAGTGCTCTCACTGCCGTCCGCGTTTTTTCCCTGGCTCGCCCCGCCCTGGGCCTGCGAGGCCTGGCCGGCCACGGACGGGTTGACATCGGAGCCGGTGGAGTTGGAGACGTGCACCAGGGCCGGGACGGCGGTGCCGATGAACAGTGCGGCGGCCGCCATGCCGACGACGGCCTGCCGCTTGCGGGCGCGCCGCGCGGGTACGGCCCGCCGCAGGTGGTCCAGGGTGCCGTCGCGCGGTTCGACCGTCTGCACCGCCTGGTGCAGCATCCTGCGCAGAGCCAGCTCGTCCGAGTCGAGCCCGTTCTCGGGGCTCTGGTCGTCGGGGCCGTGGTTCACAGTTCCGTTCCCAGCGTGCGTTTTCCCGTGTTCTTGCTCTTGCGTTGCCGTCGGCTCGTGCCATGCGAAGGGCTCATGGCGGTCATGGGAGTCACGTCCCTCGCCGTGCTTGTTCATGCCGGTGCCTCCATCGCGAGGCGGAGGGCCGCGATCCCGCGGGAGCCGTACGCCTTCACGGAGCCCAGCGATATCCCGAGCGTCTCGGCTACCTGCGCCTCGGTCATGTCCGCGAAGTAGCGCAGCACCAGGACCTCGCGCTGGCGGCGCTGCAGCCCCTTCATCGCCTTGATCAGGGAGTCGCGCTCCAGCTGGTCGTACGCACCCTCCTCGGCGCTCGCCATGTCGGGCATCGGCTTGGACAGGAGCTTGAGGCCCAGGATGCGGCGGCGCAGGGCGGAGCGGGAGAGATTGACGACCGTCTGACGCAGGTAGGCGAGCGTCTTCTCGGGGTCGCGGACCCGTTTGCGTGCCGAGTGCACGCGGATGAAGGCCTCCTGGACGACGTCCTCGCAGGAGGCGGTGTCGTCGAGCAGGAGGGCGGCGAGACCGAGCAGCGAGCGGTAGTGCGCGCGGTAGGTTTCGGTGAGGTGGTCGACGGTCGTACCGGCCGCCGCTGTGTCCTCGGCGTAGTCGGCGCCGTCACGCTGATTCGGTATGCGGGCGGGCCGCGCTGCGGGCATGGGCGCGATCACCGGCATGCCGCCGGGCGCGCCGGGCATGCGGGGTCGGCCGCGAACCGCGGCAGGGAAGTCGAGAACCTGAGCCACGCCAGTTGGACACGTTTCCCCCCGAGAGGGTTGTACGTGCCGGGCGTCACTTTCGCGCCATGTGCCGCAGCCGGCCGTCTCGCGCCAGGCAGCACAACTGACCGTGCGTCAAACGCCCTCATGCCTACCCGCTCTTCCCCTATATACCGAATGACCGAGACGTCCCCACGTCTCGCCGCGCATCCCTGCACCCCCCGAAGGGCGTTCGCAAAGACGCTCCCCGCCCTTCGCGCGGTTGCGGAGAGCGGGGAGGAAAATCTTCGGTTGCCGAGGGGGTCCGCAGCAAGTGGTCCGGACCATCTACCGGCTCACACTTCGTACACCGATCTTACAAAGTCCCCCCTGGGACGGGCCGACTGCTTCACGCGAACTCGGTCGCCACCAGCTCCGCGATCTGTGCGGTGTTGAGGGCGGCGCCCTTGCGGAGGTTGTCACCGCAGACGAAGAGCTCGAGCGCCGTGGGGTCGTCGAGCGCGCGCCGCACCCGGCCCACCCAGGTCGGGTCGGTGCCGACGACATCGGCCGGTGTGGGGAACTCGCCGGCCGCCGGGTCGTCGAAGAGGACGACCCCAGGTGCGGTGGCGAGGATCTCCCGGGCTCCGTCGACGGTGACCTCGCCCTGGAAGCGGGCGTGGACGGTCAGGGAGTGCGTGGTGACCACGGGGACCCGTACACAGGTCACGGCGACGGGCAGCGTGGGCAGGCCGAGGATCTTGCGGGACTCGTCCCGCACCTTCATCTCCTCCGAGGACCAGCCGTCCTCGCGCAACGACCCGGCCCACGGCACCACGTTCAGCGCGACCGGCTCAGGGAACGGCCCGGTGTTGTCGCCGACGGCCCGCCGCACATCGCCGGGGCTGGTCCCCAGCTCCGTACCGGCGACCAGGGACAGTTGCTGCCGCAGGGTCTCCACCCCGGCCCGCCCCGCCCCGCTGACCGCCTGGTACGAGGAGACCACCAGCTCACGCAGCCCGAACTCGGCGTGCAGCGCACCCAGGGCGACGATCATGGAGAGGGTCGTGCAGTTGGGGTTGGCGATGATCCCGCGGGGCCTGCGGCGGGCGCAGTGCGGATTGACCTCCGGGACCACCAGCGGCACCTCCGGATCCATCCGGAAGGCGCCCGAGTTGTCCACCACCACCGCGCCCTTGGCGGCGGCGATCGGCGCCCAGTGCGCGGACACCTCGTCGGGTACGTCGAACATGGCGACGTCGACCCCGTCGAAGGCCTCCTCGGTCAGGGCGACCACCTCGACCTGCTGACCGCGCACGGCCAGCTTGCGGCCGGCCGAGCGCGGTGAGGCGATCAGACGGATCTCGCCCCAGATGTCCGCGTGCTGGGACAGGATCTGGAGCATGACCGTGCCGACGGCTCCGGTCGCCCCCACGACCGCGAGCGTCGGGCGCTGGGACGCCGACATCAGCGTCCGGTGCCTCCGTAGACGACCGCCTCGGCGGTGTCGGAGTCCAGGCCGAAGGCGGAGTGCACGGCGCGCACGGCCTCCGGCACGTCGTCGGCGCGGGTGACGACCGAGATACGGATCTCGGAGGTCGAGATCAGCTCGATGTTCACGCCCGCGTCGGACAGCGCCTCGAAGAAGGACGCCGTGACACCCGGATTGGTCTTCATGCCGGCGCCGACGAGGGAGATCTTGCCGATCTGGTCGTCGTAGCGCAGCGAGTCGAAGCCGATGGCCGTCTTCGCCCGCTCCAGGGCGTCGATGGCCTTGCGGCCCTCGGTCTTGGGGAGGGTGAAGGAGATGTCCGTCAGCCCGGTGGAGGCGGCGGACACGTTCTGCACGACCATGTCGATGTTGATCTCGGCGTCGGCGATGGCGCGGAAGATCGAGGCGGCCTCGCCCGGCTTGTCCGGGACGCCGACGACCGTGACCTTGGCCTCCGAGGTGTCGTGCGCGACACCGGAGATGATGGCCTGCTCCACCTTCTTGTCCCCTTGCTCGATCGGCTCACTGCTGACCCACGTGCCCTGCAGCCCGCTGAAGCTGGAGCGGACGTGGATCGGGATGTTGTAGCGGCGGGCGTACTCCACACAGCGGTGGAGCAGCACCTTGGAGCCGGAGGCGGCGAGCTCCAGCATGTCCTCGAAGGCGATCCAGTCGATCTTCTTCGCCTTCTTCACCACGCGCGGGTCGGCGGTGAACACGCCGTCGACGTCGGTGTAGATCTCGCACACCTCGGCGTCGAGTGCGGCGGCCAGCGCGACGGCCGTCGTGTCGGAACCACCGCGGCCGAGCGTGGTGATGTCCTTCTTGTCCTGGCTGACGCCCTGGAAGCCGGCGACGATGGCGATGTTGCCCTCGTCGAGGGCCGTGCGGATACGGCCGGGCGTGACGTCGATGATCCGGGCTTTGTTGTGGACGGAGTCGGTGATGACGCCTGCCTGGCTGCCGGTGAACGACTGGGCCTCGTGGCCCAGGTTTTTGATCGCCATGGCCAGCAGTGCCATGGAGATCCGCTCTCCGGCGGTCAGCAGCATGTCGAACTCACGCCCGGCCGGCATCGGAGATACCTGCTCGGCGAGATCGATCAGCTCGTCCGTCGTGTCGCCCATCGCGGAAACGACGACGACCACCTGGTGGCCGTTCTTCTTCGCTTCCACGATTCGCTTGGCGACGCGCTTGATGCCCTCGGCATCGGCTACGGAGGAGCCTCCGTACTTCTGCACGACAAGGCCCACGTGCGCTCCTCGCTCGTCCCGTATGTGTCGGCTCATTTTACCGAGCGCCCGGTTACGGCCTCCGTGAAACCACATGGTGAGACCCGGCGCTCCAGCCCAGCCCCTGCCCACCTGGGACATGAACAGTCCGCAAAGTGGTTCAGGTCACCCGTTGACGCTCTGAGTAGCCGCCCGGTAACTTCGCGTCGTCGTCGCCACACCAGGAGCACAAGGCTCCATCGGGACTAGCGACGCGAAGGATTCTCCTTCCTTGACGACTGCGACCGTTTCCGAGATCCAGCACGTCACACCGGCCGACCTCTTCCTGGTCCGCCCCTTCACCCCGCACTGCGAGGTCATCCGCACCGCCGCCGACCACGCCGTCATCGGCGTCTCACCCGGCAACAGCTACTTCTCCGCACAGCGCATACACGAGCTGGCCCGCTGGGGCCTCGCCCTCTTCGAACGCGTGGACTTCGTCTACACCGATCTGCACGTGGCCGAGATGTACGAGGCCTCCGGCTATACGGCCGACGACGCGCGCCGCAAGGCGGTGAAGAACCTGCGGGGCGTACGCGCCAAGGTCCTCGCCGCCGTGGAGGCCGCCGACCCCGGCGGCACCCGGCTGAGGGCCCACGCCATGTCCGGGCTGCGCGACAACCCGGCGTACCGGGAGATCCACGAGGATCTGCGCACCCGTCTGTCCTCCGACGAGGAGTTCCGTACGACCTGCGAGAAACTCGTCGACTCCTTCCTGTCGACCAAGGCACAGGAGGTGACCGCCCGCCAGCGGGAGGTGTGCCTGGAGTACGTCACCGCGGAGGCGCCCCTCTTCCTGGACACCCCCGCCATCCTGGGCGTGCCCTCCTCCCTCAACTGCTACCACCAGCTCCTGCCGATGGCCGAGCTGCTCTACTCGCCCGGCGCGGGGCTGCGTGCCTCCCGCAACCAGGGCCACGCCATCGTCACGCCCGCCGAGGGAGCCACCGATGCCCGCTGAGACCATGCCCGCCGAGGAACTCATCGACTTCCCGTTCTCCTGGCGGGGCGACCAACTCCCCGCCGAGGTGGAGGAGTTGCGCGCCACGACCCCCGTACGCCGTGTGCGCACCATCGCGGGTGACGAGGCCTGGCTGGTGTCCTCGTACGAGCTGTGCAAGCAGGTCCTGGAGGACCCGCGGTTCAGCCTGAAGGACACCTCGGCGCCCGGGGTCCCCCGTCAGTACGCGCTGACGATCCCGCCCGAGGTCGTCAACAACATGGGGAACATCACCGGCGCCGGACTGCGCAAGGCCGTGCTCAAGGCCCTCAATCCGAAGAGCCCCGGGCTGGTGGAGTGGCTGCGGTCGTACGCCGACGAGCTGGTCGAGGGCCTGGTGCGCGAGGGTGCTCCCGTGGACCTGCGGGGCGGCTTCGCCGATCCGTACTCGGCCGGTATGCACTGCCGCATCCTCGGCGTTCCGCAGGCGGACGCGCCCGCTCTGATGCGGAGCCTGGACATCGCGTTCATGAACTCGGCCTGCCCGGTCACGGGCGCCCGCCTCAACTGGGACCGCGACATCGCGTACATGACCCAGCGGCTGGACGACCCGGCGACCACGGGCCTGATGGCCGAGCTCGCCGCCCTGCGCGCCGATCCCGACTACGCCCACCTCACCGACGAGATGCTCGCGACGGTCGGCGTGACCATGTTCGGCGCGGGCGTCATCTCGACGTCCGGCTTCCTGACCATGGCCCTGGTCTCGCTGATCCAGCACCCCGAGCTGCAGCAGGAGCTGGTCGCGGACCCCGGGAAGATCCCCGCGGCCGTCGACGAGCTGCTGCGCGTCAACCTCTCCATCGGTGACGGGCTGCCGAGGCTGGCGACCGAGGACGTACTCCTCGGGGATGTGCGGGTGGCGGCCGGTGAGCTGGTCCTCGTCCTCGTCGAGGGCGCGAACTTCGACCCGGCCGCCTTCCCCGACCCGCACACCGTCGACCTGACCCGCGCCAACTCCACCGCCCACCTCTCCTTCGGCGGCGGCAGCCACTACTGCCCCGCCACCGCCCTCGGCCGCAAGCATGCCGAGATCGCACTGGAGCGGCTCCTCGAGCGGATGCCCCGGCTGCGCCTCGCGGTGCCGATCGAGCAGCTGGTGTGGCGGACCGGGTTCATGAAGCGGATCCCGGAGCGGCTGCCCGCCATGTGGTGATCCAACCGGACTCGGCGGCCGGTCGTCTTCAACTTTCAAGCATTAGGGTGCGCCTGTGCGCGTACTTCTGGTGGAAGACGATGAGCCGGTCGCCGAGTCCCTTCGCCGCGGGCTCGTCCGGTACGGCTTCGAGGTGGAATGGGTCACCACGGGTGACGCCGCGCTGCGCCACCAGGGCCCGTACGACGTCGTCCTGCTCGATCTCGGTCTGCCCGACACCGACGGACTGGACGTGTGCAAGGCGCTGCGCGAACGCAGTGACGTGCCGATCATCGTGATCAGCGCGCGCAGCGACGAGACGGACCGCGTGGTGGGCCTGGAGCTCGGCGCGGACGACTATGTGTCCAAGCCGTTCGGGGTGCGGGAGGTCATCGCGCGGATAAGGGCGGTACTGCGACGCGTGCAGGCCCGTAGGCCGGAGGCGGCCGCGGGCGGCCCGGACCGGTACGGGCCCCGGCTGACGATCGACCGCAAGGCGGCGCGGGTGCATGTGGACGGCGTCGAGGTCGCCCTCGCGCCCAAGGAGTACGACCTGCTGGCCTTCCTCACCGAGGAGCCGGGTGCGCTGATGTCGCGGGAGCAGATCATGGAAGCGGTCTGGGACGCGAACTGGTTCGGGCCGACCAAGACGCTCGACGTCCATGTGGCGGCGCTGCGGCGGAAGTTCACCGGGGTCATCGCCATCGAGGCGGTGCGCGGGGTCGGCTTCCGGCTGGAGATCGTCAAGGACGCCGGGGCGTCATGAACCGCCGGCTCATCCGCAGTTACATCCTGCTCGTCGCCGTCGCCATCCTGCTGTTCACCGTGCCGGTGGCCTTCACGCTCACCAAGCAGTTGCGCGACGACACCGAGCTGTCCGTGCTGCGCGAGGCCAGGACGATGGCGCTGCTGCTCGGCGGCGACGACCGGATCTCGTGCGACGCCCTGGAGAAGGTGGCCAGGGCGTACGGCGACGAGACCCCCGGCGACGTCCAGGTGACCCCTACCGGCCGTTGCTCCCCGAACATCCCGAGGCCGGCCGCGAACGCGGCGCTGACCCGGGCCGTGGAGCAGAACCGGTCCACGACCGACTGGGGCTCCAACTTCATCTGGGGCAAGCGGCTCGAGGTCACCGTGCCCGCCCAGGGGCCGGCGGCCGTACGGATCGTGTACTCGACCTCGCATCTCACCCACAGGCTGTGGACGATCTGGGGCTTCCGGGCAGGCCTCGCGGTGGCGGTGCTCGCCGTCGCGGCGCTGATCGGCGCGGTCGCCGCCCGCCGGATCACCGCCCCATTGCGCGAACTCAACGTCATGGCCAGCAAGTTCAGCGACGGCGACCTCACCGCCCGCTCGCCCGTGACGGGCCCGCCGGAGACCCAGACCCTCGCCCGGACCCTGAACCAGGGCGCGGAACGCCTGGACACACTGGTCGCCTCGCAGCGGATCTTCGTGGCGGACGCCTCCCACCAGCTCCGCACCCCGCTGACGGCCTTGCGGCTGTCGCTGGACAACATCGCGGACGGCGTGGACGACGAGTTCGTAAGGGAGGACGTGGAGCAGGCGACCGCCGAGGTGGTCCGGATGAGCCGGCTGGTCAACGGACTGCTGGTGCTGGCGCGGGCGGAGGCGAAGGTGACGGCCGCGGAGCCGCTGCCCCTCGGGGAGATCGTGGCCGAACGGCTGTCGGTGTGGAGACCGGCCGCCGACGAGCGCGGAGTCACCATCGCGCTCAGGGGGAGTGGTGTCGACGGCCGGCCGTCTGTGCTGGCCAGTCCCGGTCATCTGGACCAGGTGCTGGACAACGTGCTCTCGAATGCGCTGGAGGTCTCACCGGACGGCGCCACGATCACCGTCCGGGTCGAGGAGAAGGGCGCGGAAGTGGTGCTCTCGGTCCTCGACCAGGGCCCCGGCATGACGGACGCGGAGAAGTCCCGTGCCTTCGACCGCTTCTGGCGCGGCCAGGGCCTGACCGGGCGCTCCGGTTCCGGCCTCGGCCTCGCCGTCGTCAAGCAGCTGGTGACCGACGACGGCGGGACCGTGGCCCTGCGGGACGCGCCCGGGGGCGGGCTGGAGGTCAGGATCAGCCTTCGGGCATCGCCGAGGAGTGGTGGTTGACGATCTTCCACTTGCCGTGGATCTTCTCGTACACGTAGGTGTAGCGGGCCTCGACCACCCTCTTCTTGCCGGTGGCCTTGTCGGTGAGCGTGAACTCGTAGATGCCGGTGTCGATCGCGGAGTCCTTGTCGAGGACGTCGACGATCGTCCTGACCTTCTTGCCGACCGGCTTGCTCTGCAGGAACTTGTTGAAGTAGTCGACGATCTCGGCGTGGTTGGTGCGGATCTTGTTGGAGACGGTGGGCAGGAGCACCGCGTCCTTCGCGTACAGGCTCGCGACCTTCTTCGAGTCACCGGTCTGCAGCGCCTTGTTCCAGGTGTCGAACAGGCCGGCGATCTGTGCCTTGGTGGGCCTGACCTCGTGGATCGGACCGGCGGTGGCGGCGACGGTGCCCACGGTGCCGAGGGCGACGACGGCGGTGGCGGTGACGACGGCTGCGCGCTTGGTCAGGGAACGACGGATCATCGCTGTCTCCGGTTTCGGTGCGGTTCGTGCTCTTCGACCTCCCTGCTGGGGAAGTGACTCCAGACTCGCTTTTCACCGGTTAGGGCCCGTGCAGCCTTCGTACAGCGCAGTTCCAAGGCCCATCCAACTCACGTGGAGTGACGACTTGACCACGACGGACGTCCTGCTGGCGGGCATCGTCCTGCTCGGTTCCTGCGTGCAGTGGCTGACCGGCATGGGCTTCGCACTGGTCGCCGTACCCGCGCTCGTGCTGCTGCTCGGGCCCGCCGAGGGCGTCGTGCTCGCCAACTGCGCGGCGGGGGCCATCAGCGCCGTGGGGCTGGCCGGCGGCTGGCGGCGGGTGCGGCCGTCCGCGATGGTGCCGCTGTGCGCGGCGGCCGCCTGCACGGTACCGGCCGGGGCCTGGCTGACCCGCCAACTCCCCCAGCCCGTCCTGTTGTTGGTGATGGGCGGGCTGGTGACGGTCGCGGTGCTGCTGGTGATGCGGGGTGCGCGGGTGCCTGCGCTGCGGGGCACGCGGGGTGCGGTCGCGGCGGGCGCGGTGGGCGGGTTCATGAACTCGGCGGCGGGCGTGGGCGGGCCACCGGTGTCCTTGTACGCCGTCAACGCGGGCTGGACGGTACGGGAGTTCGTACCGAACGCGCAGTTCTACGGGGTTGTGGTGAATGCGTTCTCGGTGGCGGCCAATGGGGTGCCGGAGCTGGGCGGGGCCCGGTGGGGTTGGGTCGTCGCCGCGATGGTGGTGGGGGCGGTGATCGGGCGGGGGCTCGCCGACCGGATATCGGAGGGGCGGGCCCGCCTGCTCGTGCTGTCGCTGGCACTGGCAGGCGGGGTCGCCGCCGTCGGCAAGGGGGTATGGGGGCTGTGACGGCTCAACCCTCGGGCTGAACTGCGGAAACGAACGCCTTCCAGGCGGGAGCGGCGACCTGGAGCTCGGGGCTCGCGGGGCGCTTGGAGTCCCGAACGTGGATGGCGGTGGCGAACGCTACTTCGACGCAGTTGCCGCCCTCGTTGTCGCTGTAGCTCGACTTGAACCACTTCAACTGGTCGCTCACGACTGATCCACCATCCGCTCGATGAAACGGGCCGACTCATCGGGGTCGAGAGCCCTCGTGCGGATCATGCTAAGCCGCTCGGTCACACGGCTGACAACCCCCGGATCCGCCGAAAGCTCGCTGGCGAACGAGCCTTCCGCGAAAGCGAATCGCTCATGGTCACGGGTCTCCATCAACACCATGGGACCCATGAGCGCGTCACTGAAGGCCCGCTCGAACGGGAGCACCTGCACCACCACGTTCCGCAGGCACGCCACCGCCAGCAGGCGATGCAGCTGTTCGGTGTCCGCGAGTGGACTGCGCAGGACGGCCTCGTACAGTACGAAGCTCAGTCCCACGGGCGGCTTCCGATGGTTGAGCACCGCCTGCCGTTCCATGCGGGCGGCAACGCGTTCCTCCACCGTCTCCTCGTCCAGCGGCGGGATCCGGTTGTCGATGAGCGCCCGCGCGTACCCCTCCGTCTGCAACAGGCCGGGGACGAGAGCGAGCTCGTACGACCAGATACTGGTCGCCTCCTTCTCCCGCTCCATGAAGTCCTGCGCCCGCGCAGGGAACCGCTCCCGGTTCAGGAACTCCTTCGCGCCGCTCAACATCCCCTTCGCGTCGCAGAGTTCGTCCGCGACGTCCAGGACACGCGACGTCGGCCTGCGTACGCCGCGCTCCATCGACACGATGGTGTCCGGGGAGTAGTTGGCGGCGGAGGCGAGTTGCTCGCGGCTGACGTCCGCCTTCATGCGCCAGCGCTTCAGCTGGTCACCGGCGTATCGCCAGGCCACGGGGGCTGGGAGTTGGGGCTGTTGGACCGACCCGCCACGGCACGCACCTCCGACCGGTGGGCCCGGATGGGTGTCATCCGGGTCCTTACCGAGCGTAGCTGCGCGAACGGCACCGTGTGACCGGGTCGAGCTACTTTCCGGGCTGCAGCCCCAGCGGCCCCCCGATCTCCTCCGCCATCACCCTTCCCGCCTCGAACTCCAGCGTCTCGTCGCCCATGGGTGTCTGGTCCGTGTCCAGGCCGTCCAGTTCCTCCAGGGGCTGGTTCAGGCGGACGTGGGCCACCACCGACTGCAGGGCGCGCAGGGTGGCCGAGGCCGTCGAGCCCCAGTTGGAGAAGTAGGAGAACTGCCACCACCACAGGGCCTCCGTGGTGCGGCCCGCGCGGTAGTGGGCCATACCGTGGCGGAGGTCGGTGATGACGTCGGTCAGGTCGTCGGAGATACGGGCCGGGACCGGGGCCTTGCGCGGCTCGTAGGGGTCGAAGACCTCGGAGTACACGTCGATCGGGTCCAGCAGGCGGGCGAAGTTCTCGCGTAGTTCGTCCACGTCGGCGTCCGGGCCGGTGTCCGGCTCGTAGCGCTCGTCGGGGACGATGTCCTCGTGCGCGCCGAGGCGGCCGCCGGCCAGCAGGAGCTGGGAGACCTCCAGGAGGAGGAAGGGGACGGCCGAGTCGGGCTCGTCGCCCTTCGCCACCTCCGTGACGGCCACCAGGAAGCTCTCTACCTGGTCCGCGATCTGGACGGCGAAGTCGTCCGGGTCCTGCGTCGCGTCATGCAGCGTGGCGTCAGACATCTAGGAGTCGTCTCCCCTCGAAGGCGCGGCCGAGGGTCACCTCGTCCGCGTATTCCAGGTCTCCGCCCACCGGGAGGCCGCTGGCCAGGCGGGTGACCTTGAGGCCCATGGGCTTGATCATGCGGGCGAGGTACGTCGCCGTGGCCTCGCCCTCCAGGTTCGGGTCCGTGGCAAGGATCAGTTCCGTGACCGTCCCGTCGGCCAACCGCGCGAGAAGTTCCCGTATACGCAGGTCGTCGGGGCCCACACCCTCGATGGGGCTGATCGCCCCGCCCAGGACGTGGTAACGGCCGCGGAACTCGCGGGTCCGCTCGATCGCGACCACGTCCTTCGGCTCCTCCACCACACAGATGACGGAGGGGTCGCGGCGGCTGTCGCGGCAGATGTTGCACAGCTCTTCCTGTGCGACATTGCCGCAGGTCGCGCAGAAGCGGACCTTCGCCTTGACCTCCATCAGAGCCTGCGCGAGCCGCCGTACGTCCGTCGGTTCCGCCTGCAGGATGTGGAAGGCGATCCGCTGGGCGCTCTTGGGACCGACGCCGGGCAGCCGCCCCAGCTCGTCGATCAGGTCCTGCACCACGCCTTCGTACACGGACTGCCGTCCTTCCCGGGGTTCCTTGCAAGTACGTACGGTAGTTGGCGGACGCCTCTCTTAGAAAGGCAGGCCCGGGATACTGCTGCCGCCGCCCAGGCCCTGGGCCAGCGGGCCCAGCTTCTGCTGCTGGAGGTTCTGGGCGTTCTCGTTGGCCGCCTGGACCGCCGCGACGATCAGGTCCGCGAGGGTCTCGACCGTCTCTTCGACAGATGCAGCCTCGAGGTCCACCGCCTTGGGGTCGATCTTCAGCGCGCGCAGCTCGCCGGAGCCGGTGACGGTGGCCTTCACCAGGCCGCCGCCCGCCTGCCCGTCGACCTCCGTCTGCGCCAGCTCCTCCTGCGCCCGCTGCAGGTCCTGCTGCATCTTCTGGGCCTGCTGGAGCAGCTGCTGCATATTGGGCTGGCCACCACCGGGAATCACGATCAGCTCCTGGTTTCGTACGGCTGTATGGGCGAGGTTTTCCCGCCTGGCACGAGCCTACGTGGTCCAGCCAGGCATCGCCCCAGCACTCTTTCGAGTGAGCTGTTGCCGAGTCCTATACCTGATCAAGACCCCCTTCCGGGCGGAATAGAGGTGAATTCGGGGGCTGAGCCACCCATTGGGCGGTAGGAAGGTCAGGCACATCAGGATCGGGTGTCACGCAACGTGTTCGGTCGTGGTCAGCCTCGTGATCAGTCTCGTGATCAGCGTCGTGATCAGTCGTGATCAGTAGGGAGTGCCGTGTGGGTCAGCCGGAGATGCAGCCCGAGGGTCCGGCTCAGGACGGGTGGAGCGAGGGTGCGGCCGGGCTGCGGCCGGGCGATCTGATCGGGCGCTCGTTCCCGCTCGGCGACTGGGGCGAGCCGGCCGAGCGGCTTCACGAGCTGTATCTGTGGGTGGAGCGCGGGGCGCTGCAGACGGCGGCCTGGTATCTCGCGGACCGCGTGTGGAAGCGGCGGGGTGCGCGGGCGCTGCGCACGGGGGCCGCGGTGGGTGCGGTGACCGGGGCCGCGCTGCCGCTGCTGGATCTGACCGGGGTGATCGCCGGGATGGCCGCCTGGGGGTATCTGGCGCTGCTGTTCGCGGTGGCGTGCGTGGCCGTGGACCGGTTCTTCGGTGTGACCTCCGGCTGGATAAGGGATGTGGCAACCGCGCAGGCCGTGCAGCGGCGGCTGCAGGTGCTGCAGTTCGACTGGGCCTCGGAGTGTGTCCGGGAGGTGCTGGGCCCCGCGGAGGGCACCGCGAGCGAGGCCGTCGAGCGGTGCCTTGCGGTGCTGCGGCGCTTCTCGGAGGACGTGACGGAGCTGGTGCGCGCGGAGACGGCCGACTGGATGGTGGAGTTCCGGACGGGCGGCTCGGCCCCGATGGGGATCCAGTCCGCGCCGGTCGGGGTCGCGCGCCAGGAGACGGGCAGTGCGCAGGGACGCTTCCCGCTGCCACCGGGAGCGGGCTCACGCCCGAACATGCCGCGCCAGCGGCCGCCCGAGCCGAGGTGAACCCGCACCGGGCCGGCGTTCACGACGGAGAGGGCCGGCGGGTGGTGGCCCCGCACCCGGCTCACTGCCTGGTGTACTTCAGCTTCTCCCCGTTGCTGGTGTTCTCGCGCTGCAGGCTGCCGTCCGGCAGCAGGCTGAGCTCGGTGGCGTCGCCCGGCTTGCAGTAGCCGGGATCGCCGGACGTCACGGTGGACGGGCCGATCTCCAGGGGGCCGTCGCTGCCCGGTGCCGCGGTCAGATCGGCCTGGAACACGCAGTGGTAGGTGCCGCTGCTGGTGGGGCCGTCGGCGACCAGGGACAGGACCGCGTCGCCCACCTCGCCCTGCTGGATGGTGAGTTCGCGGGTGTTCTGGCCGTCGGCGTTGGTGATGGTGGCCGTCCAGGTGCCCAGGTAGCCGGTCGGGATCGCGCCGTCCGAGGGTGCGGAGGTGGTGGGCTCCGCGGTCGTGGGCGTCGGCCGGCTCGGCTCGGGATTCGAGGCTGCGCTGCTGGTCGGGGCCGGGCTCGGCTTGTTGTCGCCCTTGTCGCCCTTGTCGCCGCCGTTCATCAGGGCGTAGACCGAGCCGCCGGCGCCGAGCGCGACGACCAGGGCGACCGCGACCAGCGCCACGGTGGAACGGCCGCTGCGGCGGGGCGGTTCCTGCGGGGCGTGCGGGGCCGGGCCGGTGTAGGACGGGCCGGTGTAGGACGGGCCGTAGGGCGGGGTGGAGCCGAGGCCGCCGGGCTGCTGGGGGTAGCCGTAGGCGCCGGACGGCTGCGGCGGGTAGCCGTAGGCCGGCTGCTGCTGGGGGTGCTGCTGCGGATAGCCGTAGGCCGGGGGTGTCTGCGCATGGACGGGCGGGGGTGTCGCCTGGCCCGCGACCATCGTGGGGAGGTGGTTCAGCGGGGCGGCGCCGCCCGGCTGCCCGGGCGGGGGCGGTCCGGCGGGGGTGCCGGCCTCCGGTGCGGAGTCGTCGGCGGCGGCGTGCTCGGGCGGGGCCTCGGGTGCCGCCTTCCGCAGCGAAGGCCCGGCGGGCGCGGCTGCCGTGCCCTCCTCCGGGTCTTCCGCGTCCAGCAACTGCACGGCATGGCGGCCGAGTTGGGCGACGAGCGCGCTCGGCAGCCAGGGGTCGCGCGAGCGGCCGCCGAGCACGGTGTCCTCGGCGCCCGTGCGCTCCAGCACCTGGTCCAGCGTCGGCCGCGCGCCCGGGTCCTTCTTCAGACAGTCCCGTACGAGGTCGGCGACGCCCTCGGGCACCCCCTCCAGGTCGGGTTCCTCCTGGGCGATGCGGAACATCAGGGCGTGCACCCCGCTGTTGGCGCTGCCGAAGGGGAGTTGTCCGGTGGCGGCGTAGGCCAGCACGGAGCCCAGGCAGAAGACGTCGCAGGCGGGCGTGATCCGGTCGCCGCGCACCTGCTCGGGGGCCATGAAGCCGGGCGACCCGACGAGCGCGCCGGTCCGCGTCAGTCCGCCGTCCGTCACCGTCTCCAGCGCCCGCGCGATCCCGAAGTCGATGACCCGCGGCCCGTCGATGGTCACGAGGACGTTGGACGGCTTCAGATCCCGGTGGATGATCCCGGCGGCGTGGATGTCCTGCAGCGCGTGCGCGAGTCCGGCCGCGAGGATGTTCACCGAGCGCTCGGGCAGCGCCCCGTGGTCGTGCCCCACGACCTGCTGCAGGCTCGGCCCGGCGACGTACCCGGTGGCCACCCACGGCACCGCGGCCTCCGTGTCGGCGTCGAGCACGGGCGCCGTCCAGTGCCCGCCGACCTGGCGCGCGGACTGCACCTCCTGCCGGAACCGCGCCCGGAACTCCTCCTGCGCGGCCAACTCCTCCCGCACCAGCTTCACGGCGACGGTACGGCCCCGGTCCGAGCGGGCGAGATACACATGCCCCATGCCACCGGCACCCAGCCGGGCCAGCAGCCGGTACGCCCCGATGCGCTGCGGGTCCCCCGCTGCGAGCTTCTCCATGGCCGCGCCGCCTTCCCCCCGTATGTGCAACAGACCGAGAATAGTGCGGTCGCGGAGGTAGTCGCCCGGAGCGGTGTCTACGGTTCCGTAACGCCGCGGGCAACCCGGCCGGCGGGCGGTGAGGCACGCGTTCGGCGACAGGCGCGGATCACGGACCGCCGGCGTCACGACCGCCGCCGACCCCGCGCCGGCGGCGCCGGTGCGGCCGGAAACCGGCGCGAGCGTGCGGTCCTGACGGGGCGCGCCGACCGTCCGGCCCGACAACCTGTCGCGGAAACCCCCGCATGCCAGACAGGAAGCCGATACCGAGCGGACGCCCAGGGCTCCTACGCTCGCCGCCATGACCCCTCAGCCAGACCCCCAGGCCGGCGCCGCCGTGAAGGCCGCGGACCGTGCTCATGTGTTCCACTCCTGGTCCGCACAGGAGCTCATCGACCCGCTCGCCGTCGCCGGTGCGGAGGGGTCGTACTTCTGGGACTACGACGGCAGGCGGTACCTGGACTTCACCAGCGGGCTCGTCTACACCAACATCGGCTACCAGCACCCGAAGGTCGTCGCCGCGATACAGGAGCAGGCCGCACACCTGACGACGTTCGCGCCCGCCTTCGCGATCGAGGCCCGTTCGGAGGCGGCCCGGCTGATCGCCGAGCGGACACCTGGCGACCTCGACAAGATCTTCTTCACCAACGGCGGCGCCGACGCCGTCGAGCACGCCGTACGCATGGCGCGGCTGCACACCGGGCGGCCGAAGGTCCTGTCCGCCTACCGCTCCTACCACGGCGGCACCCAGCAGGCGATCAACCTCACCGGGGACCCGCGCCGCTGGGCCTCCGACGGTGCGGCCGCCGGTGTCGTGCACTTCTGGGCGCCGTTCCTCTACCGCTCCCGGTTCTACGCCGAGACCGAGGAGCAGGAGTGCGCGCGGGCGCTGGAGCACCTCGAGACCACGATCGCCTTCGAGGGGCCGGCCACGATCGCCGCGATCATCCTGGAGACCATTCCGGGCACCGCGGGGATCATGGTGCCGCCGCCCGGCTACCTCGCCGGGGTGCGGGAGATCTGCGACAAGTACGGCATCGTGTTCATCCTGGACGAGGTCATGGCCGGGTTCGGGCGGACCGGTGAGTGGTTCGCGGCCGACCTGTTCGGTGTCGTACCCGATCTCATGACCTTCGCCAAGGGCGTGAACAGCGGATACGTGCCCCTCGGCGGGGTCGCCATCTCCGGTGCGATCGCCGAGACCTTCGCCAAGCGGGCCTACCCGGGCGGTCTGACGTACTCCGGGCACCCGCTGGCCTGCGCCGCCGCCGTCGCGACGATCAACGTCATGGCGGAGGAGGGCGTCGTCGAGAACGCCGGGCGGCTGGGCGAGACCGTCCTCGGTCCTGCGCTGCGGGAGCTGGCCGAGCGGCACCCGAGCGTCGGCGAGGTGCGTGGTGTCGGCATGTTCTGGGCGCTGGACCTGGTGAAGAACCGGGGGACGCGGGAGCCGCTGGTGCCGTACAACGCGGCCGGCGAGGCGAACGCGGCGATGGCCGCCTTCGGCGCCGCCGCGAAGAAGCACGGCATCTGGCCCTTCATCAACATGAACCGCACCCATGTCGTGCCGCCGTGCAACGTGAGCGAGGCCGAGCTGAAGGAGGGCCTCGCGGCGCTGGACTCGGCGCTGTCCGTGGCCGACGAGTACACGGAGTAGCCGCCCGCCGCCGATCGGATGCGGCGCCGCTACGCGGGTAACCAGCGGGAGACCGAACGCGTAAGGTGGCGTGCTCGTAGATAGGTACGTGCACGCCACCCGAACGCGACGAGGAGACGCCCGACACATGCCCGGCAGCAGCGGCAACGGCTCCGTGACCCGCAGCACCCTGCGGCAGCAGATCGCCGACGCGCTTCGCGACGAGGCTCTCGCGGGGCGGCTCCAGCCGGGTCAGGAGTTCACGGTGAAGGAGATCGCCGAGCAGTACGGGGTCTCCGCTACGCCCGTGCGCGAGGCGCTCGTCGACCTCTCCGCGCAGGGCCTCCTCGACGCCGACCAGCACCGCGGCTTCCACGTCCACGAGTACTCGCTCGCCGACTACCGCGGCATCATCGAGGCCCGCAGCCTGGTCACGGACGGCATGTTCATCGCCCTGGACCGGGAGCAGGAACGTTTTCCGCCGCACGACGAGTCCCGTGCGGTGGCCGCCCTGGCCGGGGTCCGGCGGCGCGGCGAGGAGGCGCAGCGGGCCTCGCTGGCCGGCGACCTCACCGTGCTGATCGGCTACGACCTGCGCTTCTGGCACGAGCTCGGCACCCTCTTCGGCAACCCCTATCTGGCCGACTTCCTGCACCGGCTGCGCGTCCAGTCCTGGGTGTGCGCGGTGCAGCATCTGCGCCGGCTGTCCGATCTGCGCGGCGCCCTGTGGTCCGGCCACACCGATCTGGTCGACGCCCTGGCCAAGCGGGACACCAGGACGGCGCGGGCGATCGTCGCCTCGTACAACGAGCACTCGCTGGCCCTCATCGAGCGGCTGGCCGACGAGTGAACAGGCCGGCCAGGGGCACGCCTGCCTGGGCCGTGGACCTCACCGTCGTCATCCCCGCCTTCGACGAGGAGCAGCGCCTCGGCCCCACCCTCGACACCGTCACCCGCTATCTGCGCGACAACGAGGGCCGATGGGGCGAGTGGGAGGTCGTCGTCGCCGACGACGGGTCGACGGACGGCACGCCGGACCTCGTCACCGGCCTCGAGGAGCCCCGCGTGCGGCTGGTCACCAGCCCGCACCACCGCGGCAAGGGCCACGCCCTGCGCCTGGGCGTCGCCGCCTCCCGCGGGCGGCGCGTGCTGGTCACGGACGCCGACCTCGCGGCCCCGATCGAGGAGCTGGAGCAGCTCGACAAGGCGCTCAGTGAGGGGAACGCAGCGGCGATCGGCTCCCGTTCCGTGCCCGGCGCGACGATCGGGGACCACCAGCACCCGGTGCGCGAACTGCTGGGCCGCGCCGGGAACTTACTCATACGCCGCACCACCGTGCCGGGCATACGGGACACCCAGTGCGGCTTCAAGCTCTTCGAGGGCGACAAGGCCCGCGAGGCCTTCGCCGCCTCCCGGATCAACGGCTGGGGCATCGACGTCGAGGTCCTGCGGCACTTCCACCGCGCCGACTGGCAGGTCGCCGAGGTCCCCGTCCACTGGTCCCACCGGCCCGGCTCCAAGCTGCGCCACCTCGACTACGTCCGCGTCCTCGCCGAGCTGGCCCGGCTGCGCGCCCGCTCCCTGCGCCCCACCGACCTCTTCGCCGCGCTGCTCTTCCTGCTCATGTCGATGGCCCTGTACTCGGGCCGCCTGTTCGACCCGGACCACCGCTATCTCCCCGACTCCCTCCAGGACCAGAACCAGTGGGAGTGGTTCTTCGACGTCACCGCCCACAACCTGGCCCACCTCCACAACCCCTTCTTCTCCGATCTGCAGGGCTTCCCCGACGGCGTGAACCTCATGGCCAACACGGTCATGCTCGGCCTCACCGTCCCCTTCGCCCCGCTCACGCTCCTCGCGGGCCCGGCGGTCTCCCTGAGCGTCGTGATGACGCTGGGCCTCGCCGCCACCGCGGCCGCCTGGTACCGGCTGATCGTGAAGCGTGTCGTGCGGCGGCGGTCCGCGGCCTTCGTGGGCGCCTCGCTGGCCGCCTTCGCACCGCCCATGGTCAGCCATGCCAACGCGCACCCCAACTTCGTGGTGCTGTTCATGATCCCGCTGATCATCGACCGGGCGCTACGGCTGTGCACGGGCGCCCGGGTGGTGCGGGACGGGGTGGTCCTGGGCCTGATGGCGGCCTACCAGGTCTTCCTCGGCGAGGAGCCGCTGCTGCTCGCGGCGATCGGCCTGATGCTGTTCGCGGGCGCCTACGGCCTGGCCCGCAGGGATGTGGTGAGGCAGGCCTGGCGGCCGCTCCTCAAGGGGCTCGGGATCGCGGCCGCGGTCTGTCTTCCCCTCGTCGCGTACCCGCTGGTCTGGCAGTTCGCCGGACCGCAGAGCTACACGCACATGCCGCACGGCGACAACTCGGGCAACAGCCCCCTCGCCCTGCTGTCCTTCGCCGAACGCTCCCTGATCGCGGGCGACGCGCAGCGCGCCAACGCCCTCTCCTCCAACCCCACCGAGCAGAACGCCTTCTACGGCTGGCCGCTGGTCCTGCTCGCCTTCGCGATCGTCGTACGGCTGTGGGAGCGGGCCCTGGTCAAGGCGCTGGCGGTCACCGCGGTCGGCGCGGCGCTGCTCTCGCTCGGCCCCGAGTTCCGCCTCCCGATGACGGACAAGGTCTACCCGGGCCCCTGGGCGCTCCTCGCCAGGCTGCCGCTGTTCGAGTCGGTCATCGAGGGCCGGGTCGCGATGATCTGCGCCCCGGCGCTCGGCATGCTGCTCGCCCTCGCCCTGGACCGGCTGACGGCGACCCGCAACCCGGGCAGCCAGTACCTCGGCCTGCTCGGCGTCTGCCTGGCCCTGCTCCCGCTGGTCCCGGCCCCGCTGAAGACGGTCGAACGCCCGGCGACGCCCGCCTTCTTCACCACCGGGGCGTGGCAGCCGTACGTACACAGGGGCGAGTCCCTCGTCACGGTGCCGCTGCCCGACGCCGGCGACGCGGAGGCGCTGCACTGGCAGCAGCAGGCCGGCCTCGGCTTCAGGCTCCCCGGCGGCTACTTCAACGGCCCCTACGGCGCCGACCGCACCGGGATCTACGGCGCCTCCCCCCGGTACACCTCAGACCTGCTGAGTGACATCCGCGACACGGGCGTGGTCCCCGAGCTGGACGCGACCTGGCGGGCGCAGGCCCGGAGCGACTTCGCGTACTGGAGGGCAGGAGCCCTGGTGGTGGCCCCCGGACCGCACGAGGAGGCCCTGCGCAGGGCGGTTGCGGAACTTGTGGGCCGGGACGGGACGTGGGTGGCCGGGGTGTGGGTATGGGACCTGCACCAGGCGCTCCGCTAGGTGTGCCGCGATGGGCCGTCGGTTGTCTGCGGCTCCGTCGTGGCTGGTCGCGCAGTTCCCCGCGCCCCTTCAGGGCGCGGGTGCAGCCGTACCGATTACCCTGCCTTGACCGACTTGCCGTGTGAGGAGCCTTCTTTGGCCTGTGACCTGTGGCTGGTACCGCTCGTCGACGTGTTGTGCCACACCCCCGACAATCCGTTCGCCGAGGAACTCGCGCAGTACAACAACGTGCTCGCCGCCGCCGGACTGCCTCCGGTGCCGGTGTACCAGTACATGCCGGGCCTGTCCGGCGAGGTCGCCCCGGTGGCCGGCTTCGACTACGACGCGCTGCACTTCCTGCGCCGGGTCTACCTGCTCCAGGTGTGCGGGCTGCCGGTGACCCCGGTCGACGAACTGGGCGGCGACTACGAGCAGTTGCTGGAGATGTTCGAGGCGACGGCCCAGCAGTCGCACCTCGTCTGGCACTACGACCACGCGGGCGCCTATGTCCCCGTGGACTTCCCCCAGCCCCTGTCGAACGACGAACTCCTCGCCGGCGGCGGCCCGCTGGGCTCCGCCCAGGCGCTGCTGCGTGAACTCGAGTACGTCGCCCCGTCGATCGGCATAGATCCGGCCAATCCTCCGGCGGCACCGGAACCACCGCGCGCGCCCACGGAGCTGGAGGAGCCCGCCGTCCCCGCGCCGTACGACCCCAGCCCCTTCGCCCGCGAACGCCATGTGTGGCTGGGCCTGCACGCGGCGGCGACGCGGAGTCTGGCGCAGGGGTCGATGATCGTCTTCAGCTAGGACCTAGTGCACCTGGGAGATGCCCTTCTCGACGTCTTCGAGGTTCATCAACGGGGTGTAGTCGATCCTGGCCCCCAGGTTGAGGAAGAACGGCTCGCTGATGACGGGAATCTGGGAGACGTCCTGGAGGTCGAAGACCAGGAAGGCGGTGCGTTCGCCCTCGTCGGCGGTGAAGTAGGCGGCTTCCGGCTTGATCTGCTCCACCGACGACTGGATCATTTTCGCGAGGGTGCCGTTGCGGATGGCCTCGTTCGACTTCTCCGTGTCGAAGTGCGCCCTGAGCAGTACACGCATAGCTCTCACCTTCTTCTGGTCGACGCACACGTGCACAGCTCCACCGTATGCCCGACTTGCACCCTATGCCCTGTTGTGCACTGTGGGTGCTCTCCCGTACTCCCCGGGGAGCAGACCGGCTGCATCCCCGCGCGCGACGCGGCGCGCGACCGCTGCGCGCAGGCTGGGGGCACGACGAGAGGAGACGGCGATGATCCTGGTGACCGGGGCGACGGGCCATGTGGGCGGCGAGCTGGTGCGACGGCTGGCGGCCGCCGGCCACCCGGTACGGGCGATGACCCGCCGCCCGGCCGCGGCACGCTTCCCGGCCGGCGTCGAAGCGGTGTACGGCGACGCGGACGACCCGGCGAGCCTGGATGCGGCGTTCGCAGGCGCGAGCGGGGCGTTCCTGATGTCGGCGCAGGGCGTCGGCACGGCCCCCGGGCCGACCCACGACCTCGCCCTCGCCGAGGCGGCGGCACAGGCGGGCATCCGACGCGTGGTGAAGCTGTCCGTCCTGGACGCGGGAGCGGGCGCGGGCTCCGACGTGATCGCCCGCTGGCACGCCGAGGCGGAGGCCGCGGTGACGGACCCGTCCCGGCACTGGGCGTGGACCCTGCTCCGTCCCGGCCGCTTCATGTCGAACGCCCTGCAGTGGGCGGGCCGGCTCCGCACGGGCGACGAGGTGGCCGTCCCCTTCGCGGACCGCCCGGCGGCGAGCATCGACCCGGCGGACCTGGCGGAGGTGGCGGCCCTGGCCCTGACGTCGGCAGGGTCCGACGAACACGCGGCCGCCATATACGAGTTGAGCGGCCCCGAGTCCCTCACTCCCGCGGACGAACTGGCCGTCTTGGGCAGGACGTTGGGCCGCGACCTGCGTCTGCAACCGGTCCCTGACGACGCGGCGCGTACGAGCATGACGCGGTACGGCTTCCCCCCGGAGGTCGTCGACGCCATCATGCAGCGCACACGGCAGAGCGACCGGGGTGCGGAGGTCCTGCCGACGCTGGAGAAGCTGCTCGGCCGACCGGCACGGACGTTCGCGCAGTGGGCTCAGGCGCATGCGGAGGCGTTCTCGGGATGAGGCACGCGAGGGGGCGCCCGGCGAACGGGCGCCCCCTCGGCCGGGGTGCGGGAAGACCTAGGAGAACACCGCCGTCCCGTCCTGCGTCAGCCTCCAGTTGGTGACCGCGAAGTCCGCCGGGTTCAGTGCGCCCTTGGACGTCACGTAGTCGATCATCAGCTGGCGTATCTCGTTGGTCGAGCTGTAGGCGATCTCGGCGGTGGCGATGTGCGGGTAGCCGGAGCCGCCGTTCGCGCGGTAGTTGTTGACCGCGACGACGAAGACCTGGTCGTCGGCGACCGCCTTGCCGTTGTACGTCAGGTTCTTGATCCGCGAACCCTCGGCCTGCGCGATGTCGATGTCGTACGAGACGCCGGCGGCCGTGTCGTACATGTAGTCCCAGAAGTTGTTGGCGTTGGTCAGCGTCGCGGTGTCGACCTTCGTGCCCGCCGGGACCTGGTGGTAGTACTTCGCCGCGTACTCCAGGTAGTCCTTCAGCTGGGCGCCCGTGAGCTTCTTGCCGTAGAGCGTGTTGTCGTAGATGTAGAGCCCCGCGATGTCCTTGATGGTCACGCTCCCGGCGGGGATGTCGGCGGTGCGGCTGAACGGCGCTGCGACCGAGATCAGGGGCAGCGCGGCATCGCTCGCCGACAGGCCCGCCTTCACCGACTGCATCTGGACCTCGTGGATGAAGTCCATGATGGGGACGTCCTTCCAGCAGGACTCCGCCGCCGACAGATCCTGGGTGCAGGTGCCCACGGCCGTGTTGACGTACTTGACGACGAGGTCGTGGTCGGCCTTGAGGAGCTTGGTGATCTCCGGGTCCTCCTCGACGTCCTTCGGGTTGAGGGTCTGGGCCGTCTTCTTCGTCACCTTCCACTGCCCGTGGTGCAGTTCGAGTTCGAAGTCGAAGACGGTGAGACGGTAGCCCCAGCAGTACGGCTCGGAGAGCAGGACCTCCTCGCCGGTCTCCTCGTTCTTGACGGTGTACGAGGACACCTCGACGTGCGTGTGGCCGACCAGGATCGCGTCGATGCCGGGGACCTGCTCGGCGACGAGGTTGGAGGCGTTCTCGACGTAGGGCAGCGCGTCGCCGTAGGAGGTCGACCCGTCGAGCCCGGAGTGGTCGGTCAGGAAGACGACGTCACACCCCAGCGCGCGCAGCCGGGGCACGTACTTCTTCGCCTGCTCGACGAGGCCCGGGAAGACCATCTTCCCGCTGACGTTGTCCTTGTCCCACAGCGCGATACCGGGGTTGGTCAGGCCGAGGATGCCGACCTTGATGTCGGGGGCGCCGGGGACGCAGATGCGCTTGACGGTGTACGGGTGGAAGGCCGGCCGCAGGGTCTTCGCGTCGAGGGCGTTCGCGCCGAGCAGCGGGAAGTGACACTGCTTCTCGAACTTGCGCAGCGTCTCGATGCCGTAGTTGAACTCGTGGTTGCCGAGGGCGGCGGCGTCGTAGCGCATGTGGTTCATGGCGACGGCCATGGGGTGCTTGGGCCCCTTCTTGCCGTCCTTGCCGGTGATCGGGTCGACCCGCGCGAAGTAGTACGCGAGCGAGGTCCCCTGGATGATGTCACCGGCGTCGACGAGCAGGACGTGCTCCTCGCCCTTTGCCTCGCGCTGCTGCTTGATGAGGGTGGCGACGCGGGCGACACCGACGGAGTTCCCGGCCTTGTCGCTGTAGGCGGCGTCCTTGTAGTAGTCCCAGTCGAACACGTGGCTGTGCAGGTCGGTGGTGCCCAGGATGGAGAACGACCAGGTCTTGGTGGCTGTGGGGGCCTTCTCGGGCGTACGGTCGGCGGCCTGTGCGGGGCCTGCCGCGACGGTCCCGGCCACGGCGACGGCCGCCCCGGTGACGGCCGACTTCTTCACGAACTCCCGGCGGTTCAGCGGGCTGACGGACATACGGGGCTCCTGGTCATGGAGGGGAACTGGAGGAGGGCGCGGCGGGACTACCCGCGTAGATAGTTGCGCCCCTCTAGTTACATCCGGAACCAGGAACAAGCCATGGACCGGTCAAGGAAGTCCATGACCGGCCCAACAGCTAGCGGACATACGGGATTTACAGGAACGAGTTGATCTCGATCGTCTCGTCCCGGCCCGGACCCACGCCGATCGCGGAGATCGGTGCGCCCGACATCTCCTCGAGCGCCTTGACGTAGTTCTGGGCGTTCTTCGGCAGGTCGGAGAAGGACTTCGCCTTGGTGATGTCCTCGGACCAGCCGGGCAGGGTCTCGTAGACCGGCTTCGCGTGGTGGAAGTCGGACTGCGAGTACGGGAGTTCCTCGACGCGCCTGCCGTCGATCTCGTAGGCCACGCAGACCGGGATCTCCTCCCAGCCGGTCAGGACGTCCAGCTTGGTGAGGAAGAAGTCGGTCAGGCCGTTCACCCGGGTCGCGTAGCGGGCGATGACGGCGTCGAACCAGCCGCAGCGGCGGTCACGGCCGGTGGTCACGCCCCGCTCGCCGCCGATACGGCGCAGCGCCTCGCCGTCCTCGTCGAAGAGCTCGGTCGGGAAGGGACCGGAGCCGACACGGGTCGTGTAGGCCTTGAGGATGCCGATGACCCGGCTGATCTTGGTCGGGCCGACACCGGCGCCGGTGCAGGCACCGCCCGCGGTGGGGTTGGACGACGTCACGAACGGATACGTGCCGTGGTCGATGTCGAGGAGCGTGCCCTGGCCGCCCTCGAAGAGGACCACCTTGTCCTGCTCCAGCGCCTGGTTGAGGACGAGGACCGTGTCGGCCACGTACGGGGCGAGCTTGTCGGCGTAGCCCAGCAGTTCCTCGACCACCTGGTCGATGGCGATCGCGCGGCGGTTGTAGAGCTTGGTGAGGATCTGGTTCTTGACGTCGAGGGCCGCCTCCACCTTCTGGGTGAGGATGGACTCGTCGTAGAGATCCTGCACCCGGATGCCGACGCGGTTGATCTTGTCCGCGTAGGTCGGGCCGATGCCGCGCCCGGTGGTCCCGATCTTGCGCTTTCCGAGGAAGCGCTCGGTCACCTTGTCCACCGTCACGTTGTACGGCGTGATGATGTGAGCGTTACCGCTGATCAGGAGCTTGGACGTGTCGACGCCGCGCTCGTTCAGCCCGTTCAGCTCGGAGAACAGGACCGACGGGTCGACGACGACACCGTTGCCGATGACCGGCGTGCAGCCGGGGGAGAGAATCCCGGAAGGGAGCAGGTGAAGGGCGTACTTCTGGTCGCCCACGACTACCGTGTGGCCGGCGTTGTTGCCGCCCTGGTAGCGCACCACGTAGTCGACGGATCCGCCTAGCAGGTCCGTCGCCTTTCCCTTGCCTTCGTCACCCCACTGAGCACCGAGCAGCACAAGTGCGGGCACGCGCGTACACCCCTTCCGGGCGGGGCATGTCCAAGGTCAGGGGCGTACGCGTAAGGTTCACCGCCGCGTGCACCGCGGCCGTCGTTGGCCGCAAACCGTCGGACCGGATGCCCCGGAATAGACGAAGCCCCTGGCGCAATAGCGCAAGGGGCTCTTGCACAAAGATGCTACCCGAGGAAGCGAGGCAGGACCGAGGTGGTGACTTCCGCGACTTCCGATCAGCTGTTGGTGGTCATCGATCCGGTCGCCCGGCGGACGGACGGGGAGTCGGTACGCATCGCAAAAGACGTGCTCAGCGCGGGTGCGCACACCAAGGTGTGTCTGCCGGCGGATCCGGAGGAGTTCGCCCGGGCACTGGCCCGCCGGGGGTCGCGGCGGCCGGTGGTGGTGGGCGACGACCGTGCACTGCTCCGGGCGGTGTCCGTTTTGCACCGGCGGCGGGAGCTGGCCGGATGTGCGCTGTCGGTGGTGCCGGTGGGCAGCCTGCTGTCGGTGGCCCGCTCCCTGGGGGTGCCCACGGGGGCGGTGGCTGCGGCGCGGGCGGTCCTGGACGGGGCCGAGCGGCGGCTGGACCTGCTGGTGGACGACAGCGACGGGGTGGTCCTGGGCGCCCTGCACATCCCCCCGGTGACCGGGCACGCCCCGTCGGTGGAGGCGGGCCGCCCCTGGCTGCGCACCGCCCAGTCCTTCGTACGCACGCTGGTCCCCGCCCGCGAGACCACGGTCCCGGCACCCCGGGCCGCCCGGCTGCGGGTGGAGGTCGACGGCGTCACCGTGCTGGACCTGGACCAGCCGGTGGAGGCGGTGTCGGTGACGCCGGGTGACTCGGGGGTGGCCGAGGTCGAGGTGAGGCCCCTGTCGGTGGGCGCGGAGGCCTCGCCGGTACGGGCCCAGGGGCGCACCGTGAGCGTGTCGGGGGCGGACTTCCGCTACCGGGCGGACGCGGGCGTGTGGGGGCCCGTACGGCGGCGGACGTGGACGGTGCGGGAGGGGGCGCTGGGGCTGGTGCTGCCCGGGTGAACCGGAAAACCGGGGGCGTTCCGGCGACGGCCCCGGATACGCTGCCCGGCCGTCGAGCGAAACGGGGGCCACGATGAGCCAGTACTACGAGGTGGACGGGGAAACGGTCTGGAACCCGGGGACGTTGTCGTCCCAGCTGTTTCTGGCGTACGTCCGGGTCTACGAGGACCTGCTGGAGGTTCCCTCCGGTCTCGGGCCGATGCTGAACGACGAGTGCCGGATCGACCCGCCCGCGTTCAAGGGCTTCGTGAACGCCGTCCTGGTGTGGTGGGACCGCACGGGCAGCGCCGTGATCGACACGCTCGCGGAAGGCTTCATCGCCACGCTGGTGACGCTCGCGGAGAAGGCCGGGACCGAGGTGCGGTGGCCGGAGCGGAGCGAGGTCGAGGGGCGGGCGGAGGGGGTGCGGGGGCTGGTAGCGCAGCTTCGGGGAGCTATGGCGGGCTGAGCGGGTCAGGTCTAGCCGTTGTTCCTGGGCCGGTGGAACCCGGTCATGTCGAGCATGCAGTCAAACGGGGCCGGGATGTAGATCTTCTCGCCGAACGGCTTGATGGAG
The DNA here is from genome assembly GCF_044465725.1 of Streptomyces sp. NPDC049541. Classification (NCBI taxonomy): domain Bacteria; kingdom Bacillati; phylum Actinomycetota; class Actinomycetes; order Kitasatosporales; family Streptomycetaceae; genus Streptomyces; species Streptomyces sp. NPDC049541. The sequence goes on along the minus strand of NZ_JBITLY010000003.1, from coordinate 552,642 downwards.
CGATCCTCATAGCCCTTTGCCGAGGGGGACCCGTACACGACGGCCCGCTCCTCCTGCATGTCGAGGATCAGATACACAGGGATGCCCGCCTTGGCGTAGACGTCGACCTTGTCGGTCAGGTCGTCTTTCCTCGTGGAGCGAGATGTCAGCTCAGCGACGAAACACAGGCCTTCGCCATCCAGGTGGTTGCTCTCCGTCTCGAGGACTTGCTCGTGCACCGCGTGAATGTCCGGCCCGTACGCACATTCGTCCCCTGGGAAGACGAACAACGTGGGCGCACGGTCGATCACGTGCCCCTTGGGCAGATGCGGTTCAAGCTGGTTGCACACCAGCTTCATCACACGGTTGTAGTAGCCCTTCGACCACGGCGACACGACGATGCTCCCCCTGACGATCTCGGCCTTGTAGCCGTCGGGCACACGCAGCTCTTCGAGGAGGTCCAGGAGTTCCTCGAAGCTGCCTCCGGGCTCAGTGCCGCTTATCGTCGGTTGCTCCGCCACGAGTGTCATGATGCGCCCTCCCCTTGATGCGGACCAGCCACAACTCAGAGTAGCTGGTCACTCACACGGACGTGATCGGATTCGTCCTTCAGCGCCACCCCGGTGCCCCCCAGCTCCCGCCCCCTCCCCATCAGCCCCGCCAACTTCCCCGCCGCCCCCTCGTACGCCAGCCCCAGCGGCGGCCGGATGTTGCTCAGGCAGTTGCGGTCGGCGTCCGTCGTCACGCCCGGCACCGGCCGGTACGTCAGATACGCCCCCAGGGAGTCCGCCGCCGACATGCCGGGCCGCTCCCCGACCAGGACGACCACCATCGTCGCGCCCATCGCGGACGCGATGTCGTCACCGAGAGCGACCCGCGCCTGTTCGGCCAGCACCACCGGTGCCACGCTCCACCCCGCCAGCCGCGCCACGGTCTCCCGCACCACCGCCGCCGCATGCTCGTGCACCGCCCGGCTGGACAGCCCGTCCGCCACCACGAAGACCACGTCCCAGTCGCCGGTCGGCAGATGCGCGCGGTCCGTCGCATCCAACCGCCGTCCCAGATCAGGCCGTTGCAGATACGTCAGCCGGTCACGCGCCGCACTGCGCACCCGTACCGTCGGCATCCCGCCCAGCCCCGCCGCGACCGCCTCCGGCTCGAACGGCGAGTGCACCGCGTCCCGCGCCGCCGCGTGCGCGGTCTGGAGTTCGAGGCGGTGGCGGGTCGGCAGCGCCGAGCCCGCGCGGCCGAGGCCGATACGGGCCTGGGTGTGCCGGCGCATGGTGGCCCACAGGTCACCTACCGGTACAGCTATCTGAGTCTCCGTCATGCCGCCAGTTCCCTTCCGATCGCGGTCAGCGGATGGGACGCCACCTCGCGGATCCCGCCCCGCTCGTCCAGCAGCCCGCTCGACTCCAGCCAGGCCTCGAACTCCGGTGCCGGGCGCAGCCCGAGGACCTCGCGGAGGTACAACGCGTCGTGGTACGAGGCCGACTGGTAGTTGAGCATGATGTCGTCGCCGCCCGGCGTGCAGATCACGAAGGACGCGCCCGCGACGCCGAGCATCGTCAGCATGGTCGCCACGTCGTCGTCATCGGCGTCCGCGTGGTTCGTGTAGCAGATGTCCAGGCCCATCGGCAGGCCCAGCAGCTTGCCGCAGAAGTGGTCCTCCAGGGCCGCCCGGAGGATCTGCCGGCCGTCGTAGAGGTACTCCGGGCCGATGAAGCCCACCACCGTGTTCACCAGCAGCGGGTCGTAGCGGCGGGCCACCGCGTAGGCCCGCGCCTCCACCGTCTGCTGGTCCACCCCGTGGTGTGCGTCCGCGGAGAGGGCGCTGCCCTGGCCGGTCTCGAAGTACATGACGTTGCGTCCGACCGTGCCGCGGTCCAGGGCGAGCGCCGCCTCGTACGCCTCGTCGAGCAGGCCCAGCGTCACACCGAAGGACGCGTTCGCCGCCTGCGTGCCCGCGATGGACTGGAAGACCAGGTCCACCGGGGCGCCCCGCTCCATCAGGTCCACGCTCGTCGTGACATGGCACAGGACGCAGGACTGGGTGGGGATCGAGTAGCGGCTGATCACTCCGTCCAGCAGCTCCAGCAGGTCCCGTACCGCCTTCGGGCTGTCCGTCGCCGGGTTGATGCCGATCACCGCGTCGCCGGACCCCAGCAGCAGTCCGTCGAGCAGCGCCGCCGCCACTCCCGCCGGGTCGTCGGTCGGGTGGTTCGGCTGCAGGCGCGTCGCGAGCCGCCCCGGCAGCCCGATCGTCGAGCGGAAGGCGGTGACCACCCGTACCTTCCGGGCCACGGCCACCAGGTCCGCGTTCCCCATCAGCTTGGACACCGCCGCGACCATCTCCGGCGTCAAACCGGGGGCCAGTGCCGTCAGGGCCTGGCCGTCCGCCGCCAGCAGCCACTCCCGCAGCTCTCCGACCGTCAGCCCGGCCACCGGCGCGAAGGCGGCCGCGTCATGCGTGTCGAGGATCAGCCGGGTCACGTCGTCGCTCTCGTACGGGATCACCGGCTCGGTCAGGAAGGTCGCCAGGGGCACCTCCGCGAGGGCCCAGCGCGCGGCGACCCGCTCCTGGGCGCTGCCGGCGGCGAGCCCGGCGAGACGGTCGCCGGAGCGCTCGGGGCTCGCGGCGGCGAGCAGGCGCGCGAGGGAGTCGAAGCGGTACCGGTGGGCGCCGAGGGTGGAGGAGTACGAGCTCATGGCGGCGACCGTACGAGCCGCGTGTTGCCGACAGATTGCATCAGATTGCATCGGAGTTCTAAAGGTCTGGTTGACAAACATTTAACGCCCCGACACCCTTGACCGACTCATTCGGGCTACAGAGTTCCGGTCCAGGACAGCAACGGACCACCAGGAGAGGGGCCACCCGATGGCAGTGGATGAGGGCGTCGCCCCGGCGACGAAGACGGACGGCGACGGCACGGTCCACCGGCTCAAGCCCAACGCCGTGGGCCTGCTGGGGGTGGTCTTCATGGCCGTCGCCACCGCCGCCCCGATCACCGCGATGACGGGCAACGTGCCCTTCATGGTGTCGTCCGGCAATGGCATCGGGGCACCCGCGAGCTATCTCGTCGCAATGGTCGTCCTGGCAATCTTTTCCATCGGCTTCACCTCGATGGCGAAGCACATCACGTCGACGGGCGCCTTCTACGGCTTCATCTCCTACGGCCTCGGACGCACCGCGGGGCTCGCGTCGGGCCTCCTCGCGACCTTCGCGTACGCCGTGTTCGAGCCCGCACTGATCGGCATCTTCTCGACCTTCGCCACCGGAACCCTCAAGGACCAGACGGGACTTGACGTCCCGTGGTGGGCCTTCGCGCTGCTGATGCTCGCCGTCAACGCGACGGGCACCTGGTTCGGCGTCTCGGTCGCCGAGAAGCTCCTGGTGGTCCTGCTCGGCACCGAGGTGACGGTCCTCGCGGCGATGGCGATCTCGGTCGCCCTGCACGGCGGCGGCCCGCACGGCTTCACCTTCGGCCCGGTCAACCCCGTCAACGCCTTCAAGGGCACCAGCGCCGGCCTCGGCCTGTTCTTCGCCTTCTGGTCCTGGGTCGGCTTCGAGTCGACGGCGATGTACGGCGAGGAGTCCCGCGACCCGAAGCGGATCATCCCCAAGGCCACGATGATCAGCGTCCTGGGCGTCGGCGTCTTCTACGTCTTCGTCTCCTGGATGGCCATCATCGGCAACGGCGAGACCGAGGCCGTCAAGGTCGCCTCCTCGGCGAACCCCCTCGCCCTGTTCTTCAACCCCACCGAGCACTACGTCGGCCACTGGGCGGTCGACCTCATGCAGTGGCTGATGATCACCGGCTCGCTCGCCTGCGGCATGGCCTTCCACAACTGCGCCGCCCGCTACATGTACGCGCTCGGCCGTGAGGGCGTCCTGCCGTCGCTGAAGAACACCATCGGTCGCACCCACCCCCGGCACGGCTCCCCGCACATCGCGGGCCTGGTGCAGACGGTGGTGAGCGCCGTACTGATCCTCGCGTTCTGGGCCACGAGCAAGGACCCGGCGAACGCCCTCTACGTCCTGCTCGCCATCCTCGGCACGATGGCGATCCTGATCGTGCAGGCGGTCTGCTCCTTCGCGGTCCTCGTCTACTTCCGCAAGAACCACCCCGAGAGCCGGCACTGGTTCAAGACGTTCACCGCCCCGCTCGTCGGCGGCATCGCGATGCTCGCAGTGGTGCTGCTCCTGGTGTCCAACATGAGCGTCGCGGCCGGCTCGGAGTCCGGCTCGCTGCTGCTGAAGGCGACGCCGTGGCTGGTGGCCCTGGTCGCGGCGACGGGCATCGGCTATGCGCAGTACCTCAAGCGGCGGTCGCCGGAGCGGTACGCGCTGCTCGGGCGGACGGTGTTGGAGGAGACCAAGGAGCGGTGACTACCCGTCCCCGAACATCTCTCGGCGGTGCACCCGCCACCGCTCCATCACCCCGGCCGGACGCCGCATGGCCGAGACGCTCGCCTTCTTCTCCTGGGAGCGTGCCTGGTGCAGGTGGCCGTGGTGTGGGTGATCGGCGGGGTGGCGGTCCTGAGTCCGATCCGTCCGTCGATGAATTCGAACCTGACGGTCTCGTCCTCCCGCTCGGCGAACGCGGCGACGCTCGAACACGTCGACCGACAACTGAGACGACGCGCGTTCTGCCATAACCGTCATGGTGCCTCCCTTCGCAGGCAGGCACCAGCTTGACGAGTCGTTCACGAGCATCGCTCGGAATCGGTCGGCGATCAGTCAAACGGTGATCACCTCACCGCGACACTCAGCCCCTCCAGCCCCCGGATCACGAAGTTCGGCTTCCGCTCGGGCTCCGCCGCCAGGCTGAGCGTGGGGGCCTTCTCCAGCAGAGCCGTCATCGAGGCCGCCAGCTCGATCCTCGCGAGGGGCGCCCCGATGCAGTAGTGGATGCCGGCGGAGAAGGAGATGTGCGGGTTGTCCCGCCGGGTGAGGTCGAGCAGGTCGGGGTTCTGGAAGACCTCCGGGTCGTGGTTGGCGGAACCGAAGAGCATGGCGATCTCGGCGCCGCGCGGGATGACGGTCCCGTCGATCTCGATCTCGTCCAGCACCCACCGCTCGAAGAGCTGGAGCGGGGTGTCGTAGCGCATGAGCTCTTCCACGGCGATGGGGACGAGGGAGTGGTCCGCGCGCAGGGCGGCGAGCTGCTCCGGGTTCCGGAAGAGGGCGTACCAGCCGTTCACCGTGGCGTTGACGGTCGCCTCGTGGCCCGCGTTGAGGAGCAGGACGGCGGTGGAGATCATCTCCTGCTCGGTGAGGCGGTCGCCCTCGTCGTGGGCGGCGATGAGACCGGAGATGAGGTCGTCGCCGGGCTGCTTGCGCCGCTCGGCGATCAGGTCGTGCAGGTAGTCGGAGAACTCGACGGAGGCCTGTACGGCCTTCCTCGCGGTCTCCTCGGAGGGGTTCAGCTCGTACATCCCGCAGATGTCGGCCGACCATGGCCGGAGAGGGGCCCTGTCCGCCTCGGGAATGCCCAGCATCTCGGCGATGACGGCCACCGGCAGCGGCTCGGCGACATCGCTGAGCAGGTCTCCACCGCCGTTCTCGACCAGCCGGTCCACCAGCTCCCCGGCGAGGTTGCTGACGTACGGCTTGAGCTGCTCGACCGTCCGTGGCGTGAACGCCTTCGACACCAGCCGCCTGATCCGGGTGTGGTCCGGGGGCTCCAGGTCCAGCATCCCGTGGTCGTTGAGGGTGTGGAACGGCTCGTGTTCGGCGGGCGGGGCGGTGCGCCCGAAGTCCTCGTGCGTGAACCGGTGCTGGTACGTCCGCCCGAGCCGCCGGTCGCGCAGCAGCGCGGAGACGTCCGCGTGGTGCGGGACGAGCCACTGGTTGGTGGGCTCGTAGTGGTGCACGCGGCCCTTGGCGCGCAGCTCTGCGTAGGCGGGATACGGATCGGCCAGGAACTCCGGGTCCCAGGGGTCGAAGGCGGTCATGGACGGACGCTAACCCGGCATCCGCCCGCCTGACCAGGGATGTCAGCCCCCCGGCACGAGGTCGCGCCGGTACCAGGTGCCCGGCTCACCGCCGATGTGCGCCGGGTCGGCCGGGCCGGCCGGGACGAAACCGGCCTTGGTCAGCACCTTCTGGGACGCCACGTTCCGGTGGGCGGTGGCCGCCCGCAGCGTGCGCAGCCCGTGCCGGTCCGCCGCCAGCCGGCACAGTTCCAGCACGGTCGAGGTCGCCACACCATGTCCGGCGACATGCTGAGCAACCCGGTATCCGAGTTCCGCCGTACCGTCCTCGATGTCGACCAGATTGAACCGGCCGAGCACCGAACCGTCCTCCGCGACGAGCACATGGAAGGCGCAGATGCCGGCCTCCTGCTCGGCCAGCAAGGCGTCGAACCGCTCGGCGAACCGCTCGAAGTAGGCGTCGCCGCGGTCGGAGATCGAGGCGGCGAAGTAGGCGCGGTTCGCCAGCTCGAAAGCCAGAACCGCCGGTGCATGACCGGCCTGCAGCCGTTTCAGCTCGGGCATCTGCCCGACCCTACAGGCGGCCTACGTTCAGCGGGGGTCGCTGTCCCCAAGCGACCTGGCCGACGCGGCAACCGGCAAGAGCGACTTCGAACTGCTCGCCGGCTTCCGGGCGCCTACAGCGACGACCGCGATGAACTGGCCGTCAAGGTCTTCCGCCTGTACACCTACAGAGGCGGGCCGTACATCCACCGACTCGCCCGTGTGAGCACGGAGCTGCGCCACACTCTGCTTGTCCTCGCCGAACGCTCGCCGGCCCTGTCCCCCACATGCGGGGACGTCTTCCGCTGGGCGGCCGAGGCCGGGGCGGCACAGTGGTCGTCGATGTCGGAAACGCGCACTATCCCGGCGTCACCAACCGCGCCTCATAAGCGAACACCGCCGCCTGGGTCCGGTCCCGCAGGCCCAGCTTCACCAGGATCCTGCTGACGTGGGTCTTGATCGTCGACTCTGCTACCACCAGGCGCTCGGCTATCTCCGAGTTCGACAGGCCCTGGGCGATGAGGACCAGGACCTCTGTCTCGCGTTCGGTGAGGTCGCCGTAGGCCGCCATCGCGGAGTGCATCGGGCGGGGGGAATCGGAGAGTTTGGAGAACTCCGTGATCAGGCGTTTTGTCACCGAGGGGGCGAGCAGGGCCTCGCCGGAGGCCACCACCCTTACACCGTCGGCGAGTTGGCGGGCCGAGGCGTCCTTCAGGAGGAAGCCGGAGGCGCCGGCGCGCAGGGCCTGGTAGACGTACTCGTCGAGGTCGAAGGTCGTCAGGACCAGGACCTTTGCCGTGCTGTTGGCGGCGACGATCTCGCGGGTCGCCTCGATGCCGTTCAGTTCCGGCATGCGGATGTCCATCAGAACCACGTCGGGGGCGAGTTCGCGGACGCGGTCGACCGCCTCGCGGCCGTTGACCGCCTCGCCCACGACCTCGATGTCCGGCATCGCGTTCAGCAGGACCGAGAAGCCCTCGCGCACCATCATCTGGTCGTCCGCGATCAGGACACGGATGGTCATGCTTCACCTTCGCTCGCATGGGCGACCGGCAGGAACACCGTCACCTCGTACCCTCCCTCGTCCGTACGGGCCGCCGTCATCTCGCCGTTCAGCATGGTGACGCGCTCCCGCATGCCGGTGATGCCGTGGCCGGCACCCGGTGAGGGTTTGACCAGGGACGGCTCGGGCGGCGGGCCGTTCACTATGCGCAGGCCGAGGCCGCCGAGGACGTAGGACACCTCCACCTTGGCAGTGGCTCCCGGTGCATGGCGCAGGGTGTTGCTCAGCGCCTCCTGCACGATGCGGTACGCCGACAGCTCGACGCCCTGCGGGAGTTCCCGTACCGCTCCGGTCTGCGTCTTGTCGACGCTCAGACCCGTGGTCTCCCGCACATTGGCGAGCAGTGCGTCCAGGTCGGCGAGGGTGGGCTGCGGGGCGTCCGGGGCCTCGTAGTCCTCGGCGCGGACCACGCCCAGCACACGGCGCAGCTCGGTGAGCGCCGCCACCGCGTTCTCCCGGATCGTGGCGAACGCCTTCTCCAGTTCCGGCGGTGGGTTCTCGACCCGGTAGGGCGCCGCCTCCGCCTGGATGGCGACCACCGACATGTGATGCGCGACCACGTCGTGCAGCTCACGGGCGATCGTCGTGCGCTCCTCCAGGAGCGTACGGCGGGAGCGCTCGTGCGCGGTCACCGTCTGCTGGGCGGTCACCTCCTGGCGGGCCTCTCGGCGGATGTGCCTGAGGGAGACGGCGAGGAGGCACAGGGCGGAGACGAACAGCAGCTGCATGGTGTCCGAGCCGTAGGGGCTGTAGTGGCTGTAGCGGCCGGGGAGGAGCTCCGCCCCCGCGCCGTACACCCCCGTCAGGACCCACATCCACGCCGCCGTGCGCGGCCTCGTGCGGACGGCCACGATCGTGAGCACCAGCAGATGGCAGGCAAAGCTGCCGGGCAGCCACGGCCATGGGCTGCTCCAGTCACCGCCGACCGCGGCGGCGACGGGGGTCGCGATCATCGACAGCCAGAACGCGCCGACCGGCCGGACCATGGTCAGCAGGACCGGAGCCAGCGCAAGCAGCCCCAGAAACAGGTTGGCGGCCGCGCCGACGACGCTGCTGTTCGAGGCGATCAGCATCGCGAAGAGGCCCGCCGCCGCGATCAGCGCGTGCGGCGCCCAGGTCGCGTACTCCCGCATCCGCCCCAGCCGCCGGGCGAGCGGGCCGTCGCCGCTCGCGCGGGGCAGCGGGCGGTAGGCGAAGGCGTCGTGGAACAGGTCCTGCCGCAGCCCGCGCAGGGCGTCCGCCGCCGCCCGGGCCTCCGGGCTGCGCGGCTTGTACGGCTCGAACGGGGTGCCCGGCGGCTCCAGGTGTCCGCTGGGCTCCGGGGGCATCGGCTGCGTGTGGGGCGTCTCGGTCACGTGGAAACCGTAGGCCGCGGCCGGGGGCGCGGTCGTCACCAGTGAGAAGGGTCCTTCGGGCTCCCTCTCAGGTACTACGCGTACGGGCCGCGGGACCGACGGGTCAGTAGCCGGACGGACGCACCAGGCCCGACTCGTACGCGAACACCGCCGCCTGCATGCGGTCCCTGAGGCCCAGCTTCACCAGGATGCGGCCCACATGGGTCTTCACGGTCTGCTCGGCGACGACCAGGCGCTGGGCGATCTCCGCGTTCGACAGGCCCTGCGCGATCAGTGCGAGGACCTCCGTCTCGCGCTCGGTCAGATCGCCGACGCGTTCCTTCAGCGGGGGACGGGGTTTGCCGTCCAGGCGGGAGAACTGGGCGATCAACCGCCGGGTGATGCCGGGCGCGAGCAGCTCGGCGCCATCTGTGGTTGCGGCGGCGCTGGGCCTGAGATGGCGCGGGTTCGGTTGCCAGCGCTTGCCGGGTGCCGCCCGGACGGCCCGAAGGCGCCCCCTCAGCCGCCGCCGCTGCCCACAGGCTGCGGCGGCTGTCTGATCCGCCAGTTGCCGTCTCCGTTGCCCCCGTTTTCAGCCCCATGGTCGGGACCCCTCCAGTTTCGCCCGGCCATCGGGCTTGCCTGGAAGGGAAGTCACGGAGTGTCACCTGTCGTCCGCGTCCCGCCAGGGAGCTGTCCTGGGAGGTAGCTCTCAAGTACTACGGGTATGTAAGGGGGCGGGTCACCAGGCCAGTTGGGCGATTTCTTCCGCGACCACCGCGCAGGCGTCCGCCGCCGGGTCGATGAGGGGGAAGTGGCCCACGTCCTCCAGGAGCGTGAGGCCCACGACCTCGCCGGCCTTCGCTGCCGCGTCGGCGTACGACTCGGCGACCGCCTGCGGGACGGTGAGGTCCGTGCGGCCCTGGACCAGGGTGGTCGCGATGCCCGTGGGGAGGAGGAGCGAGGGATCCGCGTACGGGCGGCGCTCGGCGAACTTCTCGTCGCCGCCCAGCAGCTGACGCGAAGCGCCCCCGCACACGTCCAGTTTCTCGGCGACCTCGAAGTCGGCGATCGGGGCCAGGGCGACGACCCCGCGCAGCGGTGCCGGGCGGTCGATGCGCCAGGGGGCGTCGGCGGGCAGCAGATGGCGGGCCGCCCCCCACAGGGCGAGATGGCCGCCGGCCGAGTGCCCGGTGATCACCATGCGGCGCGGGTCGGCCCCCGGAAGGTACTGCCGTACGAGGGCGGGCAGCGCGTCCAGCGCGGCGGCGACGTCGTCGAAGGTCTCCGGCCAGCGCCCCGCGACAGGGCTGCCGCCCTGGGCCGGGATCGCACTCCCCCGCCGGTACTCCACACTGGCCACCGCGAAACCCCGCCGGGCCAGGAAGTCCGCGAACGGCGAGATGTGCCGGCGGTCGTACGGCGCCCGCCACGCGCCGCCGTGCAACACGACGACCAGCGGGGCGAGGGCGCCGGGCACCACGTCGGTGCGCGGGGCGTAGAAGTCGATCAGCTGGTCGGGGTGGTCACCGTACGCGGCGGTGGAGTCGGGATCGACCGCCGGGTGCGAGAACGCCGACTCCTCCTCGGCGGCGGCCCGGGCAGCTGCGGCGTCGTCCGGCATGCTCCAACCTCTCAGCGACATAACGGGATTGACGTGTGGCGGCCCAGGGAGGGAAACCGGCCGTTGGCGGGGACGGTATCAGGCCGGTGACGTGGGCCGACACGGGGATGTCACGCTCGGTGAGGGGAAACGGTTCTGTAGCCCGTGGGCCGGGCACCTCCGCGGCCGCCGAAGCCGCCCCGGACCGCCCGGCCACAAGCCTCGCGGGGCTATCCGGCGAGATCGCCGAGCGTCTGGCCCAGCACCCGCGCCGCCCGCTCCACGTCCCCGAACCCGACGTACAGCGGTGTGAACCCGAACCGCAGGACGTCCGGGTGCCGGAAGTCCCCGATCACCCCCCGCTCGATCAGCCGCTTCATCACGTCCCCGGCGTCGGCGCAGCGCAGCGCCACCTGGCTGCCGCGCTCCCGGTGGGCGAGAGGGGTCAGCGTCTCCACCCGCCCCTCGGGGACGTACGCCGACACGCACTCCAGGAAGAAGTCCGTCAGCGCCAGGGACTTGGCCCGCACCGCCTCGATCGGGACCCCGTCCCAGACCTCCAGCGCCGCCTCCAGGGCGAGCATGGACAGGATGTCCGGCGTGCCGACCCGGCCGCGCAGGGCACCGGACGCCGGTTCGTACCCGGGCCGCATCCCGAAGGGTTCCGCGTGGGAGTTCCAGCCGGGGAGCGGGGAGTCGAAGCGGTCCTGGAGGTCCCGGCGCACGTACAGGTACGCGGGAGAGCCCGGGCCGCCGTTCAGGTACTTGTAGGTGCAGCCGACCGCCAGGTCGACGCCGTGCTCGTCCAGCCCGACCGGCAGCGCGCCCGCGCTGTGGCACAGGTCCCAGACGGCCACCGCGCCCGCCTCGTGCACGGCGGCGGTCAGCGAGGGCAGGTCGTGCAGGCGGCCCGTGCGGTAGTCGACGTGGTTCAGCAGGACGGCGGCCGTACGACCGGACAGCGCGTCCGGCACCTCCGCCGGGGCCACCGGACGCAGCGTGCACCCGGTCATGCGGGCCGCCGACCCGGCGATGTAGCCGTCGGTGGGGAACGTCGTCGCGTCCACGAGGATCTCGTCCCGGCTGGTCCCGGACACCAGCCGCACCCCTCCCACAAGTGCCTTGAAAACGTTGACACTTGTCGAGTCGCCCACGACGATCTGCCCGGCCGCCGCCCCGACCAGCGGGGCGATCCGGTCGCCGATCCGCTCGGGCGCCGTCCACCAGCCGCTCTCGTCCCAGGAACGGATACGGAGCGCACCCCACTGCCTGCGTACGACGTCGTCGACCCTGCCCGGGACCGCGGCCGGCAGGGCGCCGAGCGAGTTCCCGTCCAGGTACACCACCTCGTCCAGCACGAACTGCTTGCGCGCTCCGGCCAGTTCGTCGGCGGCGTCGAGTTCCTGCGCACGTGCCGTCAGCTCAGACATGAGACCTCGCCGTCCACAGCTCGGGGAACACGTTCTTCTGCGCGCGCTTCTCCAGCCAGGCGACACCCGCCGAGCCGCCCGTGCCGGGCTTGGAGCCCATCGCGCGGCGGGTGGCGACCAGATGGTCGTTGCGCCATCGCCACACCAGCTCGGCGACGTCGGTCAGCGCCTCGCCGAGGCGGGCGAGCTCGGCGTTCTCGTCGCCCGCGTAGATCGCGGTCCAGGCGGCCTCGACGGCCTCCGACGGCTCGTACCGCCGTGAGACGTCGCGGCGCAGCACGGATGCGGGGATCGCGCAGCCGCGCCGCGCCATCAGCCGCAGCACCTCGTCGTAGAGGCTCGGCTCGGCGAGGGCCTTCTCCAGTTCGGCGTGGACCCGGGGTGCGCCGCGGTGCGGGACCAGCATGGACGCGGACTTCTCACCGAGCAGGAACTCCATCCGGCGGTACATCGCCGACTGGAAGCCGGACCCCTCGCCGAGCGCACTCCGGTACGAGTTGAACTGGGCCGGGGTCAGCTGGCCGAGCGGCTTCCAGGAGGCGTTCAGCGCCTCCAGCTCCCGTACCGAACGCTTCAGCGCCGCGACGGCGGTCGGCACGTCGTCGCAGCGCAGGGCGTGCGCCGCGGTCTCCCACTCGTGGACGATCACCGTGAACCACAGCTCCATCACCTGGGTGGTGACCAGGAAGACCATCTCTCCGGGGTCGTCGGAGAGGGTGTGCTGGAGGTGGGTGAGCACGTCCGCCTTGACGTAGTCCTCATAGGGCGTCGTGCCTGCGAAGTCGAGATGCGGGGTCTCGGGCTCCGAAGCCTCGTGGGGCTGAGCCTGGTGGGACATCGCTGTCTCCTGTTGTTGCTCCGGGTAGCGGTCCGCCCCTGCCGTTACCGACACGGGGGCCCCGGTCCCCGCCGGGCATCTTCTTCGATGGTCCGCCCGGAACGCAAGGTCCGCCCGGTCACCGCCCCGCCCGGTCGCCCGAGGGCCTGCAGTACGCTCGGGCGCCGCACAGCACCCGATCTCGCGCTTCGACGAAAGGCACGGCAGATGTCTGAGAAGAGCACCTCGTCCGAGGTGGTCTCCGTCCCGGTGGGCCGGGTGGTCGGCGGACGCGAGGAGGTCCGTGACGACGACTGGGGGAAGGTCGAGGCCGTCATCCGCCTGGACGACGAGCAGTTCGACGCGGACGCGCTCGCGGGTCTGGACGCCTTCTCCCACCTGGAGATCGTCTACCACTTCGACCGCGTGCCCGTGGCGAAGATCGAGACCGGTGCCCGCCATCCGCGGGGCAACACCGACTGGCCGATGGTCGGCATCTTCGCGCAGCGCGGCAAGAACCGCCCCAACCGCCTCGGCGTCTCCCGCTGCCGCCTGGTGCGCACCGACGGACTCGACCTGCACGTCCAGGGCCTCGACGCCGTGGACGGCACCCCCGTCCTCGACATCAAGCCCTACATGAGCGAGTTCGGCCCCCAGGGCCCCACCAGCCAGCCGGACTGGGCCACCGACATCATGAGCCGCTACTACTGATCCGGCGGCCTCCGCAGGACGCTGCTCGGCGCAGCGCAAGGCCCGCCCGATCGCACCGGGCGGGCCCGAGAGGAAACAGCGGCGGAGGCTAGCCCAGGGTCTGGGCCGCCGTCGGCGAGGAGTCCTTCAGGAACTGGGTGCAGCGCTCGTACTCCTCCTGCTCGCCGATGGATCCGGCGGCGCGGGCGAGGGCGTGCAGGGCGCGCAGGAAGCCGCGGTTCGGCTCATGCTCCCAGGGCACCGGGCCGTGGCCCTTCCAGCCGCTGCGGCGCAGGGCGTCCAGGCCGCGGTGGTAGCCCGTACGGGCGTAGGCGTACGACTCCACGACGCTGCCCCGCTCGAACGCCTCGTCGGCCAGCTGGGCCCAGGCCAGCGAGGACGTGGGGTACTTGGCGGCGACGTCCGCGGGCGCGGTGCCGTTCGCGAGGAGCTCGCGGGGCGCTGGGTCGTCGGGGAGGTGGGTCGGGGGCGGGCCCCCGAGGAGGTTCTCGTGAATCGACATGTGAACCAGTGTCGCCCCTGCTGGGGGCTGCCTACCCTCAGGCCCCCGCTGTCGGCCCTTGAAGAGCCTCGTCCTCAAACGCCGGACGGGCTGAAAGACCTACGCCCGCTGCCCCTCCAGCGGTGGAGACACCACCGAGCCGTGCGTACGGCACTCCGGGCGGCGGCAGCCCGGCGGCAGCGATCGTACGGTCGCGAGGGCCACCACCGAGCCGAGCACCAGGACGCCGGCGCAGATCAGCATCGCCCGGTGGAAGGCGTCGTCGAAGGCGGCCGGGGAGAGGTACGCCTCCGGGCCCATGCCCGCGAGCAGCGGCAGTGCGGCCACCGCGATCAGACCGGCCGCGCGGGCCGCCGCGTTGTTGATGCCGCTGGCCAGGCCCGCCCGCGCGGTGTCCACGGAGGCGAGGACGGTGGCCGTCAGCGGTGCCACCAGGGTGACCATTCCGGCGCCGAGGACCAGTACGGCGGGCAGGACGTCGAGCACGTACGAGGCGCCCGGGCCGACCCGCAGCATCAGCAGCATCCCGGCCGCGCACAGGAGCGGGCCGACGGTGAGCGGGATGCGCGGCCCGATGCGATCGGCGAGGGCGCCCGAGCGGGCGGAGAACAGCAGCATCAGGGCGGTCGTCGGCAGCAGGGCCGTACCGGCGGCGAGCGGCGACCAGCCCACGGCGACCTGGAGCTGCAGGGCGGTGAGGAAGAAGAACCCGCCGAAGGCCGCGTAGACGCAGAGCGTGACCAGGTTGACGGCTGTGAACTCGCGGGACTTGAAGATGGCCGGCGGCATCATCGGATCCGGGCGCCGCTTCTCGACCTGGACGAAGGCCACGCCCGCGGCCAGCCCGGCCACCGCCGTGACGGCGACCACGAGGGAGCCCTGCCGGGCCTCGATCAGGGCGTACGTCACCAGGGCGAGCGCGAGGGCGCCGAGGACCGCGCCGAGCACGTCGAAGCGGCCGTGCGTGCGCCCGTCGGCGGATTCGGGGACGTGGCGTACGGCGATGGGGGCGCACAGCAGCGCCAGCGGGACGTTGAGCAGGAAGACCCAGCGCCAGCCCGGGCCGTCCACCAGCCAGCCGCCCAGGAACGGGCCGACCGCCGCGCCGATCCCGCCGAAGCCGGACCACAGGCCCACCGCCCGGCCCCGGTCGTCGGGGTGGAAGGACGCCTGGATCAACGCGAGGGAACCGGGGGTGAGGAGCGCCCCGCCCACCCCCTGCAGCGCGCGGGCCGCGACGAGCACGCCCGCGTTCGGCGCGAGCCCGCACAGCAGGGAGGCCGACGCGAACCACACCACCCCGATCACGAAGATCTTGCGGCGGCCGTAGTGGTCGCCGAGGGAGCCGCCGAGCAGGATCAGCCCGGCCAGGGTGAGCATGTACGCGTTGACCGTCCACTGGAGGGCGGCGAGGTTCGCGTCCAGGTCGCGGCCGATGCGCGGCAGGGCGACATTGACGACGGTCGAGTCCAGCATGGCCATGCTGGAGCCGAGCACGGTGGTCAGCAGGATCCACTTGCCCTGCGGGGTGGCGATCCGGACGTCGGGCATGCCCCAGGTATACGCGAGCCCGGCGTCGTGGCACAGACGCCGGGCTCGTGAGTTCCCGAGAGGTTTCCCCCGGGGTTACTTGATCTTCGTGCCCGCCGAGCGCAGGTTCTGCGTGGCCTCGACGACACGGGCGGCCATGCTCGCCTCGGCCAGCTTGCCCCAGGTGCGCGGGTCGTAGGTCTTCTTGGAGCCGACCTCGCCGTCGACCTTCAGGACGCCGTCGTAGTTGCGGAACATGTGGTCGGCGACGGGACGCGTGAAGGCGTACTGCGTGTCCGTGTCGATGTTCATCTTGACCACGCCGTTCTCCAGCGCGGTGCGGATCTCCTCCTCCGTGGAGCCGGAGCCGCCGTGGAAGACGAAGTCGAACGGGGATGCCTTGCCGAACTTGGCGGCCACCCCGTCGTTCAGCTCCTTCAGCAGGTCGGGGCGGAGGACGACGTTGCCCGGCTTGTACACGCCGTGCACGTTGCCGAAGGACGCGGCCAGCAGGTAGCGGCCCTTCTCGCCGAGGCCCAGCGCCTCGGCCGTACGGATGGCGTCGTCGACCGTCGTGTACAGGGAGTCGTTGATCTCGTGCGAGACGCCGTCCTCCTCGCCGCCGGTCGGGGTGATCTCGACCTCGAGGATGATCTTCGCGGCGCGGGCGCGCTCCAGGAGCTCCTGGGCGATGGCCAGGTTGTCGGCGAGGGTCTCCGCGGAGCCGTCCCACATGTGCGACTGGAAGAGCGGGTTGCCGCCGGCCTTGACGCGCTCCTCGGAGACCGCGAGCAGCGGACGTACGTACCCGTCGAGCTTGTCCTTGGGGCAGTGGTCCGTGTGCAGGGCGACCGTGACCGGGTACTTCTCGGCCACGATGTGCGCGAACTCGGCGAGGGCGACCGCGCCGGTCACCATCTCCTTGCTGTACTGACCGCCCAGGAACTCGGCGCCACCCGTCGAGATCTGGATGATGCCGTCGCTCTCCGCCTCCGCGAAACCGCGCAGGGCCGCGTGCAGGGTCTGGGTCGAGGTCACGTTGATCGCCGGGTAGGCGAACTTGCCTGCCTTCGCCCGGTCCAGCATCTCGTTGTAGACCTCGGGAGTTGCGATGGGCATCTGTCCGCTCCTTGGTATGTGCGGGTTGGCGTGCTGCGTACTACGGCCCTGACCTAGACCTTGGGTGGTGACGTCATCGTCGGGCCCATCTTTCCAGACTTGGCCTGATGCTTTGCCCGCCGTGTCCGGCTTGTGGACAACGCGGTCGACGTACCCGGGAGTAGCTCAGTCGAGTCCGAGTTCGTCCTTGGAGTAGGCGTAGCGGTAGGGCACTCCGGCACCCTCCTGGATCTTCTCGGCGGCACCGGTCGCACGGTCGACGATCGTGGCGACGGCGACGACCTCGGCGCCCGCCTCACGCACCGCCTCGACGGCGGTCAGCGGGGAGCCGCCGGTGGTGGAGGTGTCCTCGACGACCAGCACCCGGCGGCCCTTGATCTCCGGGCCCTCGACGCGGCGCTGCAGCCCGTGCGCCTTGGCCGCCTTGCGTACGACGAAGGCGTCGACGCGCTTGCCGCGGGCGGCGGCCGCGTGCAGGATCGCGGCGGCGACCGGGTCGGCGCCCATGGTGAGACCGCCCACCGCGTCGAAGTCGAGGTCGGCGGTCAGGTCCAGGAGCACCTGTCCGACCAGCGGGGCGGCCTCACCGTCAAGGGTGATGCGGCGCAGGTCGACGTAGTAGTCGGCCTCCAGACCCGAGGAGAGGGTCACCTTGCCGTGCACCACGGCCTTGTCCTTGATCTGCTGCAGCAGCTCGCCACGTACGTCCGTCGTCATGCCTGCCAGCTTAAAGGCGGCGCCAGGTCCAGGTGGTCGAGGCCTCGAGCGGCTCCAGCGGCGTGACCAGGCGAGGGAGGGTGTTCAGGCCGTTGGGCGGACCGGTCTGGGGTTCCACGCAGACGGCCTCCTGCTGCTCGTCGTAGACGACGACCCACTCCTCGCGGCTGGTGACCTTCAGCTCCAGCTGACCGGGCCAGGTGAGGGTGACGTCGACGCCGCCGGGCATCCCGAAGCAGTCGTCCCAGGGGCCGGGGCGCGGATCGACGCGGCTGCCGGTGGGCAGATGGTCCTCGCCGCGCTCCTCCTGCCAGGCGGGGGTGAAGTCGAGCTGTACGTCCTTGCCGCCGAGGTTCCGGTTGAACCAGGGGTGCCAGCCGATCTGCGCCGGGAAGGACGAGTCGATCGTCTCCACGGACATCGTCAGGGTCAGGGCGTCGGGCGTGAGCGTGAACTGCTGGGTGACGCGCCCCGCGTAGGGCCAGGGCTCGACCAGGTCGTACGTGAGGACGGCCTCGTCGGTGTTCACGCGCGCGGGGCGCCAGGCGCCGTCGCGGACGGTGCCGTGGATGGCGTGCGGCGGGGAGTTGAGGGGCATCTGGTGGACGGTGGCGCCGTCCCGGAAGCGGCCCTCGCGGATCCGCCCGCACCAGGGGACCATCGGGAAGCAGCCGAAACGGTCGCCCTGGCGGAGCAGTTCCATGCCGCCGACGCGCAGTCCTCCGACCCGGCCGCCGTTGCCCGGCTGCACGGTCACCTCCGCGTCGCCCGCGGTCAGCGTGATGTCTTCGTTACTCACGGGACGACCCTACTGGGGCGATCAAGACCGCCGTCAGTGTCGCCTGCGCAGCAGCCGGCCCACGACGATCGCCGACGCGACCAGGACGGCCGCCGCCGGGGCCGCCCAGCGCAGGGAGGAGCCGGGGGAGACCGTCTGCGGGGCGGGGACCGGGGCGTAGCGGCCGCGGGGCGGGGCGTGGTCGACCTCCTCCGCGCTGCGGCCGATCATCGTGCGGCGGGCGTGGGCCGCTTCGGCGGGGGGTGCGCCCTCGGTGGCGTCGTCGGTGTCCCCGATGTCCGCGGCGAGCGGGTCGAGGGACGGCGGGGGAACCTCGGTGCCGTGGACCGAGGTGTGCTCGGCGGCGGGGGCGGGCGGGTCGTCGGCGTCCGGGGTCGTTTCGAAGTCGCTGGTCGCCTTGGGCTCGAACTCCTGGGTGACGAGCGGCTCGGTCTCCTCGGGTTCCTCGTGCGCCTCGGGCTGCTCCTGAGCGCCTTCGTCCCCCGCGCCCGCCGCCAGGCTCTCCACGAAACGGTTCAGCAGGCGGGTGGCGGCCGACGCGACCTGTTCGGCCGGCAGTTCGGTGAGGCGGCCGTCGGCGGAGGCCGTGCCCTCGAAGGTCAGCCGGGAGCCGCCGTCGGCCTCCTCCACGAGGAGGGTGAGGGCGAGCTTGACCGAGCCGGTGCCGCGGGTCTCGGTGGCGTCACCCTCGGCGGCGTAGGAACCGTCGTCCCGCGGGGTGATGCGGAGGGTGCCGCGGTAGGTGACGGAGTGGCTGCCGACGCGCATCTTCAGCCGTCCGGTGAGGGGCTCGGCGCCCGCGTCCTGCTGGAGCCCGGGAACCGCCCGGGCCACCTGCGCGGGGTCGGCGAGGGCCTCCCTCAGCCGCCGGGCCACAACCGGAACGAACACCTCATGCTCCATGTCGACGGAGCCTACCCAGACGTCCGCCGCATGCACCCGCGTTGGACGAAAGTGACCGCGCGTCGGTGTCGTCGCCGCCGGGCGGCACGTGGGCGCGGGCTGCACCCCGAAAGTGCTGCCGTGGCCGGCTTCAGTACCGGGGGTGGACCAGCGTCGACGCCGGGAGGCCCGGGATGCGTGCGGCCGCCGCCGCCCTGCCGTCCGCCGCGAGGGACGCCGGGGTCAGGGTCCGCGGTTGCGGGGCGTGCGGGTCGAGGCCGAGGGGCGGGGTCGTACGGGCCGAGGCCAGGACGAACCCCCAGTCGCGCGCCGCGCGGGAGGCGTCGGCCGTGCGGTCGGGGCCCGCGGCGAAGCCGGAGTCGCGGCCGCCCACCCGGTAGGGGGCGGTGTGCAGACCGGCGGCGCGCAGGGTCGCGACCACCGTCCAGAACACCCGCGGGCGGGTGGCGAACGGCCCGGCGTGCACCACCAGGCGGCCACCGGGCGCGAGGGCGCGCCGGGCGAGGCCGTAGAACTCCTGGGAGTACAGCTTGGTGCTGGCCGTGATGCCCGGGTCGGGGAGGTCGGAGATCACCACGTCGTACGTCGAGGTGGGCGCCGTACGCAGCCAGCGGAAGGCGTCGGCGGTCGTCACGCGCACGCGTGGGTCGTCGTAGGCGTGGCGGTTCAGCTTCGACAGGGCCGGGTCGCGGCGGGCCAACCGGACGACGCCGGTGTCGAGTTCGACGACGTCGACGCTCCGCACGCCCGCGTGGCGCAGCACTTCGCGGGCGGCCAGGCCGTCACCGCCACCGAGGATCAGCACGCGCGCGTGCGGGCCGTTCATCGCGGGGTGCACCAGGGCCTCGTGGTACCGGAGTTCGTCGCTGCCGACCCTCAGACGGCCGTCGAGGAAGAGGGCGAGGGGGCGGCCGTCGGTACCGCCGGTGAGGACGATCTCCTGGGTGCCGGTCTGCAGGGCCACGCGCACGTCATGGCCGTACACCGCGTGCCTGGCCGCCTGCTCGAAGTCGTCGACCAGGACGGCGGCGGCCCCGAGGAGGCCGAGCACCGTGAGGTTGGCGATCAGCAGCAGCCAGCGGGTACGGCGGCTGAGGTCGCGGCGGAACAGGCCGAGGACGAGGGTGCCGCCCGCGACCGCGTTGACCGCGCCGGTGATCAGCGCGCCGGTCAACTGGCCCAGCAGGGGCAGCAGCAGGAACGGGAAGGCGAGACCGCCCACCAGCGCGCCGACGTAGTCCGCGGCGAACAGGTCGGCCACCGCACCGCCTGCGTCCTGCCGCCGAATGCGCTGGATCAGCTCCATCAGCAAGGGGACTTCGGCGCCGATCAGCAGACCGATGGTGAGGGAGAAGGCGACCAGCAGCCAGCGGGGGCCGCTCGCCCACAGGCCGCCCCAGTCGCCGGTCCACGCGAACACCGCGTACAGGGCCATCGCGCTGCAGCCGCCGACCAGCGCGAGCGTCGCCTCGATCGCGCCGAAGGCGGCCGCGGCACGCCAGCGCAGCCGCTTCGCGGCGAGCGAGCCGATGCCCATGGCGAACACCATGACCGACAGGACGACCGAGGCCTGCGTGACCGAGTCGCCGATCAAGTACGAGGCCAGGGCGACGAGTTCGAGCTCGTACACGAGTCCGCAGGCCGCGCAGACGAAGACGCATGCGAGCACCAGGAACCGTCCGGTGCTCGGCTGGACGGGCAGCCGCGCCGGGCCCGCCCAGGGGGGCGGGGAGCCGGGTGGTGCCGGCGCGTGCGGTTCGATCACGACTGCGACGTTACGTCACTGCAACTTCACGCTTCGTCACCCACACGTGTGGAACTGGCTGACAGTTCGTTCCCGCGTGTTTGAGACCGCGTGTTCGGGTCAGGCGGCCGGCGGGCCGACCTGCGGGGCGGGAACACGGGCTCCCACCCGGGTCCGTGTCGCCACCAACTGCCCGTCCTGCGGGTACGCGTGCCAGGTCCGCCAGTGGACCTGGCCCTCGTGCCACTGGGCCAGCAGTGCGGTGAAGGCGTGCGGGCTGCCCGGAAAGACGCCCGCAAGACCGTGCGGATGGTCGGAGACCAGCGCGAGCAACTCCTGCGCGCGCCCCGCGAACGACCCCGGCGTCAGGACCTCCACCCGGGCCGCGAACTCGTACTCCCAGTCGCCCATCCGTTTGGCGACACCCAGCGGCAGCGGGGTGCTGCTGCCCGGCATGCACGCCACCGTCTCCGAACAAGTGCCCCGCTGTTCCTCCAGGAGCACCTGATGGGATGCGCCGAGGAGTCTCAACTGGAGCTTGGCCCCCGCCAGTTCGAGGTCGAGCGTGGCCAGCGCAGGAAGCGGCTCACGCCCGAGGGCCCAGGCGAGGTCGGCCGCGCGCGTGTCGGTGTATGAGGTGTTCAGGGTCGTGAGCATGGGTCGGCTCTCCGCTGGCACACAAAGAAAGGTAAGGAGGAAGGCGTGGGGGGTCCGGCACACCGGGCGACTCCGGGGGATCGGCCCGGACGGCCCGGTCGGCCCAGTCGGGAGATCAGGGAGGTCAGGAAGGTCTCAGCAGGACGTCCGAGGACCGCACCGGCGTTTTAGAGGGAATCATGAACGGTGGCGCCGTCACAGCGTTTTTACCCAACTTCGTGGGGTTTCCATCCCTCAGAGGGCTCCACTGCTCAACTGTTCAACCACGGCGTACGCCACGGCGGCCGTGGCGTACGCCGGAGCACAGGAGCACCCGCCGAGGCGTGCGCTCCGGCGGGTGCTCGACGGGTGTGACAGGGGAGTATGCGGTTCCCCCGCGGAGCTCGGCTGCCCCGTGTCAGCTGCCTCCGCCGCATCCCCCACCACCACCGCAGGACGACCCACCCCCACAGGACGAGTGACCGCCCCCGCAGGAGGAGTGACCGCCCCCGCAGGAGTGGTGCCCCCCGGAGTGATGACCTCCGGAGTGGTGCCCGCCCGAAGAGCCGGCGTCACCCCCGCCGGCCCACCAGCTGCTGCTCCCGCTGCTCCGGCCCGAGCCGCTCCGGCTCCCCCCGCCGAACGACTTCCCCCCACCCCTGCCCGCTGCCTTCACGACGACCGCCACGAACGCGATCACGACCGCCACCACGATGAAGCCGGTAACCATGGCGCCACCGTCCTTTCGAAATCCCCCGAAGCAGCCCCCCGTGGGTGCCTCGCTTCTTGCGTGCACGGGGGATGCCCGGCGGTCCCGGCGGTCAAAGCAGAGTTGAGGAACTTCAGAGCATGCGTGTACAAGACCCTGCCCGGGGCAGCAGGACCACACAGAGCCCAGTGCCCGCCCTCGCCCAGTGGAGAGCCACTCATGGCCTTCTTTGCGGTCTCCCGATCGCGGCCCCTGAAGTTCCTGTCCGCCACCGATCTGGCCATGGAGTACGAGCGTCTCGAAGCGGAGTGCGCACAGCTGGAGCAGGCGGTCAGCTCGCACGCGATCGTCGACCAGGCCATCGGTGCCGTCGTGGTGCTCGGACGGATAGCGCCGGAGGAGGCCTGGCGGGTCCTGCGTGACGTGTCGCAGCGCACCAACACCAAGCTGCGGGTCGTCGCCGAGCACCTCATGGCGTTCACGCAGGGTGCCGAGCTGCCGAAGGCCGAGCGGACCGAACTGCGGAAGGCGATCGCCCGGTACCAGTCGTGCAAGCGGTGAGTTGAGGAACTGCGCAGCCGGGGCGCAGGATGACCGGCATGACCTCCAGCACCCGCCCCCTCCTCAACCGCCGCCTCGCCGAGTTCGGGACGACGATCTTCGCCGAGATGTCCGCCCTGGCCGTGCAGACCGGCTCCATCAACCTGGGCCAGGGCTTCCCCGACACGGACGGCCCCGAGGAGGTCCGTGAGGCCGCCGTACGGGCCCTGCGCGACGGGCGCGGCAACCAGTACCCGCCGGGCCCCGGCGTCCCCGAGCTGCGCACGGCGATCGCCGCCCACCAGGAGCGCCGCTACGGCCTGACGTACGACCCCGACACCGAGGTCCTGGTCACCGCCGGCGCCACCGAGGCGATCGCCGCCACCCTCCTCGCCCTGCTGGAGCCCGGCGACGAGGTGATCGCCCTCGAGCCGTACTACGACTCGTACGCGGCCTGCATCGCCATGGCGGGCGGGACCAGGGTGCCGGTCACCCTGCGTCCGCATGAAGATTCCTTCCGCCTGGACCTCGACGAGCTGCGCGCCGCCGTCACCGACCGCACCCGCCTGCTGCTCGTCAACACCCCGCACAACCCCACCGGCACGGTCCTCACCCGTGAGGAGCTGACCGCGATCGCCGAGCTGGCGGTGGAGCGCGACCTGCTGGTCGTCACCGACGAGGTCTACGAGCACCTGGTCTTCGACGCCGCCGAGCACCTGCCGCTCGCGGCCTTCCCGGGCATGCGCGACCGGACGGTCACCATCGGCTCGGCCGGCAAGACCTTCTCCTTCACCGGCTGGAAGGTCGGCTGGGTGACGGCGGCCCCGGGGCTGGTCTCAGCGGTCCGCTCCGCGAAGCAGTTCCTGACGTACGTGGCCTCCGGGCCCTTCCAGTACGCGGTCGCGGAGGCGCTGCGCCTGCCGGACTCATATTTCGAGGCGTTCCGCGACGACATGCGGGTCAAGCGGGATCTCTTGTCGGCGGGGCTCACGGAGGCGGGCTTCAAGGTGTTCCGACCCTCGGGCACGTATTTCATCACCACCGACATCCGCCCTCTCGGCGAGAGTGACGGCTTCGCCTTCTGCCGGGCCCTGCCTGAGCGCGCGGGCGTGGTCGCGATCCCCAACGCGGTCTTCTACGACCATCGCGAGCAAGGCGCACCCTTTGTTCGATTTGCTTTCTGCAAGCGGACAAGCGTGCTGGAGGAGGCGGCATCCCGGCTCAAGTCACTGGCCGCGTAGCAGCCGAACGGTCTGGACTCCTCCGTGATGCTCGGCCCCGCACCGGAGGAGTCACGTGTCAGCAGACACCATCGCGACGCATGGCCACGATGCGGGCGAGCGCTTCGGCGACACGAAACCGCATGTCGCCTTCCTGCAGCATGGTCTCCCCTCTCACTCCGGTCGGCCTTGCGCCTGCATCGTCTGCGGTGCAGGCTGTTACGGGCCCGGCCACTTCCTTGATCCCGTGCTGGATCGGTTCTGGATATTCCGAGCCGATGTCAGGAGTGCTCAGGTGTCATAGACAGTGGAGCGATGCCCGACGTGTACGACCCACACCACCAGCTCACCGTTGTCGATTGTGTAGAGCACGCGGTAGTCGCCTACCCGCAGGCGGCGCCGGTCGGGCTGGGAGACGAGGGCCGTGGTGTTGAGCCCCATCGGGTCGTTCTCCAGCTCAGTCAGCTTGGCCAAAATACGGAGGGCCATGTCTCGCGGCACCTTGCGGAGTTCGGCCTGAGCCTCGGCTCGGAAGACGGTGCGGTACTCACTCACTGCGCGCCAGCGTCTCCCTCATGATGTCCTCGATCGGGATGCCGGGTGCCGGGTTGGTCATGCGCTCGTCGATGATCCGGTTGATCTCGCGCTCTTCCCACTCCTGGTATTTGCGCAGCACCTCGATGGACACCACGGCGGCGACCTGCTTGCCGCGCCGGGTGATGACGGTAGGCACGTCGTCCCGGTCGGCCCGCTCCACGACCTCGGCCAGGTGTGCCCGGACATCGCGGATCGACTCTATGGGCATGGGCTGCGTCATGCACCCAAGGGTACCAAGTGTCCCATGTGTACACAACAGCTCATCGTCGCTCGGGGATGCAGCCCTGCAGGCCGGGCCCTCATGCGAATGAGTGCGCGAACGAGGAGTCGCCTGGGTGACGGCGGCCCCGGGGCTGGTCTCAGCGGTCCGCTCCGCGAAGCAGTTCCTGACGTACGTCTCCTCCGGCCCCTTCCAGTACGCCGTCGCCGAGGCGCTGGCGCTCTCCGACAGCTACTTCACCGCCTTCCGCGAGGACATGCTGGCCAAGCGGGACCTGCTGGCGGCGGGCCTCTCGGACGCGGGCTTCAAGGTCTTCCAGCCCGCCGGCACCTACTTCATCACCACGGACATCCGCCCCCTGGGCGAGACCGACGAGTTCGCCTTCTGCCGCGCCCTGCCGGAGCGCGCCGGCGTCGTCGCCATCCCGAACGCCGTGTTCTACGACCACCGCGAGGCGGGCGCCCCGTTCGTCCGGTTCGCGTTCTGCAAGCAGACGGCGGTCCTGGAGGAGGCGGCCAAGCGGCTCAAGGCACTCGCGGGCTGATCCGGGGCCTGTCACGCCGCCACGCCGAGCGCCGCAAGACCGTACCCGGCCGGACGCCCAGCGCTCGCGCATGCCTGGTTCACCCTGCACTGTGCCGGTGTGACCCACGCCAGCACCCTCACTCGTTCCGCCGTCGCGGAGCCTGCCGCCCAGGGGCGTGTCCATGCGACCCGGGTGGCGGCCATGGCCACCGCGCTCGGTCTGTTCCTCGCCGTCCGGCTGCTCGGTGTCGCCACGCTGGCCCTGGTGGCCCGGGCGACCACCGGCCGGGACGCCCTCGGGCTGCTCGGGCGGTCCTGGGACTCCGTGTGGTACCTGGGGATCGCCGCCCACGGGTACGGCCGCATCCAGCACCCCCGCACGGGGGTCATGTTCAGCGACATGGCGTTCTTCCCGCTCTACCCGGCGCTGGTGCGGGCCCTGCGCGCGGTGAGCCCGCTGGGCGGGGGCGCGTCCGGGCTGGTGCTGTCCTGGACCGCGGCCGCCGTCGCCGCCTGCGGGATCTACGCCATCGGCGCCCGGCTGCACGGCCGTGCCGTCGCGTTCGCGCTGGTGCTGCTGTGGGCGCTGCTGCCGCACTCCGTGGTGCTGTCCATGGCGTACACCGAGCCCTTGCTGACCGCGTTCGCCGCCTGGTCGCTGTACGCGGTGCTGGCCGGTCGCTGGGTGTGGGCGGGTTCGCTGGCGGCGCTCGCGGGGCTGGCCCGGCCCAACGGGTTCGCGGTCGCCGCGGCGGTGCTCGCGGCGGCTGCCTGCGAGGCGTGGCGGTGCCTTCGTGAGCGCCGCAAGGTTTCCCACAGGCTGTGGACGGGCGCCGCGCTCGCCCCGACCGGGTGGACGGCGTACATCCTGTGGGTCGGGCACCACGAGGGTGATCTCCTCGGTGGCTACTTCGCGGTGCAGCGGCAGTGGGGCTCCCGGTTCGACTTCGGGCACGGCTCGCTCCAGTTCGTGAAGCACCTGCTGCTGCACGGGGACCGGTTCGTCTTCCCGATGACGATGGTGATCGTGGCGGCGGGCGTCGTGCTGTACGCCCTCCTGCTCGCCGACCGCACCCCGCTCCCCCTCCTCGTCCACAGCGGCGTGCTGCTGCTGATCGCGCTCGGCGGCTCCGGCTTCTTCGAGTCGAAGCCCCGCTTCCTGCTCCCCGCCTTCCCGCTCCTGCTGCCCCTCGCCCAGGCCCTCGTCCGTACGGCGAGAGCCCGGCCGTGGCACGCGACCGTGGTGGTCGCCGCCCTGGCCGGGCTCTCGTTCGTATACGGGGCGTATCTGGTCGTGATCGCCCAGATGCCCCTTTAGGAGGACTACTCCTCGTCGTCCCCGGGCTTCTCGTCCGCCTCGTTGATCTCCTCTTCGAGGCCGAGCTGCTCGACGAGCCACTTGTCGAACTCGATGGCGGCCCGCACCCAGCTGACCGTGGAGGAGACGAAGTGCTCCAGGCTGACGCCGGTGCCGATCAGCATCTGCGCCTCACCGATCAGCCGGACGGTGCCGTCGTCGTGGGTGTGGCTGTAGACCTTGGGCCACAGGGTCCGCCGGTTCCAGTCGTCGATAGACTCCAGCAGCTGCGGCTTCTCGTCGATCTGGTGGGGGCGGTCGTAGAACGTCCGCACCGAGAAGACCTGCTGTTCGTCCTCGCCGCGGAACATGAAGTACGTACGGAACTGCTCCCACGGCGCCGCGAGGTCACCCTCGTCGTCGACGACGTACTTGAGCTCCATCTGGTCGAGGAGCTGCTTCACGAGGTCCTGATCCGGGACGACGGGGCCCGCCGGTCCTTGGGGCTGCGGCTCGGGCTGGCCCCCGAAGTTCGGAATCGAGGACGGGTCGATGCTCACCGTGTTTTTCCCTTCGTACGGATGCCGCCATCCTCCCCCATGCGGGGAGGGGGGTGGCAAGCCGGTGCGATGATCCCTCCGTGCGTCTACCGAGAGCGTTGCGCTGGTTGCTGTGGGCCTTGTGGCTGGGATGTCTGGTGTTCGCCGTCTGGTTCTTCGTCACCGTGTACCTCGCCATGACCGAGGTATGACATGCGGCGGGATCTGGCTGGTCACAGCGTCTTGCCGGTGGCCGGCCCCACGATCAGCCCCTCCCCGAACGCGTCCACCCGGACCGTGTCGCCGTCCTTGACCTCGCCGGAGAGGATCTCCTTGGCGAGGCGGTCGCCGATGGCGGTCTGGACGAGGCGGCGCAGCGGGCGGGCGCCGTAGGCCGGGTCCAGGCCCTCCGTGGCGAGCCAGTCCAGCGCCTCGTCGGTGATCTCCAGGGTGAGACGCCGCTCCGCCAGGCGCTTGGCCAGACGGTCGATCTGGAGCTTGGCGATGCGCTTCAGCTCGGGCTTGGTCAGCGCCGAGAAGACCACCAGGTCGTCGAGGCGGTTGAGGAACTCCGGCTTGAAGGACGTCCGGACCACCTCCAGGACCTGCTCCTTCTTCTCGGCCTCGCTGGTCAACGGGTCGACCAGGAACTGGCTGCCGAGGTTGGAGGTCAGGACCAGGATCGTGTTGCGGAAGTCGACCGTGCGGCCCTGGCCGTCCGTCAGACGGCCGTCGTCCAGCACCTGGAGGAGGACGTCGAAGACCTCCGGGTGGGCCTTCTCGACCTCGTCCAGCAGGACCACGGAGTACGGGCGCCTGCGCACCGCCTCCGTCAGCTGGCCGCCCTCCTCGTAGCCGACGTAGCCGGGCGGGGCACCGACCAGGCGGGCCACGCTGTGCTTCTCGCCGTACTCCGACATGTCGATGCGGACCATGGCCCGCTCGTCGTCGAAGAGGAAGTCGGCGAGTGCCTTGGCGAGTTCGGTCTTGCCGACGCCCGTCGGGCCGAGGAAGAGGAAGGAGCCGGTCGGGCGGTCCGGGTCGGCGATGCCGGCGCGGGTGCGGCGGACGGCGTCGGAGACGGCCCGCACGGCCTCCTGCTGGCCGATCAGGCGCTTGCCCAGCTCCTCCTCCATGCGCAGGAGCTTCTGCGTCTCGCCCTCCAGGAGGCGGCCGGCGGGGATGCCGGTCCAGGCGGCGACGACGTCCGCGATGTCGTCGGAGCCGACCTCGTCCTTGACCATGGTGTCCTTGGACACCTCCTCCTCGGCCTCCGAGGCGGCCTCCAGGTCCCTTTCCAGGGTGGGGATCTCGCCGTAGAGGAGCTTGGAGGCGGTGTCGAAGTCGCCGTCGCGCTGGGCCCGTTCGGCCTGTCCGCGCAGCTCGTCGAGCTTCTCCTTCAGTTCACCGACGCGGTTGAGGGACTGCTTCTCCTTCTCCCAGCGGGCGGTGAGGCCCCGCAGCTCCTCCTCCTTGTCGGCGAGGTCGCGGCGCAGCCGCTCCAGGCGCTCACGGGAGGCCGGGTCGGTCTCCTTCTCCAGCGCCAGCTCCTCCATCTTCAACCGGTCCACGGCGCGCTGGAGTTCGTCGATCTCCACGGGGGACGAGTCGATCTCCATGCGCAGGCGGGAGGCCGACTCGTCGACCAGGTCGATGGCCTTGTCGGGCAGGAAGCGGGAGGTGATGTAGCGGTCGGAGAGGGTCGCGGCGGCGACCAGCGCGCTGTCGGCGATCTGGACCTTGTGGTGGGCCTCGTAGCGGCCCTTGAGCCCGCGCAGGATCGCGATGGTGTCCTCGACGGTGGGCTCGGAGACGAGGACCTGCTGGAAGCGGCGCTCCAGGGCCGGGTCCTTCTCGATGCGCTCGCGGTACTCGTCGAGGGTCGTGGCGCCGACCATGCGCAGCTCGCCGCGCGCCAGCATCGGCTTCAGCATGTTGCCGGCGTCCATGGCGGAGTCGCCGCCGGCGCCCGCGCCCACGACGGTGTGCAGCTCGTCGATGAAGGTGATGATCTGGCCGTCCGAGTCCTTGATCTCGGCCAGGACGGTCTTCAGCCGCTCCTCGAACTCGCCGCGGTACTTCGCGCCCGCGACCATCGCGCCGAGGTCGAGCGCGACCAGCCGCTTGTCCTTGAGGGACTCCGGTACGTCGCCCTTGACGATCCGCTGGGCGAGGCCCTCGACGACGGCGGTCTTGCCGACGCCGGGCTCGCCGATGAGGACCGGGTTGTTCTTCGTACGGCGCGAGAGAACCTGTACGACGCGGCGGATCTCCTGGTCGCGGCCGATGACCGGGTCGAGCCGGCCCTCGCGTGCCGCGGCCGTGAAGTCCGTGCCGAACTTCTCCAGGGCCTTGTACTGGCCCTCCGGGTCCGCTGTGGTCACCCGGCGTCCTCCCCTCGCCTGCTGGAAGGCCTCCTGCAGCTTCTTCGCACCGGCCCCCTGCCCGGACAGTACGTCACCGGCGGCGCCGCCCTTCGCGGCGATGCCGATGAGCAGGTGCTCGGTGGAGAGGTACTCGTCGCCGAGGTCCCTGGCCCGCTCGGCGGCGTCCGCGATCACGGCGAGCAGCTCGCGGTTCGCCTGCGGGGGCGCGACGGTCGAGCCGGTCACGCTGGGCAGCCCGGCGAGGATCTTCTCCGCTCCGGCCCGTACGGCCGCCTGGTCGGCGTCGACCGCGGCCAGCAGGTCGGTGATGTTCTCGTTGTCCTGGCCCTGCAGCAGGGCCAGGAGCAGGTGCGCCGGGGTGAGGTCGGCGTGCCCGTCGGTCAGGGCCCGCTGCTCGGCCGCCCTGAGGGCGCCCCGGCTCCGGTTGGTCAGCTCGGCGTCCACTGTCGCGTTCTCCTCCTGATGTCAGCCGTCGGCCGCGTCTCCCAGTACTGACTCAGTCAGCGTACACAAAGTTGAGTCTATTCCACTCAAGGAGGCGTCCGGGAGAGCACGGGGGCTAAGTTCCGGGACCATGGCGACCTATTCGCAGGACCCGGGTGCCCCCGACGCCGCGTACCTCGACTTCTGGCGGGAACGGCACCTGTGCACGCTGACCACCCCGCGCCCGGACGGCAGCCCGCACGTGGTGCCCGTCGGGGTCACCTACGATCCCGGCGCCGGTCTCGCCCGGGTGATCACGAACCGTACGAGCGCCAAGGTGCTGAACGTGCTGGCGGCCGGCGAGCAGGGTGCCCGGGTCGCGGTGTGCCAGGTGGACGGCCGGCGCTGGGCGACGCTGGAAGGGCTGGCCGTGGTACGGACCGAGCCGGAGCGGGTCGCGGAGGCGGTGCGGCGGTACGCCGAGCGCTACCGGCGCACACCCGGGCCGAACCCGTCACGTGTGGTGATCGAGATCGAGCTGACGCGGGCGATGGGCCTCGTATGACGACTGGGGCCGCCGTGACGCCGGGGGCCGTTTCCAGCCAGTACCCGACGGCGGCCGAATATGCCGATACCCGGAAATGTCCCGCAAAACTGCAGCGGCGTCACCGTGTTCAGGTCACGGTGACGCCGCTGCGGGGGGAAGCACCTGAGCGAACTGTTACGACGGGGGATTCGCGTCAGGCACTGCGGGGGGTGGCTGAGATGGTCCGAACTTGGGGGGTTTCCGGTTCCACCAGCCGGTGGTCTCGTTGGTCGAGATTCACAAAGATCATTCCGTACCGAATGGCACATCGCACAGGCTGCGGCGCCCCCCGAGGCCGCCGCAGACACCGGTACGCCCGTACGTCCTCGTCCTCGTCGCGCGTGACGACGACCGGCTCACCGAAGACGGTCACCATCAGCGAGTCACCGGAGTGGGGGATCGCGGTGACAAGGTCGATGAAGTGCCAGCCGGAGCGGTAGGCCGTGGCCATTTCGCGGCGGAAGGAGCGGTCGTCGGGTGGAGTGGTCACGTCAGCTCCACACACTGTCGTCCGGGTGGACAGGAGCGCTACCCGCAGCCACGGTGGCGGGCGTGGACGACCAAACACTGTCCGCGCGCGCGTCACCCTTCGCGCCAGAAAGGCCACTCAGCGTGCCGAAGGCCACAACGGCGGAGAAGGCGGCGACAAGCACCGAGCGAAGCATTCTCTTACGCATAGTCGGCTTCGTCCTCACTTGAAGGTCCCCTCTTCCCCCGTCTCGAGTAAGACGATGGCTCATTCGGGCACGTCATGGCCACACGATCGGTGCATCATGTTCCTGCATGTTCAGGACCCTGGGGGGTGGAGATTTGGAAGCAAATCGGACTAAAGCGACGCATCCCCACGCCGTGACGGAGCTGTGTGAGGAAGGGAGTCGTCTCTACGCGAACGCGCTTCGCACGGGACGTATCGCCCGCGCGGACGTGGAGCCCGCCCCTTGTCTGATGGAGTTCGCCCTGCTCCACCCTGACCCCGACGACGCGAACTGGCTGCGCCCCGTTCCCCCGGCGATCGCCCTGGCCCAGCGGCTCAATCCCATAGAACGCGAGATCACGGAACGCCGACGGCTGTCGATCCAGGTGGCCGACGCCTTCGAGCCGTTCATGGCTCTCAGTGCCCAGGTCACGGCGTCGACTCACTCGATCAGCGTATTGGAGGGCCTCGACCGCATCAACGCGGCGCTCGACCTGGCGATCTCGCAGTGCCGGAACGAGATGCTCACCGTGCAGCCGAGCCAGCGCCACCCGGAACGCAGGCTCATGGAAGCCCTGGAGCGCGACAAGCCGCTGATCGAACGAGGAGTGCGGATCCGGACCCTCTACCAGCACACGGCCCGCTACAGCCCGGAGCGGCTCGCCTGGGTGGACCACTTCGCCGACGGGAAGGCCGAGTACCGCACCATCGACGAACTGGTGGAGCGCCTCATCATCTGCGACGAGACCGTCGCGTTCATCCCCACCCGCGACGACCGGCAGGTCGCCCTGGAACTCCGTCATCCCGGTCTCGTCCGGTATCTGATCAAGGTGTTCGAGTTCATGTGGAGCCGTGCCGTCCCGCTGAGCGCCGGCGCCCCCTACGAAACCGCTCCCGACGGCATCACGGACATCCAGCACTCCATCGCCAAACTCCTCGTGGAGGGTCACGTCGACGAGGCGATAGCCCGCCGCCTCGGCATGAACGTACGCACCTGCCGAGCTCACATAGCCAAGCTGGCGACCGCCCTCGGCAGTGGGAGCCGTGCCCAACTCGGCTTTCTCATAGCTCAGTCGGGGATCCTCAACTCGGACCAGTCGATACCGGAGGGAGAGGACCACCCGTGACCGGGGCGCATGCACACGGCGTGGAGGACCTGTGTGACGCCGGGACACGGCTGTACGAGCGGGCGGTGAAGGAAGGCAGGGTCCGCGCCGAAGACGCCGCAGCAACCCCCTGCCTGCTGGACTTCGGGCTGTTGCACCCCATGGTCGAGGACCTCGACTGGCTGGAACCCGTCTCTCCTGCTCTCGCCTTGCGCCGGCTGCTGCGCACCTCAGAGGACCGGATCGCAGACGAGCGGCGGCGCGGCGAACGACTGGCGGAAACCTTCGAACCACTCCTGCGGATAGATGCCCGTGCCAGGGAAACCACAGCCACCCCGACGCTGACGGTTCTCAGCGGTATCGAGCGCATCAACGCGGCCCTCAACCAGGCCCTAGCCGAAGCCTCCCGCGAGCTCCTCGCCATCCAGCCGCACACCACCCACACCCAGTTGACTGCCGACCGCCTCGCTGCGGCGCTCGCCCGCGACCAGCTGCTGCTCGACCGCGGCGGCCGTATCCGCACCCTGTACCAGCACACGCTCCGCCACGCGCCCTCGGTCCTCGCCCGCTACGAACAGCTGGTCGGCGACGTCGAGGCGCGCACGCTGGACGAAGTGACGGATCGGCTGCTCATCGTCGACCGGGCCGTCGCCTTCGTGCCCGCGAACGCGGACCGTTCGCTCGCATTGGAGGTACGCAATCACGCCCTCATCGCCTTTTTCGTCACAACCTTCGACCGGCTCTGGCAGCTCGCCACCCCCATGTACCCCGAGGTCGTCCACCGCCCCTCTCTGAACGGCGTCACCCCGCGCCAACGCGCCATCGCCGCCCTCCTCGTGGAGGGCCACACCGACGCCGTCATCGCCGACCGCCTCGGCATGAACATCCGCACCGCCCGCGTCCACATCGCCAAACTGGCGGCCACACTGGGCAGCGAGAGCCGCGCGCAGCTCGGCTATCTCATCGGACAGTCGGGGATTCTTGACCCGGAAGGGTGACCGACGGGGCGACGTCCGCCGGGTGGCGGGGCCCGTCGAGGCCCACCTGGGCGATACGGACGCCGAGTTGGGTGCGGCTGGCCGCGCCCAGCGTCTCCGACAACCGTGCGATGTGCGCCCGACAGGTACGCACGCTGATGCCGAGCCGCTCCGCGATCACCGCGTCCTGGTGTCCCTCAGCAAGGAGCGCCGCGATGGACTGCTCCCGGTGCGAGATGCCCTCGATGCCGGTGTCGGGCAGTGGCGCGGTCAGCGGGATCGCCAGGCGCCACAGCCGGTCGAAGACCGTGACCAGGTACTCCACCAGCGCCGGGTGGCGCAGCTCCAGCGCCAGGGTGCGGTCCGCGTTCGCCGGGATGAACGCCACCGTGCGGTCGAAGAGGATCAGCCGGTCGATGACCTCGTCCAGGGTGCGGGCCTCGACCGAACCGCCCATCAGCTCCAAGTAGTTCAGCAGACCCTGCCCGTGCCGGGCCACATGCGTGTACAGGTCGCGCATCCGCACGCCCCGCCCGCGCAGCGCCAGCGCCCGGTGCAGCCCCTCGGTCAGCTCGTGCTCGGGGCGGATGCCGCCGGGCTGGACGGTGAGGACCTCCGTGGTGCACGCCTCGGTCGCCTGGTCCATGGCGGCCTGGATGCGGGAGAGCCCGTCGAGGACGCGGATCGCGGCGCCCTCCCCGACGCCCGGGCCCGCCTGCGTGGCGGGGCCGAGGCCCGCGTAGCGCTCGACGGCGGCGACCGCCGCGCCCACCCGCCGCTGGCTGGCGCTGACCTCGTCGTACACCCCGCGCAGCAGTCTGGTCATGACCTCCTGCGGGGCCGTCGGGACCAGCCAGTCCATGTCGTCGGGGTCCGGGTGCAGCAGGGCAAGCTCCAGCAGGCACGGCACCGGTTCGGCATCCCGGCGCGCCACCCGGCCCCGCCGTACAGCCCGGGAGTACACGCGGTCCCCGGCGTCGCACAGCCGGTCGGCACCGTGCGGATGCTCATCCGTCCCGTGCCCGGTCATCGCGCATCCCACCCCCGGTTCCACCGTGTGTCGCAGCGCAACTATGCGCGGCCCGGACCAGCTCCGCAACACGGCTCGGCCCGAACCGAGCGCCTGAAAACGCCCATTCGTACGGGTATTCTCCGCGCCCCGCAGGAGCGCGGGGCGTGTCCATGTGCGGCTCCGCCGCGTGGGCGCGAGCAACCACGACGGCCGCGGAAAATTGACGACGCATCCCGGCGCTTCTCGCGAAGTCTTGCGGAAATGAGCCAGTGATCACCCCGTTACACCCCGCCTCTAACGTCCCCTCATGGCGGACATATTTGACGCATACGCGTTGGCCGACGCGTGGGACGAGATGTTTGAGCGGCCGGGTGAGGTCAGGACCGCCTACGAGCCGGTGCTGGCGGCACTACAGCCCATCGAGCCGAGCGAACTGAGATTCCGGGCCGACCAGATGGCCAGAGCCTTCACGGACCGCGGCGTGACCTACGCCTTCGCGGGCGAGGAGCGGCCCTGGCCGCTGGACCTGGTGCCGCGCATCCTCGACGCCCTCGAATGGGATCTCATACAACGCGGGGTGAGCCAGCGAGTCAGGGCCCTCGAGGCCTATCTCGCCGACGCCTACGGGCACTGCCGCGCCTTCGAGGACGGGGTGGTGCCCTGGCGGCTGCTGCTCAACTCCCCGCACTTCCACCGGGCGGCGCAGGGGGTGGAGCCACCGGGCGGTGTCCGCATCCATGTCGCGGGCATCGACCTCGTACGCGACGAGGCCGGGGACTTCCGGGTGCTCGAGGACAATGTGCGGGTCCCCAGCGGGGTCAGTTACGTCATCGAGAACCGCCGGGCGATGACCCGGATCTTCCCGTCCCTGTTCGCGGAACAGCACGTGGTGCCGGTCGACGGTTACGCGCAGAAGCTGCTCGCCGCGCTGCGGGCCGCCGCCCCCGGCGGGGTGCAGGACCCGCGGGTCGTGGTCCTCACGCCGGGCCCCAGCAACGCCGCCTACTTCGAACACGCGCTGCTCGCCCGGCTGATGGGCGTGCAGCTGGTCGAGGGGCACGACCTGGTCTCCC
Source organism: Streptomyces sp. NPDC049541 (assembly GCF_044465725.1). NCBI lineage: Bacteria > Bacillati > Actinomycetota > Actinomycetes > Kitasatosporales > Streptomycetaceae > Streptomyces > Streptomyces sp. NPDC049541. Next base: position 517,370 of record NZ_JBITLY010000003.1, on the reverse strand, counting down.
GGAACAACCGGGTGTGGATGCGCACCACGCGCGGCGAGGTCCCCGTCCATGTCGTATACCGGCGCCTGGACGACGACTTCCTCGACCCGCTCCACTTCCGCCCCGACTCGGTGATCGGCTGCCCCGGCATCATGGGCGCCGCCATGGCGGGCAACGTCACACTCGCGAACGCCGTGGGCAACGGGATCGCCGACGACAAGCTGCTCTATACGTATGTCCCGGACCTGATCCGCTACTACCTCTCCGAAGAACCGGTTCTCCCCAATGTCGAGTCCTACCGGCCCGACGAGCCCGGGCAGTTGGAGGCCGTCCTCGACCAGATCGACCAACTGGTCATCAAGCCCGTGGACGGCGCCGGAGGCCAGGGCATCGTGATCGGCCCCAAGGCCGACAAGGACACCCTGGAACGCACTCGCAAAGCCGTCACCGCCGACCCGCGCGGCTTCATCGCCCAGCGGCCCGTCGCCCTGTCCACCTCCCCCACCCTCGCGGGCGAGCGCCTGGCACCCCGCCACATCGACCTCAGGCCGTTCGCCGTGAACGACGGCAACGATGTCTGGGTGCTGCCCGGCGGGCTGACCCGCGTCGCCCTCCAGGAGGGCAACCTGATCGTCAACTCCAGCCAGGGCGGCGGCTCCAAGGACACCTGGGTGCTCGCGGAGGGCCCCGCCGAGCAGCCGGCGCCCGAACCGGCCGCCGCGCTGCCCTCCGTCGCCCCGCGCCGGCTCGGACCCGACGGCACCCGTGCCGTCGTACAGGAAGGGGCCCAGCAGCAGTGAACGACGTGATCCTGTCCCGGATAGCCGAGGCCCTGACCTGGACCGGGCGCTATGTCGAGCGCGCCGACGCCACGGGCCGCATCCTCGACGCGTATCTGCACCGGCTGCTGGAGGACCCCTGGCGCGACGAGGACGCGGCCTGCCGCTCGCTGTACGCGATCCTCGGCATGGACGCGGGAGCCGGGCCCTGCGACATGCAGCAGGTCCTGGACCAACTGGCCTTCGACGCCCGCTCGACCGGCTCCATCGAGGGGGCGCTGGGCGCCGCCCGGCTGAACGCCCGCAGCGCCCGTGAGGCCATCTCCTCCGAGATGTGGGAGTGCCTCAACTCCACCTGGCACGCGCTGGCCGACCAGCGGATGGCGGCCCGCCGTACCGGCCCGTACGCCTATCTGGAGCTGGTGCGCCGCCGGGCCGCGCTCTTCTTCGGGCTCGCCGACTCGACCATGAGCCGGGACGACAGCTGGCGGTTCGTGGTGCTGGGGCGCAGCCTGGAGCGGGTGGACATGACCGTACGGCTGCTGTCGGTGCGCGTGCTCGACGCCGTGCACGCGCCCGACTGGCCGACGCTGCTGAGCGCTTCGGGCGCCGACGAGGCGTATGCCCGGATGTACGGCGGTTTCGGCGACACCCCGCGGGTGGCCGAATTCCTGCTCCTTGACCGGGACTTCCCGCGCTCGGCCCTGCACGCTCTCACGACCGCGGAGGAGTGCCTGACCGCGCTCGGCCGCCCCCGCCATGACCCCGCGCGCCGGCCCATCGGCAGGCTGCGCACCCGTCTCGAGTATCTGGACACGCACGCTCTGGAGAGCCAGCTGCCCGCACTCCTCGGCGACCTGCAGCAGGCCTGCATGGCGTCCGCGGACGCGGTGGCCGAGCGGTTCTTCCCGTACCAGGGGCCCATCGAGTGGGCCCAGGAAGGAGCGTGAGATGACCGCCGAACGCGTACGCCGCCTCCGCATCGAGCACACCACCCGGGTCTCCTACGCCCAGCCCGCGGCCTCCTCGCACAACGAGGTCCGCATGACCCCGCTGACGCTCCCGGGCCAGACCACCCTGGACGCACGGGTCACCGTCAACCCCACCACCTCCACCTGGTCGTACTGGGACTACTGGGGCACCCAGGTCACCGGCTTCGACCTGATGGACCCGCACGGCGACCTCACCATCACCGCCTCCAGCCTGGTCGAGACGTCCCCTCCGGGGGCGCTGCCGCCCGCGCCCACCTGGGCCGAGGTGGCCGAACGCATCGCGAACTCGCGCCTGTTGGAGTTCGCGAGCCCCACCGGCCGTACGACGGTCCCGGCGAAGCTGGTGAAGAAGGCACGGAAGGCGGCGGCCGGCCTCGACCCGCACGAGACGGCGGTCGCGGTCTCCGCCCTGGTCGCCGACCGGGTGTCGTACCTGCCCGGCGCCACCAGCGTGAACACCTCACCCGCGGAGGCCTGGGAGCAGGGCGCGGGCGTCTGCCAGGACATCACCCATCTCACCGTCGCGCTGCTGCGGGGCGTGGGCCTGCCGGCCCGTTACGTCTCCGGCTACCTCCACCCGGAGCGCGAGGCCGAACTGCACCGGCCCGTCGCCGGGCAGAGCCACGCCTGGATCGAGTACTGGGCGGGCGACTGGTGCGGCTACGACCCCACCAACCGCACCCGCGCCGACGAGTCCCATGTCGTGGTGGCCCGCGGCCGCGACTACGACGACGTCACCCCGCACAAGGGCATCTACCGGGGTGTGGCGGGCGGCCCGCCTGACGTGTCGGTGGTGTTCACACGCGTGGGGTGAGCCCGTGTCGTGCCCCTATCGGGGCGTCTGCCGTACGTACGACGCGAACCTGGCCAGCACCGGGTTCGGGTCGTCCGTGCGGTGGGCGAAGGAGACGGCGTAGCGGGGCGGATGCTCGGCGAAGTGACGGATGACGACCCCGGGCGGGCAGAGTTTGCGGGCGCGGCCGAGATCCATCACGGAGACACCGGTGCCCTCGGCGACGGAGGCGACGACCTGCTCGAAGTCCGGCTCCTCGGCGGCGAGCTGCGGAGGCCCGTCCGGCCAGACGTCGGCGACGAGTTCCTCGTACAGCGTGGGTCCCGCCTCCCGCGGCCACAGCACGACCGGCAGTCCGCGCAGATCGCGGCGGGTGAGGCGGTCGCGGGCGGCGAGGGGGTGGTCGGCCGGGAGGATCACCGCGGCCTCCTCCTCGGCGACGACGGCGGCGGTGATGCCCGGTTCACGGATGATGCCGCGCACGAAGGCGGCGTCGAGGCCGCCGTCCCGCAGCAGGCGCAGGCACCAGGACGACATGCCGGTGGTCACCGACACCTGGACGTCCTGGTGGTCCTTGCGGAAGCGGCGGATCACGTCGGTGATGCGGTCGTCGGCGCCCGAGCGGGAGTAGGCGAGGCGGAGCCTGCCGTGGGTGCCGTCGGCCACCGCCCGTACCCGCTCGCCCAGTTCGTCGGCCGCCGCGAGCAGTGGCTCGGCGCCCTCCAGCAGCGCCCGGCCTGCCGGGGTGAGGGTGACGCCCTGGGGGCCCCGGTCGAGCAGCGACGCCTTCAGCTCCTGCTCCAGCACCTTGATCTGCTGGCTCAGCCCGGGCTGCGCGATGCTCAGCTCCGCGGCGGCCCGCCCGAAGTGCCGGTGCCGGGCGAGCACCACGAAGTACCTCAGGCGGCGCAGTTCCATACGCGCATCGTAGGCACCGCGGACCGGCGGCACGGGCCGTCCCGCGCACAGTTCATGGCCCGTACACACATCGCCTGAGCAGGGCCCGATAAACAAGGCTGATCGGCGGCGAGAAAACCTGTATTGGACCTGCGCGAAGGCGCCCCGCACGCTGGGACGACATGAGTGAGCGGGGGAAGGACCAGCAGGTGCGTGCCATGACGCGGGCGGAGCGCGAGGCGTTCCTGGCCGAGCCGCACATCGCCGTCGTCAGCGTCACGGGCGAGGCCGGGCGCGGCCCGCTGTCCGTACCGCTCTGGTACGGCTACACACCCGGCGGCGACATCACGCTGATCACCGCGCTGGACAGCCGCAAGGCCGCGCTGGTGCGCCGGCACGGCCGGCTCTCCCTGTGTGTGCAGCGGACCGAACCGCCGCGCACATACGTCAGCGTCGAGGGCCCGGTGGTGGAGTTCCGCGCCCCGGCCACGCTCGACGAGCGGCGGTCGCTGGCACACCGCTATCTGGGTGCGGCGGCGGGCGACGCGTTCGTCGAGGCGAGCGCGGGGCGGACCGCCAGGTCGGTGCTGATCCGGGTCCGGCCCGAGCACTGGATCTCCCGCGGCGCGTCCTGAGCCCGTGCCGGCCGTGCCACCTCCCCGGCCACTCCCCCACACCCATCACCACCCCAGCAGAGGGGAAGCACGCGTGGCCCACCTCGTCTTCGTCGAGATCACCGCGTTGGGCGTCCAGTCCATCGCGCACGCCAAGCGGCTCGGTCACGAAGTGACCCTGCTGCGTTCACCGCTGTACGACTTCGTCACCCCGCCCGCCGAGCGCGCGCGGGCCGAGGAGCTCGCGGACCGGACCATCCACTCGGACGACCTCCAGGACGTCGACCGGCTCCTCGGGCTGCTGCACGGGCACGGCATCGGACGCGGGGACGTGGACGCCGTCCTGTCCACCCTGTCCCTGTGCGTGCTCGCCGCCGCCCGGCTCGCCGAGCGGCTCGGGGCGCGCGGCACTCCGTACCAGGCCGTCGCCGCCGCCCGCGACAAGGGCCGCTGCCGGGAGATCCTGCGCGAGACGGGCGTGCCGAGCCTGGGATTCGCGGTGGTGATCACGCTGCCCGAGGCTCTGGAAGCCGCCGCGGGCATCGGCTACCCCGTGGTGATCAAGCCGGTGTCGGGCGTCGGCAAGGCCGTCACCAGCATCGTCGAGACGCCGGACGGACTGCGCGCCCACTTCGCCGCCGCCGCCGAGGAGCTGCGGTCGATGCAGCCGGGTCTGGCGGCCGAGCTGGACGAGCGGTACATCGTCGAGGAGCTGGCGGTCGGCGAGCTGTACTCGGTCGAAGTGGCCGCGGACGGCGAGCGGTTCACCCCGCTGGTGGCGGTCGGCCGCAAGATGGGCCGCGACAACCCGGTGCTGGAGCTGGGCTGCACGGTCCCGTCGGGGCTGCCCGCGCCCGAGGAGGCCGAGCTCGGCGCGTACGCGGCCCGGGTCTGCGAGGTCCTCGGACTGGACCTCGGCATCTTCCACGTCGAAGTCATGCGTACGGCGAAGGGGTTCCGGCTCGTGGAGGCCAACCCGCGGATCTCCGGGGGCTCACTGCCGGACTCGGTGCGGATGGCCACCGACCACAACGTCTTCGAGATCCTGGTCGATCTGTTCCTGGGTGCGCCCGCGCCCGAGCACCCGCTGCCGTGGCGCCGGGCGGCCAGCCACACCTTCCTCGCCGCCGCGCAGGACTCGGTCGTGCCGGGGGACCTGTCGGCCGACTGGTTCGAGGAGTTCCGGCCGCGTCTGCACTCGGGCTGGAGCCGGGCGGAACCCGGGGCCCGGCTGCGGGCGATGAACGGCAACTTCGACACCTTCGGCATGATCCGGGTGGTCGGTGACGACGCCGACCGGGCCGCCGAGGAGGTCGCGGCGGTGCGGCGGGACATCGAGAAACGGCTCGGCTTCGCGCTGACGGCGGTGGCCGAGGCGCGGGGCGACGGCTGACATGGGCGCCTCGCGCGGCACCACCCTCGTCCGCTATCTCCTCACCGCCTCCCTGGTCCGCACCGCGAGCGGCGGCGCGGCCGTCGGCCTGTTCACCCTGACCGTCCGCACCGGCGGATCGGGCGGTGCGGCCCTCGGCGGGCTGCTCGCCGCCCTGCTGACCGCGCCGTACGTGGCGGGGCCGTGGCTCGCGGGTGTGCTGGACCGGGCCCGCGACGGGCGTCGGGTCCTGGCCGTCTCCTTCGTGGTGTTCGGTCTCGCGCTGGCCGCGGCCGCGGCGCTGCTCGGGCGCGTCCCGTTCCTCGCCGTGGCCGGGCTCGTCACGGTCGCCGGGCTGTGCGGGCCGCTGGTGACGGGCGGGCTGAGCAGCCGGCTCGCCGCCGTGGACGGCTGGGACGAGCGGGGGCGGCGCCGGGCGGAGGGCTGGGACTCGGCGACCTACGGCATCGGCAACACCTTCGGGCCCGCGGCCGTGGGCGCGGTCGGGGCAGCGCTGGGTGCGCGCGCCGGGGTGCTGTGTCTGGGCGGGGCGGCGGCGGTGGCCGCGCTCACCGTGCTGACACTGCCCGTCGGAGCGCCGGCCGCGAAGGGACGGGCAGGCCCGCTGCGGGTCCGGCAGACCTTCCGGATCATCGCGACCGTAGGCCCACTGCGCCGAGTGATGCTGGCGATGGCGCTGACCGCGCTGGTCGCCGGTGGCATCACGGTCGTGGCGACCACGCTCGGGCACCGGCTCACCGGCAGCGCCGACGCCGGCGCCGCACTGGCCGCCGTCTACGGCTTCGGTTACCTCGCCGGGTCGGTCGTGGCCGGCATCGTGCCGCTGCGGGGCGAGCCGGAGAGGACGTCGACCGTGCTCGTCGCGGTGAGCGCGGCCGCGGTGGCCTGCTGTGCCGCCGCGCCCGGCTATGCGGTCGCCGTGGTGACCTTCGCCGCCACCGGGGCGGCCAGTGCCCTGCTGTTCACGGCGACGCTCGCGGTGCGCGCCGTGTATGCGCCGGCGGAGGCCCGCGCCCAGGTGTACGTGTCCATGGGCGCCCTCAAGATGGCCGTCTCCTCGGCCGGCACCGCCCTCGCGGGCAGTCTGATGGGCCTGGGCCCGCGGACGCTGCTGGGCGCCGGCTGCGCCGTGACGGTTTTCGCGCTCGCGGGGGTGCTCGGAGACCGGCGCCTCAGCGGACGAATGAATTCCACATTGCCGCGGAGGCGGAATTCATCCCGACGCAACAATAGCCCTACATTGCCTTCCGAAATTTCTTGACGGACAGCAGTGAAACCGCAAATAATCATGTCCATGCGCAACTTCTGTCGCACTTCTCGCTGATCCTGCCGCGCCGGCGCCGTCTTGCGCCCACCCCGTCCACGGCAGTTGACAAGCATCCTCACCACCGGCTCCCCCACCAGGCGAAACCGGTAATTCCTGCTGTACCTGCACACGTGAATCCCGACCAGAGGACCAACATGGCAGCCTTGGCCGCACCCGCAGTGAATTCGGCCGCCCCTTCCCCCACGCCTTGCTCGTGCCACGCGTTCGGTCTCCGCACCCAGCACGCCCTGCAAAGCCTGCGGAAAGTATTTGCAAATCCCGGACCCGTCGCCCGGAATGTATTCGAGGACATTCTCGACCAGTGCGCGGACACGGAGTTCGGCCGCGCCCACGCACTGCACCGCGTCCGCACGGTGGACGAGTGGCGCCGGGCGGTGCCGATCCAGCAGTACGAGGACGTCGAGCCGTACATCCGCCGCGCCCGCCAGGGCCTGCCCGCGGTCCTGACCCGCAGCCGGCCGTACGCCTTCCTGAAGACCTCCGGCTCCAGCGGCACCCCCAAGCACATCCCCACCACCCGGCACTGGCGCGACCACTACCGCGGGCCCGCCCTGTACGCGCAGTGGGGCCTTTATTTCGAGGCGCTCGCGGAGGCGGACGCGCTCTCGGCGCCCGCCGCGCACATCCCGCAGGTCCTCGACCTGTCCTGGGAGCGCACCCCGGGCCGCCCCGGGCCGGACGGCGAGCAGCCCGTCTACAGCATCTCCAACCGCCCCGCGGCGGTCGGGTCCCGAGACTGGCTGCCGCCCTGGTACGACGAGCCGTGGCTGCTCGCCGAGCCGGGCGAGGGCTGGGAGGCGGCCCTGTACCGCAAGCTGCGGCTGCTCGCGGGCAGCGACGTACGGGCCGTCGTGGCCCTCAACCCGTCGAAGATCATCAGCCTCGCCGAGACGCTGGCCGGGTCCGGCGAGCGGCTGGTGGCCGACCTGCGCGACGGCACCCTGGGCGGCCGCCCGCACCCCGCCGTCACCCCGGACCGGGAGACCGCCGACCGCCTGGCCGCCGTCCTCGAAGCGACCGGCGGCGTCCCCGGCCTGACGGATCTGTGGCCGCGCCTGGACCTCGCGGTGGCCTGGAACTCCGCGTCCGCCGCCCTGTACCGGGACTGGCTGGCGGAGGTCCTGCCCGGCGTGCGGCGGCTGCCGTTCAGCACGACCGGCACCGAGGGCATCGTCACCCTCCCCGTGGACGGCCATGCCTCGGCCGGCCCGCTCGCCGTGGGCCAGGGCGTCTACGAGTTCGTCCCCGTGGACGGCCCGCGGGCGTCCGAGGGCAGCGACTCGCTCGCGCCGGACGCGGAGACCGTCCTCTTCGACGAGCTGGAGAGCGGCCGGGAGTACCGCCTGGTGATGAGCCAGGCCAACGGACTGCTCCGCTACGACGTCGGCGACGTGTACCGCGTGGCCGGCCACTACGGCGCCACCCCGCGCCTGGAGTTCACCGGCCGGGCCGGCTTCCGTGCCTCCTTCACCGGCGAGAAGCTCACCGAGACCCAGGTCCACGAGGCCGTCGTGTCCTCACTGCCCGAGGGCCTGGGCGGGCGCCCCCTGTTCACCTGCGTGCCCGTGTGGGGCGCACCACCGCGCTACCACGTGATCATCGAGGGGGCCGCCGACCTGGGCCCCTCCACCCTGGAGAACTTCGCCCAGGACATCGACAGCGCGCTGCGCCGCATCAACATCGAGTACGGCGAGAAGCGCGCCTCCCGCAGGCTCGGCCGGATCGAGGTCGTCGCCACCGAGTGGGGCGCGTTCGCCCGCGCCTCGGAGGAACGGCTGCGCGCCCGCGGCACCTCCTCCAACCAGGTCAAGCACCACTGGCTGCAACGGGACCGGGAGGTGCTGGACGCCCTGACGGAGCGGGGGCTGCTCAGGGCAGGCACGGCACCGGGACTCCGGCTCACCGCCGCCTCCGCCGAGGCCGGTGCCGTCCGATGAGCGCCCTGACCACGCGCGCCCACGACCGCGCCACGCTCGCCCTCACCGCCTCCGACGGCACCGAACTCGCCCTGCACCACTGGTCACCCGACCGCCCGCCCCGCGCAGCCGTCTTCTACGTCCACGGCATCCAGAGCCACGCGGGCTGGCTCTTCGAGACCGGCCCCGAGCTCGCCGCGCGCGGCCTCGCCGTGTTCGCCCTCGACCGGCGCGGCAGCGGCACCAGCGGCGGCCCCCGCGGTCACCTCCCCTCGGCCGCGCAGGTCACCGACGACTACGCCAGGGCCCTCGCGGCGGTGCGGGCGCGAACGCCGGGCCTGCCGCTGACAGTCGTCGGCCAGAGCTTCGGCGGCAGCGTCCTCGCGGCGCTCGTCACCGAGGGGCACACCGCCGACGCCCGCCTGGTGTTCTGCGCGCCCGCGCTGGGCCAGCAGCGCTCCCGCCACGGCAGCGGCGAGGCCCTGGCGGCCCTGCGCTCGGCGGGCGGCCTCGGCACCGCGCCGCTGACACTGGCCGACGCGGACTACACGGACGTCACGGCGTACCTGGACTTCATGGCCAACGACATCCTGATGATCCGCCAGGTCACCGCGGCCACCCGGGCGGTGATGGTGCAGCTGGAGGACGTCTACATGCGCGGCGGCACGTGGGACGCCGATCCGTCCGGACCTCCGGTGCACTTCGTGCGTCCGCAGCACGACGCGATCATCGACCTGGACACCTCCTGGCAGGTCCTGACCGGACTGACCCGGCGCGCGGCCGCCGTCGACTTCGCGGACTCGGGTCACTACGTCGAGTTCTCGGCGGCCCGGCACCGCTACTGGGACTGGCTGGCCGCGACGGCCACCGGGAGCACGCGATGAGCGGCCTGCCGTCCCCCGTCGAGGTGTTCACCGCCGAGGTCCCGATGGCCCGCCCCTTCGCCCACGCGGCGCACTCACGCCGTACCTCCCGCTCGGTCCTGGTCCGCTGCACCCTGGCGGGGGCGACCGGCTGGGGCGAGGGGGCGCCGCGGACGTACGTCACCGGGGAGAGCCTGGAGTCGGCGGTGCGGGCTCTCCTGCATGCCCGGCTCCCGGAGCTGGAAGGGGTGTTCTCCGGCTCCTTCGAGTCCGGTGTCCGGGGGCTGGCCGCCCTCGACCTGCCCGCCGCCCTCGGCACCCCCGGGCACCCGGTCCCGGCTGCCGCGGCCGCCCTGGAGACGGCCCTGCTGGACGCCTGGTGCCGGGCCCACCGCCGGGGCGCGGCGGACGCCCTCGCGTTGGTGGGCGGGGAGGTGTTGCACGCTCAGCCGCGGGTTCCGGTCTCCGCCCTGGTCGTCGACGCGACCCGTACGCCCTCGGAGCTGCTCGGCGCCCTGCCGGCCGAGGCACGCTCCCGCCTGACCCATGTCAAGGTCAAGGGCCTGCCCGACCTCAGGGCAACCCGTGAACTCGCCCTGTCGACAAGGGAGTTGACCGACCGCGCCCGCACCACGGTCTCCGTGGACGCCAACGGCGCCTGGCCGCCCGCACAGGCCCTGGAGGCGGCCGCCCTCCTCGCCGACACGGTCGACTGGCTGGAGGAACCCACCCGCCCCCGCGACTGGGCCACCCTGCACCGCATCCAGCGGGAGGCCGGCTGTCCCGTGATGCTGGACGAGTCGGCGGTCGTCCCCGCCGACCTCGACGAGGCGATCCGGCACGCGGCGGCGACGTACGTCAACGTCCGGGTCTCCAAGTGCGGCGGCCCGCTGGCGAGCCTGCGCATGCTGCGCCACGCCCGCACCCTCGGCCTGCGCGCCCAACTCGGCGTGCAGGTGGCCGAGGTGGGCCCCCTGTGGGCGGCGGGCCGACTGCTCGCGGCCCACGTCGAGGGCCTCGTAGCCGTCGAGTCCGGCCGCCAGGACGAGTGGTTCCCACCGGACCTGACGATCCCGCCGTACACCATCGACCGCACCCACCACCACGCCGCCCCCTTGCCAGGCCCGGGCTTCGGCCTGGTCCCCTCAGCCCGTCTCCTCAGGGACCACGCCCGCCCGGTCACCGAAGCGCCCCGACTGACGACAAGGACCCCCGCATGACCACCGCACTCACCACCTCCGCCCCCGCCACCCTGATCTCCTCCCGTATCGCCGCCCTCTCCCTCTCCTCCCCCTACGCCGTCCCCGCCCGCAGGCCGGGCCCGGACTTCGTGAATCTGGTCAGTGGTGCGCCCGCCGTCGAGGCGCTGCCGCTGGCGGCGATCAGGGAGGTGACGAACGACCTGCTGGCCGGTCCCGACACGGGTGGCCCCGCGCTCGCGTACGGCCCGAATGCCGGTGATCCGGCGCTGCGTTCGCTCATCGCCGCCCGCGAGGGTGTGGACCCCTCCCGGGTGCTGATCACCAACGGCGGGCTGCACGGCACGGCACTCGCGCTCCAGGCGGTCGCCGAGCCGGGTGACGTGATCGTCGTGGACGACCCGGTGTTCCCCGACACGATCCGCATCATCGAGAACACCGGCGCCGACATCCACCCCGTCCCTGTGGGCCCGCACGGCCTCGACGTCGACGTCCTCGCCGAGCGGCTGCGCGGCGGGCTGCGCCCCAAGGCCGTCTACACCGTTCCGGACTTCCACAACCCGGCCGGCGGACTGCTGCCGTACGAGAAGCGCCTTCATCTGGTCGAACTCGCCGAGCGGTACGGCTTCTTCGTCCTGTCCGACAACCCGTACCGGCACTTCGCCCCCGACGGCCGCAGCGAGCCCGACTTCCCGCTGGACAGCGACCGGGTGGTGGTCGTGCAGACCTTCGCCAAGACGCTCGGCCCCGGTCTGCGGCTGGGCTGGCTGATCGCCCCCGAGTGGCTGGCCCCGCACGTCATCAACCTGCGGCGCCGCTACGACTTCCAGAGCTCGACCCTCTCCCAGGCCATCGCCCGCACCCTGCTCGCCCGCGAAGGCTGGTTCGACCGGCTGCTCGCACACGGCAGGGAGATCTACCGGGAACGCGCCGAACTCACCGTCCGCAGCCTGCGCGAGGCAGGCGACCGGCTGGAGTTCGACGACCCCGCGGGCGGCTTCTTCGTCTGGGCGAAGGTCAGCGGCGGCCTCCCGGCCGCCGAACTGCTTGCCGAACGGGCCCGGGAGGCCGGGATCGTCTACTCCGTCGGCACCTTCTACGACCCGCTCCAGCAGGGGCGGTACGCCGACCACGTGCGGATCGCCTACTCGGCCGCCCGGCACGAGCACCTGGTGGCCGGGCTGGACCGCCTGACGACCGTCCTCAAGTCCCTGTGACCGCGCCCGTGACGCTGCGCGTCGCGCTCGGCCAGCTCGGCAGCACCGCGGACCCCGGCGCGAACCTCCTCCTCGTGGAGCGGGAGGTCGCCCGGGCCGCGGCCGCGCGGGCCCAGCTGCTGGTGCTGCCGGAGGCGACGATGTGCCGCTTCGGCGTACCGCTGCGGCCGGTCGCCGAACCGCTGGACGGCCCGTGGGCGACCCGGGTGCGGGAGCGCGCGGCCGGCGCCGGACTCACCGTCGTGGCCGGGATGTTCACTCCGGCCGCCGACGGGCGCGTCCACAACACGGTGCTCGTGGCCGGCCCGGACGGACTCCTCGGGCACTACGACAAGATCCACCTCTACGACGCGTTCGGGCACCGCGAGTCCGACACGGTCGCCCCCGGCACCGAGCCGCTGACCGTGGAGGTCGGCGGCGTCCGGATCGGCGTGGCCACCTGCTACGACATCCGCTTCCCCGGCCTGTTCACCGAACTCGCCTCGCGCGGCGCCCTGCTGACGGTCGTGCCCGCCTCCTGGGGCGCGGGCCCCGGCAAGCTCGACCAGTGGACGCTGCTGGCCCGCGCCCGGGCGCTGGACTCCACCAGCTTCGTGGTCGCCTGCGGCCAGGCCGATCCGGGCGGGACCGAGGACGGTGGTGCGGCGCCCACGGGTGTCGGCGGCAGCCTGGTCGTCTCACCGCTCGGCGAGATCCGCGCCCGGCTGGGCCCGGCCCCGGACTTCACCTGCGTGGACCTCGACCTGCGGGAGGTGGGCCGGGCGCGGCGGGCCGTGCCGGTACTGGCCGGGGGACGGCCGGTACCGGTGGCCTGAGCGCCGCTACTTGAGGCCGATGGCCGCGCACTCCGAGGCGAACTTCGACGTGCAGATCTGGGAGACCTTGTAGATGCCGTCCGCGACGACCGTCGACTTGATGTTCTTCTTCGTCAGCGCGGTCACGGTGACGAGCTGCGCGGGGATGCCCTTGTCGGTGGGGCTGTCGACGGTGTCCTGGGTGAGGGCCTCGAACTCGATCTCCTTGCCCTGCACCTTGGCCACCGCCATCTGCGCGGCCGCCGCGGCCTCCTGCGGGTACGACTTGTACACGCTCATGTACTGCTCGCCCGAGACGATCCGCTGCACCGCCGCGAGTTCGGCGTCCTGGCCGGTGAGCGGCGGCAGCTTGGTGACGCCGGCGTCCTCCAGTGCCTTGACGATGCCGCCGGCCATGCCGTCGTTGGCGGAGTAGACGGCGGCGATGTTGCTCTTGCCGATCGCCTCGATGGCCGCCTTCATGTTGGCCTGGGCGTTCTTCGGGTCCCAGTCCTTGGTGTCGTAGGACTTGGCGATCGTCACCTTGCCGTTGAGCTCGGACAGGGCGCCCGCCTTGAACTGCTTGGCGTTCGGGTCGGTGGGCGAGCCGTTCATCATGACGATCTTGTCGGAGGTGTCGACCCCGCTGCCCAGCGCCTCCAGCAGGGTGCGGCCCTGGACCTCGCCGACGAGCTCGTTGTCGAAGGAGATGTACGCGTCGATCGGGCCCTCGGCCAGCCGGTCGTAGGCGATGACCGGGATACCGGCGTCCTTCGCCTTCTTCACCTCACCGGCGATGGCGTGCGAGTCCACGGCGTCCAGCAGGATGATGTCGACCTTGTCGTCGATCATCTTCTGCATCTGGGCCGCCTGCTTGGCCGCGTTCTGATCGGCGTTCTGGTAGTCGACCTTGCCCTGCTGCCTGGTGAGGGAGGCGACCTGCTTCTTGATGATCGGGTAGTCGAAGTCCTCGTACCGGGTGTTGGCCGTCTCCGGCAGCAGCAGCCCCACGGTGACGTCGTTGCCCTTGGTGGGGCTCGCCGAGCTGCTGTCCCCCGACACGTTCAGCACGCCGCAGGCGGAGAGCGACAGAGTCATCGTGGACGCTGCCACGACGATGGCGGTACGACGCGTGGAACGCATGGAGGAGCTCACTTCTGGTGTCTTCCGGACGCGGGCGCAACGTGCGACCCAGGTGACTGAAAAGCCAACGCGGAGCGGCCCCCAGGCGTCAAGCGCAACTACTTAACGAGTGCGCAACGCAACACTCCGCCGACCATGTAAAGACATGACGGAAACGCCTCCAAAGGTTCTTTACGGACTCTCCATGCAACCGCAGGCAATCGGCAGGCAAAGATCCGTACAACCAACGCGATTGCTCACGAGTCGTGATCACGGCAGCCTGCATCAGCCGTTCCCATCCCGACCAGAGGACCGAATGAACCCAGCCAGACCCACGACCGCGGCGGCCACGTCCGCCGTCGTGCTCGCCACCGCGGCCGGTCTGCTCTCCGCGACGGCCGCTCCGGCCACCGCCGCGACCACCTGCGCCTCGCCCGTCTACATGCGCCAGTTCTTCGCGAACACGTCGTTCTCCGGCACCCCGAAGAAGACGGACTGCGACGGGGCGATCGACCAGAACTGGGGCACCGGCGCCCCGGCCTCCGGTCTGCCGAGGGACAACTTCGGCGTCCGCTGGACGGTGACGAGGGACTTCGGCTCGGGCGGCCCCTTCGCCCTGCCGGTCGCCACCCAGGACGGCATCCGCGTCCACCTGGACGGCGTACGCAAGGTCGACCTCTGGAAGAACGTGTCCACGACGGTGAAGAAGACCGTCAACATCACGATCCCCTCCGGCCGGCACACCCTCCGCGTCGACTACGTCAATTGGACGGGCACGGCGAACGTCTCCTTCGCCTACAAGCCGCGCACCTCCGCCGACGTCGACAAGGTCAGCCCCCTTGCCCCGACGGGAACTTCGGTCGCCTACGACTCCACCGCCGGCAAGGCGAAGTTCACCTGGCCGGGGAACAAGGAGATGGACCTCGCCGGCTACCGCGTCTACCGGCGGCTCAAGGGCACGCCGTTCGGCGCTGCGCCGCTTGCGACGACGACCTCGACGTCGTACACCGACACGAGCCTGCCGGTGACCGGCGGCACGTACTACTACGAGGTGCGTGCCTACGACAAGGCGGGCAACACCTCGGCGGGTTCGGCCGACCAGGGCGTGACGACCGCCGACCGGACGGCGCCCGCGCAGGTCACCGGTCTCACGGCCAAGGGCACCACGGCGGGCAACACGGTGGCGTGGGAACCCTCTTCGGCGGCGGACGTGCACCACTACGAGGTGTGGGGCGCGCCGGAGGGGCAGCAGGACCCGGACGGGCCCGAGACCGTGTTCGGGACGTCCTTCACGGACGTCACCGCCGGGACGGGCACGGCCTACACGTACACGGTGCACGCGGTCGACGGGGCCGGGAACGTCTCCCCGGTCTCCGCAACGGTGACGGCCACGCGCCCCGAACCCAGCGGCACGCCCGCCCCGACCGGGCTCACCAGCGTCCTCCACGACGACAGGACCGAGATCCACTGGGTGCTCCCCGAGGACGCCCCCCAGTACCGGGTCTACCGCCGCACCGACGGCGGCTGGACGGCCATCGCCAACCTGCACGGCGGCTGGTGGGAGGACCGCCTCGCCCCGGCGGGCAAGGCGTCCTACTACGTCGTCGCCGTGGATGCCGGCACGGGGGCCGAGTCGGCGCCCTCCGCGGAGATCACCGTCGACCGGCTCGCCCGGGCCACCCCGTTCGGCCCGGCCGCACCGCAGCTGACGCTGGTCACGGCGGGCATCCCCGCCCGGCAGGCCGTCCAGATCAACGCCGCACCCGGCGCGGGTGACGAGGGGCGGGTGCTGAAGGGCTACTCCTGGGAGATCAGCGGCGCCTGCGGCGACAGCGGCACCCTGCTGTCCGCGACCGGCTCCCTCTCCTGGACACCGCCCTACAACGGGCCTTGCACGGCCACCGTGTACGCCGTGGACCCCTACGGGCGGCAGAGCGAGCAGAGCTCGTCGCTGGAGTTCTTCGTCGGCCGCTGACACGGTCACCCGCACCGGCCGGCATACGGAAGGGGCCCGGAGGTTCGACCTCCGGGCCCCTTCCGCACACGTACCTCAGTCCTGCTGCCGCTTCGGCCGCCACACCACCAGCGCGCTGGTCTGCTGCACCTCCTGGTACGGGACCAGATCGCGGCGGTACGACGCATGCACCGCCGCCTCGCGCTGCTGCATGGCCGCCGCCGCGCCCTCGACCGCCGACTGGAGTTCGGCGACGCGCTGCTGGAGCGCGGCGACCTGGTTCTCCAGTTCGATGATCCGCTTGATGCCGGCCAGGTTGATGCCCTCGTCCTGCGACAACTGCTGGACGGTGCGCAGCAGTTCGATGTCGCGGGCCGAGTAGCGGCGGCCGCGGCCGGGGGTGCGGTCGGGCGAGACCAGGCCGAGGCGGTCGTACTGGCGCAGGGTCTGCGGGTGCAGGCCGGAGAGCTGGGCCGCCACCGAGATGACGTAGACCGGGGTTTCCTCGGTCAGCTCGTACGGGTTGCGTCGACGGCCGTCCATCTTGGTCATGCTCCCTTCGCGGCCTTGAACAGCTCCGCCCGCGGGTCCTCGCCCGCGGTCGCCTCGCGATACGCCTCGAGTGCGTCACGAGCCTTCCCCGTCAGGTCCGCCGGGACACTCACCTCGACGGTGACCAGGAGGTCGCCGCGGGTGCCGTCCTTGCGGACCGCGCCCTTGCCGCGGGCGCGCATGGTGCGGCCGTTGGGCGTGCCCGGGGGCAGCTTCAGGGTGACGGGCGGGCCGCCCAGGGTGGGGACCCTGACCTCGCCGCCGAGCGCCGCCTCCGCGAACGTCACCGGGACGGTGACGGTGAGGTTGTCGCCCTTGCGGCCGAACACGGGGTGCGCGTCCACATGCACCGTGACGTACAGGTCGCCCGCAGGGCCGCCCCGCTCGCCCGGTGCGCCCTTGCCGCGCAGCCGGATGCGCTGGCCGTCCGACACCCCGGCGGGGATGCGGACCTGCATGGTGCGCGAGGACTTGGCGCGACCCGAGCCCTTGCAGACCTCGCAGGGGTTCTCCGCGATCAGACCGCGGCCCTTGCAGTCCGGGCAGGGGTCGGTGAGCGAGAAGCCGCCGCCGGAACCCCGCGCGACCTGGCCGGTGCCGACGCACGTCGGGCACACCCGCGGGTTGCCGTTCGCGTCGCCGGTGCCCGAACAGGCCTTGCAGGGCGCCTGCGAGGACATGCGCAGCGGGACCGTCGCCCCCTCGATCGCCTCGGTGAAGCTGAGGCTGACCTCGGTGTCGATGTCCTGGCCGCGCCTGGGCTGCACCCGGGTCGTACCGGAGCTGCCCCGGTTGAACAGGCCCCCGAAGACGTCACCGATTCCGCCGCCGAAGCCTCCGGAACCCGCCTGGCCTCCGAAGAGGTCGCCCAGGTCGAAGTTGAAGGAGCCGCCCGCGCCGCCCGGCCCGGGGCGGAAGCCGCCGTTGCCGAAGAGGGCGCGGGCCTCGTCGTACTCCTTGCGCTTCTTGGGGTCGCCGAGCACGTCGTTCGCCTCGGAGATCTCCTTGAAGCGCTCCTCGGCCTTGGCGTTGCCCTTGTTGGCGTCCGGGTGGTTCTCGCGGGCGAGCTTCCGGTAGGCCTTCTTGATCTCGGCCTCGGTGGCGTCCTTGGGGACGCCGAGGACCTTGTAGTAGTCCTTCTCGATGAAGTCCTTGGTGCTCATCCCCGACGCCCCTCCTCTCTCATCGATACAGCGGTCGGTGCTGCGACCGGTTCAAGCTCAGCCCTCGTCCGGGCCACCGCTCTCCTTGTCGTCGGCCGCCTCGGTCGCTTCTTCGGCCTTGACGGTCTGGGCGCCGGGCTGCGGCTCGGCGACGGCCACCCGCGCGGGGCGGATGGTGCGCTCGCCGAAGCGATACCCGGGCTGCAGAATCGCCACGCAGGTCGTCTCCGTGACGTCCGGCGCGTACGAGTGCATCAGGGCCTCGTGGATCGTCGGGTCGAAGGGCTCGCCCTCCTTGCCGAACTGCTGCAGTCCCATCTTCGCCGCGACGGTCTCCAGCGACTCCGCGACGGACTTGAATCCGCCGACGAGTTCGCCGTGGTCCCGGGCGCGGCCGATGTCGTCGAGCACGGGCAGGAGCTCGGTCAGGAGGTTCGCGATGGCGATCTCCTTGACCGTGATCCGGTCCCGCTCCACCCGGCGGCGGTAGTTCTGGTACTCGGCCTGGAGCCGCTGGAGGTCCGCCGTGCGCTCGCCGAGCGCCGTGCGCACCTGGTCCAGCTGGGCCGTCAGACCGGCGATCTGTGCTGCGTCCCCGGCCGGGGCCGCCCCCTCCCCCGAGGAGGGGGAGGCGGCCTGCGGCTCGGCGTCGTCGGGGGTGGCGCCGGAGGGGACGTCGGGCTTCTCGTCGAAGCCCGGGGTCTCCTCCGTCACGCGGCACCGTCCTTGCGCTCGTCGTCCACGATCTCGGCGTCCACCACGTCGTCGTCGGCCTTCGGGGCCTCGGCGCCCGCGGCACCGCCGGCGGCGGCCTGCGAGGCCTGGGCGTCGGCGTACATGGCCTGGCCCAGCTTCTGCGAGACGGCCGCGACCTTCTCGGTGGCGGTGCGGATCTCGGCGGTGTCCTCGCCCTTGAGAGCGGTCTTCAGCTCCTCGACGGAGGCCTCGACCTCGGTCTTGATCTCGCCGGGGACCTTGTCCTCGTTGTCCTTGAGGAACTTCTCCGTCTGGTAGACGAGCTGCTCGCCCTGGTTGCGGGTCTCGGCGGCCTCGCGGCGGGCGTGGTCCTCCTCCGCGTACTTCTCGGCCTCCTGGCGCATCCGGTCGACCTCGTCCTTCGGCAGCGAGGAGCCGCCGGTGACGGTCATCTTCTGCTCCTTGCCCGTGCCCAGGTCCTTCGCGGTCACGTGCATGATGCCGTTGGCGTCGATGTCGAAGGCGACCTCGATCTGCGGGACACCGCGCGGGGCCGGCGGCAGACCGGTCAGCTCGAACATCCCGAGCTTCTTGTTGTACGCCGCGATCTCGCGCTCGCCCTGGTAGACCTGGATCTGCACGGAGGGCTGGTTGTCCTCGGCGGTGGTGAAGATCTCGGACCGCTTGGTCGGGATCGTCGTGTTCCGCTCGATGAGCTTGGTCATGATGCCGCCCTTGGTCTCGATGCCGAGGGACAGCGGGGTCACGTCGAGGAGCAGGACGTCCTTGACCTCACCCTTGAGGACACCGGCCTGCAGGGCGGCGCCGATGGCGACGACCTCGTCCGGGTTGACGCCCTTGTTGGCGTCCTTGCCGCCGGTCAGCTCGCGGACGAGCTCGGCGACGGCGGGCATACGGGTGGAACCGCCGACGAGGACGACGTGGTCGATCTCGTTGATGGAGATGCCGGCGTCCTTGATGACGTTGTGGAACGGCGTCTTGCAGCGCTCCAGCAGGTCGGCCGTCAGCTGCTGGAACTGGGCGCGGGTGAGCTTCTCGTCCAGGTGCAGCGGGCCCTCGGCGGACGCCGTGATGTAGGGCAGGTTGATCGAGGTCTCGGTGGACGAGGACAGCTCGATCTTGGCCTTCTCGGCGGCCTCGCGCAGACGCTGCAGGGCCATCTTGTCCTTGCCGAGGTCCACGCCGTGACCGCCGGCGAACTGCTTGACCAGGTAGTCGACGATGCGCTGGTCCCAGTCGTCACCACCGAGGTGGTTGTCGCCGTTGGTGGCCTTCACCTCGACGACGCCGTCACCGATCTCCAGGAGGGACACGTCGAAGGTGCCGCCACCGAGGTCGAAGACGAGGATCGTCTGGTCGTCCTTGTCGAGGCCGTACGCGAGCGCCGCCGCGGTCGGCTCGTTCACGATGCGCAGGACGTTCAGACCGGCGATCTCGCCGGCCTCCTTCGTCGCCTGGCGCTCGGAGTCGTTGAAGTAGGCCGGGACGGTGATGACCGCGTCGGTCACCTTCTCGCCCAGGTAGGCCTCGGCGTCCCGCTTCAGCTTCTGCAGGATGAACGCGGAGATCTGCTGCGGGTTGAAGGGCTTCCCGTCGAGCTCGATCTTCCAGTCCGTGCCCATGTGGCGCTTCACGGAACGGATGGTCCGGTCCACGTTCGTGACCGCCTGGCGCTTGGCGACCTCGCCGACGAGCACCTCACCGTTCTTCGCGAAGGCGACGACGGACGGCGTGGTCCTGGCACCCTCGGCGTTGGTGATGACGGTGGGCTCGCCGCCCTCCAGAACGCTGACGACGGAGTTAGTCGTGCCCAGGTCGATGCCGACCGCACGTGCCATGGTGAATTCCTCCAGCTGACTTGAGTGGAACGGACTCAAGTGTGCACGACACCCGGCGATGGGTCAACAGACCTGAGTCGGACCGACTCAACTCTTATCCGTTCCTTACACGCAATGGGCCGCTGACCTGCGTCGATTGCGTGGGAACGGGCCGCCGGAGGCCGTAGACAGGCACCCGAAGGAGCATGAGGACGACGACGAGTACCACCGCCCCCACCCAGTACACGGCGGACAGCGCGGTCCACCCGATGTGCATCAGCACCCCGACAAACACCCCGGCGAAGGCCCCGATTCCGGGCAGCACGGTCGCCCCCTGCGGGGTCAGCCCCAGCCGCCGCAGCCGGTGGGCGACATGGTCGGGTCCGCCGCGCAGCGGCGGCCGCCCGGCCAGCCGCCGCGACAGGACCACCAGGAGCACGTCGGCGCTCGCCAGGGCGGTGAGCGAGAACAGCACGCCCGCACTGGGGGCGAGCCCGTAGCCCGCCCGGGTGAACACGGCCGACGCGGCGAGCAGGAACCCCGTGAACAGCGACCCGCAGGCGCCGAGCCCCACGCGCGCGGGCGGCCAGTTGTGCATGAGGAACCCGGTCAGTGCGGCGGCCAGCACGCTCAGCAGCACCGCGAGCCCGTCCATCAGCTCGGCCGCCGCACAGGCACCCACCCCGAAGGCGGTGAGCACCCCGACGGTCCCCGCGAGCGCGTCCGCATGGTCGAGCGCCTTGAACCCGATGGCGACGAAGACGATCCAGCCGACGGCGAGCAGCCCGGCCGGCACCCCGGTCTCCTGGTACGGCACGACACTGGCCGCCGCTACGGCCGTACCGGCCACGAGGACCCGCGCCTTGACCCGCCCGATGTCCGCGATGAGCCCGAGCAGGGCGACGGCACCGCCCGCGATCAGCAGCCGCCCCACGCCGGCCCCGAGGGGCGCGACGCCGCTCCGGTCCATGGCCACCGCCACCGCGCAGGTGGCGAGCACCACGGCGAGACCGCCGAGCAGCGGCACGGGCCGCTGCCGCTGCCGTCTCCGCTCGACGATCCCGAGGCGCAGTGCGGGCACCCGCAGCAGTGCGGTGAGCACGGCGGCGAGCAGCAGGGCGGTGGTGGCGGCGGCGATCCCGTATAGCACGGGTCTAAGTTAGGCGCAAATGTACCAATTTGGCATGAATAACACGATCGCATCGTCGCAAGCCCGACAGCAGGCCTGGTCACAGGCCTGATCCCGGACCATTGAGGCAACCCTCAGCGACGCAGATCACCGCACGCCCGGCTACAGTGCGACAGAGGATGGGGGTAGTCTCAATCGGACTACATAAGTTACCGCTTAGTAATGACCCTCGCAGTCCCGAGGAGCCCCCAAATGCAACTCGCCGCGATCATCGTGTCGCTGGTCCTGACCGTGGTCGGCGTTGCGCTGCTCGCACGCGCCGTCGGTCAGTTCGTCCGGTACTTCAAACTGGGCCAGCCGGTGCCGGCCGGCACCCGGACCGACAACCCGTACGCGCGCAGCGTGACCCTTGTCAGGGAGTTCCTCGGCCACACGCGGATGAACCGCTGGGGCATCGTGGGCTTCGCCCACTGGTTCGTGGCGGTCGGCTTCCTGACGCTGCCGCCGACCCTGGCGCAGGCCTTCGGGCAGCTCTTCCAGGCCGACTGGACGCTGCCGGTCGTCGGCGACTGGCTGCCGCTGGAGATGTACACCGAGTTCATCGGCGTGATGACGGTCCTCGGCATCCTCGTACTCATCGCGATCCGCCTGTCGAACCTGCCCTCCCGCCCCGGCCGCAAGTCCCGCTTCGCGGGCTCCAAGTCGGGCCAGGCCTACTTCGTCGAGTACGTCATCCTCACCATCGGCCTCGCGATCTACGTGCTGCGCGGCCTGGAGGGCGCCATCCACCACGTGGACGGCTACGACGCCTCGTACTTCGCGTCGTACCCCCTGGTCCTGGCCTTCAAGGGGCTGAGCGTCAGCGCGCTGCAGAACCTGGTCTACCTGGTCGCGATGATCAAGATCAGCACCTCGTTCATCTGGATGATCGTGGTCTCGCTGAACACCAACATGGGTGTGGCCTGGCACCGGTTCCTCGCCTTCCCGAACATCTGGTTCAAGCGCAACGCGGACGGCTCGACGGCCCTGGGCGCCCTGCAGCCGATGACCTCGGGCGGCAAGCCGATCGACTTCACCGACCCCGGTGACGACGACGTCTTCGGCGTCTCCCAGGTCGAGCAGTTCTCCTGGAAGGGCCTGCTGGACTTCTCCACCTGCACCGAGTGCGGCCGCTGCCAGTCGCAGTGCCCCGCCTGGAACACGGGCAAGCCGCTCTCCCCCAAGCTCCTGATCATGTCCCTGCGCGACCACGCGCACGCCAAGGCGCCCTACCTGCTCGCGGGTGGCGGCAAGACCATGGAGGGCGAGGAGAAGGCGTCCGAGGAGCAGCTGAAGGACGTCCCCGCCGCCGCTCTCGCGGAGGCCGAGCGGCCGCTGATCGGCACCGCCGAGGAGAACGGCGTCATCGACCCGGACGTCCTGTGGTCCTGCACCACCTGCGGCGCCTGCGTCGAGCAGTGCCCGGTGGACATCGAGCACATCGACCACATCGTCGACATGCGCCGCTACCAGGTGATGATCGAGTCCGCGTTCCCGTCCGAGGCGGGCACGATGCTCAAGAACCTGGAGAAGAAGGGCAACCCCTGGGGCCTGGCCAAGAAGCAGCGCCTGGAGTGGCTCAAGGAGGTCGAGTTCGAGGTCCCGGTCGTCGGCCAGGACATCGAGGACCTCACCGAGGTCGAGTACCTGTACTGGGTCGGCTGTGCGGGCTCCCTGGAGGACCGCGCCAAGAAGACCACGAAGGCGTTCGCCGAACTCCTCCACATCGCGGGCGTCAAGTTCGCGATCATGGGCGGCGACGAGAAGTGCACCGGTGACTCCGCCCGGCGTCTCGGCAACGAGCCCCTGTTCCAGGAACTCGGCATGGAGAACGTCATGGCACTGAACATGGCGTTCGGCGAGGAGCTCGACGACGACGGCAAGGTCGTCCCGGAGTCCGCCAAGCCGAAGTCGGCGAAGAAGATCGTCGCCACCTGCCCGCACTGCCTCAACACGATCGGCAACGAGTACCCGCAGCTCGGCGGCGACTACGAGGTCATCCACCACACCCAGCTGCTCCAGCACCTGGTCGACGAGGGCAAGCTGGTCCCGGTCACCCCGGTCGAGGGCATCATCACGTACCACGACCCCTGCTACCTGGGCCGCCACAACAAGATCTACACGCCCCCGCGCGAGATCATCGCCAACGTCCCGGGCCTCAGGAACGAGGAGATGCACCGCCACAAGGAGCGCGGCTTCTGCTGCGGCGCCGGTGGTGCGCGCATGTGGATGGAGGAGCGGATCGGCAAGCGCATCAACAACGAGCGCGTCGACGAGGCCCTCTCCCTCAACCCGGACATCGTCTCGACGGCCTGCCCGTTCTGCCTGGTCATGCTCACGGACTCCGTGAACGGCAAGAAGAACGACGGCAAGGCCAAGGAGTCGATCCAGGTCGTCGACGTCGCCCAGCTGCTCCTGGAGTCCGTCAAGACCCCGGTCGACCCGGCCGGCGAGGAGGAGACGGAGACCGCGCCGGAGCCTGAGCCGGTGAAGTAGTCCGCAAGGCGACACCAGGGCGCCCCCTGTCCGGAGAAGGACAGGGGGCGCCGTGCTGTTTCCCCACCGGAAGCGCCTATGCGCCCTTGGGCCCCGCCGACTGCACCACGTCGAACGACCACAGGGTCGAGCCGGAGGCCGCCGGCTTCGGGCGCTCGGCGCCCTCGCCGCCGCCCTGGTGGGCGGACTTCATCGGCCCCTCCATCCAGGCCTGGAAGGACGCCTCGTCACGCCACCGCGTGTACACCAGGTACTGGTCGGTCCCCTCGACCGGCCGCAGCAGCTCGAACCACTCGAAACCGTCGGAGTTCTCCACGGCGTGGGCCCGCGAGGCGAACCGCTTCTCCAGCACCTCGCGCTGCTCGGTCGGCACGGTCAGCACATTGATCTTGACTACGCTCATGCCTCCATCTTGGACCCCGCCCCGCTCCGAGCGACTGTCGCCCCACCCCGAACATGTGCATCATTACCGAGGCGTTGTCGACGGTGCTGACGGGGTGGACGGTGCGCGTGCGAAGAAGCTGGGCGGCGGTTACGGCGTCGGTGAGCGGCTGTCTCCTTCTGCTCGCCGCCTGCGGCCCCGGCGGGGACACCGGAGCCGCCCGCCCCACGCCCGTCCGGATCGCGGACACCCCGGCCAAGCTGCCGATCCCTCGCGGCAAGGGCAGCAAGACCCCCGACGACTTCAACGGCGACGGCCACCGCGACCTCGTCCTCGACACGCTCGTGAAGTCCCGGAGCCACGCCGACGACGCGGGCATCGGCGTCGTCTACGGCAGCGCGCGCGGACTCACCCCGGGGGCACGGCAGTTGCTCGGCCCCGCCAGGTACGCGGCCCGCACCAAGGGCCGACTCCCCCACGTCTTCGACGCGGAGGCGAGCTGCGACCTCGACAGGGACGGCTTCACCGACCTGATCGTCTCGACCGATCCGCCCTACGACGGCCAGGGCCGCCCCCCGGTCCCCCTCCAGGTCCTCTTCGGCTCCCCCGGCGGCCTGACCCACGCCGTCACACTCACCGTGCCCGCCGTCGCCCGCTTCGGCAACGACTGGCCCGACCAGCCGGTGTGCGGCGACTTCGACGGCGACGGCGCCCAGGACCTGGTCCTGCACGCGTCCGGGGAGCAACTGAGCTATCTGCGCGGCCCGTTCAGCCGCAAGGGCACCCCGCGCGCGGCCGGTGCCCCCGTCCCGTCACCGGGTGAGGCCCCCACGGGCCCCGCGGCCGACGTCAACCGCGACGGCTACGACGACCTGGTGGTCCGTGCGGCGGAGGGCGAGAGCAAGGCGTCCGTCGTCCTCGGCGGTCCCGCCGGCCCCACCCGCACCGGCACCGTCCTGCCCGTGGGCCTCGACGTCGCCCTCGGCCGCTTCGGCAGGGGCGGCGCCCTCGACGCGGCGGTCGGCACCCTGGACGAAACGTTGCTGCGCTACGACCTCCCGACCGCCACCCGCACCAGCCTCCGCTCCCCCGGCTCCCTGCTCGACGCCGCCGACCTCGACGGCGACGGCCTGAGCGAACTCGTCTCCAGCGGCTCGGGACTTCGGGTGTTCCGAGGCCGTACGACGGGCCTGTCCACGGCAGGCACGGTGACCGTGGAACCACCGGCCCGGGGAACCACCCAGGTGCTGGCCGTCGGTGACTGGGACGGGGACGGCCGGGCGGACCTGGCCGTGCGGACCTACCGGGGCGAGACCAAGGACACGGTCGCCGTCTATCCCGGCAGGAAGAAGGGGCTCCTG
The DNA here is from genome assembly GCF_044465725.1 of Streptomyces sp. NPDC049541. Classification (NCBI taxonomy): domain Bacteria; kingdom Bacillati; phylum Actinomycetota; class Actinomycetes; order Kitasatosporales; family Streptomycetaceae; genus Streptomyces; species Streptomyces sp. NPDC049541. The sequence continues at coordinate 491,875 of NZ_JBITLY010000003.1, read as the reverse complement.
ACGGCGAAGCCCACGGTCACCTTCTCGACGTCGGAGTTCCTGGCAGCGGCCAACTGACCTCACATCGGCCCCAGAAGGAGGCCTCGTTCATCCGGTGTCCGTGTCGAGCCGCATCGCCTGGTCGAGCAGGGACTGGGGCACCTTCGAACGAGCCGCCAGCACCTCCACACCGATCAGCCGGCCGTCCTCGTCGAAGTCGAGGTTGATCATGCCGCCCACCTCGACGGGATCGCAGGGATACATGCGCGCGACCGCAGGCTCCGATCCCGGTTCGGCGAAGGAGATGTACGCCGCGTCCGCCTGCCCGTCGTAGGTCACCCTGACGTCCGCCATGGTCACTTCGCTTCCCGGAGACGGTTGATGTAGGCCTGATCGACGTTGGTCATGACCGTGTTGACATTGCCGTCGACGGTCTTGGCGACGAATATCTTCGAATCCGGGTCATAGTAGCCAATCTTGTACTGGTCATCATGCTTGTAGGAGAAGGGTGTTCTCTCCAGCACGGCCTGGGCGTCCTCCTCGGAGACGCCGCGCTGCTGCAGACGCTGCACGGCATGGCGCGTGAAACCGCCGGCGCCGACGGTCTCGTCGGGAGTCTCTCCCCGGGCGACCGCGTCCCAGGCCGCCTCGCTCTCCGAGGCGACCGCCTCGCCGGCGCCCTCGCCGCGGGGCACGGCCGGCTCTCCCCAGTTGCAGTAGCACTCGTCCGCGTGCTCGGAGATGCCGCAGGAGTTGTGCACCAGCACCGGGGTTCCGTCGGCCATCACGTAGTACGTGTGAAGTTCCTGGACGGTGAGGTTGTACATCTCCGCGGCCCCGGGGCGGACGGTGACCGCGTCGATACGCAGGTGGCCACCGGTGGGGGTGACGACGGTATGCCCCGGCTTGATTCGGCCGGCCGGGATCCAGGCGTGGAGGGTGGCGTCCCAGAACGGGTGGCGTGAGGTGGTGTGGAGGGTCGTCCGGTGGCCGTCGGTGCCGCGGATGGTGACGTCGACCAGGTCGTCGTCGCGGTGGACCAGCCGAGCGGTCACCTTCCGGGAGCCACGGTGCTTCCCGGTGGCCGGGTCCGCGCTCTCCACCCGGTCACCGGGTTTGATCCTGCCGATCGGTTTCGTCTTGCGATTGGCCATCAGGACCGGTGTCTTCGGATCGAAACTGCAGAAGGGAACGCCCTCCACCGCTGCCTGCATGGCGATTCCGGCAGCCAGGTCACCGAGTGACTGGCACAGGCTCACGGCCTCGCAGGGATTGCTCGGGACGTTCTTGATGTCCGTCCAGTTGTGGTAGAAGTGCTGGAATCCCTGGCAGGAACTGGTCCACAGCGAATCCTCAGCGGTGCAGCGCTCCCGGAAGTAGAGCTCGACGTTCCGCACCGGGGAGAGGTCCGCACGGTAGGTCCCATAGTTGACCATCATGTTGACGGTGGGCACGGGATGGGCCGAGTTCCACGACTTCAGAAGCTTCATCGGCGGCAGATAGCCTTCGTCTCCCGGTGCGTCGTAGCTGGTCCCGTCGTAATCCTTCGACGCGGGGTCGTTGTGCGACTTGTACGGTCCGTATTCGCCGTTGCTGCCGGAGCAGAAGTGCGGGTAGCACGACTCCAGGCCGGTCGGGTCGGCGGAGGCGACGGGGTTGTCGGCAGCGTAGGTGTAGCCGCCCAGTTCCTGCGGGTTGGTGGCCTCCAGCACGGGGTCGACGCTGATGAAACTGCCCAGTGCGGGGTCGTACTTACGGGCTCCGACGTCGGTGTAGCCGGTGCTCTTGTCCTGGGGTTTGCCGAGGTAGGAGTGGGTGGGGTCGGGCCAGGCAGTGGTGTTGGCGCCGGTGCGCGGCTGGCCGTAGGGGGTGTACTCCTCTCGGGCGACCTGCTGAGTGGTGGCGTCCATCGCCAGGGTGGCCGTGCCGTGCGGGTCGCTGAACAAGTACTTCAGCCCACCGCCCGGGAGGCTGGAGCGTACGGCCACGGGCACGCCGGTGCCGCCGTGGCTGTAGGTGCGGACGGCGCCGAGCAGGACGTTCGGAGTGGCAGTGGTGTCGACGACGATTTGGGTGTCGCCCGCGAAGAGGGTGGTCTGGCCGGGGTCTCGGCGGATGAGCTGGTTGCCGTCCGCGTCGTAGAGGTACTTGGTGGTCGTGGGACTCGCGCCCGTGGTGTTCACCTGGGCGAGATGGCTCTCGTCGTCCCAGGTCAGGGTCTGGCCGGGGCCGGTGGTGGGGGTACGGGTGTGCAGGTTGCCGTCTTCGTCGTAGGTGAAGCCGGTCGGGTTGGTGCCGCCCGTGGTGGCGGTGAGGGTGTGGGGCTGGGCGCCGGTGCGGTTGCAGCCCGCGGTGCAGCCGTCGGTGTAGGTGGTTGTGGCCGTTGCGCCGGAGCCGCCGATGGCGTGGTCGACGCTCTGGTGGCGGTTGCCGATGGCGTCGTAGCTGAAGGACTGCCAGTAGGCACCGGCCGTCTTGGCGAGGCTGGTGGAGGTCGGCGGGTTTGCGGCGCAGTTGTCGTTGGCGGTCCAGGCGTCGGTCAGCCGGTCCAGCGCGTCGTAGCCGTAGCACTGCTGGTCGGTGACGGTGTTGCCGGTCTCCGACTGCTGGTCGGTGGCGGAGGTCGGGTTGCCGGAGGCGTCGTAGGTGTACTTGGTGTCGTCGACCGCAGGACCGGGAGCCTGAGTCCGCTCGACGAGGCGGTCGCTCAGCCGTCGGGTCTGGTCGTCGTAGGAGTACGTGGCCCAGGCGGGGTTGGTGGACGCGCCGAACGTCAGCCTCGACGGTTCGCCGTAGTTCGTGTAGACGGACGCGGCGACGTAGATGTTGGCGCTGCTGCTCGTCTTCAGCGGGTTGCCCAGCGCGTCACGGCCGTAGGTGATGGTCTCGCTGCTCAGCCCCTGGGTGCGCGGGTCGGACTGCGTCGCCGGCAACTGGTCGCGCGTGGTGTAGGTGAGCGTGGTGGTGTACGTCGACGGCAGCGGTGCCTCCGACGCGGGCAGGGTGATTCTGGTGCCGGTCGGTTTGCCGAGGCTGGTGTAGCCGGTGGTCGCGACGGTGTAGCCGCCGGTCACGCCCTGGACGTAGCGGGTGGAGGAGGTCGGCAGGCCGATGCGCAGGGTGTCGTAGGTCCAGGAGGCGAACTGGAAGTCGGACTTCGCGTGGTCGGTGGCGGTGAGCTTGCGGCCCAGAAGGTCGTAGGTGTAGTCGAGTTCGACCTGCTTGGCGTCGGTGGCGGAGATCAGGTTGCCGGCGTCGTCGTACCCGTAGCTGCTGCTACCCGCGTCCGGGTCGGTCTGGGACTTCTTGCGCCCGAGCAGGTCGTGGTCGGTCTTCCACACCGTCTTGTCGGGGCCGGTGATCCGGTTCTGCTGTCCGGCCGTGTCGTAGCCGTAGGTGGTGGCCGACGTGGTGCCACCGGTGGCGGTGAAACCGGTCGCCGAGGTCCCGGTCAGACCGGGCGGGGCGGTGTACTGGTCGAGCTCGGTGGTCTGGCCGCGGGCGTTGACAACGGTGGTGGTGGCCACGCCGCCCTTGGGTGGCACGACGGTGGTCCGGTCTCCGGTGGTGGCGGTGGCGGTGGACCAGGTCCTGGCTCCGTCGTGCTCCTCGGTGACCAGGTCGGCGCGGCCCTGTCCGTCGTAGTCGGTGACGGTGGTGTCGGGGATGGAGACCTGGGAGACCGAGACCAGCTTGCTGCCGGGGCTGCCGCCCACGTTGTAGGCGTTGTTGGTGGCGACCTTCCAGCCGTGCGAGTCGTACTGGGTGTCCGAGACCGTGGTGCTGGAGTTCTCCGCCGTCGCCTGTGTCTGCAGCGGGCGCAGCATCGCGTCGTACAGCGTCTCGCTGGTCTTGTAACTGCCGTCGTCCAGGAGCGTGTTGGAGGCGACGACCGAGGGTGCCGACTGGGACAGGGTGTAGCTGTAGGTCATGTTCGCCGGCGCGCTGTTGGCCTTGATCTCGTTGGGCAGCCACACTCCGGTCTGCCGGCCGAGGGCGTCGTAGGTGAGAGAGGTGAGCAGGCCGGCCGGGTCCGTCTTGGAGACGGGCACGGCCCGTGCCGGGTCCAGGGTGTTGCCGGCCAACTGGCAGTCCTTGGACGAGGTGGTGACGGCCGAGCAGTCCACACCTGGCGTGACCTGGGTGATGGTGGTGGTGCCGGTGGGAAGCGCGCCGGTGGCGGGCGTGTAGGAGGTGAAGACGGTCTGCGCGAGACTCTTGCCGTCCGGCGAGGTGGACTTGGGGGTCCGGGTGACCTTGGTGACGCGGCCGTAGGAGTCGTACCTGGTGGCGGCCTCGTCGACGAAGGCGGTCGCCGCTGCGCCGCTCGCGGCCGACGCCTGCTGGACGAGGGTGACGTCACCGGTCCTGGGCAGGGCGGGGTTCTGCTGCCCGTCGCCGTCGTAGGCGAAGGGATTGGTGTCGTACGACGTCCTGGAGTCGGAGATCAGGGTGCCGCCGGGGTTCGCGCCGGCGGCGGAACAGTCCTGGGCCGTGGTGATGGTCTCGGCGGGCAGCACCAGGGTGGCCGGAGTGCCGGTGAGGTAGCGGGTGTAGGTGCACTTCGCGACGTTGTCGCTGTCGGCGCTCTCGCCCCGGTCGTCGACCTGCACCGGCATACCGGTCGTCGACTTGCCCAGGGTCGTGTTGTAGAAGGTGTCGGTCTCTGTCCTGCGCCAGCCGTACGAGACCGCCTGCCTCGTCAGCGTCTTGGCGGGGCGGACCATCAGCGCCGTCAGGTCGGGTAGTCCGCTGCGGCTGCGGCTGGCCGTGGGACCGATGATCGTGGGCACGCTGACGACGGCCTTGTCCAGGCTGCCCGTGGCACTCGTGTAGGTGTCGGTCTCGAAGGTCTGGCCCGCCAGGGCGTTGTCGTCGGCGACCGAGGTGGCGCCGTCCTGGCTGGTCAGGTCGGGTACCGAGCGGGTCTTGCCGCCGGGCAGGGTGTCGCCGTTCATGCCCAGGAAGTAGTACGTCTTGGTCAGCGTCCTCTGGTCGTGGACCTTGGCACCGTCGGTGAGGTGGAAGACGTTCGGGTCACCGGTGGTGACGTCCACCTCCGGGTAGCCGCGGAACTGCCCCCAGGTGCGGTTCTTGGCCTTGACGAGCTCGTTGTCGTCGTAGCGCCATCCGGGATTGCCCTTGTAGACGTAGTCCGTCTCCAGCTCGGGCTGGGTGCCGTCCTGGTAGGAGTTGTTCGGGTCGATGGTGACGACCGAACCGACCTTGTACTTGTAGAACCAGTCCATCCACGGCGCCGGCTGACCGTCCGGTGTCCAGTACACCGGGAAGCAGGACAGGGTGTTGGTGGAGGCGAAGGTCTTGGCCGCCGCGTCGTTGGGGTCGTTCGGGTCGCTCGCCGGCGCGCTGGAGCAGTCCGGGCGGTCGTAGCTGACGGTCGTCTGGGCGCCGGTCTCCGTGGTGACCGTCTGGATCCGGTCGTGGTACATCAGCGGCATCTGCGGGATCGTCCCGACCCGGTTGGGCAGCTGCAGCGGCGGGTCGAAGCTCACCGCCGGGGTCGAGGTGCTTCCCGAGGCGCCGCCCAGGGTGTCCAGTCCGGTGTGCTGGACGGAGTCCAGCCACAGGGTGGGGGCGTGGTCGCCGCCGTCGGGGAAGGACTGGATGAAGCTGTACTTGTCGACCTGCTTGGTCGCACCGCCCACCTGGATCTGGGTGGTGATGGAGGTCAGGCGCTTGCGCGTCCAGAAGCTCGGCCCGTGGTTGGTGCAGCTCGTCGAGCCCGAGGTGCAGTTGAGATCCACGGGGACGTCCGGCCAGTAGGCCGCGTTGGCCACGGTGAACTGGCTGTCCGCACAGGTGTTGCCGGACGGGGTGCCGGGGATGCAGCGCTCGGCGGTGGCGAAGAGGACCTGCTCCGGGGCGGTGCCCGAGTAGATCGTCGAGGACGTCATGCCGTAGTCGATCCGGGACAGGGTGCCGCCTCGGACGTACGACACCGCGGTGTCCTTCATGTCCGCGCCGTAGTAGCCCGTTTCGGGCGAGTAGTACCAGGCGGTGGCGTTGCCGTGGGTGTCGACGACGTAGTCCAGGTTGAACCGGTAGCCGAGCGTGCAGGAGGTGGCGGCGAAGTCGGTGCTGTCCGGGCAGTCGGACACACCGCTGTGCGCGTGGTAGACCGGCTCGGTCCACACGGACTTGGTCTCGTCATTGCCGCTGGTCCATCCCGGCAGGCGGTTGCGGCCGAAGAAGTACTGCACCCCGCCCTCGGTGACCTTGAAGTACTCTCCGTTCGCCGTGCCGTTCGTGGCGTCGGTCAGGTCCTCGATCCTGGTGCCGGCGTCGTCGGCGGCGGGGCGGAAGGTCTTGGTCGTGTCGTCGTAGACGATGTCGGTGGACTTGCCGTTCAGTGACAGGGTGAGGATCTGCCCCGCCCAGCACTGGTCGCCGTCGTTCTTCGGTGCCCCGGACGCCGAGTCGTCCTTGCAGGACTTGTAGGTGCGCTCGACGTAGTTCTCGGTCGAGGCCCAGCCGTCGCCCAGCCAGGAGGACTGGTTGTTGGTCCCCTCGGTGCGCGCGTCCTGCGTGGAGGAGCTGTAGGAGAGGTCGACGTTGGGGACCGCGCCACCGATCGCGGGTGGCACCGAGATCGGATAGCTGTAGGTGAACGCGCCCGTGTTGCCCGAGGTCGACCAGGAGCCGCCCGGCGACAGGCTGGTCGCCGAGTAGTCACCCGACGAGCCGGAGGTGCCCGAGGTCGCAGCCATGACCACCGTGGCGCCGGACGCACCGGTCGCCGAGCTCGACAAGCCGGCGGAGTCCGCCATCAGCGGTGCCGGGCCCCCCACGGTGACCTGCGCGGACAGCGGCGTGCCGGGGGCGGTGCGCACGGGGATCTGCGCCTGGCACCTGGCCAGCTTCGGCGTGGTCAGTGCGCAGGCGGGAAGCCGGACCAGGTGCAGGCGGGAGGCGAAGTCGCCGCCGAAGGCGTAGCGGAACGACGAGTCGTCCACCCGCAGCGCGATCCTGCCGCCGCCGGGGGAGGTGCGGTGCAGGGTGAAAAGGACGCCGTGCACACCGGCGGCGCGCGCGGTCTTCTGGTCCAGCACCGACACCCGCACCTGCTGCGAGCCGATGACGCCGGCCGAGCGCGGCTGAGCGTCGGCGGCGCCGAGCAGGACGGGTGTGGATCCGGCCCGCACCTGCGGCGCCCTGACGCCCGCGGGGGCAGCCAGGGCCGGCAGGGTCACCACGGCGTCGGCCGCCGCGGGAAGCTTCGCGTGCCCGGTGGGATCGAAGTGCTTGAACCGCTTGGGGGCGGAGTGCCGCTCGGGTGTGGCATGGGTGAAAGGGATCCGCTTGTCGCGCGGAACGGCGGGAGCCGTCACCTGCGGCCCCGCGGCAGGAGTCGCCGTGGCCACTCCTGCGGGCAGCAGGCCCACCACCAGGACACCGGCCGTCGCCACTGCCGTGCGACGGACCCCCTGGGTGCCCCAGACGGCCCAGCCGCGTCTCCATCTCGATGTCCGCGCCACGATGCTTCCCCTCCCCCTGCTCAAATCGCCCAACGTCCAGCGCATGTGGCGATTTGAGTGCATGACAGAGCGGAGGCGCAGCTCATTCCGGCCCCCCGCGGATCATCACGCTAGGTCCTGAGTTCGACACGGCATGCAAAGGATCTCCATAAGAAGAACAAAGGAATCACCCGGGCGGGAACGCAAGTTGCTGCACATGCGTCAAAAGCGGACCTCGAACACCCCTTGGACCGTCCGTTGTTGATGGACCCGGCTCACATCGGCCCACAGAATGCACTGCGGCGCGGGCCCACGGGGGGACCGCCTGAGACCCGCGAAGGATCCCAACCTCCATGCCCGCCTTCCGCATACGCATGCGCATGTCCCGACGCCACAGGTCCAGACCCATGGCCGTCACCGTCGTCGCGGCCCTGGCCGCCGGATCGCTGGGTGCGACGGTGCCCGCCCACGCGGCGCCCGCCGCGCCCAACCGCCCGTCCCACCCGAGCACCCACCGGCCCGCCGCGCGGCGTCTGAACGCCACCGAGTCGGCGTCCGCCCGGGCCAAGGCCACCGGCAAGCCGGTGACGGTCGATCAACTCACCGACACCGGCACGATGGTGGTGGCCAATCCCAACGGCACCTTCACCCGCACCGACTCCTCGATGCCGCAGCGCACCCGGCAGCACGGGAAATGGGTGCCGATCGACACCACGCTGGTGCGGCAGGCGGACGGGACCTGGGCGCCCCGGGCCGCCGTCACAGGGGTGACGTTCTCCGGCGGCGGCCCCGGCGCGCTGGTCACGATGAAGAGCGGCACGGACCGACTGGGGTTCTCGTGGCCCGGCACCCTGCCCGCACCGGTCATCTCCGGTGACACGGCCACGTACCCCGATGTGCTGCCCCAGGTGGACCTGCAACTGACCGCGGACGCCTCCGGCTACTCCTCGATGCTCGTGGTCAAGTCCCCCAAGGCGGCGGCCGATCCCCGTCTGCAGAGCCTCGCGCTCGGCACCACGTCGGCCAACCTCGAACTGGCCGCCACCCGCGACGGCGGTGCGCAGGCCAAGGACAAGCGCACGGGCGAGACGGTGTTCCACAGCGACACCGCGCTGATGTGGGACAGCGCCGGCCGCAGGACCGGCCCCTCCTCCCTGGCCCGCACGACCACCGACACCGCCGCACGGGCAGAGCACAAAGCGGCCGCCGAGGTCGGCAAGCATCGCGCCCAGGTCCGGGTGACCCTTCAGCACGGCAAACAACTGCTGGGCCTGGACCGGAAGTTGCTCACCGCCAAAAGCACCGCCTACCCGGTCTACGTGGACCCGGAGTGGAGCGGCAGGCCCTCCCAGCTGGACTGGGCACGGATCTCCGACAACGGATGGAACGTCTACAACTCGACGTCCACCTCGGGGTCGACCAACGCCCGTGAGGGGTGGGACAACTCCAACCCCGGCAACGGCGAGCGGGCCCGCACCTACTACCAGATGAACACCAGCGGCATCAAAGGCGCCGTGGTCACGCACGCCTCGCTGTATGTGAAGCAGCTCTCCGCCGCCTCCTGCTCGGACACCCCGGCCGCCGTCTACGGCACCGACCGACCCGCCGGCTGGAGCTCCTCCTCGCTGTACTGGGGCCACGAGCCCGGTGGGCGCACCGGCTCGCTGGGCACCAACCCCAAGAGCCACGAGGCCGGCACCTGCCCGGTCACCGACGGCGCCAACTCCTGGGTCAGCCCACCGTCACTGGAGTTCGACGTGACCTCCCGGGCGCAGAGCGCGGCGGCCGGCGGCTGGAAGAGCATGACGCTGATGGTCCAGTCACCCGACATGAACGACGCCACGCAGTGGAAGCAGCTCGCCTACGGCGGCGGCGCCACCATGTCGGTCACCTACAGCTACCGTCCCAAGCTCAAGAACGGCACCGGCACGCCCGCCATCAAGCCGTCCACCGTCAGCATGGGCAAGACGATGACCACCACGCACACCCCGACGCTCTCCGCGCGTGCGGTCGACCCCGACCTGGCCGGCGGCAGCGAACTGGTGCGCATCGACTACAACGTCTTCAACTCCTCGGGCACCCTGATCCACCAGGGCTTCGGGCCCAGTACGGACTCCAAGAAGCGGGCCCGCTACAACACCAACGGCAGTGACTGGACCACCCCGAGCCTGCCGGACGGCACCTACACCTGGAAGGCCACCGCGCAGAACGCAGCCGGTTACTGGGTCGGCCCCGGCTCCGGTGTCTGGACCAAGACGCAGACCTTCACGGTGGACACGAGCGCGCCCCCGGCCCCGACCGTGACCTCCAGTCAGTTCCCGGCCAAGCAGATCGGCGCCGCCTTCGGCGACAAGGGCACCTTCACGCTCGGCAACAACCACACCAACAACATCACCGGCTATCTGTTCGACCTGGACGGCACGCTCGGCAACACGGTCTACAGCAGCAGCGTCACGCACTGGACCACCGGTACGAAGATCGCGCCGGGCAAGGTCTACTACGTCACCTCCGACAACGGCCCCGGCACCGGCACCTCGGTCGTCAACGGCAGCGCCTCCCCCGCCTTCGCCCCCGGCACGGCGGGCCCGCACACGCTGTACGCCAAGGCCGTCGACCAGGCCGGCTCGACGTCCGTCACCCAGACGAGCTACGCCTTCTACGCCGGCACGAGCACCCCGACGTACGCCTACGGCGACAAGATGATCAGCGGCTGGACGGCGACCAACACCGACGGCACGACCACCGTCGTACCCAAGGCGACCACCACGTCCAAGGGCGGCCAGCTGATCAGCCAGCCCGCCTACAGCGGCTACGAGTTCGCCGACGGCTACCAGGCCATGCTCGCCAACAGGAGCACCACCTCGAAGGTGGCCGGCGGTGACAGCGCCACCTTCTCCTTCGACATCCCCAAGGACGGCCCCTGGAGCTTCGGGGTCAATCTGACCAAGGGCAAGGACTACGGCATCTACGGCCTGGTCCTGGACGCGGGCAAGCCCACCCAGGCCACGCTGATCAGCGGCCTCGACGCCTACAACTCCTACACCACCACCCGCTTCGTCAACCTCGGCATCCCCAAGGACACGAACGGTCAGCTCCTCACCCTCAAACAGGGCGTTCACACGCTGACCCTCACCCTGACCGGTAAGAACCCCTCCTCGACGGGCTACCAGGCCGGCATCGACGTGCTGCGCCTCGCTCCCGCGCTGACCTGTGCGATCAACAGCACCGGCAGCTGCCTGAACAACACCGCCACCAGCACCTTCACCACCACGACCAGCACCGCCGACGCCGACGGCTCAGGCAACAGCATCAACTCCGCCGATCTCACCGGCACATCCGGCTGGCAGAGCGGCAAGTCGGTGACTGTCGACGGGGCGAGCATCGCGCTGCCGAAGTTCGGCACGGGCACCTACGACAACATGCTGGCCTCCGGGCAGACGGTCACCGTGCCGGGCAGCGGCGCGGTGAACAGCGGCGGCTCCGTGGTCTTCCTCGTCTTCGCCACCGGCGGTGCGGCCAAGGGGGCCACCGGTTCCATCACCTACGCCAAGAACAACTGCATCGACCCGGCGAATCCCGCCGACCAGTCGTACACGCTGGACACCGTGCCCGACTGGATCAGTGGCCCCGCCTCCGCGGCCTCGCTGACCCTGGTCCACGAGAACCACAGCAACAACACCCAGACCAGTCCGGCTTCCGGCCCGAAGATCTACGCGGTGAGCGTCCCGCTGCAGTGCCCAGGCTCTGTCGTCAGCAGCATCTCCCTGCCGCTGTTCACCAACGGCGTCCAGGCCGGCCAGCCCACGCTGCACGTCCTGGGCCTGGGCTTGCGTCCGGTGACCGTCACCGGCAGCGGGACGAGCGCCCAGCACTGGGTCGGCACCTGGTCCTCCGTCCAGGACACCGCCAAGGTGCAGTTGTCCAGCGGCAGCACAGCCTCCGTCAGCGGACAGACGCTGCGTGTCCCGGCACACGTCAGCATCGGCACCGACGTCGGCAACGGCGTGCGCATCCACCTGTCCAACGCCCTCGGCGCCGGCCCGGTGACTTTCGACGCGGCCTCCGTCGCCCTGCAGGACGGCACGGCGGGCGGCGCCACGGCGGCCGCGGCTCCCGTGCCGCTGACCTTCGGCGCCCCCACCACCACCGCCATCACCATTCCGGCGGGCGGAGACGTCACCAGCGACCCGGTGACGCTGACGGTGCCGCAGCAGGCGACCGTCCTGGTCAGCCTTCAGGTCCACGGCTCCGTCTCCGCCATACCGGGCCACGCCGCGGCCCAGACCCCCGTGTGGGTCAGCGACGCGGCCAACCGCACCGGTGACACCGCGGCCGCCAGGTTCACGCAGACGACGTACACCGGTCTGCCGTACCTGGCCGGAATCGACGTCACCACTCCCGTCTCCGCCCCCACCGGCTCGCTGGTCCTCTACGGCGACCAGAACGTCAACGCCGACACCGCGAGCGGCGACGGGCGGCACCACCTGAGCGACGCCATCACCAACGCCATCGTCGGCGACCCCAACGGGGACGACACCGTCGACTACGGCATCCTCAACGCCGGCACCAACAGCAGCAGCCTGACCAACAACCTGCTGCCGCAGGGCACCTACAGCGACACCCCGACCAACGCCCTCAACCCGGTGGACCGCAATGTGCTGGCCCAGGGCAACGTGCGCACCGTACTCGTCTCCACCGGCGCCGCCGACCTGCTCAACTGCACCGGCACGGCCGACACCTGCGCCACCGGCGTCGAGAACGGACTGGCCGCGCTCAACAGCGAGTTGAGCGCGTACTACACCGACGACGGACAGACCTTCGTCAACGGACAGCCGGTCACCCAGAACTCCAACATCACCGTCTACCTCACCACCATCCCGCCGTTCACCGCCGCCCACGCGGGCACCGCGACGCAGGAGGCCGCACGTGAGCAGGTGAACAGCTACCTGCTCGACAACTTCCCGAGCCAGGTCATCGACTTCGCCGCGGCGGTCTCCACGGACGGCACGGCCACCTCGTCGACCGTGAAGGCGGCCGACCTCTCCACCGGCAACCCGTCGAACGCGTACTACGACGACCTCGCCGCCCGCTACCTCAACGACACCAACACCCAGGTCGTCAGCATCGCGCCGAACCTGATCGTCCCGGAGGCCACCGGCAGCGACACCCCCGACAACGAGTGGGAGCTGGCCACCGACGGCACGGACGCACGCGGCGACAACCCGTTCACCGCGGTCGGCGGCGCGACCTTCGGCTCGACCGGACCCGACGCGGTCAACGCCCCGGCCACCGCCACGCACTTCGACGGCAGCACCGGATTCCTCGAGAGCGACCACACCGCCGTCAACACCCTCACCGACTACACCGTCTCCGCGTGGGTGAAGCTCGACTCGGCGGACAACCCGGCCACCGCCATCTGTGAGGGCACCAGCCAGCACCAGGCGTTCTACATCGGATACGACCGGGGCAACAAGGGCTGGATGTTCCAGACCACGACCACCAACGACGACAGCGCCGACTTCCCCACCGCGGAAGGAGACGCGGGCACCGGCGTCCTCGGCACCTGGACCCATCTCCTGGTCACCTACACCGCCCCCGTCGACGGAGACGACGCCACGGGCACGATGTCGATCTACCAGAACGGCACCCTGATGGGGACCGCCACCAACCCCACCCCGCAGTACGACTCCTCCATGCCGCTGACCGTCGGCGGCTGCGTCAACAGCCCCGACGCGACCTCGCCGTACAACGCCTTCCCCGGCTCGGTGTCCGACGTGCGGGTCTACCCGTACGCGATGACCGCGAGCGACGCGGGCGCGAACAGCGTGATCGTCCCGGCCGGCTGGGACAAGGGCATGCCCGAGGACGAGTGGAAGCTGGCCGCGGACGGGACCGACAGCGCCTCCCTCAACCCGTTCACCGCAACCGGCAGCGCCACCTACGGCACGGACGCGCCGAGCGGGCTGTCCGGCAGCGTCGCCTTCGACGGCAGCACCGGCTTCCTCAAGAGCAAGCAGAGCGCGGTGAACACCCTCGGCGACTACACCGTCTCCGCCTGGGTGAAGATCAACTCAGCGCTGGGAACCGCCGCCCTCTGCCAGGGCACCACCACCCACCAGGCGTTCTACCTCGCCTACGACAAGAGCAACCAGGGCTGGATGTTCCAGACCACCACCAGCAACGACCCGAGCTCCGACTTCCCCACCGCGGAAGGAGACACGGGCACCGGCAAGGTCGGCACCTGGACCCATCTGGTCGCCACCTACAGGGCACCGGTCGCCGGGGACCCCAGCACCGGAGTGATGGCCCTTTACCAGAACGGCGCCCTGATGGGCACGGCCACCAACCTCAGCCCCCAGTACGACTCCTCCCTGCCCCTGACCATCGGCGGCTGCGTCAACAGCGCGGCGGCCACGACCCCGTACCTGGCCTTCCCCGGCTCGGTCGCCGACGTCCACGTCTACCCCCGGACCCTGACTGCGACGGAGGTCGGAGCACTGCACTGACCCCGCGGCAACCCCGGTGCCCCGCCGCTCCCACCAGGAGCGGCGGGGCGCACAACTCCGGCCTCCGGCCACGCCAGTCACAGGAGCCACAACAGCCACATCGACCTCAAAGCTTTGCCGAACTCACGTACAACCCTTACGGCCCGATGTGGGTCTCCTGATCGCCGACCGACCCATGAACCCGAGGACAACTCCCGGCGAACCCGGGTCGGCGCACCCCACCGACTGCGGATGCCCGCCAGGCATCCCCCGCATGCCGCAGGAGAAAACCCGCATGCACAAGCCTCTGCGACTCGCCCTCGCGACGGCCACCGCCGTCGCTCTGACGGGCGGTCTGCTCACGTTCTCGGCCGTGAACGCCACGGCCGCGGACTCCACCCACGTCCCGCAGGCCGACTTCAACGGCGACGGGATCGGCGACGTCGCCTTCTCGGCCTCCGGCGCCTATGTGAACGGCCTGAAGAACGCCGGCCAACTGGTCGTCCTCTACGGCACCTCCACCGGCCTCTCCTCCGCCAAGCGCACCACGCTCAGCCAGAACAGCGCCGGAGTCCCCGGCGCCTCCGAGGCCGGTGACGCCTTCGCCTCGGACACCGCGTACGCCGACTTCAACGGCGACGGCTACGACGACCTGGCGGTCAGCTCCCCGCACGAGAAGGTCGGCACCGACGCCGACGGCGGCACCCTCGCGATCCTCTGGGGTTCCAGCGCGGGCCTCACCGGCAAGGGCGTCACCGTGTCCGACCCGGCCCCCTCCAGCCACGACCTCTGGGGCAAGAACCTCGCGGCCGGCGACTTCGACGGCGACGGCAAGGCCGACCTGGCCGTCGGCAGCTCCGCCTCCACCATCTACGTCTTCAAGGGCGGCTTCAGCTCCACGGGCACGCCCGGCGGCCGCTACACGATCAAGCCCGCCATCCAGAGCGGCGGCGGCGCCAACGGGCCTCTCAACCTGACCGCCGGCGACATCAACGGGGACAAGCGCACCGACCTGGTCGTCGACGGCTTCGAGACGCAGACCGCCTACGGCTGGAACCGCAACTACTACATCCCCGGCAGCGCGAGCGGCCTGAAGGTCGCCTCCGCCAAGGCCCTGAAGCCCGGTGTGATCACCGCCATCGGCGACATCAACGGCGACGGCTACGGCGACATCGTCAGCGGCGCCAACTGGGACGCCACCACGTCCGACGGCACGACCGTCCCCGACTCCGCCAAGGGCGGCAAGGTCTGGGTCACCTACGGCACCGCATCCGGCCCCGGCACCTCCACCGGCATCACCCAGGACACCGGCAACGTCCCCGGCTCCTCCGAGTCCAGGGACATGTTCGGCTACGAGCTCGACCTGGGCGACATCAACGGCGACGGCTTCCTCGACCTGGCGATCGGCGTCGCCGGCGAGGACCTCGGCAGCAACGCCGACACCGGTGCGGTCACCGTCCTCTACGGCACCTCGAGCGGCCTGGACACCACGTCCGGGGCCCAGTCCTTCGCCCAGTCCACCCCGGGCGTGCCGGGCGACGACGAGGACGGCGACATGTTCGGCATCGACCTCAAGCTCGACGACGTCACCGGCGACGGCAAGGCGGACCTGACCGTCGGCTCCGCCGAGAACGGCGGCGACGGCGCGGTGACCTACCTGCCCTCCGACGGCACGAGGATCACCGCCGCCGGCTCCCGCGCGATCACCCCGAACACCTCGGGCGTCTCGACGACCGGCACCCCGTACTTCGGCGCCAACTTCGCGGACTGACCCGCCCCCCAGCAGGAGCCGGGCCCTCACCCTCGGGCCCGGCTCCTCCTTCTCCCTAAGGGGTCCCCTTACCGTCCCCTTAAGGGATGTCACAGCTCGGCAGCAAACCCGGGCCCGAACCACCGGGCCCTGCACCTCGATCTCCAGGACCAGGTACGTTCGAAGACGTGGCTGGATTCAGGATCGGACGCGGCGCCCGGAACAACGGCGCTCCGCAAACGCGACCGCAACAACCCCCGTACGGACAGCAGGGCCCGTCGTACGGCCGACCCGCGGCACCGCAGTACGGGAACGGCGGCGGCCAGTGGCCGCAGGGCAACGGCGGCGGATACGGCGAGCCGGAGTACTTCGGCGACGGCGGCGCGTACGCACCGCAGGGCGGCCCGGACCCGTACGCGGCCAACAACCCGGGCCACACCCAGGCGTTCACGGTCGGCGAGGACCCGTACACCCAGGGCGGCACCTACCGCGCGGGCTCGGCCCCGGCGGCCCCGGCGGGCCCCCGCCTGCACTGGAAGGACCTGCTGAGGGGCATCGTCCTCTCCCCCGCCCAGACCTTCCTGCGGATGCGGGACTACACGATGTGGGGCCCGGCCCTCATCGTGACCTTCCTCTACGGCCTCCTCGCGGTCTTCGGCTTCGACGGCGCACGCTCGGACGCGATCAACGCGACCTTGGCGAACGCGGTGCCCATCGTCCTGACGACGGCCGTCGCACTGGTCCTGTCGTCCTTCATCCTGGGCGTGGTCACCCACACCCTGGCCCGCCAGCTCGGCGGCGACGGCGCCTGGCAGCCCACGGTCGGCCTCTCCATGCTGATCATGTCCCTGACCGATGCGCCCCGGCTGGTCTTCGCCATGTTCTTCGGCGGCAACGCGACCTTCGTGCAGGCCCTGGGCTGGGCGACCTGGGTCGCGGCGGGCGCGCTGCTGACGGTGATGGTCAGCCGCTCCCACGACCTGCCCTGGCCGAAGGCCCTGGGCGCCTCGGCGATCCAGCTGATCGCCCTGCTGTCGATCGTGAAGCTGGGCACGTTCTGAGAGCCCTAAGACCTCCTACGACACGAAGGGCTCCCGGCGCACTGCCGGGAGCCCTTTGCGTACGTGGCCGTCACATGACTACCGGACGTCCACGAAGTCACCGGCCGCGTTGACCGCCGGAGTCGTCGCCGTGCCCGCGAAGCTGTAACGGAAGTAGCCGTCGGTGGCGGCGGTGACGGTGGCCCTGAGGCCGCCCGTCGAGTTGGTCCTGACCGTCTTCACCGTGGTGTAGGTGCTGCTGCCCTTCTTGCGGAACTGCAGCTTCACCGGCTGGTTCGCGTAGCCGTGGTACAGGTTGTCCTCCCAATTGGCCCGGGAGAGCTTGCCGGTGACCGTGAGGGTCTTGCCCTTTTTCACCGGCTCCGGCGAGGCGTTGACCGTCAGCGTCGAGGCGCGCTGCACCTTGAAGGTGGTGGCCGCGTCCCGGTGGATGTAGTCGAAGTCGTTGGCGGAGACCAGTGTGCCGAGCTTCCAGGTGGCCGCCGCGTTGTTGTCGACGAAGCCGGTCGCCGCCTCGGGGTCGAACGTCAGCGTGCCGGAGCAGGTCGACGTGGTGTCGCTCACCTTGACGCAGGTGATGTCGCCGTCGTCGTACCAGATCTGCGCGAAGTTCGGGGTCGGGCCCTGAGCGTGGATGTACGTGGTCTTCTTGATGCCCGAGTCGTCCGACGCGGTCACGGACACCTTGACGGTCACCACCTTGGTGGTGCCGACCACGACCGGCTTGCCGCCGTTGACGACGACCTTGTCGATCGTGATGTTGCCCGAGCCGCCGTCATCCGCCTGCGCGGCGGTGGCACCGGCCACCCCGGCAACCAGCGCGAGACTGGTTCCGAGCAGGGCAAGGCGCGCGGTTGTACGCATGGATGGTTCCCCCACTGAATCTTGATCGGTCAGAGGGAGCCTATGGCGTTGGCCAAAGCTTCACCAGGCGGTTGTTTCCACAACTCCCCGCTCAGAGCGCTTCCTTGTTCTCCTTGGCCGCCTCTCCCGACTTGTGCACCGGGGGCAGCACGCTCCACGGGAAGTTGATCCAGGCGTCGGTGCGCTTCCACACGTACTCGCACTTCACCAGCGACTGCGACTTCTCGTAGACGACGGCGGAGCGGACCTCGGCGACGGTGTCGAGACAGAAGTCGCGCACCAGCTTCAGCGTCTTGCCCGTGTCGGCGACGTCGTCGGTGATGAGCACCTTCTTGTCGGAGAAGTCGATGGCGTTGGGAACGGGAGCGAGCATGACGGGCATCTCGAGGGTGGTGCCCACGCCCGTGTAGAACTCGACGTTCACCAGGTGGAGGTTCTTGCAGTCGAGGGCGTACGCGAGCCCCCCTGCGACGAACACGCCGCCGCGCGCGATGCTGAGCACGATGTCCGGCTCGTACCCGTCGTCGGCGATGGCCTGCGCGAGCTCGCGCACGGCCTGCCCGAATGCCTCGTAGGTCAGGTTCTCCCGCGCACCGCTCACCGCGCCCACTCCGCTCACACCTGGGTCCGGTGGAAGTTGAGGTAGGACCGGGAGGCGGTGGGACCGCGCTGCCCTTGGTACCGGGAGCCGTACCGCTCGCTCCCGTACGGGAACTCGGCCGGCGAGCTCAGCCGGAACATGCACAGCTGGCCGATCTTCATGCCCGGCCACAGCTTGATGGGCAGAGTCGCGAGGTTGGAGAGCTCCAGCGTCACATGCCCGGAGAAGCCGGGGTCGATGAACCCGGCGGTGGAGTGGGTGACCAGGCCCAGCCGCCCGAGCGAGCTCTTCCCCTCGAGCCGCGAGGCAAGATCGTCGGGAAGCGTGATGACCTCGTACGTGCTGGCGAGGACGAACTCCCCGGGATGCAGGATGAACGGCTCGTCGCCCTCGGGCTCCACCAGCCGCGTCAGGTCGGCCTGCTCCACGGAGGGGTCGATGTGCGGGTAGCGGTGGTTCTCGAACACCCGGAAGAACCGGTCCAGCCGCACGTCGACACTCGAGGGCTGCACCATGGATTTGTCGTAGGGATCGATCACCACCCGCCCGGCGTCGATCTCGGCCCGGATGTCCTTGTCTGAGAGAAGCACGCCCTGAGGATACGCAAGGCGCGCGGACCGGCCACAATCCAGCCACCCGCGCGCCCGCTACCGCTCTGCCCGGCCCCTAGTGCTTCTGCCGCTCCAGGGTGACCGGCACCACACTGCGGAGCCGGGCACACCGGGGGCAGCGCAGGAGCCTGCCGGGGCCGAGCCGCTCGGCCTGCTGCATCGGGAACGAAGCGGTGCTGAACACGTGCCCATCGGCACAACGGACGACGGTGCGCTCCATCAAGTCCAAGAGTCCCTTCCCCAAGAGCCGCGTCCGGCTGCTGATCACCTGACGACAAATGCCACATTACGGGATCAAAGGAACGACTCTCCAGGGGGCTCTCCGACCTCCCCCGGACCCTCACCCACCCCTCCACGGTACGCCCCAACTCCGGCCCCCCGCAGCCTCATCGCCCCCCGAAACGCACACGGGCCCCACGGCTTCAGCGCCGGGGGCCGGGGATGAGGTAAGGTGACGATGCGTTCGGACACCGACTCCGGTCGGCGTCTTACGCGGGTGTAGTTTAATGGTAGAACATCAGCTTCCCAAGCTGAGAGCGCGAGTTCGATTCTCGTCACCCGCTCCAGATTGAAACCCCAGGTCAGCGGCCTGGGGTTTGTTTGTTATCTAGTCCAATTTGAGGGTGGCGTGCCCTCTGCGTGCCCTAAGGTGACCCCAAGGGGACGCCTCAGAGGCATTCGGCGGTCGCTTTGGGCAACGTGACTCCCGGGTGCCTCTCCCTCCTGTGAACTACCTGGGCAGGAAGTACGCCCCGCAGGCAGACCCGCGAGCAGTCACCGAGGACCAGGTCGCGGGCATGCCCGAGATCCTCGCCACCGCGGTACGCGAACTGGTCGCGGAATACGAGGCAAAAGAGTCCCCGGAGGCCCTCTGCGCCCGGGACGCCGACAAGCTGGAATGCATGATCCAGGGCATCGAGTACAAGGCCCAGGGCTACGAGAACGCACAACGCTGGATCGACAACAGCCGCCGACGACTCACCACGAAGTCCGCCAACGAGCTCGCCGACGCGGTGCTTGCGACCGAGTCTCTGGACTGGCTGCGCGCAACCCTCGGGGAGACACAGAGCTGACCTCGTCCGACGGATCCGGCACTCAACCCTCGGTGGCCCCGACCGGGTCGCCCGAGCGACATCGCTACCCGAACCGCAACCCGAACATCACTACGCTGACCGGCGGGATGCCCCGGCGAAGAGGGAGACCATGACGTACGACGGCGACCGCATCAAAGCGCTGCTGGACGAGGGCATCAGCGACAAGGTGTACCCCGGCGCCGTGTGGGCCATCGGCGACGCCAACGGCATCCACGCCCAGGGCACCGCCGAGGACCCAGTTCCCGGGATGCGAGCTCGCGCACGAGACACTGCTGCGCCATTGGCCCGAGACGCGGGAGGCCATTGCCGAGGTCCACGCGCGTCAGGCCGCCGACCGGCGTAATAGATTCAACCGTCGCCGACACTGGAGCCGGGCTCGACATCGGCCACCCGCAACGGGGTGCCCTTGGGAGCAGCCAGGAACTGAGGTTGCCGCCGAGCGCCTTGTGCTTCTGGGAGAACCACAGTTCGTTTCCGTGGTCACGGCCGGTTGGTGGCAGGCCGGTCCGTATCGACTTCGCCTTCAACGCGACGCAGGGCTTGCTCGCCGCAATCACGGCTGCGTAGGGCCCCGCCCGTCCTGATCACGGGCAATCTCTTCGTCTTGCTAGCCCTGTTCGCCCCAGTGCGGGCCAGGCGACAGGGCTCGACGCGGATCAACCGTCACTCGGCTGCCTTGAACATCGAGGAACAAGAGCGCAACCGCCGTCCCGGCTGCCTCCGTCCTCGTCTGACAGCGCGGCTCAACCCAGCATCACCCGCGCCAAGGTGCTGTTCAGTGCGGCTACTTCACGCCAACTACGGTCAGCAGAGCGCAGGTGGCGTCGAGATCACGCCCACCACGCCGTCGCCGACGGGATGCACTCGGCTGTCGTGCGCGCGGTCAAGCCCTCCACCACCGATGAGCCGGGCTCCTCGGACGCCGCAACGGGCGCGTGCTGCGGCGTCGCCGCCTGCTGCACCTCGGACGAGCAGGCCACCGATCCCGCCACCACAGTGGCGGAAGCCAAGGCCGCCTCTGGGTGCGGTTGCCAGGGATGACCAAGAGGCTCACCCGCCATTGGTCTTGGGCGGGTTGGCCTGCAAGGTCGGCTGGGTCGCGGTTCAGCAGGCCATATTGCGAACGTGCGTCAGCTCTGTGGTGGATTTTCTGCCGAATGTGACTTGCGGTGCGACCGGAGATTCACCGTTCGTCTCACGGCTACCGGAGTACCGCAAGCGGACGCCACTCGATCATCAGTGTCGAGGACATGACGACACCCCTTGCCGGCAGTGCCTTCGACTTGCTCCGCCGCGACGCCGTACCCGCCCAGGGGGCCCTGCGCCGGGCCTACGCATTCCCCAACGGCTCGGCTGTGCGCACAGTGGCTTCGGCAGAGGGCGTGATTCGTCGTCTGAGAGGGGGTGTGCAGCGACCTGACCTGTAGGAGTCCTTCGGTCCCACCCTCGTCCGCGAAGACGCCGCCGCCCCGACCATCACCGCTCCGGCAAACGCGCCCAGGCCGGAGCCCGACTCATCGCGGCCGACTACAACCTGGGCCCGCGCCAACCCCGGCGACGGCACCGCAGCGAAGCGCACTCCCGGCGCCCAATGGCGCAAGGCCGAACGCCTGGGCGAGAACGCAGTGCTGCCCTCCGGTGACCTGAAGGGCCACGAGGTCGCCGTGCCCGGTGATCGCAACGCACAGTGGCCAAGGCCGCTGCTCCTCATGCGGGGCTGCACACCCGCCGGTACGGGGCGTCAGGAACATAGGTCTGCCACTGGGCCGGGCCCAGGCCGGACCCGCCCGTGCGGGCGCACACCCGCGACAGGGCGTGGGCGGGGTCGAGGTCGTATCGCTGGAGGGGTACATGGGCGCTGCCCGCGTACAGGGTGGTGCCGCGGGCGTCGAACGCGAGGGTGTACACCGCGTCCCCGGACGTGGTGAGCAGCCCGCCGATCGGTTGCCCGGTCGGCACGTCCCACAGTTGCAGGCCGCCGTTGCTCCCGCCGACCGCCAGCGTGCGCCCGTCCGGGCTGAAGGCGAGGGCCAACACCTCTTCGGGCCGGCCGACGAGCGGGGGGTTGAAGGTATTGGGCAGCACGCCGAGCCGGTGGCGCAGTTCGCCGTCCCACAAGGTGACACGGCCGGTCTGGTCGCCTGCCGCCAGGCGGGAGCCGTCGGGGGCGAAGGCCAGTGCGCCGAGCGGGCTTCCCGCGGCGAGATCCAGCGCGCTCGCCCGCCAGGACGGCGGCCGAGCCACGGTGCCGTCGCCCGCGAGCAGCCGTCCGTCGCCGCGGAGCGTCGGCTGGTCCCCGGCCGGGTCGCCGCGCAGCACCTTGATGCGTCGTCGGCTGCGGGTGTCCCACACCTCGCGGAAGGATCGGTCGTCGTCGCCCATGCGCGTGAGATGGAGGGTGCGGCCCCCTGGGCCGAGCGCGGCCTCGTCCACCGAGGCCCCGGAGAGGTCGAGTGTGGTGACGACGTGCTCGTGCGGCACGTCCCAGATCGTGAAGGACTCGGTGCCGAGCGTGTGCCCGGCCGCTGTGACGCCGTACCCGAAGCGGGTGCCGTCCGTGCTGAACACGAGGAGGAGATCGATGTCCTCCTCAGGAATCGACGGCATGCGGGCCGGCAGCGGCGGGAGGGTGCTCAGGATGCGCCCGTCTGCGGTGCTGCACAGGCGGAAGAGGTAGCGGTCATGGGTGAGCTCGGCGGTGGCGAAGGTACGGCCGTCGGGGCTGAGCACGACGTCCGTCAGTGCGTTCGGGCGCCAGGCGGCGGTGACGGCGGCGCCGAGGTCGAGGGTGTGGATCGTTCCGCCTTCCAGATAGCGCAGGATGTGGCCGTCCGGGGCCAGGGGCTGAGCGAGGCCGAGTTCCTGGTTGTCCAGGGAGGCCCGGAACACGGGCCCGTCCGGGTCGGTCAGCCGCCACACCTGTACCTCCTGCGGCGTGGCCAGGGCCAGGAAGGCACCGCCCGCGGTGAAGGCCACGTCTTCCGCGCCGGGGGCATCCAGGTCGGCGATCCGGTGGCCGGACCTCAGGTCCCAGACGCGCACCCCCTGTTCGGTGACGGCAGCCATCCGGTCGGCGTGGATGGTGAGCTCCGTGGTCCCGACGCGGCACAGCCGGTCCTGCTGCCAGGCACCCGTCAGCGGGCGGTTCGCCCTGGTGTCCCACAGGCTGGGCGACCGCCCGGCGGGGCAGGCCGCCGCGTATCGTCCGTCCTCGCTGGCGGCGCTGCCCGTCGACTCCGGCGCCGGCGCCTCGAACAGAGTCCGGCCGTCCGTGACCGAGCCCAGCCGGAGCCGTTCGCCGTCGGTGACCAGATAGGCGCGGCCGTCGTCCGTCAGGTGCACGTCCCCGTTTCTGGGAAGCACTGCGGAGGCGGCGGTCCACCGGCCGAGGGAGGTGTCCCACAGCCGTGTTCCGTCGTCACGGCTGATCGCGAGCACGCGCGCGTGCGGGCCGGCCGCGGTCACCACGCCCTGCGGGAGTCTGCCTTGCCCGGTACGGCGATGGGAGGCCACGTCCCAGCGTCGCCAGGTGCCCCCCGCGACGCTCACCAGCGTGCGTCCGTCATCGGTGAGCAGACGGTCGGGCGCGTCACCGGGTGTCGGGTCGGTGAAGGTGTCCGACTGGGGCTGGCTGAGGGAGCCGAGCAGTGCCCGGCGGGTCTCGGGCAGCCGGGCGATCCGCCAGGACGCGGCGCCGAGCACCAGCGCGGCGCGCGGATCGGTGGTGCCCAGCCCTTCTGCGACGGACGCCACCCGACGGGCCGCTTCCTGGACCCGTTGGCGCACGTTCTCGTCGTGCTCGCGCCACATGACGAGGGCCGTCAGCAGCGCGATCGCCAGCACGGCGGACAGCGACCCGGTGAGTATCCGATGGCGACGGCTGATGCGTGCGGCGTTCCGGCGCTCAGCCTCTCTCACTTCCTGCGAGGCGGTGAGGAAGTCGCGCTCGGATGCGTTCAGAGCCGAATCGGTCGCTGGGTCCGGGAACAGTTCCGCCGCCCGGGCCAGCTGCGCGCCCCGGTACAGGGCGCCGGAGCAGCGGCCGTTCTTCAGCCAGACGCGGGCCGCCTCCGAGAGCGCCCGGTGATCGCGCAGCCGCTCCCGGTCCGTCTCGATCCATCCGTGCAGCCGCGGCCAGCAGCTGATCAGCGCCTCGTGCGCCAGCTGCAGCCCGTTCTCGTCGGCGGTCAGCAACCGCGCACGGGTCAGCCGCTCCGCCACCACCTGCGCGTCCGGGCACGGTGACAGCTCCCCATGACTGACCGGTCGCCGGGTGTCGGGTGTGCCCTGCCCCGGTACGACCATCCTCAGCAGCAGGTGCCGGGCCGCCCGCGCCTGCTCGGGCGACAGGGTGCCGTACACCTCCTCGGCGGTCGCGGCGATCGCACCGTGCAGTCCGCCTGCCGCCTCGTAGCCGTCGAAGGTCAGCATCCGGCCCCGGCGGCGGCGCCAGGTCTCCTGCAGGACGTGCGAGAGCATCGGCAGTCCGCCCGGCTCGGCCAGCACCTCCTCCACCAGCCTGGCGGTCAGCGCACGCTCCACCAGATAACCGGCGGCCTGTGCCGGTCCCACCACCGCCTCGCGCAGTTCTTCGGCGGTCATCGGACACAGCAGCAAGCCCGACTCGTTCAGCGCCTGCGCGAGTGCGGGGTGTTCGGCGCAGCGGGCGTAGAAGTCGGCGCGTACGGCGACGAGCACGCGCACTCTGCCGCCCGGTTCGCGCGCGGCGAGCAGCATCTCGATGAATTGGGAGCGCTCCCGCAAGTCGTCGCAGAGGGTGAAGACCTCCTCGAACTGGTCCACGAGGATCCAGCTCTCAGGTTCGCCCGGGGCAGGACTCAGCAGGTGCCCGTACGTCGTCGCCGGGCTGGCGCCAGGGGTCAGGATCCGCAGTGCGGCCGGGGCCGGCCGTCGGGCGAGTTCCTCGCGCAGCCGCGGCACCAGGCCGGCGCGCAACAGGGAGGTCTTGCCGCTGCCCGAGGGCCCGAACAGCACCGCGAACCGGTGCTCGCACACCAGCTTTCCCAGCTCATCCAGCATCCGGTCCCGGCCGAAGAACAGGTGCCGGTCCTCCGGCTCGAACCGGGCCAGACCGCGGTAGGGGACCGGGGTCGTCTCCCGGGGTTCGCCCTGTGCCGGGCCGTCCTCCTGCTCGGCCTCCCGCCGGGCCTCCTGCCAGCGAGGCCGCCAGGTGGCCGGGTCGCCCCCACAGGCCCGCACATACGCCTCGACGACGGGGAGCGCGGGCAGCCGTTCCCCGGCGGCGGCCTGTGACAGCGTTGTCGCGCCGCAGCCGACCGCCTTCGCCATTGTCCGGTACGCGGGGCTGCCGGCGGCGCTGCGCAGCTGCCGCAGCTCGTGAGCGAACCGCGCTATGGGCCCGGCCGACGGGTCCACCGGCCTTTCGGGGCGCCCCATCTCGTACCTCCGTACATCAGGCGAAAACGACATCGAGCGATATCAGCAGCCATGACCATAAGAGGTCGGTCATGACGGCTGAGTTAATCAGGAGTGACGAGCGACGACTCCGATCAACCACACGATGTTGATCCGGCCGGTGGACGGGCCTTCGGATCAAATTTCGCGCTGCCAATGTCGGTGCAGCAGGCCGGACACCCCTGGCCCACCGACCACGCAGACGGAGAACACGCAATGTCTCGAGCACGCCTCATCCGCAGGATCAGCACCTCGGCCGTACTCCCGGTCGCACTCGCCTCAGCCGTCCTCGTCGCCGGGGTGGGCGGCAGCGTCACCACGGGGGCACAGCACACGACGCTCGGCGGGAACGTCCGGCTGGCGAACGCCGTGGTACCGACCGACGGCTTCAGCTACGACCTGAACGGCCTCTACGGCAGCAACGCCGCCGACGCGTACAACGGCATCATCAGGGACATCCGCG
Organism: Streptomyces sp. NPDC049541; assembly: GCF_044465725.1. Classification (NCBI taxonomy): domain Bacteria; kingdom Bacillati; phylum Actinomycetota; class Actinomycetes; order Kitasatosporales; family Streptomycetaceae; genus Streptomyces; species Streptomyces sp. NPDC049541. The sequence goes on along the minus strand of NZ_JBITLY010000003.1, from coordinate 466,056 downwards.
GCCGGCTGCGCAGCGGCAACCAGTACGGGAGCATCGCCCGGACCGAGAGGGGCAACGACTTCTTCGACCTGACGTTTGCGGTGGGCCAGAACAGCGTCACTCTGGTCTTCAACGCGCGGAACCTGTACGTGACCGGCTGGCGGAACAACCAGACCGGCAGGTACATCCGGCTGGGCGAAGGACCGACCAATCTCCCGGGGCAGAACGGTCCTACGGAGAACCGGAACTGGCTCAACTACGGCGACATGGAGCAAGCCGGTCAGATCGACCGCAGCACCCAGGGCATCACCATGGCGTCCATCCAAGGCGCGGTCAGCGACTTGGCAAACGGCAACTGGCGGGACAGTGCGCGGGGCCTGCTCGTCCTCGTCCAGGCCTTCGCCGAGGGCGCCCGCTACGACTTCATCTCCTACCGGATCCAGCAGGCGATGCGCAACAGCGGCATCTTTTACTCGGGGACCTGGGACGCCGTCAGCGCCAACGGCCGGGGCGATGAGTTCCACGTGTCGGGCCTGGCACTGGAAAACAACTGGGAGGCCCTGTCAAACGCCGTCCAGAACTACACAAACCGCGGCATTCCTATCAACTTCGCGATCGGCGACGGGCGGTTCACCACCATAGCGGCGCTCGACGCCCAGATGGCCGTGTCGCTGACCTGGTCGTAGGGCAGGAGGGCTCTGCCCCCGGTCGCGGTTCTCCCGGCGGGGGGGGGGGGGGGGGGGGGGGGGGGGGGGGGGGGGGGGGGGGGGGGGGGGGGGGGGGGGGGGGGGGGGGGGGGGGGGGGGCGGGGGGGCGGCGGGGGGGGGGGGGGGGGGGGGGGGGGGGGGGGGGGGGGGGCCGCGGCCCCCCCGCGCCCCCCCCCCCCCCCCCCCCCCCCCCCCCCCCCCCCCCCCCCCCCCCCCCCCCCCCCCCCCCCCCCGTCCTGAGCGTTCCCTGCCCCGCCGGAACCGCCCGAGGACAAGTGGGTCCGTGGAGGGTGGTTCTGTTGATCAGAGCATCTCCAGTGCCCTTGGCGCCGAGCAGACCGCCCCCTTGGAGCGCCGTGCCCATAGCGTGCCCTTGAGAGCGGAAAAGCAGGGTCAAGAGCGGTGCGAACCGACCCGCCCAGCAGCGAGGGAGATGGCGTCTGCCCAGGTCAGAGACGTAGCGCCCGCCCAAGCGCCGTCGCTTCCCAAGCTGAGAGCGCGAGTTCGATTCTCGTCACCCGCTCCATGATGGACCCCCAGGCCAGAGACCCGGGGGTTCTTTGTTGTCCAGGCAGATGGGCGGGGGCCGCAATTTCTGCGGTGAGCCGGAGTTGGTCGGCCGCCCGGTGGGCCGGTCGCCCCGTGCGAGCGCCCCGTCACCCTCGCCATGGCCGGCGTCTCCCACTGAGCCAGAGGAACGGCAAGTACCGGCTTGGTCGAACCGCTCATCGACGATGAGGCGTTGCACTCAGCCCTCGGTGCCCCGGCCGGGTCGCCCGAGCGACGTCGCTACCCGAACCGCAACCCGAACGTCACTACGCTGACCGGCGGGATGCCCTCGGCGAAGAGGGAGACCATGACGTACGACGGTGGCCGCATCAAAGCTCTGCTGGACGAGGGCGTAAGCGACAAGGTGTACCCCGGTGCCGTGTAGGCCGTCGGCGATGGCGCCGGAACCTCGGCCCACGGCACCACCGAGGTCCTCGCCCCCGACGAGCCGGGTGTGCCGATGCGCGCCGACACCGTCTTCGACGCCGCCACATGAGGTTCGCGCACATCGTCCCAAGGTCTGCCACCGGGTGAAATAGCCGCACCTCGCCGATCCCTGCCGTCGGCGAAAGCATCCGTATCCGCGCGTCGTGGCCATTGCAGTCCGCGCACCTCCAGCCACCGGCCTGCCCGGCGACCGCGGCCCGGGCCGCCAGATACTCCTGGTACTCGACAGCCGCACTGGCGTCGATGGCGACGTGCTCCTCAAGCGCCCTGGCGCGCAATTGCCCGGGATTCAGCGCCCCGTGTCCAGCACGTCCCGGACCGTACGACAATTCAGGGCCTGATCAAGCACTCGCCCGAATGCCGCACTGATCTCCGTCCCGTCCGATTCCGACCGCAGGGCCCATACGATGTTCGGGCCTCCCGGCGCACCGGAGTCCCTCCGAGGAGGGAGCGCCGCGACACGAGCGGTTATGCAGAGACCCAGTGGGTCAACGGCCACATTCCGATCCATCACGGCTTCGCCACGATTTCTCCATCTTGGTTGAAACCGCGATTAGGCTTCGCAGGTGTCTCACCAGTCCATATCACCCGTGTCCGGACGCCGGCGCTTCCTTGCCGCATATCGATCGGGGATGAAACGACGCTTCCTCGGCGCGCTCGTCTCCCTCGCCGTGCTTGGTGGCGCCGTGGCCGCCGTTGTGTTCCTCACCGGCGTCGATTCGCCGTCTCGTACGCCTGACGACGGGATCGGGGCGCTGGCAACTGCGCCGGGTTCGGACGCCTCTGCGGCGGATGGCGGCCGCGAGCGGGAACTGAGGTTCGGGCTCTCGTTCGGCGACACCCTGACCTGGATGACGGACGCGGAACTGGCCAAGGCGATGGATGACGCTGAAGAGTTGGGTGTCCGCTGGCTGCGGGTGGACCTGTCGTGGCGGACCATCCAACCCGACTCTCCGAGCCAGTACCTGTGGGAGCGCTTCGACCGTGTGGTGGACGCGGCTCGCGCACACGGACTGGACGTCCTGCCCACGATTTCCTACACCCCGCGCTGGGCCGCCGACCCGAACTGCGCAAGCACAAGCCAGACGTGCCCGCCCGCCGACAACGGCCGATTCGCCGAGTTTGCGCGGCAGGCCTCCGAGCGGTACGCGCCCATGGGCGTCCACACCTGGGAGATCTGGAACGAGCCCAACATCAAGCCGTTCTGGCAGACCGGCCCCGACGCCGGCCGCTACGCCGCGCTGCTGACCACGACCGCTCCCGCCATCCGCTCCGCCGACCCCGGTGCCTACCTGCTGCTCGGCGGGCTCGCCGCCGTGGACACGATCCCGTCCAGGCAGTACGTGTCCCACAAGACGTTCCTCGCCGAGCTCGGTCGGCTCGGAGCTTTGAAGCAGGTGGACGCCATCTCGTACCACCCGTACACCTATCCCCTGCTGCCCAGTACCAAGACCGCGACCGGTACGCGCTTCGAGGACATCGATCGCACCAAGGACAATCTCGTCGCCATCCTTGCGCGGTACGGCGAGCGGGGCATGCCGATCTGGCTCACCGAGACCGGCGCGCCCACCTGGTCTCAGGGCAAGGCGGCGGACACCACGTCCGCCCAGGGCACCGCGCACGTCACGCCGCGGCTGCAGGCCGAGATCGCCAGCGACACGGTGACCGCGGCGGCGGCGATCCCCTCGGTGGACGTCGTGTTCTGGTTCTCGTACCAGGACGTAGCGCCCGAGAGTGCGACCAGCCGCAAGTCGCAGCACTACGGGCTGACGTACCACGACGGCCGACGCAAGCCCGCCTTCGACGCCCTGAAGCAGGCCATCCGCGCCTACCAGGAGAAGCCAGAGAGGAAGGAGAAGCAGAGCTAGAGGGTCCGGAACAGCTCCAGGTACCGCGCGGTCAGATGCGGCCAGGCGTAGCGCTCCTCAGCCGTACGCCGGCCCGCCGCCCCCATCCGGTCGGCGAGGTCTCCGTCGGCCAGCAGCTTGGTGCACGCCGCGGCCAGGGCGTCCGGGTCACCGGGGGGAACCAGCAGGCCCGTCTCGCCGTCGGCGATGACGTGGGGGATGCCGCCAACGTCCGAGCCTACGACGGGTGTTGCGCAGGCCATCCCCTCCACCAGCGCCATGCCGAAGGACTCGGCTTCGGTGAGTGACGGCAGGGACAGGACGGATGCCGTGCGCACCGCCTCCGTCAGGGCCGTGCCGCTCAGTGCGCCGGGGGTCTCCAGCCGGTCGGCGACGCCGAGTTCGTCCGCAAGCTTACGCAGGTCGGGCAGAGCATCTCCGTCGCCGACCAGGCGCAGCCGCGCCTCAGGTATGTCGCTCGCGAGCCGCGCGAAGGCGCCGACGAGCACGTCGACACCTTTCCACGCCGAGGAGCGGTCCATACGGCCCACGTAGACGATCGTGCGGGCCCGCCGCGAAGCCGGCTCGCCCGGAGTGAAGCGGTCGGTGTCGACGCCCGGCGTGATGCGTACGGCGTGGGGTTGGCCCTCGGCCAGCGATACCGGCGACACGGCGACCAGGCGGCGGGCGCGGCTGAAGACCCGGGGCAGCAGGACCTTTTCGTACAGGCCGATCAGTCGGTCTGCGAGGGCGCTGCCAGGCTCGCCCTTGTGCATCGAGCCCGCGTGGTACGTCAGGACGGTCGGCCGGCGGCCGGCCCCGGCGATGGCAAGGTCGCCCAGTCCGGGCACCGGCGCATGCGCGTTGACGACGTCGGCGCCGGTCCGCCGCAGCCAGCGGCGCAGTTGCAGGGGCCACAGGGGGCTGAGGGGAGTGTTGGACAGCTTCAGCCAGGCACCAAGCCTTATGACCCGGACGCCGTCCTCAGTGGTGACGCGGGTGCGCAGTCCCCCGTCGAGGCGCGTGGTGATCACCACTGCGCGCAGACCGGGATCGGCAGCGACGGCGGCCGCCAGGCGCGCGGTGTACTGCTCCACTCCGCCGATCTTCGGTGGGTAGTACGGGGTGACGATCGCGATCGTGCGGCGGCTGGTCACACCGCCTCCCGCAACCGGGCAGGCAGGGATCGGGCGCGGGCGACGTAACCGGGCAGGTTCGCGTCGAGGATCCTGCGATACGCGGCGGGATCCTTCAGCAGCGGTTCCACCAATGACCACAGCCTGTCGTGGGTGACGTCGGCGATGGGCAGGACCCATTCGCCAAGTCCCAGGTCGGCCATGATTCCGCGGGTCTTGTGCTCGTACTCGATGGCCACGCACGGGACATCACTGGTGAGCGAGAAGATCACCGAGTGGAAGCGGGTGCCGATGAGCAGGATGCACTCGTCGTAAAGGCCCTTGAGGTCGCGGTAGTCGACGACCTCGTCGACCATCAGCGGGCCACTCGTGCAGTATCCGGCGATCCTGCGCTCGCAGATGCGATCGTCGTCGCCGAGGTAGTCGGTGCTGACCTGGGGGATGAGAACCACGCGGACGCCGGTGGCCTGGACGGCGTCGATGGTACGGGCGAGTTCTTGTTCGTATCGGTCTTGGGCGGCAGGGGCCAGCCAGCGGCGGGCGGTGACACCGACCAGCCGCTCGTTCGGGCCGACGCCGAGCCGGGCCCGCCAGTCGATCCGCCGCTCGGGCTCGAAGGCGAAGCCGGCGTCCACGGCCCGCTCGATGCCGTCGGCCGGGATACCGCACGCCCGCAGTTCACCCACGCTGACGTCCTCGCGCGCGAGCACCGCGGCCGAGCGGCGCATGACCCGGCCGACCAGTCGACGCTGGGCGGCGGCCGGGAACGGGCCGAAGGACTGCGGGGCCCAGACCACCGGGACACCCGCCTTCTGTGCCAGCAGCGCCGGGAGCAGCACGAAGAACACGTTCTGGTATCCGTCGAGGCCGGGGCGGGCCAGAACGTAGCCGCCCCCCATGGAGACCACCAGGTCCGCCCGCATCACGGCGTCCGCCTCGCGTCGGGCCTCGGCGGGCAGCACGCACAGCACCGTGCGGGCAAGCAGCCGGGGCAGCGCCACAGCGGCGGCGCCCGCCAGGCCCAACAGCGCCTTGCGCAGAAGGCGGCGAGGCAGGGTGACGGTGCCGTCGGCGACGTAACGGCGGATGGAGCCGATGTTCCGCACAGCCTCGAATTCCGGGTGCACGGCCGCGTCCTCCATCCCCGCGATCACCACGTCGGCATCGGGGAAAGCCTCTTGTACGTGGCGAAGGCAGACGGAGAGCAGTGCTGCGTCGCCTGCGTTCTCGCGGACGTACGCATTGATCACCACGATGTTCAAGGGGCGGGCCTCTCGGACTGGGAGCGGGGCCGTCGGAACGGCCCGGTGGGCTGGGACGGGACGGCCGGGTAGGGGGCGGCGGCCCCGAATGCAGAGGGGTCGGCGTATGGGCGGCGAGTGAACTCGTCGGGATGCCCCGGCCAGGCTTCGGCTGTCTCGGTCACGGCCGTGTCGTAGGGCCCGGTGAGGGCGCCGGGCGCCTCATCAACTGGTGCCGTCGAGAGGGAAGTGCTGTTTCGCGACGTCGCCTGCCCCCGTACCAGGCTCACGGTGGCGAACACACCGGCCACGGCGTTGCCCACGGCCCATGCGTAACCGACCCAGACCAGTCCACGGTCGGCGAAGGCGATACTCAGGCCGATCGAAAGGGCGGCCATGATGGCGTTGGCGCCGATCAGGTGGCGCATGCGCTGGGCCAGCTTCAGTGCGAAGCAGGCCCAGGTGTTCAGGGCGACGGGCAGGGCGGCGATTGCCAGGACTGTCAGCAGGGGCCGCGCGTGCTCCGCGTACCCTGCGCCGAACATCTGCAGCAGCAGTCCCCCTCCGACGACCACCACCGCGGCGGCGGGCACCTGCACGGCAGCGATGATCCGTGCCGAGCGCAGCATCAGCTCGCGGAACCGCGATTCCTGGTGGGAGACCTCGGCGAAGACGGCCTCACCGACCGCGGTGGAGACGGCGTTCAGCATGGCCGCGATCTGGAAGGCCACAAAGAAGTAGCCGGCCTCGGCGGCGCCCAGCTGGTGCAGCACGATCAGCGGTGTGGCCAGCACCGGCGCCAGGTTGACCAGGTTGGAGACGTGGCTGGCCACCGAGAAGCGGAACTTCTCGCGCAGCCGGGTGCCGCGGGTGCGCAGGTCCGCACGGAAGCCGAGGCGCCGCCTGAGCACCAGCAGGGCGACGACCACCGTCACCACGTAGCCCACGCCCGCCGAGGCGACGATGCCGAAGACGCCGAGTCCGGTGAGGAGGGCCGGGATGGCGACCTTGGAGGCTCCCTGGGTCAGCCCGTCGATCAGGACGTTGTACTCGGGGATGCGTGCCGCGTTGAAGACCGACTTCACCAGCATGCTCGCGGCCGCGCAGCCACAGAAGGCGGCAAAGGCAGCGGCCGACATCCAGTCGTCGCGGACGAACTCCAGCTTGGCGCCGTACAGCGGCAGCCCGAGCAGGTAGATCCCGCCCGCTGCGCATCCCACGATCCCGACCAGCAGCAGGGCTTGACTGATCTGCGCGTTGCGCGCCTCCCGCCCGGCCGGAAATCGGATCAGCGTGTTGTTGAGCCCCAGCAGGCTGAACGTGGCCAGCAACGAGGTCGCGGAGATCAGTGAGGTGGCGAGGCCGACCTGGGAAGCGGTGTAGAAACGGGCGACCACAACCCAGAACACGAAGCTCAGGCCGGCCGTGACGACGGTGGAGACGAGCAGGAAGAAGGAGCTGCGGTAGATGCGGTCGCCCGTACGGCGGTGCCGCCCGCGATCCTGCGTGGCAGGGGCCGAGGCGGTGACGTCCGTCATGGGCGTTCACCGGGCCCGCGGTAGTGGGCCAGCAGGGTCTGGACGTGGTCGTCCCAGGCGAACGCCTTCTCCGCATAGGTGCGGGAGTACTCGCCCATACGGGCCCGGCGTTCCGGGTCCGCGGCCAAGGCGCTCAGTTCGGCGGCCAGGGCGGGCACTTCGCGTGGCAGCAGGGACAGCTGGTCGCGGTCCAGTTGGTAGGGGGCGTAGCCGGGATCGTCGGTGGTGACGACCGGCAGCCCGGACGCCATCGCCTCCTGCACGGTGAGGGGGAAACCTTCGGCGGTCGAGGGGAGGGCGAAGACGTCGCAGGCGCGATAGGCGTCGGCGACGGCCTCGTGCGACAGGGCACCCAGGTGGTGAACGCCGGGGAGACCGACGAGGGCAGCGCTGTCGCCGCCCCCGGAGAAGACCAGGTCGTACCCCGCGTCGGGGGTGTGGGCGGCGAGGAGCAGGTCGTACCCCTTCTTGGGGACGAGCCGTCCCGCGAACAGGACCAGGACCCGTTCGGCGGGCAGACCGAAACGCTCGCGGGCAAGCATGCGTTCGGCAGCGGAGGCGGCCGGCCGGAAGCGGACGGTGTCCACACCGTTGGCCAGGTGGTGGGCCCGGTGTTCCCGCGCGCCGTATGCCCGTACGAACCGGGCGACCGAGGCGTTGAGGGTGAACACCGCGCGGGCACCCCGCAGCAGGGTCCGGCCGGCCGAGCCGTACACGGCGCGTTGGACCGCCCGGACCAGGCCGGAGGGGTGCTCGACGACGGCCACGTGCTGGGTGAGGACGTAGGGGGTGCGGGTGAGACGCGCGGCCAGGCCGGCGGCCCAGGAGCTCAGGTAGAGGCAGTCATGGATGTGCACTGCGTCCGCCCGGCGCGCCAGGCGCAGCGCGGCGGTCAGGAGCGCGGGCGAGAACAGCGGGAAGGGCACCCCGGCCCGGCGTTCGGTGCCGTTCCACGCGGCCACCCGCACTACTCGTACGCCTTCCTCAGCGGTGACCGAGGAGCGGTCGCCGCTGGTGAGCACGGTGACGTCGGCGCCTTGCGCGGACAGCCCCTGCGCCTCCCGGTGCACCACGTTCTCGATGCCGCCGACATGCGGCGGGTAGTAGTGGCTGACCAGCAGGACCCTCAGCGGTCGTGCGCTCATCGGTAGATCACCGCTCCCCCGTTGCTGTAGATGAGATCCCGGGAGTCAAGGACGTCCATCGGGTACCGGTACGTGATCAGGTCGCCCCCGTAGAACACGGTCACGTCGCCGGTGCGGGTGGGCGTGGTGCCCAGCAGCACGTAGGAATCCGTGCGCAGGGCGGCCGGGGACACGTCCGCGAGCGTCGGATGGGTCAGCAGCGCCTGCAGCCGGCTGTAGCTGAACCGGTCGGTCTGCACCAGTCCGCTGCCCTGTTCGGTCAGGCGCGCGTCGAGCCAGAGCGCGGCCCTCCGCTCCTCGGTGTGGGGGTAGTAAATGGCGTAGTACTGGCCGGAGTCGGACAGCTGCAGCTGCGCCGGATAGCCGCCCAGCACCTTCGGCACCACCCCGGACAGATCGAGCAGCAGCGCCGCCAGCAGCGCACAGGCCAGCGGCACGGTGCGGCGGCCGGCCCAGCGCAGCGCCCACAGGGTGGCGGTGGCGAGGAAGGGCGCGAAGAAGAACAGCCCCTGCTGGAAGGCGCGCAGCAGGCTGTAGTCCACGGACAGCTGCGGTACGAGGGTGAAGATGGCGACCATGCACCAGGCGCCGGCGGCGATGGTCACCTGGTCACGCACGGGGCGGAACGCGGACCGGCGAGCCCACAGCGCCACCACGAACCCGGCCATCGCCATCACCTGGAAGAACAGCGCTGCGACCTGCCGGAGCCCGCCGTTGAGCCCGGGCACGCTGATGCCGAGCCCGTCGAGGGCCCGGCCGACGGCAGTGAGCTTCATGGCCTGAACCGGGACGACAGGTGTGGACAGACCGTCGACCTTCTTCAACGGCAGGTAGTCCCCGCTCGCCCGCTCCGCCGCGGTCTGCTTCAGCAGGTCCGCCTTGTACTCCTTCAGACGCTCGGTGGCGGGCACTTTGGCACCACCGAGGATGCTGTAGGCGGTGTCCGAGGAGCCCGACTCCGACGTGCCGCCGAACACGGCCGCCGCCACCTCGTGGAGGGTGCGTTGAGCCTGACCGCCGGTGTGGGTGAGCGGGCCCGCCCACAGCAGGGCCAGCACGGCGGGTACGACCACCACCCACCAGGTGAGGAAGGAGCGCATCCGGTCCTCGCGCCGCCTGCGCCGCGAGCGGTCCCGGCCCCGCCGGGACACCAGCCTCCACGCCTTGTCGAGAAGGAAGGAGACCGCAAGGGTGCCGACGACGACGTAGGTGGTGGAGTAGTGCGACAGCACGATGCCGCCGAGCAGAACCACGAACACGATCCGGCGAAGCAGTAGGGGTCCCCGCGAGTCGGTGAGCACCACCATGGCGCAGCCCAGCAGCAGGAAGGCGATCTCCTGACGGCCGAGGTAGGGCATGTCGGTGAAGAACGTCGGGAAGACGATGAAGTACACCGCCGACATCAGCGCGACCACGCGCGGGGCGACATTGCGCACCGCGCGGTGCACCAGCACCGGAGTGAGCGCGAACAGCAGCGGCAGGACGACCTTGAAGATCGCGGTCTCGGGCAGGGTGGTGAGCTGGAAGACGCTCACCGGCAGCAGGGTGATGCTCAGACAGGCGTTGTACGGATCGGTGTACGTGCTGATGTCCCAGTGCTCGCCGCCGAGGGCGAGCCGGAAGTACAGGAACTCCTTCTGGATGTCGTGGCCGGTGATGTACTGCCCGCGCAGCGAGGTGAGCAGCAGGAGCGCGGCCGAGGCGCAGTACAGGCCGAACTCCAGGACGGGCACCGGGTAGCGGCCCCGGCGCAGCAGCAGAAGAGCGATCAGTGCCGCCACGACGACCATGGCCACCGTGCTGACGGCGCCTCCCAGGCCGTTGTTGAGCCGGATCGGACCGGCCACGGCGAGGACGAGGGCGATCCCGCCGAAAGCGGCGACCGGCCTGACGCCCCGGATGGCGAACAGCCCTCTCCAGGATGGACGCTGGGGCCGTGTCGGCTCTGGTGCGAGCACGCCGAGCACGACGAGGGCGGCGGCAGAGGCGATCGTCAGCACGAGCCGGGTCAGCGGCCGTTCGACGCCGAGCGGCGGCAGCGCCGTGTTCACGGTGAGCGCGACGGCGATGTCCGTCATCACCGTGAAACCGATCGAGAGCAGCAGCACTGCGGTCCCGGTGGTCACGATGCGCATGGCCACGCCCCGCCACAACAGCACGGGGACGCCGAACAACAGCCACAGTCCGGCCAGGGTGTGCAGCGCGGCGGGCGACTGCGGCAGCAGTTCGACGACGGTTGCGGGAGCAAGGCTGAGCAGAAGGGCGAAGCGCCGGTGGAACAGGGGGCGGCGGGCAGCTCGACCGGGCCGGGCGGAGTGTTCGTCGTCGGCGGGCGGGTGCCGGTCCGGCTCGGTGATGCGCAGGGCCAGCGTGTCCTTCGTCGTCACAGGCCCGCCTTGGCATAGACGTCCTCGACCAACCGGGCGACGGTCTCCCACGAGTAGTCGCGGGAGCGTTCGGCGCTGGCGCGGGCCAGCCGTGCCCTGAGTAGGTGATCGCCGGCGAGGGTGTCGATCGCCTCGGCCAGGGCGGCCGGTTCGGGCGTGGCCAGCAGGCCGGTGTCCCCGACCAGCTCCCGGGTGCCCGGTACGTCGGTCGCGACGACGGGCAGCCCGGCTGCCATCGCCTCCAGCACGACCAACGGCATGCCCTCCTTGTCGGACGGCAGCACGAAGGCATCCGCGTCGGCATACGCCTTGATGAGGTCTTCGCCGAGTAGTCCCCCGCTGAACTCGACATTTCTCAGGCCGAGTCGGCCGGCCTGTTCCTCCAGCCGCCCCCGCAGTTCACCGTCGCCGACGATCCGCAGCCGTACGTCCTGGCGTGTCAGGTGAAGGGCGTCCAACAGCCGGGCTACGTTCTTCTGGACTCCGAGCCGACCGACGTACAGCAACTTCAAAGGTCCAGGTGCGGGCTCACGGGCAGGCATGAAGTACGCCTCGGCCACGCCGTTCGGCACGACGTGGACGCGATCGGCGGGCACCCTGTAGGTGTCCGTGAGGAAAGCTGCCTGGGCGTCGGTCAGCGCGATGACACCGGCTGCGGACCGCAGGACGCGGCCGAAGACGTGCTCCTTGTAATGCGGAAGGAGAGCGCCCAGCCGACCGGAAGCATCCACGTCAAGGTGGAAGTGCAGCAGGAAGCGGGTACCTCGCAGCCGGGCGGCCAGGGCGACCATCTCCGGCAGCAGGGCGTGAGCACAGTGCAGGTGCAGCACCGCGTCGCGTGGCAGCCGGGTCAGGTGCGCGGCCAAGCCCGGGGCGACGGCCGTGTGGGCAACCTCTACGGCACGGTGCCGGTACACCGCGACTCCGTCCTCCCGAACGGCGCGCGGCGCGTCGGCTGAGCCGAGGGCGGTGGTCAGGACCCGTACGTCATGCCGCTTGGCCTGCTCCCGCGCCAGGTTGGAAACGACACGCTCAAGACCACCCAGGTGCGGGGGGTAGTAGGGAGTGATCTGGACGATGGTGCGCATGAGGCTTCCCGTGGGGTGGGCTGGTGCGGCTCCTGAGAGCGGGCGAGTGGTCGGTGAACCGGCGGCTGAGCGCGGGGCCATCAGCGCAGATGCATTCGGAGCCGCTGAGGATGCCCCGGCAGTGTCACCTCGACGAGATCCACGTGGCGTTTCACGCCCCCCTTGAGACGCAGCCTCACGTCGACACCGACCAGGGCACCTGGCTTGGTGGTGACCGTTTCGGTGTCAGCCGCCAGATGACGGCCCGTGGAGTCCTGGACCCAGGTCCGAACGGAGTGCCGGCCGCCGCTATCGCCGTGCTCGACGAGTTTCAGCGGTACGACGAGTTCGTCGCCGTCGAAGAACGGCTCCTTGCCGAAATACAGCTCGATGTAAGCCTGCTGCCGCTCGGTGAAGGAGTCCCGCAGCACGGACTGAACCTCGGGGACCGCCCATGCGGCACCGCACAGCCCGAGCACGGCCAACACGCCGAGGACCGGTCCGAGCACCCGTCGCAGCGATACGCCACCAGCCGACCGTGCCGCGGCGAGCCCGTGGGATCCGGCGCCGTCCGGCTGCTGTGACCGCTCAAGGCGCTGGCCCCGGCGGCCCAGGCCGACGGCGGCGGACTGCAGGGCCTTCTGCTCCCCTGCAGCCCGCCACTCCGGTCCGTCATCGAACGGCGGTGTGCTCACGCCATTTCCAGAGGTACCTCATCGGAGGCGCGCTGTGTCGGCATGCTCTGCAGCGTCCTGTGTCCGCTGAGCTGCTCCCCCTTGCCAGTGCCCAGCTCGGACACGAGCCTCGTCTTGGCGTTCAGTTCCTCCACGGCGGTCACCGCCCGCTCGGCAGCCTGGGCGGCCCGCTCGGCGGCGGCGTTGGCCCGGGCCACCTCCGCCACCGGGACCATGCGCGTGGGCGTGGTGCGGAGTCGGTTGTCGCGGAGCTTGTGCTGGAACAGCTGGCGCAGGTTGGCGACCCCGTCGGGCAGCGCGTTCAGCTTGACCTCGCCGCCGCGGACCCGGTACTCGATGGGTACCTCGAGGCAGCGGAAGCCGGCCCGGGTGGCCGCGTTCTTGATCTCCTGGGAGAAGGCCATGCCGGGCGAGCGGACGTCGATCGCGTGCCACACATGACGCTGGAAGATCCACATACCCGACTGCGAGTCCCGCAGCCCGTTGCGGAACAGGGTCCGGCTGAGGGCGCTGAGTGCGTGGTTCGCAACCGTGTGGGACGGCTTCATGGCGTGCCGGTTCTCGACACCGAGCCGGTTCGTGGTCATGAACTCGACGTTCCGCGCGTCCATGATGTGCAGCAGATGCGGCAGCGCGTCGAACGGGTACGTGCAGTCGGCGTCGCCCGTGGCGATGACCTCGCCGCCGGCCGCGTCGAAGCCGGCCTGGTAGGCGTTGCCGTACCCGCGCATCGGCTGCGGGACCACCGTGGCGCCCAGCGACCTGGCCACCTCCGCGGTGGCGTCGGTCGAGGCGTTGTCGACGACGATGACTTCGACCGTCCAACCCGCTTCGGCGAGTTCACGGTGCGGGATGGACTCCATCACCGTCGGCAGGTTCTCAGCCTCGTTGAGGGCAGGAATGACGATGGACAGAGATCTCACAGAAGGCCCCCCAGGACAGGCGCAGACGTTCGCGAGACATCACCGGGAACCCGGGCCCCCTTGCCCGCTCCCGACAGCGCCTCGACCCATGCCTTACGACACGAGCCCCCTCCGCACCGCGGGACTCCCACGCCCGTTGCGCACACATGTACGTCAACAGAGTGATGCCCCTTTCAATTACTTCACATGACACTAACTTATCCTCACTTCGCTCATACATCTCCTTGACTCAGTTGTTATCGACGCCTCTCGGGTGTTACCGGTGGATACACCCAGGGGCGGCCACCCCGCCCATAACGGGATGACCGTCGGCCAACTAGGGCTGCCCGTCTACTTGCCGTGCGGACGACAGCCAACCTGACGCCCAGTCACGAGCGGCGCGCGAAAGCGAAGCCAGGCCGCTCCAGCACACCTGTCGTCGCATGACACTCCGGCAAAGCGGTGTGTGCATTCGCGAAGGACGCCCGGCCCAGGTAGCAGAAGCAAGCCGAGCCTGGCATCTCGACCATCGCGCCACGCCGTCGTCGCCGGTCAACTGCTCACACCTGCGCGCGGAGGCTTCAAGGTGACCCGACGTCTCCTGGTGAACGCGCCAGGCGCGGTTGCATAGGAGTGATGGATGGCGCGCGGGCCGAGGATTGCGCCCTGGTCGCGCTTGACGTCCTGAGCAGAACGAGGGACCGGTCGGGCCAATGAGAGCCAGCCGAGATCGTCGCCGGCTCGCTCGCAGTGCCCTGCGGAGAGGTAGGCCGTGTGGCCCCCTGGACATGCCTGGTCGGCAGGGGCGGCAGGGGCAGGGGCGGCAGGACGACGATGGCGGGCGGAGGAGGCGCGGGGCGCCAACGCTCGACGCATGCCCCGAGGGTGGACAGGTGACCGGCTCTGCTCAGGGTCCGAGGGCGGCACCGACGCCCCGAATGCCTACAGAGAGATCTGCTCCGGTCGGTTCTCCGTCGAACTCTGCTGGCCAGCCCCCAAGAGGGACATGGGAGGCGGAGATCGGCGACTTCTTCGACATCAGGACACCCGCATACCGCTTCACCGAAAACCGCTACCTGCGACCAGCGTTCGAGCCCACAAAGGCGCCCCCGAGGCCCCTGATGACCTGGTGGCTACTCCTCGACAGCTTCTCCACGCTGGCCCGCTACCAGCCCCGCAAGTGGTCCGAAGCCTTGGACATCGACAAGTCCCCCGGCGCGGCGGCCCTGGAGTACGCCCTGGACATCGCCCTCGGTGTCAGCCCCCATCTCGTACTCGAGGAACTGGACCGGAAACCAGTGCTTCTTGCCCAGACGATGACCTTCTGAGGCCAGCAGGGCACATCCAGCAGGCCAAGGCCACCCTCCGGACACACAGCCCACCTCTGACCGTCCACGTGGCCACAGGAGTGTGCATCTGTAAGCCGACATGTCGGGGACAATCCCACCCCGGGGGCGCAGCACCACAACGGACCGGTTGAGCTCCCGCACAGCTTCCCCACACGGGCTGGTGCTCAAAGCGTGCCCATAAGACCGGACAACCACGGTAAGCAGCGGCGCAATGCCAGCACTCGAAGCCGCGCTGAGGGCAACGTTTCTGCAGGTCAGAAGCGACTCCGCAGTCTGAGCGCCGTCGCTTCCCAAGCTGAGAGCGCGAGTTCGATTCTCGTCACCCGCTCTTCTTGAAGCCCCAGGTCAGCGGCCTGGGGTTTGTGTTTTCCCGACGGTTGTCCAGCAAGTTCCGGTCCATCAGGCGCACGAATATTGGGCACGCAGAGGGCACGGGTTCCGGACGGCAGCAGCCGTACGCGCAGCGCCTCCAGTCTCGGAAGTCTGTCTTGACCTGGGGATTCGTAGTTTGGGCCGGCGCCTCTCCGCGTCAGGAGACCTCAGCCCGCGTCCCTCCGCAGGTCTGAACGTCGTTATGTGTACAGCGGCGGTGATGCTGACCGAAGTCCCTGAAGTCCGCATCACGGGTGCGGCGCGTGCAACCCGGGTTCTCTGTCGCAGGCCATGCGTTGGAGATACGTGTCCTGCCTTGCCCATTGCGAGTCCACCGACTTGAAGTTTCCGGTGCGAACACGCGGCGATCGCCGACTCTGAGTGCGGGGACCTTCCGCGGCCTGTACGCGTGGAAGCCGCACCGTCCGTTCACGGACCGGCCAACCGGCTCGGCAAGGTCATTCGCCTTGAACAGGTGTTAGGATCCGCCCGCTTGTTCGGGGGGATGGGGCCCTCCGTCGGGGAGGGGAAGCAAGTGACTCGTCGTGCCTTCGTGCGTGGCTCCCTTGGCACGCTGATCGGATTGGCGCTCTCTGTGTCCGCCGTGCCGCTGGTGGTGCCCGCGCATGCGGAGACGGCAACGGAGATCGTCGTTCCGGCCACCATGCGCGCGACTCCGCGTACCGCGTATCTGCAGAGCGCGGGGGCTTCCGGCTTCCTTGAGTACCGCTCCACCGCCGAGGGGTCCGGCCTCTGGTGGACCAGCTACGACGGCAGCCGCAAGCCGGTGGAAGGCGGCGAGCGACTCGAGCCGCGCACCGCGGGCGTGTACGGCACCGGTTCGGACGTCGTCGCCCTTCGCCCGTCCCAGAGCAGTGGTGGGCAAGTCCTGCTCCGGGACATGGGAACCGGTACGACGGAAACCGTGGCCATCCCGGCGGGCCAGAGCTATCTCCAGACGTACGGACGTACTGTCCTGACCAGCACGTCGACAGGTGGGGAACGAACTGGGCTGTTCCTGCTGCGCGACGAGAACGGCAGCACGGTGCAGAAGCCTGTCACCGGACTCCCGGATGGGGTGGTCTTCCCCTTCTATCCCAGGGGTTCGGCCTCCGGCATCCTCGTCAACTACTACGGTCCGGACCGTAGCCTCCAGTACGCCTGGGTGGACGCGGAGACCGCTGCCGCCACGATCTTGCCGCCGCTGGTGGCGGGCACGGACACCGTGGTGGGATCCGACTACCTGGTCAGCTGGTACGGCACGTCCCGGGTGCGGGTGTACGCCCAGGGTGCCTACGAAGCGCCCACTCACGAGGTTGCGTTCCCCCACGCCTCTGACAACAAGATCCTCGGCGTCGTCGGTGACGCGCTCGTGGTCGCGCGGCGCACCGACTCCTCCGTCTGGAGTGTGTCAGCGCTGCCCTTCGACGGCTCCGCGGAGTTGCCCCTGTTCAAGCGGGCCGATCCCGCTGCCGTCACGACCCCCGACGGCGGCCTGGTCCTCGCCGGCGGAGAGTCCTCGCTGGACTACGGCATCGCCAAGGTCCAGGCGGGGGCCGACGGTCTGCCCCTGGTCCGCCGGATCGTGGACCTTCCGCCCGTGCCCAGCGGGATCGAGTCGCTCGATCTGAGCGGCGGTGAGCTGATGACCTACGAGTCCGGCGACGGGGCGACGCACCTGTACAGCCGCTCGCTGACCACGGCGGACGCTCTGACGGTGGGCACGCGCACGGACCGGGGGGCCACCCCGAGGTGCGGGGTCATGGCCGGGGACTACGGGAGCTGTCCCGACCTGATGGGAACGGGCGACGGCCGGGCGGTCATGAGGAACACCGCCGGGGAGGTGTCCGTCCTGGACCGGGGTCAGCCTCTTCCCGGCACCTTGGTGACCTCCGGCCTCCAGGACCACCATGGCCTCGTGGACGTCGCGGGCCGGTATGCGGCCTGGTATGGGCCCACGCCCGCGGGAGAGGGCCTGGCGGTGGCGGATCTGGATACACGGAAGGTCGTGCTCACCCGTACGGGCGCGGCCGGTACGGTCCCCTCCGCGCTGTGGGGGGAGGCACTGTGGACGGCGGCCGGGGACGGCACCGTCACGGCCACAGAGGTGCGTTCGGGTAACACGATCACGTCGTTCCGGGTGGTCGGCAGCGGCTGCGCGGTGGGCGGCGTCCAGGCGGTGGGACGCTGGGTGTACTGGTCCGGCTCGTGCGAGTCTCCTCAGGGCAGCGTGCAGAAGGCCTTCGTGTACGACACCCGTAGGAAGACGCTCATCGCCGTGCCCACGGGCGGACAGCCGCGCCTGGGCGACGGTTTCCTGGTCACGCGTGACTCCGCGTCCGGAGCGCTGACTCTCACGGACGTCACGGGCGGCTCCGCGGTGAGCCGGACCCTGGCGGCCAAAGCCGGAAAGTGGGACGTCGATCCGTACACCGGCCTGGTCGGTTACGTGGACCCGGCCTCCCAGGACATCCACGTCCTCCGGAGTGGCGTCCCCGCGACGGACATCGCGGTCCTGGGAGCGAGGACGGAATCCTCGGTCGACCTGGTGGACTCGTCGTCCTCGTGGGACGGCACGTGGTGGCTGTCGAAACCGGCCGCGTCGTGGACGCTGGTGCTCAGGAACAAGGCGACCGGGGCCACCGTGCGCACCCTGTCCGGTGGCGCCGCGCACGACGCGGTCCGTACCTACTGGAACGGCAGGACGTCGACGGGCACGTATGTGCCGAACGGCACGTACAGCTGGACGCTGACGGCGGACCCGGCCGACAAGCTCGGTGCGTCGGCGACGGCGTCCGGCACACTGAAGCTGACCGGTGGTGCCGCGGTGAGACGCGACCATGTCGGGTCCGACGGCATCGGTGACCTGCTCACGCTCACTTCCCAGGGCGCACTCTCCTTCCATCGTGGCGACGGCGCCGGGAAGTTCTCGACGAAGACCTCGGCTTCGGGCTGGCCGGCCTCGATCACGGTGGTGCCGTTCGGAGACCTGAACGGTGACCGCTGCAATGACGTGCTCGTGCAGTTCAGCAGCGGTGCGCTGCGGGCGTACCGCCCGGGGTGCGGCAAAGCCCTGACGACATCCACGCCGTACACCACACTGGGCACTTCGGGCTGGAACCAGTACAACGTGCTGACCTCGCCGGGCGACATCAGCGGTGATGGCCGGGCGGACCTGATAGCCCGCCAGGCGTCCACCGGTGACATCTACCTGTACAAGGCCACAAGCAGCGGAAAGCTCTCGGCACGGGTGAAGATCTTCTCCAAGTGGGCCGGTTACAAGAAGATCACCGGCGTCGGCGACCTCAACGGTGACGGGTACGGAGACCTGCTGGCGCAGGACACGTCGAACAGGCTGTGGCGCTATGTGGGCACGGCGACCGGCGGCTTCAGGGCGCGGGTCAAGGTGGCCGACAACTGGGGTGCCTCCTACAACGTCGTGGTGGGCGTCGGCGACATCACCGGGGACGGGAGGGCGGACCTCGTCTCCCGCGACACCTCCGGCAAGCTGTGGCGCAACAACGGCGACGGCAAGGGCTCCTTCGGTCCCCGCAGCGGGATCGCCATTGGGTGGCAGGGGTACAAGGCCCTGTACTGACCGCCGCTCACCGAGGCCGTGCAGTCGCACCGGCTCCGCTCACTCGCCCCGCGCGTCGACCAGCCCGGGAGGGCAGAGAAGCGAGAGAGGCGCTTCGCAGCCATGTGGGTGCCTGAGCGCCGTCGCTTCCCACGCAGATTGTTCTTGCGGATCCTGCTCCCCGACCGCGGCCAGGCGTGTCGGCCCCTTCAACAGGCTCAACTGACCCTGGCTCTCTCTATCAGGTCGATCACGTAATGAACGACTGGGAGCCAGTCCCCTCGGACGGCGCTCCGCCGCCGAGTCCACCGCCCTCCTCCAGCCGCCGCAGGACACCTGCCCCACCGTCCCGCGGTCGCGGCGATCTGCGAGAACGGCAGCGTCCACAACGCCAAGGCCGTGACCGGCGGTGCCGACCGGCCCGGATCTATGCAGTCAAACGCCAGCCTGCGCGACCGCGCCTCGGTCCGGTCCTCAGTGAGGTCGCCCGTCCACGATGCCAGCTGATCAGCCGGCAGGTCGACCGGCCGCCTTCCATCACTTAAGATATAAGCGATGGCATCAAAGATATAAAGAGAGGTAGTCGATGAGCCGAACCGTGATCGACCTCGACGACCAGCTGGTCGCGGACGTGGCCAAGGCCCTCGGTACCAGCACCAAGAAGGAGACGGTGAACACCGCCCTGCGTGAGGTGCTGGAGAACCGGCGGCGAGCCCTGGCGCTCACCCGCCTGCGGACGTCGGCAGAAGAGGGCGCCTTCGACCTCGATCTCTTCGAGGACAAAGGAAACTACCGTCGGTGAACGCCGCGCAATACCTGATCGACACCAGCGCGCTCGCCCGCCTGCTGCGCGGCGACGCCGAGCAGTACGGATGGGACCAGGCGACCGCCGCCGGGCTCATCGCCACCTGCCCCATCACCGAGTTGGAATTCTTCTACAGCGCGCGTTCCGCCGCCGACCGGGCACAAGGCATGGAAGACATGCGCCTGCTCTTCGGCTGGGTGCCGGTTGACGACCGTGCCTACGACCGCGCCTGGCGGGTCCAGGAGGTCCTCACCCAGCGCGGACAGCACCGCAGTGCCGGAGCCGTCGATCTCGTGGTGGCCGCCACGGCCGAGTTGCAGGGACTGACGCTGCTGCACCGTGACCGGGACTTCGAGTGCATCGCCGCCGTCACTGGTCAGGCGCTCCAGTGGTACGGCCCCGAAGCCGGGAAATGAACCACCGGCAAGCGTCGACCGTTTCCCAAGAACCCGCGACCGTCGGCCTTGCAACGTAAAACGGGCTTCACCCAGCTCTGTGCACGTGCGAAGGCGTTACCCAACTGGACGTCCGACCGAGCCCCGCCCAACACAGCGACCATCCGTGCACGCGCTCTGCCCACCGGTCTTCGCGCCACGTGCCCATAGCGTGCCCGTAAGAGCGGACAACCACGGTAAACAGCGGTCTGATCAGGCCGCGCGCAATGGTGCCAGCACGACGAATCAACGCAGGTCAGCGGCCATCCGGCCATGCAAGCGCCATCGCTTCCCAAGCTGAGAGCGCGAGTTCGATTCTCGTCACCCGCTCCATGATGAACCCCCAGGTCAGAGACCCGGGGGTTCTTTGTTGTCCAGGCCGATGGGCGGGGCCGCAAGTTCTGCGGTGAGTCGGAGTTGGCAGGCCGCCCGGTGGGCCGGGGCGCCCGTGCAAGCACCCCGTCACCCTCGCCATGGCCGGCGTCTCCCACTGGGCCAGAGGAACGGCAAGCAGTGGCTTGGCCGAACTGCTCGTCGACGATGAGGAGTTGATGAGGAGTTGCGGCACGTCCGGCAACGGGTGGTGACCAGGCGAACACGATGGTCTCCCGTCATGAGTCCATCGGCCGACTCACCGTCTCGTCGGCCGTCCCCTCGGAGGGGGCGGCCGTCCGATCTCGTCGACAAGGCTCCGCCGCGATGCCGTGGTGCGGAGCTTCGCGGCAGCGGTGGAGCGACTGCGCGCAAGGGCTGAGTCCGGGGTCAGCAGCCGCGCACGTCCTTCGTCAGCACCCCTTGCTCGGTCGCGAGCGTGTGGTCATAGCACGCGCCGGGAGCCCGGAGCCGGTAGCGCTCGCTGGTCGTGGCCACCGCGTGCCGGTCCTCGCGGGCGACGCCGAGGGTGAAGGTGGCGTCTCCCTGGTAGGTGTCGTCGATGCGGGTGGCGCCGAGGTGCGCCCGGTCGGCGACGGACATGATCACGCGCAGTCGGTTGGCGCTGTCGATGGTGGCGCGGCCGTCGAGCGTGTAGGTGCGGTCGGTGCGGGAGACGTGCCCGTTGGTGGTCACGGTCTGGTCGTCGGTCCACGTGCCGGTCTGGTCGTCGGTGTTCTCGTCCGGCGTCCACTGGTGGTCGATCGCGCTCGTGGCTGTTCGCTCGACCGTCGTCGTGATCCGGCCGTGGGAGGTGTCCAGGTAGCCGGTGACCTTCAACCGGTCCTTGCCGGCGGTCACCAGGTGGCGCAGCGAACCGTCGGTGTAGGTGTTGCTCACCGCCGGATCCGCCTTCTTGTACGACGTCACGGCGCCCGTCACCACCGACTTGTGTGCGTCCTGCCACACCAGGATGTTCGTCGGCGCGCTCCACCCCGTCTGGCCGCTCGGCACCCCGACCACCGACACGTCGACCTTGTGTGCTCTGCCGTCGTTGAGCAGGCCGGCGAACGGCGTCAGGTCGAACTCCAGCGGCCGTACGTCGAAGGCGTGTGGGGCGGGGATCACCGACCACAGATAGGGCGACCAGCCGCCGGTCCACACGTTCGGATACGGCGAGGCGATTCCGGCGACCTTCCCGTCGATGCTCACCTGCACCTCGCGGTACGGGCCGTCGTCCCCGCCCTGGCAGGAGTACGACGCGGACGGCGTGACCACCGAGTACCAGAACTCCTCACAGCCGCCGCCCGAGCCGGTGGCGTACACCTCGGCGAGAATCCGCGTGGAGTTGCGTGGAGTGGTCAGCGAGGCGCCGGTCGTCACGCTGTCGCCGTCGCTGAGGGGGATGACCCGGTCGGGGGCGGAGGGGGTGCGGCCGGGCTCGGGGGCGTAGAAGGTGAGGGTCACCTTGACGTCGAGCACGCCGGTGTAGGTGTCGTTGACAACGTTGCCTATGAGCATGTCGACCGACTGTGCGCTGCTCAGCGTCTTCTCGTACTCGGTCACGTCCTTCTCGACGGACCAGTTGATCCCGTCCTGCGAGGGCTCGGGCGTCGATGTACGGAAGACCTGTACGCCTCCGATGTCCAGATAACCGAGCCGGTCGTATTGCCGTCCCTTCACGCTCCCGTCCATCCGCAGGACGACCTTGGACCAGCGGCCGGGGGTGCCACAACTGGTGGGCGGCGTGTAGGTGCCGGTGTAGGGGGTGAAGTCCTTGAACTGCGCCTGGGCGATCGTGACCGAACACGACCTGGTGTGTGGCGTCGAGATGGCCGGGGCGGCGGTCACCGGGTCGTGGTAGTCGGTCCCGAACTCCGTCGGCACCGTGTCCGCGGCGGCTGTTCCCAGGGACAGGCCGAGTGCGGCAAGGGCGCCGGTCAGCACGGTGGCCGTCCGTCTCGGACGGATCAGGAATCTCATGGGTTTCTTGTGTCGCATACGGCGCAGTGAACAGGCATGTGACAGCCCCGGCCAAGAGGAGATGGAAAGGTGTTGACCGATTCCTGTCCGTTCACCGACCGAGCAGCAACACACCCGCAACTCAGTCACCGGGGAAGCCCGGCTCCCGAGGGTCACCTGGTGGGTCCCCTCCGGACGGAGTTAGCGGAGCCCGCGACGCCGGAGGCATCCCCGCCTACGGCAACCAGCGCACCGCCTGGGACGCCGGCGTCCTCCACGACTACGAGAACCCGGAAAACCGCTGATGCCGAGCCGCGCGTCAACGCGGATGCCGGCGCGTGCCCGCTGCCCGAGGAGGAGCATGTGGCTGTCGCGGTCATGGAAGGCCTGCCGTACCTCCAGCACACTTCTTCGACCTGATCACCTCGTCCTGTTCCCGAAGCTGCGCCGAACAGCCGACGGCAGTCCGGACGCACCGCACCACACCGAAGCGGCACTCGCAACACCGCGCTACGACCCCGACGATGCCGCCGAGCGACACGGCACCGAGGCCGTGCCCAATCCGTGCCCCTGAGACCGGGCAACTACGGGCATTCGCATCTTGGCCCAGACCGTGAACCCAGCAACCGTACGGAGTCTGGACGCCATCCACCTGGCAACCGCTCTCCGCGTCCGCTCCCAGCTCACCTCCTTCGTCACGTACGACAGACGACTGGCCGATGCCGCCCAAGCAGCCGGTCTGACCGTGGACATGCCCGCCTGAGACATCGCCCGAGCAAAGCACCAGGCCACCACTCAACTCGCCTTCGTCGGCACGCCAGTCGACGTCCCACTGAAAACGCCCGCACCTGCCTCGCTTCACCCGCGTGCCCCATCCGTGCCCTTCAGAGCGGACGACAACGGTTACCAAGGGTGCGTTCCCGGCCCGGCCGCGGAAACCACCGATGCAGAAACGCCGCCCGCTCTCGGTACTCCTCGCCTGCCTGCGCGTGGGAGGAGGCCACGTACAGATCGGGAGGTCCTCCCGGTTCGCGGACACAGGTCACGAGAAGACGCCGGTCCGTCATGTGCGGGGCGGTGGCCGGGGTCTTGGGCTGCGGGCGGTGTTGTCAGTTCGGGCGGTGCCGTCGGATCGGTCGGCCCGGCCGGTGGGAGTCGTCGTCGCGACGGTTACGGCGACCTGCGGTGCCGCTCACTCTCGCCCAGCCGTGGGCCTTCCGCCGAGCCGCCGCGGCCGGGCCCGGGACAGGTTTCCCGGAGCGGCCGTAGTGGAAGGCGGCCATGCGGTCACTGTGCTGCGAGTTGAGCAGGTGGATGAGCAGCACTCCGAGGGCGATCATGGCAAGGATCACGGTCACGGTCACGAACGTCTCCACGGTCCTCACCTTCCCATCGGCTGATGCGGCATCGCGGCGGTCACGGTCGGGATCGGGGGGCGTGCGGCCGGATCGCGGGCCTCATGGCCTCCTTCGGAGTCCCAGACCTCCACCACCGACCGGTCGGCCGCGTCCACCGTCCGCAGACGCGCCGCCTCCTCCATCAACCGGCTCGCGGTCGACGTGCCCAGAGGGTCGCTCGCGGCGGCCATCAGCCAGGCGGCCGAGACGGAAGCCGTCTGTGGCGGGACCACCAGGAGGTTCCAGCGGCCCGTGCGGTACGAGAGCAACATCAGTTCGTGCGGGTCCTGCTCGGCCAGGAACCAGCCCACCTTCACCACGTGCCCGGCGACGGGCACCTTGCGCGGAACGACCGGCCAGTGGGTGGGATTCACCGTGACGCGGGTGATCCGCCCCCACAACGGATCCAGTACGGCGGCCAGGGAGGGGAGTTCGGCCCCGAGGTCGCGGGAGCGGGGCCACCATGCGCCGTCCAGAAGAGCCGGTGCGGGACCGGCGGGAGCCAGCGACAGACGGAGAGAGGACGAGGAGAACGAACGGTCGTCGGCTTCGGCTGTCGGCGGGAGGGAAATGGTCGCAGTCATGGCGCGAACCCTGCCCCGGGCCGACCGCAACCGGCCCGGCGTATTCAATCGCCGAAAACGACACGAGCCTGGAAGCCGGTGCGCGAAATATCCTCGGTGATTTCAGCCTACTCCTCGGACAGGCCCAACGGATCGTACGGCCAAGGGAGAAGCGGCCCCACGCGCCTGCGCCCGGGACCTTCGCCCCAAGGCTGCGGTCTGAACCGGCGGATCGTCTCGGGTGACTTCGGCACCACGGGCGTCCCGGCCCTCCCGGCACCGACGGCGCTCCGGCCCGCGGGCCGGCCGCGGCTGACTGGCGGCGCTTCCCGCTGAGGAGCTCGACCTGCGGCGGGCGGTCCCGTCCGCTCGGCTCCTTCGGGGAGTAGCGTGAACCCACCGGGAGCATTTCGCACCTCGGCTCCGATGCCGGTGTCGTTCCCGGTGAGCGACGACGCCGGGCCACTGCCCCGCACGGCAGTCCGGAGACGGGTTTGCGCCATGTCCGCGACCACCTCTCGTCCCCCGCTACGAGCCGTTCCCTTCAGGGCCCCGACGGCGCGCCTCGCGCTGAGGTCCGAGGGGTCCGAAGGCCCATCCGCAGGGCGCGCCGAACTGGACGGCGCCTGGTGGCCCCGTTCACGTGACCTGCCGGGCGAGCTCTCCGCCTTGGCGGACGTGCTGGATCCGTTGTGGGGGCGGATCACCCGTATCGCGCTCGACCCCCGCCACTGGCCGGTCCTCCCGCCCAGGCTCGTCGTCAACGGCCAGGTGGTGAACGTCGGTTTGTTCACCTCTGAGCTGGATCGGCACCGGATCGTTCTGCTTTCCTACTCCGCGGGTCGCTGGAACCTCCTCGTGATCCCCCCGGAGACCGACGCCCCCTCGGCCGCACGGCTGATGGCCACCGCGAGCGCCGACGCCGGCCCGTCGATGACCGCGACCGCGCTCATGACGGCGGAACGGGCGCACCACGGAAGCAGGGACGGGGCCGGTAAGGACGGAGGGGGTGCTGCCCTCTCGTCACACGGCCGGAGTCAGCGGCGCGCTGTGCGGATGTGAGGACGGGTGGCGTGCTGCGGAAGGCGCGGGGTCTGCGGACACCGGGACACGAGACACCGGGCCGGGCCGGAATTCCGGCATACGAAAGTCCTGGTCCCCTCCACGGCACACAGGCAGGCCCGACGAAACCGCTGGCCGTGGGCCCGGTTCGTGAGCTGCTCGTGGGCAGGTCCTCGTGGCCCGGCCGGAGTAGAGTGAATTCCCGGGAGTCAGTCGGTGACCTGCGGCCTTCTCCCTGCCCGGGGCGACGGGTTCGGAACCCGGCACGAGTGGCGGCGACCATGGCAACACTGCACGAGCGGAAGACCTACCGCGAAGCGATCATGAAGACCCTCTACGAGGGCATGGAAGGCAGCGGCCTCCCTGACGTCTCCGGGGCCAGGCTGCGCGACGATCTGGCGATCCCCGAGCAGGATCTGGCCGCGGCCTGCACCTATCTGGTGGAGGAAGGACTCGTCACGGTCCGCTGGGCCCATGGAGACACACCTGCGACAGTCATGCTGACGCATCAGGGGATACGGCTCATGGAGGCCGAGGAGGAGGACCGCGGCTGACCGGAGCGGGTACGCCGATGCCGTCGCACCGCCGGGGGAACGCGCAGGCAGGAGCACAGCACGATCCGTTCGGCCGACGTCCGCGACTGGCGCGACCATGACGTGGTCGGCCCCGGCGCAGGATCGGCATGACGTACCGGCCGGAAGCAGGCGGCGGACGACCTGAGCCGTCGCCTGGCAATTCGGCTTCGAGCTCTTCGTCGCCGACGCACACCGGGCCGTGCGCGCCTTCTTCGCGATGCGCAGGTCCTCGGGCCGGCCATGCGAGAGGGTTCCTCTCGGGGGACCATGGGGTGACAGAGGTGTCGGTTCCCTGATGCTGATGCGCCCGCGGCCTTCGGAGGGAGGCCGCCATCACTGGAGGGCGGCCTGGTGCAGAACGCGGTGCCCGGTGCGGGAGGTGAGGAGCCGTCGCGGCCGGCGGCAGCCGCGTCGGGTTTCTGGCGCCAGGTCGTCGAGCAGCTGAGCACGGCCCTGATGGTGATCGATCGGGCCGGACGGATCCTCGCCGTCAACCCGGCCGCCGAACGGCTGCTGGGCCGAGCCGCCGCCGCGATGCGCGGCAAGGACGCGCACGAGTTGCTGCACCGGGACACGGACGGCGGCGCACTCCTGCGGGAGCAGTGCCCGCTCCTGCATGCGCTGGCCACGGGAGCCGCCGCGCGCGGTGAGGGCGACAACTATCTGCGCGATGACGGGCGCCTGGTCACGATCTCCTGGTCCGCTTCCCCTCTCACGGTCGGCGGCTCGTACAAGGGCATGGCCGTGCTGTTCACCGACATCACGGGCGACCGCAGCGCGGGCCGGGAGCGCGCGGCCTACACGAGTGCTCTGGAGGACCTCACCGAGCGGCTGACACTGGTCGCGGAGATCACCGACGTACTGGGCCAGACCCTGGAGACCGACGAGGCCCTCGCCCGGCTGGGCCGCCTGCTGGTTCCCCGCCTCGCCGACTGGGCGGCGGTGGACCTCCGGACCGGTTCCGGGAAGGTCCACCGGGTGGCGGTGACCGGTCCCACGGGCCGGGACGCCGGGCTGGAGGGCGGACGCGAGCGCCTACCCGGGACGGGTGCGGCTGACCGCTCACCTCTTGTCCAGGTGCTGCAGGGAGGCGATCCCGTGCTGCACAACGAGCGGGACACGGCGGAGACGGCGGCACCGCCCGTCTCGCCCCTGGCTGCCCTCCACAGCCACTTCCTGCGGACGGTGCACGCGACGTCCGCCATCACGGTCCCGCTCGGCTCGAAGCGGCAGGTCACCGGCGCCCTGACGCTGGTGCGCACCGACCCGGCGCACCCCTTCGACACCGAGGACCTGGAAGTGGTGAGCGACATCGGCCGCCGGGTCGGCCTGGTCATCGACAACGCACGGCGGTTCGGCCGCCAGCGCGCCGTCGCCGAGGCCATGCAGCACAACCTGCTCGCCCCGCTGCCCCAGCCCGGCCGCCTGCGGCTGGCCGCCCGCTACCAGCCCGCCCCGGCCGGTTCCCAGGTCGGCGGCGACTGGTACGACGCGTTCGAGCTGAAGGACGGCACCCTCATGCTGGTCATCGGAGACGTCGTGGGCCACGACCTGACCGCGGCGGCCGGGATGGCGCAACTGCACGGCATCCTGCGCGCACTGGCCTGGGACCACACCGGGCTTCCCGGCGCCGTCGTCGACCGTCTCGACGACGCCATGCCCGCCATCACCACCGTCCCCATGGCCACCCTCGTCCTCGCCCGGGTCGAAGGCCACCCGCAGGCCGGACCGTGGACACTGCGGTGGACGAGCGCCGGACATCCGCCGCCCCTCCTCCTGACCCCCGGAGGACACGCGCAGTACCTCGAAGCCGGACAGGGACTGGTCCTCGGCGCCCCCGTGGGCACCGGTGAGGGCCGGCCGAACGCCACCCAGCCCCTGCCACCGGGCTCCACCCTGCTGCTCTACACCGACGGCCTGATCGAGATCCCCGGCAGCGACCTCGGCACCGGCCTGGACCGGCTGCGCCGCCATGCCCTGGCGCTCGCCCACGCGCCACTGGACACGCTGTGCGACCAGCTGCTCGCCCGTATGCCGCCCGGCAGCACCGACGACGTGGCCCTGCTCGCCCTGCGTCTGCCGATGCCGTGACCGAGGACGGGTGCTGGGACGGGTGTTCAGGCTCCGAGGACCAGAACACGGAACGGGCCGTGCGGGAACGGGGACGTGCGGGGCGCGTCGCCTTCGACGTACCGCCACCCCCAGGACCGCAGCGCTTCGGCGGTCCTGCTGTCGGAGCGGCTCACCAGCATGACGCCGAGCGCGGCGCCATGGTCGGTGAGCAGCCGCTTCTGCAGGCGCCGGGCAAGGTTCCAGGGACGGTCCTGGTTCTCTCTGCGCACCTGGGGCGGAACGAGTATCACGGAGATCACCAGGAGGCGTCCGGAGGCGGCGGCGCGCAGCAGGCTCCCGGGAAGGTGTCCGTCGAGCCCCTCCCACCAGGGCCCGTCGCCGCGCACGGGGAAGCCGTAGGCGCACCCGGTCAGCTCGGTGGACTCCGCGATCACCAACTCGAATCCCGGTCGCCGCAGGTCTGCCGCCAGCCGTCGCAGGAAGGCGCTGCGGGCCTGGTTCCACGCCCAGGGGCCACCGCCCGAGGTCTGCGCGTACAGGTCGCCCAACTCCCCCATGCGGTCCTCGATCTGACCTCGGGTCAGCTCACGGACGCGTTCACCCGCGCGGGGCGACGAGCCTCGCTCCGGCCCCGGCCGACGCTGCTTGGGGGTACCTCGCCGGTCCGGGCCGACGTGCCCCCCGAGGAGCTCGGTGGTCGTCGGCGGAACCGACACGTTCACGGTCATGGGGCTCGCCCTGCCCCGGGCACGGACGAACCCGGCCCGGTGTCGTCGCTCGCCGAGGGCGGCAAGGGTGTCGGAGCCGGTGCGCGAGGAACTCTCGGTGTCTCCACCGTACTCCCGGCCGCGCATGCCCCGCGGTGGACGCTGTGGCGGGCGGTGCCCGGACCGGTGGGGCGGTTGCAGCGGGGCCGTCTGCCGCCGCCGGCCGGGGACAGCACCACGCGACGGAGTACGGTGGAGGCACTGAGGGCATGTCGCACACCGGCTCCCGCGCCGGTCTCGTCCTCGGCGAGACACACTCGCCGGAAGACCCGCTGAACCCCGGGGTCTCCCGAGACAGGTCGGCATGATGGCCTCGGCCCCTGACCCTTTCACGGCTCTCCCACAGCGCTCCTCGGCGCCTCCTTCCTCCCCTCCCTCCCGGCCTTCTCGCCCCTCCCGCCTTCGCCCGAGCGGGCAGCCCGGCGCCGCGCGGGGCCTTTCCGCCACCGGCTCGCGGCCGGAGCCCGACCCGCGCAGGGCCGTCCTGCTGTTCTTCACCACCGGCGCCGTCGCCCCTTGGCACAGCGGTCCGCTGTACCCGGCCGACTGACCGTCAGGACGCGACCGCGCCGGACACCCCCTTGGCATGGCTGCGTTCCTCGTGCTCACCCCGACGGAGCGGCCGCCGACGACACATCACCGTCGGAGAGCCTCACGACCACCGCGACTGCGTCCGAGGACGGTGCCGACCACGTGGCCGGCACCGGGCCACGCACAAGAGACCGGCCGCCACGAGGCGTTGAGGCAGCGTCGCCCGGCTCACGGCGCCGGCACGCACACAGGGGACGGAGACGACATCCATGCCGGAGTCGACCGCCACGCCTGACCCGAACCAGCCGCTCCATCAGCACCTGAAGGAACCCTCATGACCGCCACAGCGCCACCGCTCCCGCCCACCAGCCCTCACCTCCGTCTGCGCCTGGCCCCCGACAGCCCCCTGCCGCGCCGCCTCGACGGCGTGTGGTGGCCCCGTTCCTACGACCTCCTGGCGGAGCTTCCCGAGTTGCTCGCCGGGCTGCCACCCGCCTGGGGGCACATCGCCGGCATCACCGTGAACGGAGCGGCCTGGTCCGCGGCACCGGGCCGGATGCTCGTGTGCAACAAGGTCGTACGACTGCGCAAGACCGTCGCGCGGCATGCCCTGGACACCGTGGTCCTGCTCGCCCCCGGTCACGGCCGCTGGGACCTTCTGGTCGTGCCACCGGACACCACCGAGGAGGATGCCGAGCCGCTCATGACCGGCGCGCTGAGCTCCCCCGCCTGACGTCGGCGGGCTCGCCGGGCGCCCGCGCGACCGCGCAGGACGCCGGGCGGCGCATGCTTCCCGCGGGCTCGTGCGACGGGCGTCGACAGGCGTCCGACACCGCCGCACAAGACGCCCTCACCGACACGTGCAACCGCTCCCGACCCCGGCTGCCCACTGGCGCTCCGCCGAGCCGAGCAGCCCGGATCTGCCGGCTCCGCAGGAGTGAGGCACTCGTCCGGTTCCGGCGCACCGTGCAGGAGCACGACGTCCGGACGAGCGGAGGCTTCCGGCCCGCGGTCCCGGGTCGGCCCGATGGTGGCGGTGAGGGTGTCCCTCAGGGCGCCGCGCTCCCGGTCCCGGTGTCGATGAGGATCTGTTCCGCCCGGGTGACGTTGTCGGGCCGCACAGCCTGGGCCATGGCGGCGTGCGCGGCCTCGGGTGTCGCGTTCGGCGGAATCACCAGCAACGAGAAGATGTCCTCTTCCCCCCGGGTGATCAGAACGGTGTCGTCACCGACGGCGAAGGAGTCGATGTGCACCACACGGTCGTCGACGACGATCCGCGTCGGGAGCCCTTCCCAGCCCGCGGCATCCAGCCCTACTCGGGTGACGGGACCGAGGTGTTCGGCGAGGGCCGTCACGAGGGCGGGCAGCTCGGCACCGATGTCCCGGGACCGCGGCCACCACGCCCCGTCGAGGATGCCCTCGCGCGACTTCGTCGTCTTCAGCCGGAGCAGTGCGCTCCCGGGCCGCAGGTCGGAAAGATCAGCACTGGGCAGATGCCGTGAACCAGGGGGTGTGTCGGAGTCGACCATCAGGAACCTGCCCGTCTTCGAGGTTCGGCGTCTCCGGCGAACACGGGATCGGAAGGTGCCTTCACCACGTTACTCCGCGTGGTGAAGTGAAACCGCGTCTCCGGCAGTGGGATCACCGGGAAGGGCACCACAGAAAACCTGGATCCCGTGAAGGTCGTTCCATTCCAAGCAGCGTGTACAAAAACGGTGTCCTGGGGTAATAGTCGAACTGTCGTCCTCGCAATTCCGCTCCGGCATCAGCGACCCGGGCGGGAGACCCGCGGTCTGGGATGTGATCACGATGGACAACCCGCTGAACGGCACACCCGTACGCACCGGAGTGCACACGGTCCCGGGACGAGAAAGCCTCCTGACCAAGATCAGCGATCTGCAGACGGAGATCGGTCAGCTGCAGGAGGCCATCGTCTCCCACACCGTCATCGACCACGCGATCGGCGTGGTCATCACCCTCGGCGGCCTACGTCCCGACCAGGGCTTCGAAGTCCTCCGAGAGGTCTCACAGCACACCAACATCAAACTGCGGCAGATCTCCGAAGAACTCGTGAACTGGGTCCACGGCGAACAACTGCCCGACGAGATCCGCAATGCTCTGGACAGGGCGCTCGCCGCCGCGCGGTCCCGTTGAAGGCACGGCTCTGCCGTCCGCTGTCGCAGCCGGACGGCAGGAGCGGGCGGACGAATTGAACGCCGGCTCACTGCCGAACCGGCACGCGACGCGACCTCCGCCCACCGTGTCCCCGAGCGCCTCCAGCCGAAACGCCCACCCCCAGGACTACCGCCACCGATTGTCGAGCGGAGCTTCAGCAACGGGCGGAGCTTCGGATACAGGCACTCACGCTCACCGGGAGCGACCCGGTGGCGACCGAAGGCAGCCGGCCCACGGGGGACCGACGGCCCCGTTGCGCAGTACACGGACCCGCGACTGCCGAGACCCCTCGCCCCGCTCAGCAGGTGTACGTCATGGCCGGCGCACTACGGCGCCCTCCGCACCCCACCCCGCGCTCCGCCTCCGCCTCACGCCCCACAGCGCCGTGCCGCGCCCCGTCGACAGGGCGCGGTGGCCTCGCTCGTACGACCCGCCGACCGAACCCCCCTCGCTGCTCGCCGGACTGCCGCTCGCCTTTGCCACCTGGTCAGGGTCCGGGTGAACGGCACGGCGTGGTCCGACGCTCCGGGCCGGATGCCCCTCTGCAACCAGGCCGTACGACTGCGCAGGACCACCGCGAGGAGGGGCGGAGCGCCGGAGTACGGTCGAAGATCCGGTCCACTGATCCGTGACGAGACGACGAGGTCGCCATGCGGCAGCCCACGGAAGCACCCCGGGAAGGGCATGCCGACGTACGCATCGTCGCGCCCCCCGAGGTCGCCCGGCGCGTCGCGAAGGTGCTCCGTCGTTGCTTCACGGCCACCGAGCAGCGCAGCTATCCCGCGGGCGCCGGGGGAGGAAGGCGCCTCGAACTCGTCGTGGACACGACGCGGGCAGCGGAACCGGCGCGGTCCTGGCTGGAGACCAGCCGCTCCCGGGAGCAGACAGCCGGCTGCCGCGCGCACAAGCGGCGACAGGGCCGTCGGCGCGATGGCGTCCCGCCGGGTGGTGCGGCCGGTCAACGGACCGGAACGCGCAGGTCACGCCGGGGACTTCGCCGGACGGGTACTCCCGGCGCCCGGCCGGGGCACTTCGCGTGCCGCACCTGAGCGGAGATCACCGCGATGCGGGTGGCGGAGGGCACAGCGCATGATCGTTTGCACCACCTCGCGGGACGCGACCGCCGGCGCAAGCGCCTTCCGACGGCCGCCGCCGGTCGTCCGATCCTCGGCGGCGGCCGTCTGAGACTCCCCACGCGGCCGAATCCCCCCTTCACGGGCGCGCGATCGGGAGCCGTGTGCCCCGCATCGGACCGTGCGACGGCACGCGGGAGGCACCGCACCGGTCTCGCGACGAGGGGAAGCAGGACTGTCGAGCACAGGAGCCAGCCCACCATGGGCAACGAAAGCCGACTGCTCTGCAGAGGCTGCGAGGTGGTCCTTGCCCAAGGGCTGGGGGCACGGGCAGCCACCGGGCTGCCGAACCGCGTGCGTTCCGACGGAATCCTGTGCACGGCGGAGTACCGCAAGCCTAGGCGGACTCACCCCGGGTGAGAACCCCTGCGAGCGATGGATAATGTCTCGGACGGCCCGGCTGTCGACGCACCGGGGCGGAGTAGCGTGGAGCGAACCGGGAGTTGCCCGTACGCCGGCTGCCCGTCGGCGTCGTTCTCGGCGCACCACGACACCGGTCCGTCGCACGGCGGCCGGGGACAGGGACCGCGACATGAACGCGCCCATCGGTCAATGCGCCTCGCCCGACCGGATACCGCCCTCCTCGCTTCGGCCGGCCCGTCTCACCCTGCGCCCGCCGGCCTTCCCGCCCGGCCCCGTGAGCGGCGCCTGGTGGCCCCGTTCCGACGACCTGTCGGCCGAACTGCCCGCTCTCGTCGAGGCGTTCGACAGGTCGTGGGGGCGGGTGACCCGGATCGCCGCACACCGCAGCGCCTGGCCTCAGGCACCGTGCGACCTGCCCGTCACCGGCCACACGGTGCGGGCTGCGTGGTTCACGTCCGGTTTCGACCCGCACGCCATCCGGCTCTTCGCCTACGGCGTCGGACGCCGGGACCTGCTGATCGTCCCGCCCGGTACCGGGACGGCCACGGCCGGGCGACTGATGACGGCCGCCGCCGATCCCGCGCTCCGCCTCACCGCGAGCGCGCTCCTTCTGGACGCGGGAAGAAGTCGCCCGGCGCGTGACATCTGACCTTCGCGGTGCCGCGTCGGCGACACCCGGTCCATCCGCTTCCGGTTGGCGATCACCTGCACGGGGCATCAGCACCGGGCAGGCCCGGCGGGGGAGAGCATGCCGGGCACCGGCGAGCGGCCACGGCCATGGTGGTCGGGTGGCCCAGGAGGGGAAGTGATCCGCCATGCGTACGCATCGGCGTACCCATCGGCGTTCCGCAGGAGTCGAGTACCTGCTGCCCGACGAGGCCGAATCGGCGGGCATGGCACGAAAGTTGACCTCGCAGTTCCTCGCCCGGCCCGACCGCCGGGCGGCGGGGCTGGACGCCGAGCACATCGGCGACGCGACCCTCATCGTCTCCGAGTTGGTCACCAACGCCACTCGGCACGGCGGCAGCTGCCGTCTGCGCCTGCACGTGTCGGACACCCAGGTGACCGTCGAGGTCTACGACGGCAGCCCCGGCCGACCCGGTGTGCGGCCGTTGACGACCTGGGGTGAGAGCGGGCGGGGCCTCGCCATGGTGCGGTGCCTGGCGCAGCACTTCGACATCGATCCGGTCGACGGGGGCGGCAACAGAGTGCGCGCGGTACTGGCGCTGTGACGGCCGGGGCGTCACTCCTCGGCCCGCTCCTTCCCGTCCGGGCGTAGCCTGAACGTATCGAGGGCTGTTCGCGCTGCGCGACCGGCGGTGCCGTTCCCGGCGAGTGACGAAACGGGCTGCCGTCCTCGGCTCCCGGGACGGCCTGGACACCAAGCACGCGGTGGACCGGCTGACCAGGCACCTGCTCGGCAGCGGCGTCTGCGCCGCCGCCCTGCACGGCGGCAGGTCCCAGCCGCAGCGCACCCGCACCCTCGCCCAGTTCAAGAGCGGGCAGGTGACGGCGCTGGTGGCGACCGATGCCGCGGCCCGCGGCATCCATGTCGAGGGCCTTGATCTGGTCGTCAACGTGGATCCGCCGGGTGACCACAAGGACTGTCTGCACCGCGGCGGCCGTACCGCCCGCGCCCGTGAATGCGGCAGCGTCGTCACCCTGGTGACGCCGGGCCAGCGGCGCGAGGTGAGACGGTTGATGACCTCGGCCGGCATCGCCCCGGCGATCACCGCGGTGTGCTGAGGCGGAACTGAGCCGCATCACCGGCGCCAAGACCCCGACCGGCGTCCCGCGAAAGACGCCTCGGCCGACACCACGCGGCAGTAGGCTCGACGCGCGGTAGCCCTTGGCCCCGGCCCTCTCCGTGCAGTCCGTTCCGCGCAACAGAGGCTCTGCGCACACTGAAGCTCCAACCGGACAGAGGAGATGGGGCGCATGTGCGCTCATCCCGACCCGCCCGAGCCTTTCCCGACGCCCGAACTGTTCGACGAATGCCGGATGGTGCACGCCCACGGCGAGCTGGACCTGACCTCCGTGGCACCCCTGGTGCACGCCCTGGAGGATGCCCGCACCGGATGCGGGCGCGTCTTCCTCATAGTGGACCTCCGCGAGGTGACCTTCGCGGACGGAAGCATCCTGCGCCCGCTGTGCGAGGCGTGGGACGACTGCCGGGCCCGGCGGGGCTGGGTCCGCGTCGTCCACAGCAGCCGGGGCATAGACCTCGTCCTGCTCGGCGGCGGCGTACTCGGCCGTTTCCCGGCCTATGCCAGCGCCCAGGACGCCTGGCGCGGAACGCCTACGGCAGCGCGTGACGCAGCATCCGCCCCCACATCGACGCGTACTGCCGGCGAAGAGGCCCCGTGACGTACGGCAGTCCGTGCCGGGCGCAGATCTCCCGCACCCGGGGCGCGATCTCGGCGTAGCGGTTGCCGGGCAGGTCGGGGAAGACGTGGTGCTCGATCTGGTGGCTGAGGTTGCCGGTGAGTACGTGGAAGAGGAAACCGCCGCCGATGTTCGCCGAGCCCTGGATCTGGCGGGCTGGTCGCCGCGGTCCGCAAGGTCATGCTCGGCGCCGCCTGGCAGCGGAGCAGGGTTCATTTCCTGCGCAACGTCTTCAGCGTGATCGACCGGGACTCCGGCGAGATGGTCGCCGCTCTCGCTGTCCCCCGCCATCAGGCCCAGGACCTCGCGGTTGCCGTCCTCGGTGATGCCGGTGGCGACCACCACGGCGCGCGAGACGATCTGATGGTTCACCCGCGCCTTGCAGCAGGTCGCGTCCAGGTAGACGCAGGGGAAGCGGACGTGATCCAGCGGGGACGTCTGCCCAGGTCAGAGACGTAGCGCCGATCCAAGCGCCGTCGCTTCCCAAGCTGAGAGCGCGAGTTCGATTCTCGTCACCTGCTCCACGATTGAGGCCCAGGTCAGAGACCCGGGTCTTCTTGCTGTCCGTGGTGACCAGCAGTCGCGTACCAGATTCGTGCCAGATGCTTGATCGTCGGGGCGGGTGGGCTCTCGTTCTGGCACGGATGCAGCTTCCTGCACTTGCTCCCGCGCCTTGCGTACGGTCGAGTCGAGCCCCGCTGCAGCTTCCTGCTGTCGGCCTCGATCACCAACGAGTCGCCGACGCTGCGGACCCAGACCTCCTTCTCGGGAGCCTCGGTCAGCAGGATCGCTGCTGCGGCCCAGGTCTCCTCACACACCCGGGTGTCAGACCCTTCCGCCATGCTCTGTCCATGCTGATTGCGACCAACGGCCGGGGCCACGCGGTGAAGAGCCCCTCGGAGCCGGCCATAGGAACGATGCTCGCCGACCTGGATCAGGGCGATCACCTGATCCTTGAACGGCAGGACGAAAACCAGGACGGCCACTGGTACATCCAGGTCTGGTTCCGCGACAAGGACACCTACCAACTGGAGTACCGCGACGGCGTTCCCGCGGAGCACCACCAGACACACACGGGGTCGCAGGACAAGGTCCTGCAAGCACTCCTCAGCTGGGTGGCCGGCAAGCCCGCCTGGCAGGAGGGCTTCATGTGGACCAACATCGGCCACTGGTTCACGCCGGACACCGAAGGCGAGGACGATCCGACCGCCTGACCCTGCGCCGCCGCCCACGGGATCAGGTCGCCGGAAGCTGGTACGACAGCACGTACGCGTCGGCAGCCATGACCGTGTCGCACACCTCGACGGCACGGCCACTTGGTCTCGAACCGAAGCTGAGTGTCCAACTGCGTGACAACGCACACGAACACCGGCGGACAAGCGCGGACGAACACGAACCATCAGCGCAGGTGGGCGTCGCCCCGGCCCAAGGAAGCGCCCCCACTCACGTTGCATCGGGAAAACGTGCTGACCCGCATGTCTGCCAGGAGTCACAGCTCGGTGATCTCTCAGGGCCTCAACGCAAGGCAGGAATCGTCCAGGTCCGACTGCACGCCGCGCTGTCGGACCGTCGAAAGTTCAAGCCTCCAGAATGTCCTCGCCCGCGTCACCTTGGGCGTGTGTCAGTTCTGGTCGGACGCGTCGCCGTAGACGTTGCCGGGGCTGATCACCCGGGTGATGGCCCGGCCGAGCAGGGTGCTGGGATTCTCGCCGTTCGAGAGGATGTCGGTGTTGAGCAGGATCACCATCGTCGCCTTCTGGGCGGGCAGGTAGACCGTCAGGCTCTGGTACCCGGGCAGGGAGCCGGCGTGGCCGATCCACCCGTGGTTGATGTCGATGCCCAGCCCGTAGGCGTCACCCGGCGCGCCGGTGGGCTGTGCGTCGAGGCGCTCCGCCTGGGTCTGCGGGGTCAGCAGCCCGCCTGTCGCGACGTTCTTCGCCCAGGAGCGCATGTCGTCGAGGTTCGAGATCATCGCGCCGGCCGCCCAGCCCCAGCTGGGGTTGAAGTCCGTGGCGTCCCCCACCGTGCCGTCCGGCGTCTGGTCGGTGTAGCCGTGGGCGCGCGGCCGCGGGAACTCCGCCGCCTTGGGAAGGAAGGTGTGGTCCAGGCCGCTCGGCCGCGTGATCAGGTCCCGGATCACGTTCCTCAAGGGACGGTGGGTGACCTTCTCGACGACCAGGCCGAGCAGCACGGTGTTGGTGTTGGAGTAGTCGAACTGCGTGCCCGGGGGGAACAGGTTGGGGTGCTCGAAGGCGATGCGGAGCAGCTCACGCGGCGACCACTGGCGATGCGGCTCGGTCGCCAGCAGGTGCTGGAAGCCCTCGTCCTTGGTGTAGGCGAACAGGCCGCTGCGCATGTTCGCGAGCTGACGCAGCGTGATGTGCTCTCCGTCGGGCACTCCGTCGACGTACGCGGAGATCGGGTCGTCCAGGCCGACCTTGCCGCGGTCGACGAGCTGGAGCAGCGCGGTGACGGTGAAGGTCTTGGTCTCGCTGCCGATCCGCATGTTCAGGTCGGTTCGCATCGGGGCGCAGTCACGAGTGTCCGCGACGCCGAAAGCCCGCACGTAGCGCGGCTGTCCGGGCTTCCAGACGCCTACGATCACTCCAGGGACACCGGCGTCGGTGGCCGTCTGCTGGATCACCCGGTCCAGTTTCGCCGCGGTCGCTTCCCAGGGCTGCGACGCGGCGACCGATTCCCTGGAAACCGGTACGGCCGCTGCGGGAGTGGCAACCGGGGGCAGGACGGCTGCCACGCAGGCAGAGATGACCATCGCGATGCTGACCAGGGCGGTTCGGCCCGTCCGGATGCACATGCGTTCTAGGTAAGTCCCTCCCGTTCTTGGCCCGAAGCGCCACGCCGCCACCCAGCGCGCATTCATCCGAACGCCCAGGGCCCGCGCATGCCGACGGTCACCGCAGACCGAGGACGATCCGGCTGGTGCTCTTCGTGCCGTTGGCCCACCGGCACGGCATCGAACTGCCCCCTGCGCATACGTGCAGCGCCCCGAAGCGCCCGTGGGGCGAGGGCTCGGTGATCGATGCGGCTGGACGGGTGCAGTTCGGCACCCCCGCGGCTCACTGCGGCCGGGAAGGCCGCTGGTCACGCGCGTAAGCCGCGAGACGCGGCGGAGTAGAGTCGAAGATCCGGTCCGCTGATCCGTGCCCAGATGACCCGAGGTCGCCATGCAGCAGCCCGAGCAAACCCCCTCGGAAGGCCACGCCGACGTACGCATCGTCGCGGCCTCCCCCGAGGTCGCCCGTCGTGTCGCAGAGGTGCTCCGCCGTTGCTTCGCGGCGACCGAGCAGCGCAGCTATCCCGCGGGCGCCGGGGGAGGGACGCGCCTCGAACTCGTCGTGGACACGACGCGGGCGGCGGAACCGGCGCGGTCCTGGCTGGAGACCAGCCGCTCCCCGGGAGCGGACAGCCGGCGCGAGTGAGGCGACGGCCGGCGGCGGTCCGTTCGGCCTGTTCGAGGAGTAGCGTGAGGTCATCGGGAGCATTTCGCACACCGGCCCCGATGCCGGTGTCGTTCCCGGTGAGCAACAACGCCGGACAACTGCCCACGCGCAGGGAGTCCGGAGACGGGTCCGCACGATGTCCGCGACCACCGGCCGTCCTCCGCTGAGCGCCATGTCCTTCAGGTCTCCGACCGCCCGCCTCGCCCTCAAACCCCTGCCCCCATCCCCGGGACACGTCGAGCTGGACGGCGCCTGGTGGCCCCGCTCACGTGACCTGACACAGGAACTCACCCCGCTGGCCGACGTGCTGGACCCGCTGTGGGGCCGGATCACCCGGATCGCCGTCAATCCCCGCTACTGGCCGATCATTCCGCGCAGGGTCTTTGTCAACGGCCATGTGGTGAAGGTCGGTTGGTTCACCTCGGAGCTGGATCCGCACAAGATCCTGCTGCTGTCCGGCACGTCGGGCCCCTGGAACCTCCTGGTGGTTCCCCCGGAGACCGACGACACGGCTGCCGCCCGGCTGATGGCCGCCGCGAGCGACGGCACGGGGCCTCGTTCGACCGCGTCCGCCCTCATGGCGGCGGAACAGCCCGACGGCACGGCCTCGTCGTACGACACCGGGGCCGGCCCGGTGGACCGGCCGGCGGCCGGCATGTGACGGCCTGCTCCCCGCCCGGCCTTCAGTGCCCCGGTGACCTGTGTGAGCCGCCCGGCAGCCGGTCACGGGCCGGGTCAGGTCCGACCGCCCGCGGCGGCTGACATGAGCGGTTCCGCGGCCTCGTCGGTCGTGTCCGGCGGCACGACCAGCAGGTCCCAGCGCCCCCGGCCGGGGGGCGAGCAGGACGACGGTGCGCGGGGCGGATGCCGCCGGTGTCCTGCGCAGCCGTACGACCTGGTTGCAGTGGAGCATCCGGCCGGGCACCGCGGACCACGTCGCCCCGCTGACCGTGACGCTGGTGATGGAGCCCCACGCGCGCGGCAA
Organism: Streptomyces sp. NPDC049541; assembly: GCF_044465725.1. NCBI lineage: Bacteria > Bacillati > Actinomycetota > Actinomycetes > Kitasatosporales > Streptomycetaceae > Streptomyces > Streptomyces sp. NPDC049541. The sequence continues at coordinate 426,075 of NZ_JBITLY010000003.1, read as the reverse complement.
CCCGGCGAGCAGTGGCGGAAGTTCGGCGAGGAGGTCGTACGAACGAGGCCACCACGCGCCGTCGATGGCCCGGGGCAGGTCCCTGCGCGGGGCCAGACGCAGGCGTAGGGCGGGCTGGGAGGGAAGCGGGGGTTGCAGTGCGGTGGTCATGACGGCTCCTGCCAACTGCCTTGAACGATGGGATGGTTGACGTCGGGCACGACGGGCCGCGACCCGGTCCGGCGGCGGCCGGCGCGCGTCGTGCAGCCGGCAGAGGCGTTCGAGGCGGCGGATGACGGCGGCCGAAGGGCCGGCCGTCCGCGGTCGACACCGTGCCGGGCGGTGGGGTCGGCGTGGTGGAAGGGGGGCGGGCTCTCTCACCGAAGGAGCGCGGGGCCGGCGGCCGCAGGCTGGTGGCCCGGTCGTGGTGCCTGCGGCGACAGGGGCGCCCCCCGCATCATGCGGCTGCCCGTGATCGTGTAGAGAACCACGGCGAACAAGATGTCGACGGACCACGATCACTGCCGTCACGGGCACGTAGAGCCGCTCCCCGCCGGCCGCCGCGGGCGGGCAACGGGCCGTCCGGCGGGAAGAGGGAGGAGCCGTCGTGGTCCTGGGGCGGCGATGTGGTGACCGACGGGGTCGCCGCGGTGGACCTGGGTGACACGGAGGGGCTCCTTGACCTCGGCGGAGGCCACTGGGACGCAGGTGCGGCCGGGGTCACGGGCTGCCCGTGGTGGATGGGTGGTGTACTGGAGACGACCTGTCAGATAGGCACGACACACCCTCGTTGTCCCCACCGTACTCCCCGGGCCGGGAAGCACTCGGAGACCGCTGGTCGGGCCCCGGGCGGGGTGCGCTCGGGCCGGTGCCGCGTTGACACGGATCGTCGCGGGACATTGACTGGCGGGACGGCGCAGGGCCGTGATGGCAGGGCCGATCGGGCTTCAGGCAGCCTGAAACAGGCCGCCGAGAAGGCCAAAGGCGTCTTCGGGCGGCGCCCCCCATCACCACGGGAACGGTGGATACGACGATGTACGACCAGACACGCGCCCAGCAACCCGCCGACCGGCCCCCGGGCCTCGCCGGGCGCCGCGCCCCGGGCGTGGAACCGCTGCTCCCGACCGACGAACGGGACAGGATCGTCCGGCGCCTCGGACACGCCGTGAACACCTTCGCGGACGCTCCGGGCGAGGCCCTGGAGGAGGCGGAGAACGCCTTCGACGAAGCCACCGAGGCGCTGGTGAACGCCCTTACGGAACGTCGGCGCCTCCTGCGCGCGGGCTGGCAGGACCGGGACCCCGAGACGCAGTCCGCCGAACTCCGGCTCGCGCTGCGGGAGTACCGGGAGATCACCGGGCGGCTGCTGCGCGCCTGAACCGGGAGGATGCTGCGCGCACGAACGGCCACAGGTCCGCCGGCGCAAGCGCCTTCCGACGGCCGCCGCCGGTCGTTCGATCACTGCCGGCGGCCGTCCGGGACTCCCCGGGCGGCCCACCGCCGCCCGGTCCACAGAGTGCGCGCGGTTCTGGCCCTGCGACCGGCCTGACCGGCCCGGGCGTCGCTCCTCGAACCGCTCCTCCCCGTCCCGGCGTAGCCTGAAGGTACCGAGGGCTTTTCGCGCAGCGCGACCGGCGGTGCCGTTCCCGGCGAATGACGAGTCGGGCAGCCGCCCTCGGCTCCCGGGACGGGACCGCACGATGGAACCCAGAAGCACGCCTGCCGAAGCCCCACCCGCGGACGGCGGGCACACCTACCGCATGCCCCTGCCCCGCCTGGCCCTCACCCGGGAAGTCAGCCACGGCCCGCTGGACGGAGCCTGGTGGCCGCGCTGCGACGCGCTTGAACTGGAACTGCCCTCGCTCGTCGCCGCGTTGGAGCCCGACCGGTTCACCACGGTGGCCGTCACCGTGGACGCCGCTCAATGGCCCGACGCACCGCACACGGTGATGTCACCCGGCAGAACGATCACCGTGGAACAGACTCGATCCGCGGACGAAGAGAATGTCATCACCCTGGACTGCGACACCGTCGGGCGCTGGGTGCTCCTCGTCGTCCCGCCCCAGGAGCCTCCCGACGAAGCATCCCGGCTGATGACCGCCGCGGCCGACCCCGCGCTCCACCTCGGCGCGAGCGCGCTCCTGACCCGCTGATCGGCAAATATCTGTCGCCTCGAAGAGAGAATTAGACACGGGGGAGGAGGAATATTCCTCTGGCCACCCGGCTCAGCGGAATTACTCGCGACGGGCGGCCCGGCGCGCCGTGCTACTGTCGAGACAGGTTGCAGTTGTGGTTGCCAAAAGGGTTCATTTTCCGACGGCTGATCATCGCGGCGACACGGAGGGCGCACAGGGCGAACTCCGAGCACCGTTTCCGAAGGAGAAATGACATGGCTACCGGCACTGTGAAGTGGTTCAACGCCGAAAAGGGCTTCGGCTTCATCGAGCAGGACGGCGGCGGCGCCGACGTCTTCGCCCACTACTCGAACATCGCCACCCAGGGCTTCCGCGAGCTGCAGGAAGGCCAGAAGGTGTCGTTCGACATCGCTCAGGGCCAGAAGGGCCCGACCGCCGAGAACATCGTTTCGGCCTGACCACAGCACCGACGCATACTTCGCAGCTGGGGCCCGCACCTTGGGGTGCGGGCCCCAGCTGCATTCTCAGGGGAAATCCCCCCTGTCGTCTTCGGCTCGTTCTCGATATTCTCCGCGCTTCATCGTGCTGCGGGAATTCCTTGATACGCGCCCGCATCGAGGAAGATTCCACATGAACAGAGCACCCGTTTCACGCGCTCAACGCACTCGGCGAACCACGCGCGCCACCCGCCCTTACGACCGTTTCGAGGGCTCCGCCGCACACCGCTCCGGCGCCCGGCGCCGCCCCAACGGCCACGACAGCCGACAGGCCGCGCCCCGCGGCGAGTTCGCGCTGCCCAGGACGATCGAGCCCGCACTGCCCGCCGTCGAGTCGTTCTCCGAACTCGCCCTGCCGACGCCGCTGTTGGCCGCGCTCGGCCACGAAGGCGTGAGCGTGCCGTTCCCGATCCAGGCGGCGACCCTGCCCAACTCCCTGGCCGGCCGTGACGTACTCGGTCGCGGCCGCACGGGTTCCGGCAAGACCCTCGCCTTCGGCCTCCCGGTGCTGGCCCGGACGGCGGGACGGCGAGCCGAGCTGCGACAGCCGCTGGCCCTGATCCTGGTGCCCACCCGCGAACTCGCCCAGCAGGTCACCGACGCGCTCACCCCGTACGCCCGCGCCGTACGCCTGCGGCTGGCCACCGTGGTCGGCGGAATGTCGATCGGCAGGCAGGCGAACGCACTGCGGGCCGGGGCCGAGGTCGTCGTCGCGACACCGGGGCGGCTGAAGGACCTCATCGACCGCGGCGACTGCCGACTGGGCGAGGTCGCCATCAGCGTCCTGGACGAGGCGGACCAGATGACCGACATGGGGTTCATGCCCCAGGTCACCGCCCTCCTCGACCAGGTGCGTCCCGAAGGCCAGCGGATGCTCTTCTCCGCCACCCTCGACCGCAACGTCGACAAGCTGGTCCGCCGCTACCTGAGCGACCCGGTGGTCCACTCCGTCGACCCGTCGGCGGGCGCCGTCACCACGATGGAGCACCACGTGCTCCATGTGCATGAGGCGGACAAGCACCGCACGACCACCGAGATCGCAGCGCGCGACGGCCGGGTGATCATGTTCCTGGACACCAAGCACGCCGTGGACCGGCTGACCAGGCACCTGCTCGGCAGCGGTGTCCGCGCCGCCGCCCTGCACGGCGGCAGGTCCCAGCCGCAGCGCACCCGCACCCTCGCCCAGTTCAAGAGCGGGCAGGTGACGGCGCTGGTGGCGACCAATGTCGCGGCCCGCGGCATCCATGTCGACGACCTCGACCTGGTCGTCAACGTGGATCCGCCGGGTGACCACAAGGACTATCTGCACCGCGGCGGCCGTACCGCCCGCGCCGGCGCGTCCGGCAGCGTCGTCACCCTGGTGACCCCCAACCAGCGCCGTGACATGAGCCGGCTGATGGCCTCGGCCGGCATCAACCCGACGATCACCGCGGTGCGCTCCGGGGAGGCGGAACTGAGCCGCATCACCGGCGCCAAGACCCCGTCCGGTGTCCCGGTCGTCATCACCGCGCCGACCGTGGAGTCTCCTCGCCGGGCCGCATCCGGTGGGCCGACCTCGGCCCGGAGCCGACGGGGGCGCATCCCCCGGGGCCGGTCCTCGGGGAAGCGCCGCGCAGCATGACAGGTCGCCAGTCCGTCGCGCTCAAAGGAATCCGCCCGTACCGCAGGAGGCAGCCGTGACACCGCTTCAGACGCATCGAAACCCGACCACTCCCGACGCCGTGGCCCGGGTCGACCACCTGTACGCGACCGAGGTGCGGGTGTTCGACGACATGACCGTGGAGGTGGCCCTGTCCGTCATGGCCGGTGCCGGTGTGGACCACCTGCTCCTGTGCGACGGGGACGACGAGCGCACCGGCTCGGTCACCCGGGCCGAACTCGCCGTGCACCGCGACAGTTCCGCCTACACGGACCACGTCCGGCTGCGGGACGTCCTCGGCGCACCGTGCCCGGCCGTCAGACCTTCCACCTTCTCCCTGTGAGGCACCATGCGCTGTGTCATCGCCCGCTACCCGTTCGAACTGACCAAGCCCGGAGTGCTGGATGCGATGGCGGGGGTCAAGCCCGAGATCGTCACCGGTGATTCCGTGACCATCGGCCGCCGCCGCTATCCCGTGATGCAGGTCGGCGAGGTCATCACCCGGCAGGACCGCCGCGACTTCAGCGGCCGCGAGGTCCTCCGGGCCATGGTCCTCCTCGGCTTCACCTGCCACGCCCGTCCCGAGGCCGCGCCGATGGATGCGGGTGCCCGCAGCCCCCTCCAGGCCGCCTCGGAAGCGCTCGGGAGCCCCGGCCTCCAGGACGCGTGATGCCGTACGGCGGACGGCCTTCGTCCGCTGCCCCGTCCTGCAGCGATCGAAGCACACCGGATGGCCGCAGGTTCTGCGCCACCGCTCGCGCCGCACCCGTCGGCGCGGATACGGCGTCGGCCCGGCGCGGGTGCGGTGACCTGCGCGGGCGGGCGGCGCGGAGAAGGGCCGCCGCGTCACGGATCGGCCGGACCACGGCGGACGTACGGGAGGGTCAGCCGAGCGACCGGTCGACGGAACCGTACGACAGGCCGGGCGTGGGCGGGGGCTGCTGAGGTGCGGTCCGGCAGGTGAAGCCGAGACGGACCAGTGCCCGGACCATCTCCGCGGCGGTGAAGTCGCGCGGGTCCTGGCGGGTGATCACCACTCCCACCTGCTTGACGGGGTACATCCGGCCCCCGATGACGACACATTCCCCCGTCACGGGCTCGGGCAGGACGTTCTCCATCGACATCTCCACGGCCGCCTTGGACAGGTCGAAGGGATAACGGGCGATCACACAGCGCATGGTGCCTCACCAGGGTCGGGACGGATCCGGGACGGGTGGAACACGAGAAGGGGCAGTGCGGTCGACGCGAGTGCCGGCCGAGAGCAGGGAGGGGGCCCACGCCCGCCGGTCGCTGGTCGCCACCCGCCGGTCAGCGGAGCACCAGGAATCGGCCGGGAGCGAGATGCGACGCCCCGCAGGCCTCGGCCGACAGGCAGCGCCAGCCCCAGGACAGCAGTGCTTCGAGTGTGTCCGCGTTGTCACGGTCGACCAGCGTGACACCGAGCGCGGCCGGGTGATCGCTCAGCAGCCGCTTCTGCAGGCGCCGGGCGAGGTTCCACTCGCGGCTCTGGTCCTGCGTGCGTACCCGTCGCTCCACGAGAATGTCGGCGATCGCGAAGAGCCTGCCGAAGGCGGCGACGCGCAGCAGGCTCTCCGGGAGGTACCCGTCGAGACCGTCCCACCAGGGCCCGTCGCCCCGCACGGGGAAACCGTAGGCGCAGGCCGTGAGGCCGATGGCGCCCGAGGGGCCGGCGGTCTCCGCCACCAGCAGCTCGAACCCCGGCCGCCGCATGTGGCCCGCGAGCCGTCGCCGGAACACGGCCGACCGGTCCTGGTTCGACGCATCCGATGCCCGCACCTGGCTGGACGAGGTGTGCGTGTACAACTCGCCGAGCTCTCGCATGCGGTCGTCTATCTGGCGCCGGGTCAGAGGGCGGACGAACTCGCCCTGCTCGGGTGAGGGCCCCTGCCGGTGCCGCTGCGGCGGCGCCTCGGTAAGCGCTGGTTGTCGGCCGGGGATCCCCAGGCGGGCGGTCTGCGGGCGGTCCGGCGTGTTCACGGTCATGGGCGAACCCTGCTCCGGGTCCGGACGGGTCCGGCCCGGCGTCGTCGTTCGCCGAGAACGGCACCGGCGCGTGAGCCGGCACACGAGGTGCCCTCGGTGCCTGCGAGCCTACGCCCACCGACGTGGCCGGAGAGTGCACATCCACCTGGCAGGACTCGAGAGCCGGCCAGGGAGCGGCCTCGGCGGAGAGTGTGCACGAGCGGAGCACCCCCGGGTCGGCCGGGTCACAGAGCCGAGGGCGGGGTGCTACGGCTGCAGCGGCCATCCCCCTTCGGCAGTCGGCTCGCGGTTGCCCCTTGCGTGATCAGCAATGAGCCCTCATTATCAGGAATCCTGATATTTTAAGTTTGTAGCGATGGGGTCCAGTCATGTCATTCAGGCCCAGTATCCAAGCCAGAGGGGTTCAGCTGTTGCTCGGCCGAGTGATGAGCCGAGTGCACAAGGATCTGCGCTTCACCGACATCCCGAAGCGCACGGAATCCATCCGGGTGGAGACCGGCGCCGGCCCGGTGACGTGCACCGTCTACCGCCCGCCGGCCACGGCCGCCGCCCCTGCCCCCGTGTACGTCAACTTCCACGGCGGTGGGTTCGTGATCGCCCGCCCCCAGCAGGACGACCACATCTGCCGCTACATAGCCGCCACGGCCGGCTGCGTGGTGATCAACGTGGACTACGCCGTCGCCCCACAGCGGCCGTACCCCGTGCCCGTCACCCAGGCGTACGACGTCACCGCCTGGGTGGCCGAGAACAGCGCCGCAAACAACTGGGACGGTTCGCGTCTCGCCGTAGGCGGACACAGCGCCGGTGCCAACCTGACCGCCGCGGTCTGCCGCACCGCTCGGGACCGCGGCACCTTCACGCCCCGCCTCCAGATCATCGACTCCGCACCGCTCGACCAACTCGCCGACCCGGCCACCAAGCAGTCCCCCATCGCCAAGCCCCTGCTTGCCCCTCAGCTCATGCGGGTCTTCACCGCCGCCTACGTCCCTGATCCCGCCGACCTCACCCATCCACTGGTGTCGCCCGGACTGGCCGACGACCTCGCCGGGCTGCCGCCCGCCCTGGTCATCACCGCGGAGCACGACCGCCTGCGCGGCGAGGGCGATGCATACGCCAAGGCCCTGGAAGCTGCCGGCGTTCCGGTCACCCACCGTTGCTTCGAGGGCGTCGACCACTACTTCACCCACACCGGACCGGTACCGGCCGGGAAGGAAGCCATCGATCTGATGGCCACCACCCTGCGCACGGCACTCACCGCCTGACCTCTGACAGGGGCCGACAGCCCTTGTGACAACACGCTGCCTTGGTGACACCTATCGTCCTTCGGCTCACGGGAAGCCACGACTTGCTTCCCGGCAGGCCCTTACGGAAACCGGCTCTGCCCACAGCAGAGCCAGGCGCCCAAGTCCGCCGCCCCGGGGTGCGCAGACGTGTAGGGAGACGGTCAGCGCGGTCAGGACACGGGTCTGGTCGCCGAGGGCGGCCAGAGTCTGGGCGCGCTGTATGGCAGGGCTCCGGCCGGGTAGCCATTCCAGGAGGAGCGCGGGAAACGGCGGCCTTGGCTGACCGCCCTCGCAGATCGGACCGGAGTCCGCCACTTTCCCTATGGCCAGGGCGAGTTGCCCCGGACCCCGGTCGGCTTCCCGCAACAGCCGCTGTAATTGTGTGTGGGGTGTGCGCGGCGTGACTGCCTCCCGGGCAGGCAGTAGGTGCTCCAGCGAAGCCTGAGAACGTGGTGCCTGCCTCCACCGCCGTGCACCGCCGCAAAGGCCGCCACTGCGATGGTGGGTTGACCGCTCGGGATCCTGCGTCAGAGCGGGAGGTCGTCGGGGAGTACCCGGAACGCCTTGTGCCGGCCCAGCGGGCGTACGGCCCGGAAGTCTCGTCGATCCAGGGTGAGAATCGCGTCCGTGTCGTAGTCGGCGGCAAGCGCCACGTTCACCGCGTCGGCGAGGTCGAGGTCAAGCGCGCGGTAGCGGACACGGACGGACTGGGCTGCGCCCAGGTGGCCCTCCGTGATCTCCGGCAGGACGACACGACCCCGGCCGATCCAGCGCCGCAGGTCGTCGACCGCGCTGACGGCAGCCTCCCTGCCGAGCTCGCGCGTCGCCACGTGATCCAGTTCGGCCAGCAGGAGCGGGGACATGACCAGCAGGCCCGCCGCCATGATGGCCTCGTTCGCCGCCCGGTGTTCCGGATGAGCCGAGTCCAGCGCTGCCACCAGGCCGGACGTATCGGCGATGACGATGATCACGCGGCGGATCCGGAGCCCGAGCCGGTCTCACTCCGGACGGCATCGGCGACCGTGTCGCGGACCTCCGACTTGGGCAGCGTGCGCCCCGGCCCCTCGAAGGTGCGTGAGAACAGCGGCTCGTCCCAGACCCGGTTCGCCATGGCTGCAAGGTGGATGCCCTGGCGGATGATCTCGGCCTCGCTTATGCCCCGGCGCTTGGCGGCCTCCTTGATGATCGCCAGGTCCTCGGGGTCGGCGTAGACGTTCGTGCGCTTCATGGACATGTACCAAGGCTAGTCCATGTACCGGATTGATGTATCCAGCCTTCCCATGTCGTGTTTGCGGCCCTCTCACCCACGCCGCCTGCAATCCGGCCCGCACGACCACCTCAAGGACCAGGTATCTGCACTGGTCAGGGCCATCGCGAGCCGCCCGGCGGGTGGCCGACCTTGGTCGCGGACGCCGTGGCCGGGGGCGCGAAGGTCCTGGTCGGCGGCGGTGAACCGGACGGCGGTCCATCCGGCAACCGTCCTCACCGATGTCCCGAGGGACGCGGACCTCTACCACGCGGAGGCGTTCGGCCCGCTCTGCATGATCGAGACCTTCACCGACGGCGACACCGCGGTGGTCCTCGCCAACGACACCGACAACGGCCTGACCTGCGGCATCATGACGGAGAACGCCACGCACGGACTGACGGTGGCGCGCCGGATCCGTACGGGCATCGTGCACATCGACGACCAGTCGGTGGCCGACCAGCCGCAAGCCTCGTTCGGTGGAGCGAAGGCATCCGGGTACGGTCGCTTCGGCGGCCGTGGGGTGTCGAAGCGTTCCCCAGCACCCGCTGGGTGACCATCGCCACGCAGCAAGCGCACTACCCCTTCTGAACCGGATCGGAGTGCCGGGGCCCACTGGGCGATCAAGGGGTGATCGGCGAAGCCCGGACCACCGGACGGCCTGTCGGGCACGTCGCCACAGGGCTGGGAACACGCTGCCTCTTTCTCGCGTCGGTGGCACATGCTTGGCACGTCACTCGTCGCCCGGCCGAGGTGTCCCAGCCCCATCCGGACGACGCGTGAGGGAACCGCTCCGTGACCCTCGCCCATGATTCGGAACGGTTGCCCGCGCGGATGGGTCCGGATACGGACGGCCGCCCACGGGGCGAGGCACTGCGCCGGCACTGCCGGCGGGGCCCGGTCAGCCGTCGGTTGCCGCCGCGCGCACAAGAAGGTTGCCGTGATCGGGGAGGAAAAACTCCCGTCGAGAAGTTCCCGGCTCGCGGCAACCTTTGCGGTCCCTGCGACCACAAGGGAGTGGATCCTGCCAGCCCGGTGGCCGGAACCACCCGTCCCCTCGTACACGGCTCGCAAGGAGAGCGTTTACCCATGAGCAACCCCGCGAACGGCAGGCGCCGCGGGCGTCACCGCCGTCGTCTGAGCGCCACAGCTGTGGCGCTCGGTATGTCCCTCACCGTCGGGTCGTACTTCGTGTTCGTACACGGGGACTCCCAGGCCGCGACGATCGAGGGCGGTGCCTACTACAGGCTGGTCTCGGTACACAGCGGTCAGGTGGTGGACGTCAACGCCTTCTCCACCGCCGACGGCACCCGGATCCAGCAGTGGGCCGACCAGGACACCGCCAACCAGCAGTGGAAACTGAAGCCCACCGGGGACGGCTACTACGAGCTGGTGAACCACAACAGTGGCAAGGTGCTGGGCATAGCGGGCGACTCGACCAGTCAGGGGGCTGTCGCCGAGCAGCAGACGGACCGCTCCTCCGCCTCCCAGCAGTGGCGAATCGGCGATGTGAAGGGGTCCGACGCCGTCACCTTCACCTCCCGCAAGAGCGGTCAGGTCCTGGACGTCAGCGGCAACTCCACGGCCCAGGGCACGCAGATCATCCAGTGGCCCGGGCGGGGTGGCGCCAACCAGCAGTGGAAGCTGGTGAGGGTGCCGGGGGCCGGCGGCGCACAGGGCTCCGGCTCGTACGTGTGGCACAACGCCCCGGTGGCGGGCGGCGGTTACGTCACCGGCCTGATCTTCAACCAGAAGGAGAAGGGCCTGCTGTACGCGCGCACCGACATGGGTGGCGCGTATCGCTGGGACACCGGGGCCGAGCAGTGGATTCCGCTCACCGACTGGGTCGGTCAGAAGGACTGGAACCTGCTGGGCATCGAGTCGCTGGCCACCGACCCGGTCGACCCGGACCGGCTCTACCTCGCGGCCGGCACCTACACCAACGAGTGGGCCGGCAACGGCGCGATCCTGCGCTCCACCGACCGGGGTCGCACCTTCAAGCGCACCGATCTGCCGTTCAAGCTGGGCGGCAACGAACCCGGCCGCGGGGCGGGCGAGCGCCTGGTGATCGACCCCGCGAACCATGACCACCTGCTGCTGGGCACCCGCAAGAACGGCCTCTGGCGCAGCACCGACGCCGGTGTGACCTGGAGCCAGGTCTCCTCGTTCCCGGTCAAGGACGGCGCGAGCTTCGGCACCGGCATCTCCTTCGTGACCTACGGCCAGGCCGGCAGCAACACGATCTACGTCGGCGTCGCCGACAGGTCCACCAACCTGTACCGGTCCACCGACGGCGGCAACACCTGGCAGGCCGTCCCCGGGCAGCCCACCGGCCGGTTCCCGCAGCACGGTGTGCTCTCCCGTGACGGCTCGCTGTACCTCACCTACAGCAACGCCCCCGGGCCCAACGACGTGACGGCGGGTTCGGTGTGGAAGTACAACACCTCCGGCGGGGCATGGAAGAACATCTCGCCGTCCCAGGGCGGTTACGGGTTCGCCGGTCTGGCCGTCGACCCGCAGAAGCCGTCCACGGTGATGGTCACCACGCTGGACCGCTGGTGGCCGCAGGACGAGGTCTACCGCAGCACCGACGGCGGTGGGACCTGGAAGACCCAGTCCGACAGGTCCGTGCGAGACGCCTCCATCGCCCCGTACCTCGGCACCGGCATCGGGCACTGGATGACCGCGCTGAGCATCGACCCGTTCGACTCCGGGCACGTGATGTACGGCACCGGCAACGGCATCTGGGCCAGCAAGGACGCCAACGCGACCGACAACGGCGGCACCAGCCACTGGTTCATCGGAGCCCGCGGGCTGGAGGAGACGGCGTACTACGACGCGGTATCCCCGCCCGGCGCCGCCGCCCTCATCACCGCGCTGGGCGACCAGGGCGGCTTCGTGTACGACAACCTGACGAAGGAGCCGACCGGGCGGCTGACCAACCCGACGATCTACAACAGCACCTCCGTCGACTACGCCCAGTCCAACCCCTCGCTGGTGGTCCGGGTCGGCCGGGGCGGTGCGCAGGACGGTGCCCTCTCGACCGACGGCGGCCACACCTGGAACGGCTTCAAGGGCGAGCCGGTGCCCAGCGGGGACAGCGGCCACATCGCGATCGCGGCCGACGGCTCCAGCTTCATCTGGACCGAGGCCGGCCAGGCCCCGTACCGCTCCACCGACCGGGGTGCGAGCTGGTCGAAGGTCAACGGCCTCGGCAACGATGCCGTGGTCGTCGCCGACCGGTCCTTGGCCAACACCTTCTACTCGCTGAACAACGGCACGCTCTACGCCAGCACCGACGGCGGCGTGAACTTCACCGCCCGCTCCGCCAACCTGCCGGGAGGCAAGCTGAGCGCCGTCCCCGGCGTCGCGGGCGACCTGTGGCTCGCCGGCGACGGCACGGGTCTGCTGCACTCCACCGACGGCGGCCGCAGCTTCACCAAACTGTCCTCGGTGGAGTCCGCCTCCGCCGTCGGCTTCGGCAAGGCCGCACCGGGCACCTCGTACCAAGCGCTGTACCTGATCGGCACCGTCAAGGGCGTCGCCGGCGTCTTCCGCTCCACCGACAAGGGGGCGAACTGGCTCAGGATCAACGACGACGCGCACCAGTGGGGCAACTTCGCCGGCCAGCGCATCATCACCGGTGACCCCGACACCTACGGCCGGGTGTACGTCGGCACCAACGGACGCGGTCTCCAGTACGGCGACCCCTCCTGAGATCCCGGCCTCCTGAGCGGGGCCGCAGGCCCAACGGCCTGCGGCCCACCGTGGTTGGCGGACCGCGCGTCGCCTTCACCACTCCGCCTGCGGCGCAGGTCAAGCTGTGATGGGTGAACGAGGCTCGGCAAGCACAGCACCTTTCCGACCTGGGCTCGTCTCCGGAAGCCGGCTTCCCAGCAGCCCCTGAGAAGCACTGCCCGCACCTCCGAGCCGCCGGCGTGCCCATAGCGTGTTTTCCGGTCAGTCGGCTCTCCGCCGCTCCCTGAATCGGGTGGCGGCTGCGGCGAGGTCCACGATCGGGGCCGGGTAGTCCAGGCCCGCCCGGGTGGCTGGGTCGAGGTGAACGACGCGGTGGACCGCAGTGGCGTCGAGGTGGCTGAGCCCGGGGAGCCAGCGGCGCACGTACTCCCCGCGGGGGTCGTACCGGCGTGCCTGGACGAGCGGGCTGAGGAGCCGGTTCGGGCGGGTGTCCGTGCCGGTCCCGGCGACCCATTGCCAGTTGAGCTGGTTGTTCGCCACATCGCCGTCGACAAGGAGGTCCAGGAAGTGGCGCGCTCCCGTCCGCCAGTCCAGGTACAGCGTCTTGGTGAGAAAGCTTGCCGCGAGCAGGCGGGCACGGCCCGGCATCCAGCCCTCGTGGCGAAGCTGTCGCAGGGCGGCGTCGACGAGGGGGTAGCCCGTGCGGCCGTCCTGCCAGGCTTCGAACTCCTTCGTGGCGCGGCGCCAACGATCACGCCGGGGCCGGTAGTCGTGGTCGGCAGCGTCGGGGCGGGCCGCCAGGACCTGGTGGTGGAAGTCCCGCCAGGCGAGCTGGCGGACGAAGGCACGCGCACCGGGATCGTCCCGGGCGCGGGCCCGGTGCAACAGTTCGGTGGGTGAGAGGCAGCCGACGTGCAGAGAGGGAGAGAGCCGGGAAGTCGCGTCGGCGGCCAGGTCGTCATGCCGCTCGCCGTATGCGGAAAGCGGGCCTGCCAGCCATGACCGCAGCCTGCGGCGGGCCTCGGATTCCCCGCCGACGGGCAGGCCCGGCGAGGTGGAACCCGACGCGAGGGACTTCGCGCGAGGAAGGCCGGCCGAGCCCACGTCCGGTAGCCGTACGGCGTCCGGTGCCGGCAGGACGCCGCGCACGAAGAGGTTCTCCCATCGGCGGAAGTAGGGGGTGAAGACGGCGAAGTGGTCCTTGCCCGCCGGCGTCAGCGCTCCCGGCGGTACGACCGTCAACGAGGCGTCGTGGACGCGTGGTTCGCGTCGGCCGCCGGCCAGCTCCGTGCGCAGCCGGTCCTCGCGCCGTGCCGCGTAGCGGCTCACCCCGCCCGCGATGTGCACCACGGCTGCCCCGGTCTCAGCCGCCACCCGGAAGGTCTCCTCGATCACGTCGCCGACGCGCACCACCAGCCGGCCGCCCCGGGCCCGCAGGGCCATGTCGAGATCGGCCAGGCTGTCGGCGAGGAACGCCGCACGGTTGGGTCCGGTGAAGCCGGTGCGGCGGATGCCGCTGTCGACGACGAAGAGCGGGACCACATGTTCCGCGTCCTTCACAGCGGCCTGGAGGACCGGGTTGTCGTGCACCCGCAGGTCGGCGGTGAACAGGGCGACCGAGACGCGCATGGTTCCTCGAGCCCCCTCAGTGAGTACGGGCCGGTTCGGGGGCGGTCGATTCGGCCGCGGCGGCAATGTTGCGGACCATGCCGCCGAAGACCGCGGCGTGGAAGGGGGCCACGCCCCACCAGTAGGCGTGCCCGGCCAGGCCGTGCGGATGGAACAGGGCCCGCTGCCGGTACACCGTGCGCCCCTGTGGATCCCGGTCGACGGCCATCTCCAGCCAGGCCAGGCCCGGCAGCCGCATCTCCGCGCGCAACCGGAGCAGCCGGCCCGGCTCGATCTCCTCCACTCGCCAGAAGTCCAGGCTGTCGCCGACCCGCAGCCTGGTCGCGTCCCGGCGGCCCCGACGCAGGCCGACACCGCCCACCAGGGTGTCCACCCAGCCCCGCAGGGACCAGGCCAGCGGCGAGGAGTACCAGCCGTTCTCGCCGCCGATCGCCTCCACCACCCGCCACAGGGCCTGCGGCGACGCCGCGACCGTACGCTCGCGGTGATCCGTGTAGAGGCTCCCGCCCGCCCAGTCGGGGTCGGTGGGCAGCGGGTCGCTGGGGGCGCGCGGAGACGAGGCCGAGGACCACCTGGTGGCGACGTCCGCGTCCTGCACACGCCGCAGAGCCAGCCGGATCGCCCGGTCCAGACCGACCGGCCCCTCGGGTGGGTCCGGCACGTAACGGACGATGTCCCGCTCGGCGCAGACCACCTCGTGCCTGAGCGACTCGACCAGCGGGCGCGCGAGAGCGCCCGGCACCGGGGTGACCAGACCGACCCAGAGGCTGGACAGCCGGGGGGTGAGCGGCGGAACCGGGACGATGACCCGTTTCGGCAACCCGGCGACGACGGCGTACCGCCGCATCATCTCCTCGTACGTGACGATGTCCGGTCCGCCGATGTCGAAGGCGCGGTTCACGTCGTACGGCAGCGTCGCACACCCCACGAGGAGGCGCAGTACGTCGCGGACGGCGATGGGCTGGATGCGGGTGCGCACCCAGCTCGGGGTCACCATCACGGGCAGCCGCTCGGTCAGGTACCGCAGCATCTCGAACGAGGCCGAACCCGAGCCGATGATCACGGCCGCCCGTAGTACGGCGGTCGGCACGCCCGAGGCCAGGAGGATGCGGCCCACTTCGGTGCGGGACCGCAGATGGGGTGACAGTGCGTGTTCGGGTACTCCGGAAGGGCTGAGTCCGCCGAGGTAGACGATCCGGCGGATTCCGGCGGAACGCGCCTGCTCACCGAAGATCCGGGCGGCGCGCCGGTCGGTCTCCTCGAAGTCCCGACCGGTGCCCAGCGCGTGCACCAGGTAGTACGCGACGTCCATGCCCTCCATGGCCGCGCGCACGGCGCCCTCGTCCGTCACGTCCCCGCGCACGGCCTCTGCCCGCCCGGCCCACGGATGATCCCGCAGCTTGCCGGGCGACCGGGCCAGGCAGCGCACAAAATGCCCGGCGGCCAGCAACTCCGGCACCAGCCTTCCCCCCAGGTAGCCGGTGGCGCCGGTGACCAGACAGCGCAGCGGCCGGTCGTCGTCGGTCATGCCGGTCGCACGCATGCCTTCCGAGTGCGCCTTGTCCCGCGACGGAACGCGGACCGGGGCGCAGGAAACGTCATGGCTCTCATGTCCTCCTGGGAGGTGCCTTCTGAGGGGCGCTGTCGCTGTTCCCTGACCCCATGCTTGGGGCCGCGGACGAACACCGCAACCTCGCCGTCCCCGGCCGCCGCCGCCATGCAGCGAGGTGGGTGAGGACGGCGAAGACGGGGGTACGGCAGGGACGTGCCCCACCGGGATCTGGCGGCTTCCTCGGACACGCTCATCAGCATGGGAGGGGGCAGCGCGGCCAGGCTCGCGTCCATGGCGCTGTAGGCCAGCACCAGGTCGGCGAAGACCCGGTAGTAACGGGCGGCTTCGGCGTCGTCGAGGCCGGCCCTGCGCATGCAGTCCAGTTTGCGCTCCACGGACCGGAACTCGTTCTCCCGCTGGGCGGTGCGCGCGGCGGCCAGGGCCCCGACCCGGGGATGGCGGAGGAACGCCTCGTGGGTGTGGATCGCGATCTGCATGAGGGCGTGGGCCCAGTCGTCCGTGGGCGGCGGGGTGCTGGCCAGGGCCTCCTCGTGCAGGGCGTCGATGAGGGCAAGGAGCAGTTCGTCCTAGTTGCGGAAGTGCCGGTAGATCGCCGTCGGATGGGCGGACAGCTCACGGCCGAGGGCCTGGAACGTCAGCTTCTCCATACCGGAGGAGTCCGCGACCCGGAACGCCGCCTGGACGATCAGCTCCTGGCTCAGGGTGCCTCGCGGCAGCCGGCTCCGGCCGCCCTCTTGGTCGTCCTGGCACGGCTCTCGGTCATGCTTCCTTCCCCACGTCGATCGCTCCCATGATCGCGTACCTGGCCATGGCGTCAGCCGGCCACCGCCGAACCGTCCGCGCGCGGAATCGGTGGCCGCCGCCAGGTGCGGTCGGCCGTCCCCGGGGGCCCGCCATCGGCGAGGGCGACTGAGTAAGCGCGGCGCCGACACCGCGCGAGTGCGGTTCCGAGAAGCCCTCTCACTCCTGGGCGGTGGCGTCAGCCGAGGCGCCACCGCTGGTTGCTGCCGCCGTTGCAGTGGGCCTCGGTACGTCCGCGGCGGCGAGCGGTGGCGCGGGAGCCGTGAGTTTCGGGTGGTCGACGTCGGGGAGCCAGTCACGCTGCGGTGTGTAGTCCAGCCAGCGCCGAGTACGGCCGGCCTCGGTGAAGCCTCGTAGCAGGGTGTCGAGTCCGAGGTGGCGGGAGGATTCGCGCCAGGCCAGCGACCACGCGTACAGCGGTGTCGGGTCGACGAGGGGGATACAGCGCAGGCCCGCGTGGTCCGGCAACGGCGCGTCGGCGGGGAAGAGGGTGAAGGCGTCGGGCTCGGCACGGATGTGCCGCACAAGATGGTCCAGGCCCAGATTGGGGCCGTCGTGCCGGCGCCGTATCAGGAACTCGTCGGCGAAGCGGCGCAGGAAGTCGAGGCGGGTCAGTTCCGCCGGGGACCAGAGCACGCTGTCGCACAGGTCCGCGGGGCGCAGTACCTCGGCGGCGGCCAGTGGGTGGGACGGGCCGACGACCGCGTCGACGGGCTCCAGCCGTACCAGCCGCTGGGTGAGGCTCGCGTCCCGGCCGTCAGGGAGCGGGTGCACCCGGCCGAATCCGAGATCGGTGTCGCCGCGCAGCAACGCCTCCGCCACCGACGGCCAGTCCCGACCAGGACTCGGCTCCCACCGCACCGGGCCGAGTGCCTGTATCGCGTCGGCGACCGTGCGCATCGGCGCGTACAGATGCCCCCAGGTGTCGATCCGTACGACCGGTCCGGCACCTGTCACCGTCGCGACGGCGCGATCGCCCGCAGCGAGCACCTCGAGTGCGGCCGGCAGAAACCGCTCCCCCGCCTCGCTCAGCCGGACCCCGCCCTGGCGCTGGAACAGTTGCACGGACAGCAGCTTCTCCAGCCGCGCTATGCGCTTGGACAGCGCCTGTTGGCTGGTTCCCAGTTCTTCGGCGGCCCGCCCGAAGTGCAGGGTCCGGGCTGTCGCGGCAAAAGCGCGGACCAGCGCGAGATCGAGGTCCATGCCGTTGACCTTATGCGACAACCGGGCGTTGTCGACCAGGCGGATTCGTTGTTGGCCGAGTCACCGCTCCGCCCGGTCGGATGGTCCCCGAAGACACCGCCACCCAGGGGATGATCACGATGAAAGCCTTCGTACCGACCGGAGATCCCGCCGAGCCGGTCGTGCTCGCCGATGTCGCGGAGCCGACCCCTCGCCCCGACGAAGTGCTGGTGAAGGTCGAGGCCTTCTCCGTCAACCGGGGCGAGACGTTCAAGCTGGAGAAGCCCGCCTCCGGCGACCGGCCGGGCAAGGACATCGCGGGGCTGGTGGTGCAGTCGGCCGCCGACGGCAGCGGACCGTCCGGGGTCACCCGGGTCGTCGGTCACCCCATGGAAGGCGGCTGGGCGGAGTACGTGGCCGTGCCGACCGACGCGCTCGCCGAGCTGCCGGACAGCGTCTCCGCGGTCCAGGGCGCGGCGCTGCCGCTCGCCGGGCTCACCGCGCTGCGGCTGCTGCGCGCCGCCGGACCCGTGCTGGGCCGGCGGATCCTGCTGACCGGCGCTTCCGGGGGTGTGGGCCACTTCGTCACCGAGCTCGCGACCGCCGCCGGGGCCCAGGTCACGGCCGTGACCAGGAACGCCGAGCGCGGCGCGCGGCTCGCGGAACTCGGCGCCACCGATGTCGTGCACCACGTCACCGATGCTCAGGGCCCTTACGACATCGTGCTGGAGTCGACCGGCGGGCCGGCCCTCTCCCTCGCGCTCGCGCGGCTCGCCAGGCGCGGCACGGCGATCTGGTTCGGGCAGGCCGGCCGCAGGCCGGCGACGCTCGACTTCTTCGACTTCTTCAGCGGGCCCGAATCGGCTTCCCTCCGTCATTTCCACTACCTCGACGCGGACAGCCGTCTCGACGAAGATCTGGCGACCCTCGTCCGGCTGACCGCCGAAGGCCGACTGCACCCGGAGATCGGCCGGGTCACCGACTGGGCCGACACCGCGACCGTCCTCGCCGACCTGCGCGACCGCCGGATCCGCGGCAAGGCCGTCCTCACGCTGCCTTGAACCTCGCCACCCTGTCCTGAATTTCACTCTTTGTACTAAATCTCCCTGAAACGACCGGCGCCAAGACCGGCCGAAGGAGCAGAATCATGAACACCACCGACCCCAGGGCCGTCGTCATCCGCTATGTCGAGGCCGTCCGCGACGGCGACGGCGATGTCATCCACGACAGCTTCCATGCGGACGCGACCTGGCACTATCCGGGCGACCTGCCCGTCTCCAAGGTGTGGCACGGACGCGACGCGATCATCAACGAGTTCCTCGGCGGCATGGGACCTGCCTTCGTCCCCGGCACCCTGGAAATCGAGCTGGTCAGCACCATCGCCGAGGGCGACCGCGTGGTGGCCGAATGGACCGCCAGGGCCACGACCGTACGCGGCGACGCCTACGACAACCGTTGCCTCGGCATCTACACGGTCCGCGAGGGCAGGATCGCCTCGGTCATCGAATACGCCGACACCCGGCACGTGGCCGCAACTCTCTTCCCGGACGAGGACGCCCACCCTGCCGCCGGCACCCGGTGAGCCCCCACGCCGTGCCCGTGGGTTCAGCGGAGCAACCAGGTCAGCACCGTCGTCGTCAGGAACACGATGACCGCCGCAAGCCAGACCATCAGGCGGGTCGGGCCCGAAGGCCCGACCGGCGGCCACTCCTCTTCCTCCCGTGACAGCAGCGCATCCGCGAACGCCTGTGCGGTCTGCGGGCGTTCGTCGGGGTCTATGGACAGCGCGGCCTGGAGGAGGGTTTCGATGCCGTCGGGAACCCCCAGCTCCATGGGAAGCGTCGGCAACGACGACGCCGACGCCTGGCGCGTCACCGGGACCGTGCGGCCGCCCGACCCGAACGGCTTGCGTCCGGTCAGCAGCTCGAACGCGACGACACCGAGGGCGTACACATCGGCTCGACCGTCGAACCCGCCGGTCTGGAAGGCCTGTTCGGGCGCCATGTACGCGGGAGTGCCGGTGGTCACTGTCAGCCCCGACGCGTCGGCCAGCTGCTTCGCGCTGCCGAGGTCCGCGACGAGTACGGCGGCAGGCGTACGGGCGGTGTCGAGCAGCAGGTTCGAGGGCTTGATGTCGCGGTGGATGACGCCCGCGTCATGGAGCACCTGGACCGCGTACCCGGCCTCGGCCGCGAGCCGCAGCGCCTCCGCCGGCCCGCAGTTCCCGGTCTGCTCGGCCAGCGTGCCGCCCCGGACGTGGTCCATGACGAAGTACGGCCGGTCGTCCTGGACGCCGACGTCGTGAACGCGCACGACACGGGGGCTGGAGATCCTGCGGAGCAGCCTCGCCTCCGCCAGGAAGCGCTGTCGTACATCGGCGTTCGACGCCCAGTTGTCGGCCAGCACCTTGACCGCGACGTCGGTGTCGAGCTCGGGGTCGTATGCCTTCCAGACGGTGGCGAACGAACCGGCTCCCAGCCTGTCCTCGAGGAGATAACGACCTAGCTTCTGCATGTGGCAACATTTTTCCGGGGCGATGGGGCGAGGCGGAGACAGCCGACCGTGGTCGGCCGTGGTCGGGAACTTCCCTGCGACCCGGTGGGGGCCTGGGTCGGACGATAGCGGGGGGACAGCAGCGTGC
Source organism: Streptomyces sp. NPDC049541 (assembly GCF_044465725.1). Classification (NCBI taxonomy): domain Bacteria; kingdom Bacillati; phylum Actinomycetota; class Actinomycetes; order Kitasatosporales; family Streptomycetaceae; genus Streptomyces; species Streptomyces sp. NPDC049541. The sequence goes on along the minus strand of NZ_JBITLY010000003.1, from coordinate 405,767 downwards.
TCGCGGAGGATGAGCTGACGCATCTCGTGGCGTCTGCCCAGGCAGGTGACCGGGCGTCCCTGGACCGCCTCCTCGTCAGGCTTCGGCCCACCGTCCTGCGCCGCTGCTCCCGGTTCCTTCCGCACCACGCCGACGCCGAAGAGGCCGCGCAGGACGCCCTGTTCTCCATCAGCACGCATCTGCACGAGTACAGCGGGCGGGGCTCGTTCCTCGGCTGGGTGACCGTGATCGCCTCGAACGCCGCCAGGGCCACGTATCGCTCGATGCGCCGGCGCGCGGAGGACAGTCACGCGGTCGTTCCCGACGGCGTCGACCCTCGGACGACGAGCGTCATCGCGGGGACCCGCCTGGACCTGATGGAGTCGCTGGCCGCACTGGAGGAGCGGCACCCGGCCCTGGTGGAGTCCTTCGTGCTCCGCGATCTCGGCGACCTGACCTATCTTCAGATCGCCGAGATCACCGGTGCCCCTCTGGGCACGGTCAAGGACCGTATCCATCAGGCTCGCCGCTTCATGCGGGACCGCCTCGGCGGTGGCTTCTGAGACGCCCCGGCTTCCCGCCCTCACCTGCTCCCCTGCGGCCTCGGACGGTCGTCGTCATCCTGGCGGCTGCCGTCGGACTCGGCCTGTTGACCGGCCGGTTCGCCCTGCCCGCGCCCTCTGCCGAGGGCACGTCGAAGACGAGGCCGGGCGCCGCGGCGTCCTCGCCGGGCAGCGGCTCTCCGGCTCCGCGGCCCGCGAGCGGGCCCATGACGAAGCAGCACTTGCTGACCGCGGCCGAGTTCAGGGAAGTCGGTGTCTCCCGGCAGATCTACGTGCGGGACCGCGTCGGAGACGGCAACTACGCCAACGCCACCTGCACCGGCGAGAAGACCCTCGGCGAGACCCTGGGAGCGTACGGCGCACACTTCCGCGGGCTGGTGACGAGCAAGAAGACCGCGGGCGGCGGCGACCCCACCCAGGCGGCGAACATCGGCGATCAGGTCGCGCGCGAAGTCGCCGACGACGCCGGAAGCCGGGCACTGGCCCAGAACTACGCCGAACGCCTGCTGTTGGAGGAGGTGCCGTGCCAGAGCGAACCGGCCACGCACTGGGTCTACGGGCCGGCGCACAGGGTTGACGTCGCCGCGGACATCACCGCGAGTTGGATGGGTGTCTACAGCGGCGAGCTGAACACCACGGGGACCGCTCCACGAGGCAAGGAGCCCTGTGGAGGCGTCGCCGTACTCCGCAACGGCTCTCACTACGGGGTCCTGGAGGTCGATGCCTGCCTGGGCTCGGCTGCGATGACGCGGATCGTCCGTGCGGCCGTGACACGGCTCTGAGACCGCCCTGCCCCTCGATAGACGTGACGTGGATCACATCGATCGGGGCAGATCGCCGTCCAACATCTCCGGCACCTCCGGCATCTCCCAGACGTACGACGACGCCAGCCGCGTCGTCACCAGACAGGAGATGAGATGTTCGACAACCAGGCAGCCCGCAGGAAGTTCACGCGTCGCGGTCGCACCACGGGAGTAGCCGCCTCGGTCGGTGCCGCCCTGATAGCGGTCGGCATCGGCGCGCTTCCCGCCGTCGGAGCGGACACGAGTGCTGCGAGCCGTACGGCGACCGCCGCTGCCGGACCCGGCCTCGGCTCCGCCGCCCTGATGCAGAGTGACGACTTCTTCCAGCAGGGCCTGGTCCCGGTCCGCGCGACGGTGGACCTGACCGGGAAGCAGGCTCTGTCGGCATGCTCAGGCGAGGAGACGATGCGAGAGCTGACCAAGGGGAAGGCCACCGCCTATGCCGACGTGACCTGGACCTTCGACACCAGGGGCACCTCGCTGACCGAATCCGCCGCGGACGGTTCCACCGCCACCTCGGCGGCCTCGTACGAGAAGCAGCTCGACAAGCTGGTGCGCGGCTGCCAGGACGAGCCTCGTGGTCACTGGTCCTACGGCAAGGGGCACGCGTTCACCGTCAAGGCCGGTGAGGGCAGGTGGTATCCGGCCTTCAACGGCGACGGCAAGGCCACCGGCGGCGTTGCCGTGATCCGCAGCGGCCACAGGTTCGGCATCGTCGAACTCACCGGTCAGCCCAGCGACGACCCCGGCTACCTGGCGGGCATCGCCGCCGCCGCCGTCAACCGGCTGGCCGACTGAGGCCCGGTACGGCGCGAAAGCCGCGCCCACGGAGAGCAATATCTGTTCCCGTGAAATGAGAAATAGGTGCGGGGTGCGGCGAGTATTCCTCGACCGCCCGGCGAAGCGGAATTGTCAACCACGCAAGGCCGATCGCACCGTGCTACTGTCGAAGTCAGTTGCAGGTGGGATTGCCAGAAGGTTTTTCCGACGGCTGATCATCACGGCGACACGGAATACGCACCGAGCGTATTCCCGTACACCGCCTCCGAAGGAGAAACAACATGGCTACTGGCACCGTGAAGTGGTTCAACGCGGAAAAGGGCTTCGGCTTCATCGAGCAGGACGGCGGCGGCGCCGACGTCTTCGCCCACTACTCGAACATCGCCACCCAGGGCTTCCGCGAGCTGCTGGAAGGCCAGAAGGTGTCGTTCGACATCGCGCAGGGCCAGAAGGGCCCGACGGCCGAGAACATCGTTCCCGCCTGACGCACGCGCACCGGCGCACACTTCTCAGCTGGGGTCCGCACCTTCGGGTGCGGGCCCCAGCTCGCTTCCTACCCGGGTGATTCGCCCCGGGTATTTTTCGTCCTGTTCTCACGATTCCCCGCGCCGCTCATCCTGCTGCGGAAATTCCGCAGTGCCTGCTCGCATCGAGGAAGGTTCCGCCCACCGGTCACGGAAACCGAAAGGCTGCACCGGCCGGAGACGGCGTCTCACCGGTCGAAGTGGACGAGATCTCCTACGGTCCAGGCACTGACGTCCTTGATCGCGACTCGGTACATGCCACCCGTCTCCGGGATCCCGAGGCTGCCCTGCAGGATCCGGGCGAGATGGAAGTGCAGATGCGTGGGCGCCTCGCCACGACCGGACCGGTCGCCTCCCGGCGGGCGGGCGAAGACGTCCGAGAACGGGCCGAGACGGTCCGAGTCCTTCAGGACCTCCGCCACCCGCTCCCTCCACACGGCCTCGGGAGCCAGCCGGCCGGTGATGACGGCGCCGCCGACGACCACGGTCAGCGACATCTGATTGCTTCGCTCGGACTCCACCGCGGCGGAGATGGCGACGAGCAGCTCATCAGGGTTCGACATGACAGCAAAGCTTATGCGCCCACCGGTACCCGAAACCCCCCGCGGGGCCGAAGTGGTTGCGCGCGCGACCGGCAGGCGGCTTCCGCCCACCGGTGAGTCCGACCGGTCAGGGCCGGCCATCGCAGGGTTCCTCCTCCACCAGAAGAGTGAAATCTTCTCTCGCTGGAGTAGATTTTCGTTCCTGACGTGGGTACGCTTCTTCTCGTAGACACGGTCAACGAGATCCGCCAGACACGAACTGGCGGGTGACTGAAGACGAAGTACGCAGGTCAGTGCGGCTCTCGAGCCTCGAAGCCAGAGAGTTCCCAGAACGGTGACGGGACTGAGAGCCGCACTGGGCGGCTCGCACATCAAGGAGCTGCCAACAGCAGTACCGGTTCCATCAGTTGGTTCAGAGAGGAACGGAGGAGCAGACGCCATCAGGATCGCCCGGCCCGAGAAGCACTCGGCCCGGGTACCGCAAGACCCCGGAATGGATGGTGGTCCCCGGTCAAGCAGCTGCGATCCCCCCGCACCCCCCTCTGCCGGGCCGGTAGCGGAAACAGAAAGTCGGCACAGCAGTAGGGCCGACAGATGGTGTTCAATTTCCTTCGGGGCCCTGGTGCCGTACGGCACCAGGGCCCCTCGACGCGTTGCACAGCGAGGTGACATGACATCGGACAACCCCTTGAATGATCGTCTGGACGACGACGACTACCCCGCGTACACGATGGGCCGGGCAGCCGAGATGCTCGGCGCCACCCCGGCCTTCCTACGAGCCATCGGTGAGGCTCGTCTGATCACTCCGCTCCGCTCGGAGGGAGGACATCGCCGGTACTCCCGCTACCAACTGCGGATCGCCGCGCGCGCCCGGGAGCTCGTCGACAAGGGAACTCCGATCGAGGCCGCGTGCCGCATCGTCATCCTCGAGGACCAGCTCGAGGAAGCGCAGCGCATCAACGCCGAGTACCGCCGTGCCGCCGCCGAATCGGCGGGCCGTGCCGACTCCGGCTCCGCCTGAACGGGCGTCAGAGGCCATGAGCGGCTGCGTGTCACACGGCTCAGCCGCCCGCAGCACATGGATTCAGTAAGAGAAAGATATCCATTCTTCACCTCTCAATTTGAGCGGGATTTCGCGTCGCCCCCGTATTCACCGGTGCCACACCGTCCAAGTCAGCGGCGAGCAGCGCCAGTTGACGAGACAGCCAAGGCATCGGAAAGGAGGGCCACCATGTCCTTCGCGAAGATCACGCTGGGCAAGAAGGCCAAGAAGAAGGAAGCCTGCGCCGGCAAGGCCAAGCACCACCACAAGAAGAAGCATCACCACAAGCACAAGAAGCACGCCGCCAAGTAGCAGGGCGTCGAAACCACAACCGGACAAGAACGCCGTGCCGGGGTCCGTGCGCACCAGCGGGTGCGCTACGGGTCCCGGCGCGGCGTCGGTTCGAGCAACGTGCTGGGAGTGTTGCGCACATGAGCCGAGCTGCCCCGATCGCCATGCCCATGGCCGCACCCGGAGCATCCGCACCCACCCGTCATGCCCGTCTCTCCCCGCCGGCCGCGTTCCGGATCTTCTGGCCGCTGGTGAGCGTCAACCGCGTGGTCGTAGTGGTCTCCGTGGTGCTTCTGGTGGTGTCGGCCGCGTGCGACGCGGCCGCGATCGGCATCGTCGGCGTACTCACCGACAAGGTGCTCGCCCCGGGCGACCTGGCCGCTTTCTGGCAGCCCGCCACCCTCTGGCTGGGGCTCGCCGCGGCCGGTGCGGTGGCCTCGGCCGCGGGCGGTTATCTCACCGGCTGGTCCAGCGAACACTTCCTGCTCGGCCTGCGCGACCGTCTCTTCCAGCACCTGCAGCAGGTGCCGCCCGACGCCCTCGACCGCTTCGGCACCGGCGATCTGGTCACCCGGCTCACCGGCGACGTCGAGGCCGTCGAGTCACTGGTGGCCTCCGCCCCCGTCGACCTCGTCACCACCGCGGTGGGAGCCGTGGTCTTCGGCGTCGCCGCCTTCTGGACCAGCTGGCAACTGGCCCTGGTCACCTTCGCCTTGACGCCTGTCATCTGGTCCGGTGCCCGGGTGTTCGGCACCCTGATGCGCTCCGCCACCCGCGACGAACGCGACAGCAACGGACGCCTGGCCTCCCTGCTGGAGGAGAGCCTGGCCAACATGCCGCTCGTGCAGGCGTACGGCCGTCAGCAGGCCGAGCGGGGCAAGCTGCACCGGGAGGGACGGGTGTGGATGCGGGCCGGGCTGCGGCAGATCCGGCTGTCCTCGGTGTACGGGCCGGCGGGTGAGTTCATCGAGACCCTGAGCGTGCTGGCCGTGATCGGCGCCGGGGCCTGGCAGATCTCCGAGCACCACCTCAGCGTCGGCGGACTGCTCTCCTTCGCCGCCTACCTCGGTTACCTCCAGCCCAAGCTGCAGGAACTCGGCGAACTCGCGGTCAGTGCCTCCTCCGCGACGGCCGCGTGCGAGCGTCTCGTCGAGGTGCTGCGCACCGGCCCCGTCGCCGAGAGCACCCCACGCCCTGGCATCGCGCCGCTCGCCGAACCGGTGCGCGGCGCCCTCACCTTCGACGACGTCGGCTTCGCCTACCCCGGCGCCGGCCACCCCGTACTGCACCGCGTCCGCCTGGACATCGCCCCCGGCACGCTGGTCGCGGTCACGGGCCCGAGCGGCGCCGGCAAGTCCACCCTCGGCAAGCTGCTCCTGCGCGGGTACGAACCCTCGCAGGGGCGCATCCTGCTGGACGGCCGGGACATCGCCCAGTTCCCCGTCGACGAGGTGCGCCGGCACATCACCCTGCTGCTCCAGGACAGCATGCTCTTCGACGGCACCGTCAAGGAGAACATCGTCTACGGCCGCCCCGACGCCACCGAGGAGGAGGTGCTCGCCGCCGCCACGGCCGCCGACGCGCACGGCTTCATCGACGCCCTGCCCGCCGGCTACGACACTTCCGTCGGCAAACGCGGCAGCCATCTCTCCGGGGGCCAGCGCCGCAGGATCGCCCTGGCCCGGGCCATGCTGCGCACCGCCCCCGTGCTGATCCTGGACGAGCCCACGGCCGGCCTCGACGACGCCTCGGCGGCCCGCATCATGGCGCCGCTGCGACGCCTGACGGCGGGCCGTACCACCCTTCTCATCACCCATGACCTGCGCCTGACCGCCCAGGCCGACCTCGTTCTCCACCTGGCCGACGGCACGGTCACCCCGGTCGCCGGGGCCGGGCACGCGGCCTGAGGCATCCCCTGACCGCCACGCGCCAGCACGCTGCTGTCCACACCCTGTGGAGAAAGAGCGCCACGCCAGTGCTTCAGCGGCCCGTGCCCTCGTGGGCGGCCCGGTGCTGCAGGCCGCGTTCCTGCTGGTGGAGCGGCGCCACCCGGAGCCGCTGGTGCCGCTGTCCGTGCTGAACCTGCACGCGGGCATGGTCACGGCCGGTGTGGTCGCCCTCGCCGGTGCCTGCTCGTCGGCGCCGTACCGCGCCGGCGCCCAACGGCGCAGTGACACGCGCCGCTCAGACCGCATGACCGCGGCGGAGGACCCCCGCCTCCTTGGCCAGGCGGCCCGTGCTGCCCATGACGACGACCTGGAAGGCCGCGCCGAAGTAGGCGGTGACGAAGCGGGTGATCCTGCGCATGGTGGGGTGCCTGCCTTCCGGGTCGGTGGGATGCGGTTCGCGGAACGGGCGCTCGGGTGTCACCAGTCGGTGGCGTCGTTCATGTCCTGCTGCCAGTAGGTGACCTTGATCGAGTCGTCGACGTAGACACCCTTCGCGGGCAGCGGCGGGTGGGCGGGGGCGCCCACGCTCCCGCTCATGGAGCGAGGGGAGAAGTAGACCGTCAGGGACTTCGCGGTGTGACCGCCCTCGCTGCTGCCGTCGGTGGCGGACAGGCTGATGGCCGCGTACCCGGACTGGCCCGGCTCGAGCGTGACGACGGCCTGCGGCTGCGACTCCGTGATGACCGGCGGCACGGCCTGGGCGCCGGTGAACCGGACGGCCGGGTAGCCGTAGAGGAAGCAGGTCCTGCTGCCGGTGTTGGTCACCGTGAGCAGCATGTGGTTCACGGGGCGGTTCAGCGGGGCCGCGACCGTCTTGGTGTTGGAGCCCTGGCAGGTGACCGGCGCGCTGGACGCCTTCGACGCGGAGGTGCCGCCGGCGGACTTCGAACCGGTGGTGGACCCGGTGGTGGATGTACCGCCGGAGGAACCGGTCGCCCCCGTGGAGCCCGACGTACCCGTGGAGCCGGTCGTACCGGTGGAGTTGGAGGGCGTGCTCGACGAAGTGGCGCCGGACGAAGGGTTGGTGGAGGCCGTCGACGCCGCGCCCTCGTCGTGGGCGCCCGTTCCGTCGTTGCAGGCGGTCAGGGAGAGCGCGGCGAGAACGGCGGTTGCGGCGGCGGCTGCGAGACGGGTGCGGGAGGTACGGAGACCGGACATGTTGCTGTGCCCCTTCGGAGTTCGGGTGGTGCTGCTGATCGGATGACCGAAGCTTGCGAGGCGATCCGTCCCAACCGCCACGCCCAGCGGGGTGTTGGGGACGCTGGAACACCGAAATGCACCCTGACCTGGGAGAACAAGGCCACCCTGGAACGCGGGAATGGGATGCGGCGACCGCCGGAACGGGTGCCCGGGGCGGTGGCTACACTCGCCGCCACCGCGATCACGGGCCCGCAGAGCAGAGGAACACGAAGATGCAGAATCCGTTCAGGGACGGCGGTCCGCTCGACATCGCGATGGGGCTGCTCGCTCTGCTGCTCTCGGCCGTCCTGTTGTGGATGGGCATACAGATGGCCCAGCACGGGCGCTCGTGGTGGTGGCCGCTGACGGCAGGCGTGATGGTCGTCCTCAGCCTGAACGGCCTTTACCGGCGCCGCCCCTCGAAACGCCGTAGCCGCCAGTAGGCAGGCACGTCCACACCCTGTGCGCGGGCCCGCGGCCGGTCGCGGGGTGCGCATGTGGGCGGTTGGGGGTGCGGACCGCGTTGCTCAAGCGGGCTTCCGGGCGTTGCTGTGTCGTAGCCCTCTATCCAAGGAAGTCCGGACATGCCCCGTTCTGCTCATATCGCCATGGTCGGTACGCCTCTGGTCGGGCATGTACTGCCCAGTCTGGAGATCATCCGTGAGCTTGTGGCGCGCGGTCATCGCGTGACGTATGCCAACGCCGGTCCCCTCGCCGGGCTGGTCGCCGCCACCGGCGCCGAGCCGATCGGCGTCACGTCCACTCTTGCGGCCGCCGTTCACGACTGGCCGCAGGATCCCATCGCCTCCGCCTCCCGCTTCCTCGACGAGGCGATGAGCGTGCTGCCTCAGCTGCACGGCGTGTACGACGACGAGCCGGCCGACCTCTATCTCTACGACGTCGGCGCGTACGCGGGCCGTGCGCTGGCCGAGGCGCAGTGCCGCGGCCACGTCCAGCTGGCCGCGGGGCATGTGGCCTGGGAGGGCGCCCAGGAGGAGATCGTCGCGGCGTACGAGCAGCTGCCCGGAGGCCCCGCCTACCGGGCGCGGTTCGCGGACTGGCTGGCCCGGTGCGGTGCGGTGACCACGAACGTGGAGGAGTTCACCGGCCACCCGAAGCGGGTGCTGGCCATGATTCCGCGCGCCATGCAGCCCCTTGCGGAACGTGTCGACGCCGAGGCGGTGACGTTCGTCGGCCCGTGCTTCGGCGCCGAGCGGGAGCAGGACGGCTGGACCCGGCCGGCCGAGGCGAAGAAGGTGCTGCTGGTGTCGCTGGCCGGCTCGCCGTACCACGCGGCACGGGAGATCTACCACCAGTGTGCGGCCGCGTTCACGGATCTCCCGGGATGGCATGTGGTGCTGCAGACGGGCAGTGCCGACGATCTGGGCGAGCGGATTCCCCGTAACTTCGAAGTGCGGCCGTGGGCCTCGCCCTTGACCGTGCTCGAGCAGGCGGACGTGTGGGTGACGCACACCGGGATGGACAGCAGCAGTCAGGGACTGTGCAGCGGTGTGCCGATGATCGCGGTACCGAACGGCCCCGGCCAGTCCCTGTACGCCGACCGGCTCGTCGAACTGGGCGTCGCCCGCCGGGTCGACGCCGCGGACGTCACGGCGGCGACGCTGCGTACCGCCCTGATGGAACTCATCGGCGATCCACAGGTCGCCGCGCGCTCGGCGTGGCTGTGGTCCGAGGTCCGCGCCGAGGGCGGCACCCGCCGGGCCGCCGATCTGATCGAAGAGCAGCTGGCCGGGGACAGGGTGAGCTGTTGACGCGGCGGATGTACATCAAGGGGTCAACTCACCCCATATGTGCGCCGTCTCACGCACACCAATAGCCATCCGAGTTGTCCAGATCACAGCGTAAATGCCCACTTGGCGTCCATGCTCGAAGCGGCTCAAGGAGCCCGAAGTGGAGCGTAGCGCCATTTATTTGGACATAACTTCCCCAAATAGCCCATGACACGGCGCCCGTGGCGTTCCGCCTCGCCCCCTCCCCCGGAGAAAGGTGCCACCATGGCCGCTTACCTGTGCCCGCCTGCCGTGATACACGGCGAACACACCGTGCAGACCAGCCAGATCGTGGCGGAGGTGCGCGGTCGCCACCCGGACGCGGCGTGGGCGCCGCGCATCGACGGCATCGCGGCCAGTACGGGCATCGAATCCCGCGGATGGATGCTGCCGTTGGAGGCCGCCGTCGCGCCCGGCAGCGGGGGCGGCCTGCCAGCTGCCGGCATCGGACCGGCCCGTCAGGCGCTGGCCGGTGACGGGTTCACCGAGCAGGACGTGGACCGTGTGATCGCCGCCCTGGAGGCGATACCCGCGCCGCAGACCGTCCAGGAGCGCACCGCGCCGGCCTGGGCGGCCGTGCAGTCCTGCGGGGAGCGGGCGGCACGCGGGGCCCTGCAGATCGCGGGCCTGGACACCACAGACGTCGACTGCCTGATCACCAGTCACTCCACCACTCCGGCGCTGCCGGGGCTGGACGTCTCCCTGGCCAACAAGCTCCCGCTCCGGGACGACGTGCTGCTGCTGCCCGCCACGCAGTGGGCCTGCATCGCCGGGACCCGTTCCCTGGCGCTGGCGGCGGATCTCGTGGCCGCGGACCCCGACCGGGTGGTCCTGGTCGTGATCGCGGAGGCGCTGAGCACGACGTACCAGCCCGGCGACGACACCCTGGAGTCCCTGATCGTCCGGCTGCTGTTCGCGGACACCGCGGTCGCCGCGGTGGTCACGGGCCGCCCCAGGGCCGAGTCGGCGCTGCGGCTGGACGCCTCCTGGAACCACACCCTGCCCGGCACCCAGGACCTGCACCGCCTGGAGACCCGTGAGGACGGCACCCACTTCGTGATGGACCGGCGCGGACCGCGCGCCGTGCAGGAGACGGTCACCGCGATGTGGGAGTGGCTGCGCCTGCGCTACCAGGACGACCCCGACTCCTGGCACCCCGACGTGCTGCTCGCGCACCCCGGCGGGACGCGCGTGCTGGAGTACATGGAGCAGACGATGCCCGAGGGGTGGCCGTCGGGGCTGCTGGAGTACAGCCGGGACAGCTACACCAGCGGCAACCGCGGAGGCGCCGCCGTGTTCGACATCATGCGCAGGGCCTACGACGCCGGGCAGGAACCGGGCAGCCGTGCCGTCCTGTATGCGGCGGCCCCGGGTCTGACGGCCACCGCCCTGGAAGGCGAGTGGCTGTAAGCCGGGACGGCTCCGTCACTTCTCGACCGACGCCCAGACCACCTTGCCGTTGTCCGTCCAGCGCACGCCCCACCGGGTGGTGAGGCCGTGCACGACGTGCAGGCCGCGACCGCCGTCGTCGAGGAGCCCGCCCCGGCTGAGGCGCGGCCGGCCGTTGCCGGTGTCGCCCACCTCGCACAGCAGCCCGCGGCCGGTCCTGATCAGCCGTACCGTGAGGGGTCCGCCGGCGAAGCGGACCGCGTTGGCGACCAGCTCGTCGACGACCAGCAGCACCCGGTCCTGGGTCTCGTCCCTGATGCGCCACTGTCCCAGCAGCGCGGAGACCAGCGTGCGGGCCCGGGCGGCGGCGTCGACCCGGGCGGGCAGCCGCCAGGTCGCGGTGTCCCCCTTGCGGTAGCCGATCATGCGCGCGAGCAGCAGGGTCACGTCGTCGCGCCGGTGCGCGGGCGCCAGCGCCGAGACCACACGCCGGGTGGCCTGCTGCAGGGCGACCCAGGGGTGCACCGTGGACACGGCGTCCGCCAGCCTGGTGATGCCCTCGTCGATCGACAGGGCGGGGTCCTCCACCAGGCCGTCGGTGTACAGGGCGAGCAGTGAGCCCGGGGGTGCGGCGAAGGTGTGCACCTCGTACGGCTCCCGCAGCGCGAACTCGGCGCCCAGCCCGGGGTGGGTTCGCACGGCGACCGGGCCCGCCGGTCCACCCGGGGGCATCAGGATCGGCGGGAGATGGCCGGCGCTGGCCAGGGCCACGTGGTGGCTGACCGGGTCGTACACCGCGATGCAGCAGGTGGAGCCAAGGGCGCTGTAGCCGGCCGCGAGCCCGGACTCCGCGTCGTCCAGCAGTGACACGGTGTCGTCCAGGTGCTCCAGCACCTCGTCGGGCGCCAGCCCCGCGGACAGCAGCGCGCGGGCCTCCATGCTCAGCTGTCCCATGGTCGCCGCGGCTCCCAGGCCGTGCCCGACGACGTCACCGACCACCAGCGCGGTACGGCCGTCCGGCAGCGGAAAGCTGTTCACCCAGTCTCCGCCGACGCCCGCGCTGTCGGGGGTGGCGGGCTGGTAGACGCTGGCCGTCTCGATGGTGTCGCCGCCGGAGCGGGGCAGCAGCCGGCGCTGCAGTGCCAGCACCTGGGTGTGCTCGCGCTGGTGCTGACGGGCCAGGTCGACGTGGTGGGAGGTCCTGGCCACCAGTTCCTGGAGGTCGAACAGCTCGCTGTCCTCGAAGGGCCGGTCCGCCCGCCGCCAGACCTCCGCCACCCCCAGGACGACGGGCGGCTCGCCGTCCAGGACCAGCGGTATGCACGCCACGGCCGCCGCCTCGTCACCGGGCACCAGGGCACGGACCAGCCGTGGGCTGCCGAGCACCCGCTCGATCGCTTCCCGGTCGGGTATGACGAGGGCCTGGGCGGCGTCGTCACGCCGGACCGCCTGGGACAGCAGGCGGCCCGCATCGCCGGGAAGGTCGTCGCCCGGGGTCAGATAGCCGTCGGGCCAGGCCCGGTCCGGCACCAGGGCCGCCCGCCGCAGCCGGATGCGCTCCTGCGGCCGCCCCGTGACCACCTCGCCCGTCCATACGGCGAAGTCGAGGTCGATGGCGGTCACGTCTCCCCAGGCCAGCAGGGACTCCGCCAGCGACTGCGCGGTCTCGCCGATGTCCAGCGAGGTGCCGATCGCGGTCTCGGCGGCGTACAGGTGCAGCCGCCTGGCCATGGCGATCAGGGAGACGGTGAGGCCCTCCTGGGGCGCCGCGGCAGCCAGGATGCTCATCGAGACCACCAGCTCCGACCCGTCGCCGCGCCGTAGCCGCTGGACCCGGGCGACGTGCGGCTCACCGGTCTCCAGGACCTGCCGCAGCCGCCGGGTGACCGTCGGTACGTCCCAGGGGGGCAGCAGGTCGACGAAGGGTTTCCCGGCCACGGCCGCGACCCCCGCGAAGACGGGGGCGCCCAGATTGCAGCGGGTGATTCTCAGCTCCCGGTCCAGGCTGACCACGCCGAGGATCTGCTCCGGGCGGCCGGGGGCCGCATCGGCAGCCGGCCGTGGGCGGGCGGCGCTGTCGTCCTGCTGATCGGCGGAACCGGCGGTCGGCGCTCCCTCGCCCGGCATGTACCTCCCCAAGGCGCCGCTGACCATGTCGAACGGTGACGCGGACGAAGGGGAGGGGGTGGAGTCCATGCGACTCTCTCAACTCGCTCGCCGGCCCCCGGCACAGCGCCGGGGCGTATCAGAACCCGGGCGACAGGGCCCCGAGATTCCTGACCGCACAGCTCATTCAATAACACCCACGGCCGCTTCGCCCACACCAGCGGATCACACACCAGGCAGCCGCCACCACCCACCACCGGCACTCACCGCCGGCCATCCCCTGCGCCTGCCCACCCCGCCAGCCGGGTCGCCCACCGGGTCAAGGAGAACCTGACCGGCTTCTTCCGCACCGAGGCCGAGCGGGGCGGGGCGAGCGATCCCGGCCTGCTGGCCCGGCAGCTCAGCCTGGTCTTCGACGGCGCCAGCGCCCGCGCGGGCATCGGGGCGGACACACTGGCGGGGCTCGTCACGCCCACGGTGACCACCCTGCTCGACGCGGCGGGCATGCGCTGACGCCTCGCAGCGTGCTTTTGCCGTCACGGCGTCACCAGTCGACGGCGTCGTCCATCGACTGCTCCCAGTAGCTGACCTTCAGCGAGTCGTCGATGTGGACACCCTTCGCGGGCAGCGACGGGTGGGCGGCGGCGCCGACGCTCCCGGACATGGAGCGGCCGAAGAAGTGGACGGCGAGGGACTTCACCGTGCGGCCGTCGGTGCCGCTGCCGTCGGCGGCGGACAGGCTCACCGACGCGTAACCGGACTCGCCGGGCTGGAGGGTGACGACCGCCTGCGGCTTCGACGCCTCGATGACCGGGGGCACCGCCTGGGCGTCGGTGAACTGGACCGCGGGGTAGCCGTAGAGGTAGCAGGTCCTGCCGCCGGTGTTGGTCACGGTGAGCAGCAGGTGGTTCACCGGCCGGGTCAACGGGGCCGCGACCGTACGGGTGTTGGACCCGTCGCAGGTGACCGGCTTGCTCGGGGCGTGGGTGCGCACGGTCCGCTTGGAACCGGCGGCGGCCGAACCGGAGGCACCGGAGGAGCTCTTGGAGACCGTCGAGGCCCTCGACGCGCTCGCCGAACCTGTGGGGCGCATGGAGGCGACGGAGCCGGCCAGGACCACGTCCGACGAAGAGTCCGTCGAGGTGCTCGTCGCGGCACCCTCGCTCCTGGCGCCCGTCCCGTCACCGCACGCCGTCAAGGAGAGCGCGGCGATGACCACGGCGGAGGCGGCGCCGACGAAACGGGTGTGGGAAGTGCGGAAGTTGAACATGTGACTGAGCCCCTTCGGAGTTCGGTGGCGGTGGTGATTGGATGACGGAAGCTTGTGAGGCGATCCGTCCCAACTGCCACGCCTGGCGGGCGGTTGGGGACACCGGAACGCCGAAACGCGCTCTGGCCAGGGGGAACGCAGTGCTCCTGGAACGCGCGACGGGAACACGGGGGAACACGGAGGGGTGGGGAAACGGTGTCGGAGGCGAGCGAGGCCGCGGAGACCGAGGCGTTCGCGCGGCTGTTGCGGGAGCTCAAGGACCGCTCGGGTCTGAGTTACGGGGTGCTGGCCAAGCGGCTGCACATGAGTACGTCGACGCTGCACCGCTACTGCAACGGCAGCGCGGTGCCGGTCGAGTACGCGCCGGTGGAGCGCCTGGCGAGGGTCTGCCGGGCGACGCCGCAGGAGCTGGTGGAGCTGCACCGGCGCTGGATCCTGGCGGACGCGGCACGGGGACGCAGAGCGGAACAGACGGAAGTCGTCGGGGCGGTGGAACCCGGCCCGGCGGCACCGCACGAGCCCGACGGTCGCGAGCGCGAGCGGGCGGGCGAGAGCGAGGGCAGGACCGACGACGTCGATGAGCCGGTGGTCGTCGACACCCCGCGCACGCTCACGCCACCCGCCCGTCCACGTCATCGCCGTACCGCCCTGATCGCGTCCGCCGCCGCGGCCGCCGTGCTGGGAGTCGTCGCGCTCACCGTGCATCCGGGCTTCGGCGGCGGGGACACCACGGCGGACCGGCAGGAGGTCGGCGCGGGCGCCACGACCAGCGGCGCGGCGGACACCGGGACGCCGTCGGCCACCTCGTCCCCGAGCGCGAAGGGCCACAAGCCGTCCGCGTCGGCCACCGCCTCCGCCACCGAGTCCGGGACGGCCGGGCCCGGCAAGGGGCCGGCCGGGTCCAGCGGCGGCGGCGACACCGGCACCGTCCCGCTCACCGTCGGCACCCGCCCCTACGTCTACGACAGCCCCTGCAGCCAGCACTTCCTCGTGGACAGCGAACCCGCGCAGGTCGGCCCGCCGGCGAGCGAGGAGACCGCCACGCGCTGGGCCGCCGCGTACGGGGCGGTGTCCTCGGACGAGCAGGAGGTCGCCCTCACGGTGCAGGGCACCGGCGCTCAGACCGTCGTCCTGGAGGCGCTGCACGTCCGCATCCTCAGCAAGGGCGCGCCGCTCGCCTGGAACGACTACTCGATGGGCGTCGGCTGCGGCGGTGGCGTCGACACCAAGTCGTTCGACGTCGACCTCGACAACGGCAGCCCCACGGTCACCGTCAAGGGCGGCCAGCGCGACTTCCCGTACAAGGTCAGCGAGTCCGACCCGGAGGTCTTCTACGTCGTCGCCCACACCAAGGCCCACGACGTCCGGTGGGACCTCACCCTGGACTGGTCCAGCGGCAGCCGCCGCGGCACCGTCCACATCGACAACTCCGGCACCCCGTTCCGCACCAGCGCCGACGTCGGCCGCCCGGGCTACGACTACCCGCTGGGCACCAACGAGTGGATCAAACGGGAGAGCTGACCGTCAATCGGGAGAGTTGACGGTCAATCGGGAGGTAAAGGGTTCGGCATCGTCGATTCAACGGCCTTGAACTGTGCATGACTCGTTCGATGGGATGCGCGAAGACCATCTCGGAATCACCCCGTGAGACCGAGACCGAGCCGTTCGCGAACCCGCTTCGCGAATCCACTTCGTGAGACTCCGAATCCAGGGGGATTCATGCACATAGCCCGTATCGGGCTGGGCGTCGCGGCTGCCACGTCCGTCGCCGCCCTCGCGGTCACCGCACTGGGGACCGCCGCGCCCGCCGCCGTACCGCACACCCTGGCGGTACCGGCCGTCGCCGGGCACACCCTGGTCCACGGCGTGAGCAGCCCGCTGACCAGCGAGCAGTGCCAGGCCAAGTGGCACATCAACTGCTACACCCCGCTCCAGTACCGCAAGGCGTACGACCTCAACGCCCTGTACCGCAAGGGCGTGACCGGCAAGGGCCGCACCATCGTCATCGTCGACTCGTACGGTTCCCCGACCGTCCAGCACGACCTCGACGTCTACAGCCACCAGTTCGGGCTGCCCAGCACCAAGGTGAAGGTGGTCAAGTGGGGGCACGTCCCCGCCTTCGACCCCAATAACTCCGACATGACCGGCTGGGCCGGCGAGACCACCCTCGACGTCGAGATGGCGCACGCGGTGGCGCCCGACGCCAAGATCGTCGTGGTGGAGACGGCCGTCTCCGAGACCGAGGGCACCACCGGTCTGCCGGAGATGATGGACGCCGAGAAGTACCTGATCGACCACGGCGTCGGCGATGTCATCAGCCAGAGCTTCGGCGCCACGGAGAACACCTTCCCCGGCTTCGACAGCGGCAACTTCTCCAGCATCAAGAACCTGCGGTACGCCTTCCAGGAAGCCAACCGCAAGAAGGTGACCGTGCTGGCGGCCTCCGGTGACGGCGGCGCGACCGACCTGAAGCTGGACGGGAAGACGTACTACAAGAAGCGCGTCAACTCCTGGCCCTCCTCCGACCCGCTGGTCACCTCGATCGGCGGCACCCAGCTGCACCTGAACGACGCGGGCGCCCGCGTCAAGCCGGACAGCGTCTACAACGACTACGGCTCCGGCGGTGGCGGCCAGTCCCACGTGTTCACCCGCCCGTCCTTCCAGAACGGCGTGAAGAGCAAGGTCGGCACCCGCCGCGGCACCCCGGACATCTCGATGGCCGCGGCCGTCAACGGCGGTGCCTGGGTGTACTCCAGCTACGACCCGACCGCCGTGGGCTGGGACGTCAGCGGCGGCACCAGCGAGGCCACCCCGCTCTTCTCGGGCATCGTCGCCCTCGCCGACCAGGCGGCCGGCCACCGGGTGGGCAACATCCAGCAGGCCCTGTACGGCCTCTACGCCCACAACGCCAAGGCCAACGGCATCGTCGACGTCAACGACGGCACCGACAACAGCTACCAGGGCGTGACCGGCTACAAGGCCGTCAACGGCTACGACATGGCGACCGGCGTCGGCACCGTGGACGCCCTCAAGTTCGTCCCCGCCCTCGCCAGGGCGAGCAGCCGCGGCTGACCCCGCTTGCACCACATGGACGGCCCGGGTTCCGTACCCGGGCCGTTCGCGTTGCCGGTCTGCTCCGGCACTCAGGCCACCCCGAGAAAGTGCAGCACCGCAAGCACCCGCCGGTGGTCCGCGTCGGCCTTAGGCAGGTCGAGCTTGGCGAAGATGCTGTTGATGTGCTTGGCCACCGCGCTCTCGCTGACCACGAGTTGCTCGGCGATCCCCGCGTTGGAGCGGCCGCCCGCCATCAGTTCCAGGACCTCGCGCTCCCGGGGCGTGAGACGGTCCAGCGGGTCGCTGTGGCGGCGTACCAGCAGTTGAGAGACCACCTGCGGGTCGAGGGCGGTGCCACCCGCGGCCACCCGGCGCAGGGTGGCCGCGAACTCCTCGACGTCCGCGACCCGTTGCTTGAGCAGATAGCCGATGCCGGAGGTGTTGGCGGAGAGCAGATCGGTGGCGTACCGCTCCTCGACGTACTGGGACAGCAGCAGTACGGCGGTCTGCGGCCACTGGCGTTTGACGACCAGCGCGGCCCGTACGCCCTCGTCCGTGAAGCCGGGGGGCATGCGGACGTCCACCACCGCGATGTCCGGCCGGTGCTCCTCCACCGCAGCCAACAGCGCCTCGGCATCGCCCACTTCGGCGACCACCTCGAAACCGGCCATCTCCAGGACCTTGACCACGCCGATCCGGAGCAGCACGGAATCCTCGGCGATCACGGCACGCACGGCAGCTCCACGGTGATGACGGTCGGCCCCCCGGCGGGGCTGTCGACCGACAGCGTGCCATCGACGGAGGCGACGCGCTTGGCCAGCCCCGAAAGACCGGTGCCGCCGCCGAGCCGGGCGCCGCCGACACCGTCGTCCCGGACGACGACGAGCAGGGTCGCCCCGGCGCGCACCACCGTGACCTCGGCTTCGGACGCCTCCGCGTGCTTCACCACGTTCGTGAGCGCCTCGGAGACGACGAAGTAGGCGATGGACTCGATCGTCGGGGACAGCCGCGACGTCAGCTCCACCGTGACCCGGACCGGCACCGGCACCCGGGCGGCGAGGCCGGAGAGCGCGGCGTCGAGACCGCGGTCCTCCAGGACGGCCGGATGCAACCCCCGTACCAGACTGCTCAGTTCCTCGATCGCCTCCTTCGCCTCCCGGTGCGCCTCGTCGATCACGCGGCGGACGTCCTCGGGCAGGTCGTCGAAGGTGGCCTTCGCGATCCCGAGGTTCACGGCCAGGGAGACCAGCCGCTGCTGGGCGCCGTCGTGCAGGTCCCGTTCGATGCGCCGCCGTTCGGCGTCGACGACGTCCACCAGACCCGCCCGGCTCTCGGTCAGCGCCTCGACCCGGCGCGCCAGTTGCTCGGCCCGGCTGGGCCCGAGCAGGACGGACGCGAGACGGGTGTCCAGCCCGGTGAGGGCGTGGGACAACCAGGCCGCCAGGTGGAGCAGGCCGATGCCGGCAGCCGTGAGGTAGGCCGCCCAGGTCGAGTACCCGAGGTGCTGGAGGCGCCAGTCCAGCGGTACGAGCCAGATCCACAGATAGACCGAGCTGGCGGCGAGCGCGGCGGCCCAGGTCAGCAGGACGAGGAGCGCCGCGAGGCTCAGCAGCGGCCCGTCCAGCAGGTGGTACAGGAGCTGACGCCGTCCCGCCCGGGACCGCAGCCACGCGGGCTGCCGGGGCCGCCGTCCCCCGTACGGCGAAGGGATGTCCACGCCGAGCCGGACCCGGAAGCGGGCGTGCTGCGCCTCGGTCAGCAGCGGCCCCGCGAACACGACGGCGGCGAGCGGCACGACCACCGCGAGCAGGACGACCCCCGCGGACTGCGGGACGAAGAAGATCCACGGCAGCGCCATGACGAGCAGCACGCCGAACTGGATCAGCAGGCCCGTGGCGAGGAAGGCGACCGGGCGGCCGACCCCTCGCAACGGCCGCAGGACGAGGCCCCGCAGGCGGGTGACTATGCGCATTGACGAAACGCTACTGCCCAGGTCAGGGGCGGTCCATGGTGCGGATGCCCGGCTGGGGGTGCAACTGGTGCCACCCCCGGAACGGACCGCTGCGTTACTGACTGTGACCGCCTGACGGCGAAGGCTGGAGGTCGTGGAGGAGAGCCGGAAACGCGAGGAGACCGAACCGATGAGCATGCTGATGGTCCGTCAGGAGAGCGTTGTCACCCGCCGCGTGCACGCACCTCGGGTGCGCCGCTGGTACCACCGCTGCCGCACGGAACACGTCCTCGTCGGCTGCGGTCTCGCCCTGCTGCCCTGGCTGGTCGTGCTGGCGAACGGCCTGCCCGGCACCGCCGTCGCCACGCACTGGAACACCGCCTGGGTGGGCCTGGACGCCCTGGAGGCGACGGGCCTGATCGCCACGGGGCTGCTGGCCGCCCGCGGCCACCACCTGCACGCGCTCACGGCCTCCGCCACCGCGACGCTGCTGGTGGTCGACGCCTGGTTCGACACGATCACGGCGGCGCCGGGCGGGGACCAACTCTCGGCGCTGGCCATGGCGTTCGCCGCGGAGCTGCCGCTGGCCGCGGTGTGCGGGGCGCTGGCGGTACGGGGGCTCGCCCGCCGCACCGCCTGACCGGTTCGACGCGCGTACGGACGCGTCGGCCGGAATCAGACCGCGGTCTCGCCGACGTCCGTACGCGAGACCGCGAGGTAGCCGACGAACCCGAGGATGGCGACCGTCCAGGACAGGGTGACCGGGCCGAGCCCCAGGGCCAGCCCGCCCCGGTTGTGGCCCACGGCCATCCAGTCGGCGACGGAGGCCCCGAGCGGACGCGTGATGACGTACGCCGTCCAGAAGGCGGCCACCGCGTTCAGGCCGCCCCAGCGGTGGGCGACGGCCGGTACGGCGATGGCGGCGGCGTACACGACGGCCGAACCGAGGTAGCCGAGGCCGATCGTGGCGGTGAGGTCGCCCGCGGCGGTGCCCAGGGCGAAGGTGGCGAGGACCGCCGCCCAGTAGAAGGCCTCGCGGCGCCGGGTGTGGATGCTGTGGATGGAGAGGGTGCCCTCGCTGCGGTACCAGAGGCCGAAGACGGCGGCCAGCGCCACCATGAAGAACGGCGTCGAGATCAGATACGGCACCCCGAGGCCGACGTGCAGCACATCGGCGGCCATCGTGCCGAACACGCTGACCACCACGATCGCCGTCCAGTAGATCCAGGCGACGTACCGGCGAACGGCGAACTGCACCACCAGGGCGGCCACGAACGCGAGGCCGCCGACGCCCACCGCGGGGATCGGGCCGAGCAGGTGCGCCAGCCAGTCGGAGGCCGTCTCGCCCATGCCGGTGGTCAGGACCTTGATGATCCAGAAGTAGACGGTCACCTCCGGCACCTTGCTCGCCGCATGCCGTACGCGACCCGTGTGCTGCCCGGGCCGCGAGGGCTGCACGGGCCGGTCGGAGGTGAGGTGATCTGTGGTCATGGCAGGCACGATGACATGACGAAGGGCCGTCGCCACAGGCCCCTTTGCCAGAGTTTTGGCGCTTGCAGTCCACGAGTTGCCCGAGCCCCGTCCGAGCCTGAAAGCAACCTGGACGGGAGGGCGGACGTGCTGGTCAGGGACGTACGTCGGGTGGTACGTCGGCAAGTCCCGTCGCCCGGCCCCCCTCGTCCCACCGGACCACCAGAACGCGCTCCACCGCCTCGCGGTCGAGGGGCCCGAACACGTGCGGGAACAGGGTGCCCTCCGCGACCCCCGGCGGCGGCGCGGGATCCGCCGCCTCCCACACGCACTTCGCGCTCAGCCGTGTCTCGTCGAGCAGCAACGCGAGCAGCGGCCGGGGAGCGCTGCCGTAGAACGCGTTGACGATCTTGAGCGTGGTCGGCTCGTCGGGGGAGCAGTGGACGAAACCGTCCTCGACCAGGGAGGCAGGGGCGTAGGGCCGGTCGGGACTCGCGTTCCACTCGGCGCTGGACACGACGTGATAGATCATGGCCGAGTTATACCCCAGCATCGGGCCACCACCTGTGCTACGGTGCCAAATGGCAGTTTTGGTTACCAGAGGCTTTTGAGTGCTCTTCGACCTTCCGTCGACGAGCACTCTTTTTTGTTGAGGGAGATTCCGTATGGCATCCGGCACCGTGAAGTGGTTCAACTCGGAAAAGGGATTCGGCTTCATCGAGCAGGACGGCGGCGGCGCCGACGTCTTCGCCCACTACTCGAACATCGCCACCCAGGGCTTCCGTGAGCTTCACGAGGGCCAGAAGGTGACCTTCGACGTCACGCAGGGCCAGAAGGGCCCGCAGGCCGAGAACATCCTTCCCGCCTGACGCTGACGCGTACGTACCACGTGGCTGGGGCCCGCACTCTTTGGGTGCGGGCCCCGGCTCGTTGCGTTTCCCCCGCTCTCCGCTCCATTCCTCACCGCACCCTTCACTTCGAATTCGTCATCCGTTCCTTCGGTTTCTTCGGCTACTTCTTGCGAATCCTCATGCGGTCCGTCCGCTCGGAGGCATTCCTCGATACGTGCCGCATCGAGGAGGCTTCCGCATGAACCGCACAGCCCGTACGCACACGAACAAGAGATCCACCCGTTCCCGTACGGCGGGCCGGGGCCGCCCCGCCGCGTCCGGCGGCGAGTTCGCACTGCCCGTGACCGTCACCCCGGCGCTGCCGCCCGTCGAGGGCTTCGCCGAACTCGACATGCCCGAGCGCCTGTTGGCCACGCTCGACGCCGAGGGCGTGACGGCCCCCTTCCCGATCCAGGCCGCCACGCTGCCCAACTCCCTCGCAGGCCGCGACGTCCTGGGCCGCGGGCGCACCGGCTCGGGCAAGACGCTCGCCTTCGGTCTCGCCGTGCTGGCCAGGACCGCGGGACAGCGGGCGGAGCCCCGGCAGCCGCTGGCCCTCGTCCTCGTACCCACCAGGGAACTGGCGCAGCAGGTCACCGACGCACTCACGCCGTACGCCAAAGCGCTGCGGCTGCGGCTCGCCACCGTGGTCGGCGGGCTGTCGATCGGCCGGCAGGCGGGCGCCCTGCGCTCCGGGGCCGAGGTCGTCGTGGCGACACCCGGCCGGCTCAAGGACCTCATAGACCGGGGCGACTGCCGCCTGGACCAGGTTGCGATCACGGTGTTGGACGAGGCCGACCAGATGGCCGACATGGGCTTCATGCCGCAGGTGACCGCCCTGCTCGACCAGGTCCGCCCGGGTGGTCAGCGACTGCTGTTCTCGGCGACGCTGGACCGCAACGTGGACCGGCTCGTCCGGACGTATCTCCACGACCCGGTCGTCCACTCCGTGGACCCGTCCGCGGGCGCCGTCACCACGATGGACCACCACGTGCTGCACGTCGAGGACGAGGACAAGCACGCCACCACGACCGAGATCGCCGCCCGCGACGGACGGGTGATCATGTTCCTGGACACCAAGCACGCGGCGGACAGGCTGGCCAAGAAGCTGCTGGCCGTCGGGGTGCGCGCGGCGGCGCTGCACGGCGGAAAGTCGCAGAACCAGCGCACCCGTACCCTCGCGCAGTTCAAGGACGGCCAGGTCAGCGTGCTGGTGGCCACGAACGTGGCGGCCCGCGGCATCCACGTCGACAATCTCGACCTCGTCGTCAACGTGGACCCGCCCGGCGACCACAAGGACTATCTGCACCGGGGCGGCCGTACCGCACGCGCGGGCGAGTCCGGCACCGTCGTCACGCTGGTCCTGCCCCACCAGCGCCGCGAGGTGTCCCGTCTGATGGCCGACGCCGGCATCACCCCGCGAACCACCCGGGTCCGCTCCGGCGAGGCGGAACTGAGCCGTATCACCGGGGCCCAGGCCCCGTCGGGGGTGCCCGTGGTCCTCACTCCGCCGACCGCTCCCGAGAGCCGCCCGGCGCGTACGGCGGGTTCCGCCCCGCGGGCCCGGCGCGGCCGCCCGGCCCAGCAGGGGCGCCGCCGGTCCCCGGCCAAGGGTGCCGGCGGCGCCCCCAAGGGAAACGGCCGCTGACACCGACGCCCGGGACGCGAGGTCGCGTCCCGGGCGGTGTGGCGGTGACGCCGGACTACTTCAGGCCGATGGCCGCACAGTCCGCCGCGTACTTCGCGGTGCAGATGTCCTTGACGGTGTAGACACCGTCCTTGATCACCGTGGACTTGATGTTGTTCTTGGTGAGGGCGACCACGGGGACCAGCATCGCCGGGATCGCCTTCTGGGTGGGGCTGTCGACCGAGTCCTGGGTCAGCGCGTCGAACTCGAGGTTCTTGCCCTGCACCTTGTCCACCGCCATCTCCGCGGCGTTGGCCGCCTCCAGCAGGAACGACTTGTACACGGTCATCGTCTGCTCACCGGCGACGATCCGCTGCACCGCGTCCAGGTTGGCGTCCTGCCCGGTGACCAGCGGCATCTTGGTGACGCCCGCCGCCTTCATCGCGTCGATGGCGGCACCCGCCATGCCGTCGTTGGCCGAGTAGACGGCTGCTATGTTGCCGAGGCCGATGGACTGGATGGCCTTGGTCATGTTCGCCTTGGCGACCAAGGGCGACCACTTGTCGGTGTCGTACGACTTGACGATGTTCACCCGGCCCTTCAGCTCGCTGAGCGCGCCCTCCTTGACGAGGGCCGTGTTCGGATCGCCGGGATCGCCGTTCATCATGACGACCTTGCTGGAGGCGGCCTTCTCGCCGAGCGCGTCGGTGATGGCACGGCCCTGCACCTGGCCGACGAGCTCGTTGTCGTGCGAGATGTACGCGTCGATCGGCCCTTGTGCGAGCCGGTCGTACGCGATCACGGGTATCCCGGCGTCCTTGGCCTTCTGCACATCCGGCGCGATGGCCCTGGCGTCCACCGCATCCACCAGGATGACATCGACCCTGGCGTCGATCATGTCCTCGAACTGCCTGCTCTGCTTGCCCACGCTGGCACCGGCGTTGGCGTAGCGGACCTTGCCCTTGCCATGGGTGAGGGCGGCGACCCGCTCCTTGATCAGGGGATGGTCGAACTTCTCGAACCGCGCGGTGGCCGTGTCGGGCAGCAACAGCCCCACCGTGATGTCGTCGCCCTTCTCGGGACTCGCGGAACTGCTGCTCCCACTGACGCTGTCGATGACACCGCACGAGGAGAGCAGGAGCGCCGAGGCGGCGGCGAACACGGGGACAACGGCGAAACGACGTACGCCGGTTCTGCGGGGGGTGTGAGCCATCACGTGCAGGTGCCTTCCGGGCAGTGGAGGAGCGGACCACCGGGTGAGCAAGAAGCCAACGGGTCCGTGGAGACCACGTCAAGACATCCGTTTGTCATCCCTTCAACTTCCTACGGAATCTCCTCATCCGGCGTGGGCATGGGCTGCGTGGATTCGACCAGCCGTTGAAGATCGGCGAACCGCTCGTCCTGCCGGCGGCAGCCCTCTCCGAAGTTGCCGAGGGCACCCGCCGTGAACTTGAAGCCGTCGAGAGTATGAAACTCCGCGCCCCACCCGCCGAGAGTGACGGCCCGGACCTGGGACCAGGGCAGGCGCTGCGTCCCCCAGGGATTCACCATGAGGATGCCGTCCGCGGTGAGTTCCAGCCGCACGCGAAGCACGGTCCACCACGAGAACAGGCCGAAGAACAGTGCGATCGCCGTCGTCGCGCCCGCGGAAGTCAGGTTTTCCCCATCAGGACGGACCGCCAGGGCCAGCCACCGCACGACGGCGGCGACAGCAGGCGCGAGAGCCAGGGCGTAGCCGACCGACAGTCCGTGGGAGCTGACGCGCCACACTGCGATGACACCATCCTGCTCAGACATCGCACCCTCCTCCGTGCGAGGGTACGGCCTCCTGACCGGCGGCCCGTGGCCGTGTATCACCTGCCCCGGGTGCGGACTCGCGAACTGCTGCCTCATCCGGGTGCGGGCGGGCAGCGTGGGGTCGGTACGGGCCCTTGCACCATGAGTATGGTTTCTTGTATGGCGACCAAGAAGGTGACAGTGACGATCCCCGAGGACCTACTGGACGAGATCCGTGGCGAGGTGGCCGAGCGGGGACTTTCGGCATATGTGGCCGAAGCACTGCGGTTCAAGCGCGACCGGGACCGGCTGCTGGAGCTGGTTGACTGGCTGCAGGAGGAACACGGCCCGGTCACCGAGGACGAGCGCGCGGACGCAGCCGCGGAACTGGAAGATCTCGACGCGGAGCATGAGCGCCGCCGCGCCGCCGGAGGACACAACCCCGGAGAGGCCGCGTGAAGAAGCGCGCCACTGAGCACAACCGAAGGCCGCTGCGCGTCTTCGTACTCGACTGCGAGGCCTTGTCCCTGGCCGTACGCGGCGATCGGAGGATGATCGCCTGGCTCGACCTCGCGGCCAGGGGCGAGGCCGAGGTGGTGACGTCTCCCATGGCCCTGATCGAGGCGCATGACGGCAGAACCACCGAGCGGCGCTGGGACTGGGTGCTCTCCCGGCTCAAGGTCGCCGACATCGGTAAGGACGAGGCCCGCCAGGCCCGACGCCTCCTGGCCGCCGCCGAGCTGCATGGCCACAAGTACGCCATCGATGCCCTGTTGGCCGTCATCGCACGCCAGCAGAAGGGGCAGGTCACCGTCTTCACCTCGGAGGTGGACGACCTGGAGAAGCTCCTGCCGGAGACCATCGTCGTCAAGAAGGTATGACAAGCAGGTGTGAAGGGTGGTGCGCGGTCGGCGCTGGCAGGTTGCCTCGTGGCCATCGACAAAGCCCGACCGTCGGATAGGTCCCGGACGAATCTCCGGGCCGCCCCCAGACAGGCCGGGGATGCAGCCATCCCTACGGAGCTGGAACCCCCGGAAGCCGACCGCGCGCTTCAGACCATAGTCGCGGGCACTGACAACGCAGCCGCGAGCGCTGATATGCCGACTACGCTGCCACCGGGCTCCTGAACCAGCCAGGGCCGAGTGGCGGTTGACGAGCTCCGGGGGCGTCGGTGGGTGTCTGGGACGTGGAGAAGGACAGCGAGCGTGCGCAGTGGGTCTTTGTGCCGCAGGTCGGTGTGGGACCGCTTCGCTTCGGGATGACTCCCGACGACGTGAGTGCAGCCCTCGGAAGCGAGGCCCCGGCCCGTCGCCTTGCCCAGCGTTCGTCAGGCAGCTACGAACTCATCGAGTCGCCGTTCACCAAGCCCAGGGTGACCGTCTATTACGCAATGGGGCAGACCCTGGCCTGCGTAGCCGTCGATGCTCTTGCCGGCCCGCAGGTCATGCTGGACGGCACAGCTCTCGTCGCCCGCGTGCCGTCCGAGGTCGAGGATTGGTTGTGCAAGCACGCGGAGGCCGACGAATTCGACCTCATCTACACGCATGCGGCAGATCCGGGCTCGGGGGATCTCGGACTCATCGTGCGCGCTCAACGAGCAGGCGACATCGTCCTCACCCGGCCCCTCTTCCTCATCCGCGAGTGGGCCGAGAACAACTGGGACTGCGTTCCGGGCGAAGAATGGTCAAGGTTCTGACGTGCACGAGACACGGCGGTTGCCCTGTCCCCTCGTATGACGAGGACCTCTCTCGGCGGCTTCCTTCAGGCGGCCAGGGTGCCTTGGTGGAAGTACATGCGCCAGCCCGTGTCTGTCAGGCGCCACAAGGAGCTTCGCCACACGCGGCGGCCCTGGTTGTCGGCGAAGTACGTCAGGTGCACGATGCCCGGGGCCAGGACGGTCCCTGACAGCTCGCTGACCTTGACCGGCGCATCGGCGGACACCGTTCCCGCGCTGGTCACGGTGAGGATCGACTCCGCGTCCCACCGGCGACCAGAGGCTCCGATCTCGGTGAACTCCGGATCCAGAAGCTCCGAGACGAGGGACGGAGAAGCGCGCACCTCAGGGTCGAGGAGCCGCAGTTCTCCGGCAATGGCCGCTTGGACTGCCCGTTCGTTCTCGTCCGCCATGCCCGCATCCTACGAAGGCCCCAGAAGGGTCAGGTAACTGTAAAGAACCTTGACAGACAATTGGTCTAGTCCAAATATGGTCGTCTGTTCGCCCCCACACCCCTCCCCCTCTCCGCCGTCCCCTTGGGAGCGTCAATGAGACGACCGCGTCCTGCTCTTCGTGCGTTGCTGTCCTGCATCACCGTGACCGGCCTGGCGGCCGGTCTTGTCGCGCTCGGGGGAGGCGGGGCGTCCGCAGCGGATGCCGCGCGCTCGCGGCCCGTTGCGCCCATGCCCGCCCATGTCGCAGCCCCGTACTTCGAGGCGTGGACCGGGCAGAGCCCGGCCCAACTCGCCGCCGAGTCCGGGAACAAGTACCTGACCATGGCGTTTCTGCAGACGGACGCCGCCGGGTCGTGCGCCGCGTACTGGAACGGGGACACCACCCAGCCCATCTCCCACACGGTCTACGGCAAGGACATCGCGGCCATCCAGGCCCGCGGCGGCAACGTCGTCCCGTCGTTCGGCGGCTACGGCGCCGACACCACCGGTACCGAGCTCGCCGACAGCTGCACCAGCGTCGACGCCATCGCCAAGGTCTACGAGAGCCTCGTCACGACGTATGGGATCTCGCGCATCGACTTCGATGTCGAGGCGGACTCGATCAACAACAGCGCCGGGATCGACCGCCGCAACAAGGCCATCGCCCAGGTGCAGCGGTGGGCCCAACGCACCGGGCGGCGCGTGCAGTTCTCGTACACCCTGCCCACGACCGCCACCGGCCTCGCACCGAACGGCGTGGCGCTCCTCAAGAACGCCGTCGACAACCACGCGCGCGTGGACGTCGTCAACATCATGACGTTCGACTACTGGGACGGCGCCACCCATGACATGGCCGCCGACACCGAGACCGCCGGTGCCGGGCTCGTCGGCCGGCTCGCCGCGCTCTACCCCAAGAAGAGCCAGGCCAGGCTCTGGCACATGGTCGGTGTCACCGAGATGCCCGGTATCGACGACTTCGGGCCCCAGGAGACCTTCACCACCCAGGACGCGGTGAAGGTGGAGCAGTGGGCCGAAGCGAAGGGCATCAACACCCTTTCCTTCTGGGCGCTGCAGCGGGACAACGGCGGCTGCGTCGGCACCGCCGGCTCCAACTCCTGCTCCGGGATCGCGCAGGACACCTGGTACTTCAGCCACGCCTTCGAGCGGTTCACGCGCCGCTAGGGCACCAGGGCTCAGCACGGCATCCGCGCCCCCGCACCTGCCACCCGTGACCGGCCCCTCCCCCGGGGCCGGCACGGAGTTCCCCGCCAAAGCCGGCCCAGTGACTGTGATCAGCGCCACGCGCTCCCGCATCACCTGGCAGTTCCGGCGCTGACCTGGTCGTTCGACCCCAGTGTGCGAGACGTGCAGAGAATCCGCGCAGGAGAAGCACACAGACCTCACACAGTCTTTCGAAACCCTGGTTACCGTTGCAGCCCGTTCGAACTCGCATGCATCTTTGGTGCATCTCCCCGTGCGAAGGGTCAGGAAGACAGCGGATGGACTACTGCTCCTCATGCCGCCGGCACCTCAACGGCGCCCTGGTGTGCCCCGGTTGCGGTGCCTACGCCCCCGACATCGCACCGGTGACCTCCCACGGCCGCCCCGCCCCGGCGCCCGCCGCGACGGCGATGTGGCCGGAGGTCGAAGAACCCCCGGCGACCGACGCATACGCTGACGCCGAGACCGGCGCCGCGGCCGCGATCCCCCTGTCGGAAGGGCGGGCCGCCCGGCGCAGGCAGCGGGCCCGCTGGAAGAAGAACCAGCGCAAGGCCGTGGTCGCGACCGCCGTGGCACTCGTCGGCGGCGGCCTGACCGTCGCCTCGATGGACCGCGGCTCCAGCCACCGCGCCGAGGCGTCGACGGCGACGGACCTCTCCAGCATGGGCTCCGAGGACGGGACGGCGGACCAGAACGCCCAGCTGCCGCCCGCCGGCACGGGCAAGCACCGCAAGCCCGACGCCACGCCCGACCGCTCCGCCGCGACGAGCGGCAAGGTCCAGCAGCGTTCCGGGGTCGTCGCGTCCCACACCGATTCGGCACGTACGCAGCCGTACACCGCGGCCGCACACTCGACGCCGGCGACGAAGCCGGCCCAGCAGGGCTCCGTGGCCACCGTGAAGACGCCCTCCGTCGACACGACGGCCGTCACCGGCGGCACGACGACGACCACGCAGACCCCCTCCGCGACGCCCACGGGCAGCACGGGCTCGGGCACGTCGAGCACGTCCGGGTCCTCCGGGACGTCGGGCTCCTCCAGCACCTCGGGAACGTCCCCGTCGGGCAACACGTCGTCGTCCTCGGCGACCTCCCCGTCGGGGATCTGCGTGCTCGGTCTGCTGTGCGTCAGCTGACCTGACCTTCACCCCGAACCGTGACCCTGGCCGTGCCCGGCCAGGGTCGACTGGCTTCCAAGTGCCCTTGCCCTACGGCCGGTTCAGATGCCGCTCCTGTACGGCGGTGACGGCGCGGACGACGAAGATGCCGGCCACGGCCGCGCCGACGACCGCCGCGTCGGACGCCAGCAGCTGCCACACGTGCGTGTAGGCGCGGGCGATGATCTCGTCGGTGTTGTCGCCGTACATGAGGCCGACTCCGCTGAGCATGCCGATCAGCCACAGGCCCCACCACAGGTTCAGGGAGCGGGGCAGCCGCTCCCCGGGGGCGCTGGCGCGGTAGGCGTCCGCGATGATGCCGCGGGGGAACCACAGGTTGACGACGGGCACCACCCAGCCGAAGTAGACCCAGTTCCCGGAGTAGCGCGGCCTGGTCCCGGAGATCTCCCGCGCGTTGTCCCGGACCCGGCCCGTCCACATCAGGAACGCGATCGCGCAGACTGCCGCCGCGAAGCCCGACACCGTGGTGACGAGGTGGTACGAGTCCTCCAGCGAGGTCAGCGGACGGTGCACGCCGTCGCCCTGGTCCGGCGGCCCGGAGGCCGGCTCCCCCGCCATCGCCAGCCGGATGTGCCATACGCCCCGCGCCGCCCACCCGAGCCCGGCGAGAGCAAGGGCAGCCATGGTGACGAGACCTGCCACTCGGACCGGTTGCAAGGCGGGGGCGGGAGCAGCGGTGGGGGGCGCTATGTGATCGTTCACCGGGGCATCCTCGCCGACCACGGACGACGACCGCTACATCGACATACCCGACGGCGGGGCTTCACTCGTCTTTCACTTTGAACCCCGTGGCTGCCTGCGACGTATGTGTCGCTGTGGGTGGTGCCGCGCCCATGGACCGCGACCGGGCCGAAAGGAAGGGCCGAACAATTTTATTGGAATCGATCCGTCCCTACAGCAAGAATACCGATGTGGACGGTACGGGGGAATTAAAAGCAGGCAGTCATGTGCCGGGGCTTGACGGGCTTCGTGGGTTGGCTGCGCTGTATGTGGTTCTTTTTCACTGCTGGTTGCTTGCCTTTCCGGGGTTTCCCAGGAATTCGGGTCCCTTCTGGTTGGGCTGGCTGATGTACGGGCGACTCGCCGTCGTCTTCTTTCTCGTGCTGTCCGGGTTCTCGCTTGCGCTTTCGCCCGCGCGCCACGGCTGGCATCAGGGGGGCGTCGTCCGGTTTCTGCGGCGGCGGGCCCGGCGGATCCTTCCGCCGTACTGGGCGGCACTCGTGCTGAGCGTGGCCGTCGCGCATTTCGTGGTGCGGGCCTCGCACCACGGGCCGCCGGACTACAGGACGGTCGTCGTGTACGGCCTGGTGCTCCAGGACATGTTCACGGCTCGTACGCCGAACGGCGCGTTCTGGTCGATCGCCGTGGAGGCGGAGCTTTATCTCCTCTTCCCGGTGCTGCTTTTTCTCCGGCGACGGCTGGGGGCGGCGGTCCTGGTCAGCGGGGTGACACTGCTGGTGGTGGCGCGGGGCCTGCTCGCGGGGAACGCATCCCCGGTCGAAGGCGACAACTGGCTGGCCCCGAATCTGGTGCCCGTGTTCGCGGCCGGTCTGGTCGGTGCGGGAGTCGTCGTTGCGCGAGAGCGGGTCCGGCGGATGCCCTGGCATTGGCTTGCGGCTGCGGCGCTGGTTCCGGTCCTGGCGCTCGTCGCCGTCAAGGGGTCGGTCTGGACGGTGCGTCACTACTTCTGGGTGGATCTCGCGGTCGCTCCCGCCATGGGGATGTTCCTTGCGGCGGTCGGCACCGGGCGGCCTGCCTTTCTGCTGCGGCTACTTGCCACCCGGCCCATGCGCGGTCTCGGCAACTTCTCGTACAGCCTCTATCTCATCCATCTGCCGATCGTGATGACCGTGGTGCGGAAAATCGCCCCGGACCATGTGTCGGCGGGGCTGCCCACGTTCTTTTTCACGGTGGTGGTGGGGCTGCCTGTCTCGGTTCTGTCGGCATGGCTGTTCTCAGAATTCTTTGAGATGCCCTTCAAGCGGAAACGGGACCCGCGGGCCACGTGATACCGGGGGCTCACTCGTCCTCCGGCGGCTTCCCTTCCAGGAGGCGTTCAGCGATGTCGTCGGCCCATACCTGGGCCCACTGGCGGAGTTCCGCGATCGCGCCCGCGTCGAGGCCGTAGGCGGTGAACTCCCTGTCGTCCATCAGGTCCGCGCCGGACAGGCGCGCCTGAAGGTCGGTGAGGTCGAAGGTGTCCCGGGCGTGGCGGCGGCCGAGTTCCTCGAGTTCGGGGTGGGTCCAGCGGTCCGCGGCGGCTCGGACGTCGATGAGGTCCCGGGCAAGGCCCCGGTCGGCCAGGGCCCAGACCCTGGTGCCGACCACGTCCTCGAGGGAGAGGGCGGGGCCGTAGTCGGTCTGTACCGGCGGCCGCCACATGACTTCCTTGAGGACGTCCACCTCGCACTCGTCGCCGCTGTCCGGGTCGGTGACGATCAGCTGCGCGGAGAGAGGATCCGTCTCCAGCACCCTGACCCGCCAGCCCCGTTCCTCCAGCCCGGTCCGTAGGGCGGCACCGATCCGCTCCATGTCCTCGGGGTTCTCGGTGGCGACGTCGAGGTCCTGGCTCAGGTGCTCGACCAGGCCGTGCGCCTGCGCGGCGCAGTCGCCCGTGAGCACGAGCGGGTAGGCACTGCCCACGGCGAGCACGTCGGTCAGGATCCGACGCTGCAGGTCGGTCAGTGCGGCCATGTCCGGATTATGGCTCGTGGGAGCCGCACGCAGGCGCGATGACCAGCGGGTCCGGGCAGCGTGTTGTCGTCAGGGTGATCCCATGCGATGGGGGGACCGTCCGGTATGGGTCCGGTGGGTGGCGGCGGTGTACGTCA
This sequence comes from Streptomyces sp. NPDC049541, assembly GCF_044465725.1. NCBI lineage: Bacteria > Bacillati > Actinomycetota > Actinomycetes > Kitasatosporales > Streptomycetaceae > Streptomyces > Streptomyces sp. NPDC049541. Next base: position 373,417 of record NZ_JBITLY010000003.1, on the reverse strand, counting down.
TCGGCTTCCTGGAAGGAACGGGAGCGCACGCGTACTTCCTGGCGACGGGCGGGCTGCACACCTACGGCTACGCGCCACCGGCCGTACAGCTGCTGTTCCACGCGCTGTTGCTGCTGGATCCACTGGTCGCCCTGCTGATCGTCCGGGCCCGCCCGAGTGGCCCGCTGCTCGCCGCCGCGGTCATGCTGCTGGACCTGGCCGGCAACTGGGACGGCGCCTGGGACGCCGTGCTGGCGGATCCGGTGGCTTGTCTGCGTCCTGTCGGGCTGTTGCCCATGACCGTGCTCGGCCTCTTCGTCGTGGTCACCGCGCTTCCGTTGCGGCAAGGACTGGTGAACGCCGAAAGCGCCGGGTGATGGCATTCGCCACCGGCCCGGCGCTCCTCTCGCATCCGTCGGCTAGTTGGTGAAGTACAGGTACTTCCAGTCGCTGTACGTGTTCGAGTTGACGTTGTCACCCGACGAGTTGTTGATGTACGCCGCGCGGACACGGGCCTTGATGCCGGACTGGCCCGGGGCGCCCAGGCTCACCGCGGACTTGCCGTTCGAGCCGAGGGCGAAGTACTCGGGGCTGCCCTCGGTCGGGTACCACTTGCCCTCGTAGTAGACCTCGAGCTCGAGGCGCTGCTTGCGGCCCGGATAGTACGTCATGGTCGTCGTCACGACCGGCGAGGTGCTCTTGTGGAACCAGTAGTACGTGTGCGAGCCGATCGCGGCCTTCTTGTAGTTCTTGGTGACGGCCGTGGAGACCTTCACCCTCGCGTAGCCCGTGGACTTGACCGTCCTGGGTGCGTAACGGGCGTCGCCCTTGAAGACCGCGGTGACGTCGGTGTCGCGGGTCATGTCGACGATCGCGGAGATGTTGCCGCTCGAGTCGACCGTGCCCGTCTTCAGCAGCTTGTTGGGCTTGTCGCCGCCGTAGGGGTTGGCCCAGATCTCCACCGTGCGGTTCTTGTACGTCGTCCCGAGGTGCGCGGTGAACTTCACGTCGGCGCCGTACGAGTACACCTTGCCGTTGTTGTTCAGGCTCAGCGAGGTCGCGTTCCGGGACACCGCGACCTTGTCGCTCGCGCTGACCGCCGAGTGGTCGGCGTCGCCCGCGTACGTCGCCTTGTAGGTGACGGTGCCGCCGGCCGGAGGGGTGTCGTTGAAGGAGTACGTGCCGTCCGCCCTCACCGTGACGGCGGGCAGCGCCTTGCCGTTGGGGGAGTCCAGGTCGGTACGGGTGACCTGCAGCTTCACACCGGCCGGCAGCGCGACCGAGGCCGAGATCCTGCCGGTGACGGTGAGCTGCCTGGCACGGGTCGCCGTCGAGGGGGCGTTGAGCGTGAGGGTCGGGTTGTTCAGCGTCGGGTCGCCCAGCACCTTGAGGCTGTAGCCGCCGTTCCCGCCGTCCGCGCCCACCAGCGCGAAGACCTTCGTGAGGTCCGGCGCCCAGGTGAGGGCGGCCGTGTGGGCGCTGCCGAGGTCGTACGTGTGCAGCGGCAGCGTGGCGTTGGGCTTGTACGTGACGACCTTGCCGCCGTTGACCTGGGCGATCAGGCCGTTCGGGGCGACGTCGGCGAGCTGGCCGTCCGGGTAGGAGCCGGCCGCCTTGAACTTGCCGTCCGCGTACGCGTCCCGGTCCTTGCCGTTGACCAGCACCTGCGTGCCGCCGGGGACCAGGTCGATGTCCCCGATGCCGTCGTTCAGCGTGTAGTCGCCGTTGTAGTACGCCACCATCGCGGGCTTGCCGCTCGAGACGTCGAGCACGGCCATCGAGTCCGTGGACAGGCCGGTCTCACCGACGGCGAGGATGCCCGGCTGGCTCGGGTCGGTGTCCAGCAGGCCCTGGCCCCAGATGCTGCCCCCGGTCGGGAACTGCGTCAGCGTCACCGGGTCGGTGCCGCTCGTCGGGTCCACCGCCGGGTCGACCGAGCCGAGGTTGCCCTCCCACTGGTCGCCGTACGTGAACCACACCTTGCCGCCGCTGAAGGCGATGTGGCGCGGGCCGTAGTTGGTGGAGACCGTGTAGCGGGTCTTGACGTCGAGGCTGGCCGCGTCGATGGCCCAGATCTCGTGGAGCTGCGGAGCGGCCGCGTAGACCGTGGCCCCGTCCTCTGAGACCGCGAGGTCGCTGACACCGGTGACGCCGCCCACCGAACCGAGGACGGCACCGGAGTAGTCGGTGACCGCGACGGTCCCGGCGGAGCTGTCACCGACGAACACCCGCTTCAGCGGGCCGTCCGCGACGATGCCGCCGGGCGAGGTGACATGGGCCGTCGCCGCCGAGGCGGTGCCCGCCGCGACGACGCTCATTGCCGCCGAGCTGAAGAGGACCGCAAGCGCTGTCGCGGTCGAGATGCTGCGCGTACGCACAGTGATGTAACCCCCACAGGAAAACCCGGTGTGTGACCGGGGAGATGAGTGCGCCGCGCAGCACCCGGACATGACCGCTCTACGGCGGTGACGCGCGGGGCGCGGCTGCCTGGAGCAGCGTATGGCATGCCTGTGACAGTTGTGCAGGGGGTTTCCGGTGTGCGGGGGTCCGGTGCAGGGTCCTGCTGTCGGCCTTATCCGGCCTCGTCGTCGGCCTCGTCGTCGCCATCGGCCTCGTCGCGGGCCAGCACCGTCACGCGGTGGAAGTTGCACACGGCCGGCGTCGGGTGTCCCGGGTGGGCGGAGTGGGCCTTGAGGGCCACGCTGACCAGGCTGAGCAGCAGGTCGACATCGGTCTCGCAGTCGAGATGGACGGTGACCCAGCGGGAGCCGGGCACCAGGCGGATGGCGGTCGACTCCGCGAAGTCGTAATGCAGCCGCTGGATCGCGCGGGCGGTGAAGTGCAGGTCCACGTCCCGCTCGGAGTGGAAGTGCACGATCTCGTCGCGTGCGGAACGCAGCGCCCGGCCGGTGCCGCAGCCGGCCTCGCACGGGCTGAGGTCGGGCCACGCGGCCAGTTGGTCCATGGCTCTCTGCGCCGGTGTCATGCGCCCATGGTGCGGCGCTCACCGCACGGACACCAGGGCTTGAGCGATCCGTAACCCGCGGGAGACCTACCTCACTTCGGCCCCTTTTCCCCTACCGGCTCCGGCGGCAGACCGCGTTCCGCGCGGGCCCGGTCGGTCAGCTCCTGCACGAGCGCCGTCTTCGCACGCGAGTAGTCCCGGGCCGGGGTGCCGGCCGCCACCAGGGACCGTTTGAGTGCGGCGTACCGGGCCGCCTCCTCGGGGTGGGCGCGCAGGTGGTCCCGCAGCAGGCGCTGGTTGCGGGTGGGCCAGCTGTCCCGCGTCACCACGTGCAGGATGTGGCTGCGGACGCCGGCCTCGGCGCGGACGTACAGGAGCCGGTCGGTCATTCCGTTGTCGTGGGGGAGGAACCCGAGCGCGGCGAGCGCCGGCTCGTGGGGGCCGACGTCGGCGAGGGCCGGTACGGCCGCCATGAGATCGATGACGGGCTTCGCCGCGAGGCCCGGGACGGCGGTGGAGCCGATGTGTTCCAGCGCGACGAACAGGCCGGGGGCCGCCGTGCGGAGGGCGTCCGCGGCGGTGGATGCCTTGCGGGGCCAGTCGGGGTCGTAGTCGACCACGCGTACCGCCCGCACCCTATGCCCAGCCCTGGAGGGACCCTTGACCTGGAAAAATACCGAACACTCCCTAATCGCTCCCTTTCGGCGATAATGAGGGCATGAGTACTGCGACGTTTGTTGTTGCGGCCACGTCGAGTGAGGTACTCAACGTGATCGCCGCCTTTGTCGGTGGCCTGATCATCGCTGGCGCACTGATCTGGGCCGTGCAGTTCGGCATGAGGGTCCGGGACCGCGAACTGCCGCGGCCCAACCCGGATGAGCAGCCCCACCTCCCCGCCGGCGGCCCCGTCCGGGAGACGCGCGAGATCCGGGAACCCGACGAGGTGCCGCACGCCGAGGGCAAGGAACGACTCATGCCCTACGAGCTCCACCCATCCGGAACGAGGACAGGGAAGGACCAGCACCGCAGGCGCTGGCTGCCCGGCTCCAGCGGCTCCTTCGGCAGCGGCGGCATGGGGCGCGTCTGAGGCCCCGTACGTCCCCTACGTCATCAAGCTCCACTACGTCGTCCAGCTACGCCATCCAGCTCTACGCCATCCAGAAGAACACCGCCGTCATGCGCTTCTCCTCCAGCGTGCTGCCGGAGTAGCCCGTGGCGCTGTGCACCAGGTTGGCGTTGTAGAGAAGCAGACGGTTGTACTTGTGCGGGACCCGCACGTCCTCCTCGAAGTGGTCCCCGGGCACGAACCGCGTTCCGAGGGCCTCGACGAGGTTGTTGTGCGGGGCCTGCACGATGTTGCCGCCGAGCCGGCCGCCGGGCAGGGACTGCCGGTAGAAGGCGGTCCCGCAGTCCTTGGAGACGCCGGGGTTGAGGTACAGCACCGCCGCATACCGGCACAGCGCACGGGAGTCGGTGTGCGGGCGCGGCTCGCTCTCGCCCTCGCCGACGACCTGGATGCAGTTGTGGTTGAGGGTGCCGCCGCCCGGAGCCTCCTGCACCCACAGTTCCTTCGCCCCGGTCGACTTCTTCACCAGGCGTTCCACGCGGGCGAGTTCGGCGGGCTCCAGGCCCGGCATGGTGCGCAGGCCCGGCCAGGTCTCCGAGGTGTACGGGTATCCCTTGACCCAGTCGTCCTTGGCGAGACAGCGCTCGCGTACGGCGTCCACGTCGGGCAGGACGTCATCGATGACCCAGTAGTCGCGGCCCTTCGTGGGCTTGCGGTAGGGCAGGACGGGCAGGGCTACCGGGGCTTTCCTGGGCTGTGGGGGCATGGGGGCGAATTTAGGTCCGGTGTTCGTCTTGTCTCTCCCGTGAAATGGTCAACATTCCGTCAACCGGCCGGGACCCGCAGGCCGTTACCTGCCTCACACCCGCCGGTTTTTACCAAACCAAAAGGTTCCGCGGCCGAACCCCATCCGTACTCCTCTCCGTCCGACCCCCGCCATCCACCGGCGGGAACCGCCGACCGGGCAGGAGGCACGGTGCGCTTTTCGCGGAATGCGACGGGAACTCTCTTCGTGGGCGGGGCCCTCAGTCTGACCCTGGCCGCGCTCGCCTATCCCGCGATGCTCGGAGTCAACACGGTGTCGAGCGACGGATCGAGAGTCATCGCTCAGACCCAGTGGGGGCCGCTGACGGAGGCCGACCGGGACTTCGTGGTCAAGGTGCGCGCGGCCGGACTGTGGGAGTACCCCGTGGGCCAGATGGGCCTGAAGAAGGGGCAGAGCCAGGCGGTGATCACCGCGAGCAAGCACCTCATCGACGGACACGCCGCGCTGGACGCCAGCTGCCGCAAGATCAGCACGATGCTGAACATCACGATCCCCAACGTGGCCAGCCCCCAGCAGGTCGGCTTCGTCAACACGCTCGCCGCCGACCAGGGCAAGCAGTTCGACACGGACTTCGCCAACATCCTGCGCGTGACGCACGGTTCGATCTTCAACACGATCGCGAAGATCCGCTCGACGACCAAGAACACGGTGGTGCGCGTGCTGGCCAACCAGGCCAACGCGACCGTCCTCGACCACATCACGGTCATGGAGCAGACCGGTCTGGTCAACTTCGATCAGGTCCTCTTCCAGGAGACGACCCCGCCGAAGCTGCCCGCCTCGGACCTGACCCCGCCGCCCCCGGTCGCGGGCCAGCCGGAGGTCGTCCTCACCCCGCCGGTGGACAGCACCACCCAGCCGCCGGTCCTGCCGGGCGAGTCCTCGACCGGCCAGAACGCGGCACCGAGCCCGACCGTGAGGTGAGAAGCGGGCGGCTCCGCGGTACTGGAGCCGCCCGTTCCGGCTGTGGCGAAATTGTAATAGACCGTTGAACTACTCGTCGGTTACCGCTGGTTGACAGCGTTCCGCCAACAGATCCACGATGTGATCGCACTGAGGCGCATGTGACCAATGGGCCCGGTGTTCCTCAAACCATTCACCCCGGTGCGGCCGGGCGCGACGTGCTGCCCTGCGCCGCCGTGCCGGGCACTGCACACGCCAAGATGGGGATTCTGCATGTCCATGGCCAGACGTGTCACCGCCCGCCGCCTGCTGGGAACGGGCGCCGCCTCGCTCGCCCTGTGCGCCGCCACCGTAGCCGCGGCCTCGGGCGCCTGGGCCACCGGCACGCCCGGCGGTGACGGCTGGAAGCATGCCGACGGCTACCGTCCCGGCACCGGTGCCGGCACCAAGACGGAGACGGACCGCTGCCAGTTCTCGCTGGACGGCACCAGCTTCTACGACTCGGTCAAGGTCGACGACCAGACCCTGAAGCCCACCGACGACGGCAAGATCCACATCAAGGTCCGTACGGCGGGCGACGCCACGACCTGCACGGCCTCCCTGGCCTCCTATCTCGCGCACGGCCCGTCCTTCGCCACCTCCGGCGAGCAGGTCTTCGTCGACTTCGACTCGGTGACGGTCAAGCAGGGCCAGACCGACTCCCTCGACATCGCGGTGCCGGACGCGGGCTGCTTCGCGCAGATCGACCTCTACCGGGGCGCCGTGAAGTTCGACGGCAAGCTGGACGCCAAGGACGGCTTCGAGCACGGCGATCTGCCCAAGGGCCCGGACCACCCGGTCATCAAGGACAAGCTGATCGCGTCCTGGAACGGCGGCACGAAGGACTGCACGAGCACCGAGTCGCAGCCGCCGTCCAGCCCGCCGGCCACGACCCCGGCCTCCGAGCAGCCCTCGACGCCGGCCGAGGAGAGCCCCACCCCGACCCCGAGCGCCTCCGAGTCGACGCCGAGCGCGACCGACACCCCGGTCGCCTCCGCGTCGACCACCGTCCCCGCGGCCACCCCGAACGGCGGCGGCGGTGGCCTCGCGGAGACCGGCGGCGGCAGCGACTCCGGCCTGATCGCCGGCGGCGCCGCGGCCCTCCTGGCGGCCGGCGGAGCGATCGTCGTCGTGACCAGGCGCCGCCGCACGGCCCGATAGCCACTCCCGATACGAACGCCCCGGAGACCCCCGCTCCGGGGCGTTCGTGCACCGCCGCAGCCGCGGGCAATCCTGCGGCCAAGGGCGGCACGGGCGGGCGCAGCGGCACCCCGCACGCGGGCAAGCCCCCCGTGGCCCCGCGCCCCCAGCGGAGCGCTAACGCTCCACCGTCTCCAGGTACAGCTTCACGTACCGGTTCGCGTCCACGTCCAACGCCACGTCCACCAGCGGCTGTTCACGGACGCCCTCGTGGATCTCCGACTCTCCGGGGCGAGGGCGGCGGTCGACGATCGTCTGGCCGCGGGTCGGGCCCGGGGCGAGGGCGACCTCGACCGGGAGGAGGCGGCTGGTGATGCCCGCGGGGTCGACGACCGTGCAGACCGCGCCCGCGTCGCCGAGACCGCCGGCCTCCTCCGCCTCGGGGGCCTCGCCCTGGTGCGCCGGACGGTGGGCGAGGAGTTCACCGGCCAGCCGGGTGCCGGGCTCGGTGCTCGCGCGCAGCCGGTGCACCTCGACGCTGGGCACGACGACCTGAGTGAAGACGTCCAGGCCGTACATCGTGATCGGCACCCCGGCGGTGAGCAGGACGGCGGCCGCCTCCGGGTCGTGCCAGACGTTGAACTCGGCGACCGCCGTGGCGTTCCCGGTGGCCACCGCGCCGCCCATGAACACGATCCGCTCGATGTTGCGGGTGACTTCGGGGTGGGTGCGCAGCAGCAGGGCGATGTTGGTCAGGGGCGCGGTGGGGACGAGGGTGACCGGGCGCGGCGAGGCGAGGATCTCGCGGCGCAGCAGGGTGATCGCGTCCACGTCGGCGGGGGTGCGGGTGGGCGCGGGCAGCCCGAGGTCGCCCATGCCGTCCAAGCCGTGCACATGCCGTGCCGAGCGCGCCGGTTCGATCAGCGGGCGCTCGGCTCCGCGGCCGACGGGGATGTCGGGGGCGCCGGCCTGCTCCAGCACGGTGAGGGTGTTGCGGACGACGCCGTCCACGTCCGTGTTCCCGGCGACGCAGGTGACCGCGCGCAGGTCGATCCCCGGGTGGCGGACGGCGAACAGCAGGGCCAGGGCGTCGTCGACACCCGTGTCGCAGTCGATGATCACCGGGATGGGCTGACCGGTCACGGCCGGGCTCCTCTCACTACGCCGACACGGGTCGCTACGACAGTGACCTTACGCAGCCGCCCACAGTTCGGCGCCACGGGTCCGGACGCACTCCCCGATCCGCTCCAGCAGCCGTTCCGCCGGTACGGCACCCGGCCGCCGTCCGTCCCGCAGCCGTAGGGCCGCCAGGTCGCCCTCGGCCTCCCGTTCGCCGATCACCGCCTGGTACGGCGCCAGGCGCGCCGCCCGGATGCGCGCGCCGAGGCTGCCCTGCTCGGGAGCGGCCACCTCCGCGCGCAGTCCGCGTGCCAGGGCCCGCCGTACGAGGTCGTGCGCCTGCTCCTCCTGGGCCTGGGACACCGGCAGCACCACGAGCTGGACGGGTGCGACCCAGGCCGGGAAGGCCCCGCCGTGCTCCTCGATCAGTTGCGCCACCGCGCGCTCCACGCTGCCGATGATGCTGCGGTGGACCATGACCGGCCGGTGCTTCGCGCCGTCGGCGCCGATGTAGTGCAGATCGAAGCGTTCGGGCTGGTGGAAGTCGATCTGGACGGTGGAGAGGGTGGCCTCGCGGCCGGCGGAGTCGACGACCTGGACGTCGATCTTGGGCCCGTAGAAGGCGGCCTCGCCCTCCGCCGCCTCGTACGCGACACCGGCACCCGCCAGCACCTCCTCCAGCAGCGCGGTGGCCCGTTTCCACAGCTCCGGGTCGGCGACGTACTTGCCGCCCTCCCCCGGCAGGGACAGCCGGTGGCGGGCCGCGCGGATGCCGAGGTCGGCGTAGGCCCGGCCGATCAGCTCCAGCGCGTCGCGGGCCTCGTCCACGGCCTGCTCCAGGGTGCAGAAGATATGGGCGTCATTGAGCTGGATGGACCGTACGCGGGTCAGGCCGCCGAGCACCCCGGACAGCTCGGAGCGGTACATTCCGCCCAACTCGGCGATGCGGAGCGGCAGTTCGCGGTAGCTGTGCGACCGGGACCGGTAGATGAGGGCGTGATGGGGGCACAGGCTCGGCCGCATCACGACCTCCTCACCACCCAGGTTCATCGGCGGGAACATGTCGTCGCTGTAGTGGTCCCAGTGCCCCGAGATCTCGTACAGCTCGCGCTTGCCGAGCACGGGCGAGTACACGTGCCGGTAGCCGGCCGCGCGTTCCAGGTCCCGGATGTACTCCTCCAGGACGTGCCGCACGACCGCGCCGTCGGGCAGCCAGTACGGCAGCCCCGCGCCCATCAGCGGGTCGGTGTCGAACAGTTCCAGCTCACGGCCGAGCCGACGGTGGTCGTACATGGTCTCTCTCCTCGCGATGGGAGGGCGAGCAACCCACGACGAAGCCCCGGGGCACTCGCCCCGGGGCTTTTGACATCCAGTCCATGGATCAGCGCGCCGGGACACTCTCCGGCGTCGTCGTCAGGAACGACTGTGCGCGCTGCATGGGAGGACGGTAACGCGGGGGCCGGGAGGAAGCCACGGGTTTTTGCGCGGGGCGTAACCCGGACGGCCCGGCGCGCTGGTGGGGCGTCCTGGGCGGTGGTCCCTTGGAGAGGTAACCGATCTTGAGGTGGCCAGGAGGCGTCCGATGACCCGCACCCCGTCCCGTGTCCTCGTCGCCTCCGTGATGTCCGCGGGGGCGCTGATGAGCGCGAGCGCGTGCGGTCTCATCGTGGGCGTGGGCCCGGCACCGGGGACGAAGGAGAAGGCGCCCACCGCCTCGCACAGCGCCGTGCACAGCGCGAAGCCGTCCCCCACGGCCCCCGCCGCACCGCCGCCCCTCACCGAGGCGCAGGCTCAGGCCGCGCTGGTGACCCAGACGGATCTGGGTGCGCCGTGGGCGCCCACGCAGGGGGCCGCGACCTGGCGGGACGGGGTGCTCAAGGCCCACGCCGACGTGCCCGAGTGCCGCAAGCTCCTCGATGCGCTGTACACGGACGACCTGTTCGGTGCGGACGCCACGGGGACGCGGGCCGTGGTCGGGCTCGACGACGCCATGGACCAGACGCAGCTGCGGTACCAGGTGCTGGCGCTGCAGCCCGCCGCCGTGTCCCGGACGCTGACCTGGATGCGGACCCTGCCGAAGACCTGCGCCAAGTTCACGGCGGTGACCGGGCGCGGCACCCTCCAGAACGTCCGGGTCGACGAGGCCGTACTGCCGGTGGTCGGCGACGACCGGCAGGGGCTGCGGGTCACGGTCACCAGCGCGACGGCGACCGGCGAACAGACCCTGCTCACCCTCGACGTCGCCGTGGTCCGCGCCGGCCAGGACACGATCGCCCTGTCCCACGGCGGCACGGGCGACGTGTCCGCCGACACCACGAAGGCCTTCGTACAGGTGGGTGCGCAGCGGCTGGCCGATGTCAGGAAGCAGCCCCGGCTGCGCGTCTGAGACGGCGGCCGCCCGATGACCGAGGTCTAAGCGAGCTTCTCCACGGCCTCCTTGGCCTCCCTCAGGCCCGCCCCGGTCGCCTCCCGGTACACCTTGATCGCCTGGATCTTCTTGCCGTCCCGCAGCAGCGCGTTCACCTCGTCCGACCACGGTTCGGGCTCGTTGAGTCCCAAGTGGCCGAGGACCAGGTCGAGTTTGCGCTCGATACGGGCCGCTCGTCTGTCCGCGCGGGAGATCCGGTTCTCGATGCTGCCGATACCGAAGAGCACCAGCAGGGTGAGCAGGGAGATACCCAGTATGTCCATGCCGTGATCATAGGGATCTCGGGATCTCGGGATCCTGGGGTCCGGTCGCGCGGTCGCTCAGTCGCCGTCCAGTCGCTCCCGGTGCGAGATGACGTCGTGCGCCACCTCGAGGGCGGTGCGGCCCTGCGCGAAGGCGCGGGCACGCAGCCGGGCCGAGGCCTCCTCGGCGTCGACGCCGAGCTGCGCCATGAGCATGCCGATGGCCTGGTAGACCTCGTCGTGTTCGTCGGCCAGACCGGCCAGCCAGGCCTCCTCGCCACCGCTGCCGCTCTCCTCCCGCGGCAGGGTGGTGAGGGCCAGCGTCATGACGGCGGCCACGAGCTGTGCACGGCGCAGCTCGTCCTCGGTCAGGCCGCCCGGGGTATCGCGGTAGAGGTCGAGCGTGCCCACGGTCAGGCCGTCATCGCTGCCCAGCGGCATCGAGTACACGGCCCGGACACCGACGGCCGCCGCCTGCCGGGCGAACACCGGCCAGCGGTGCAGGTCCCGGCCGGCGGTCAGGTCGCAGGCGAGCACGGGGGCCCCGTCCCGGTAGGCGTGCAGCCACGGGCCGTCACCGAGGGTGGTCTGTGCCTCCGCGAGAAACCAGGCCAGGGAGTTGCTCGCGGCGAGCCGGATGGGTATTCCGCTGCTGCGCAGCGACACGCTCGCGCCGACGACCGGCAGCAGCTTCACCGCCGCCGCGCACAGCCGGGCCGGTGTCTCCCCGGGCCGGGCATCGCGCACGACCTCGGCGATCACGTCGACGGCCCTTACTGCGTCCACGGCCATCGCCTCCTCCGATCGCAGCGGGGCCTGCATCTGGGGGCGCTGCCCGACTACCCCTGCCCCCGGGTGCGAAACGCCGTCGGCCCGCCGGCCAGGCAGGGCGCCCCCCGGCGTCACAGGGGAGGCTGTGCCGGTGCGGGTCCGAGGGTGGTGGTGCCGGGGGCCGTACGGTGGCCGAGGCCCGTGCGGTAGGCGTCCAGGGCCGCCTCCACCCGGCCGGTGCGGCGCAGCAGATCGCCGAGCAGCCGGCACAGGTCGGCCAGGTCACCGGCCGCGCCCGCCCGCTCCAGCATGCTCAGGGCACGGACGTAGTGCTCCTCGGCGGCCTCCGTGTCGCCGGTGTCCTCGGCGATGATGCCGAGCAGCCGGTGGGCGGCGGCGGAGTGCAGGGCGCCGCGCTCGGGGCCCAGAGCGTCGCTGAGCACGTTCTGCAGAAGGGCCGCGGCCTCGTCGGACTTGCCGCGCCGGTGCAGTACGTCGGCGAGCTCCACGGCGACCTGGCTGCTGTAGAGGGCGGCGCGCCCCGCGGAGAGCATGTCGAGGGCCTGCCTCAACTCGCCCTCCGCGCGGTCGAGTTCTCCGTTCTGGGCGCACACATAGCCGCGCATCCAGTGGCAGTTGGCCAGTTCGGTGCGGATCTGGAGGGTGCGATACAGCTCGGCGGCCTTGGCGAGGGAGGCGTCGGCCTCGGCGATACGGCCCTCGGCGAGCAGCGTGCGGGCCACCGAGCGGTGCATACGGGCGACGAGCGCGGGGTCCTGGCACTGCGGGGCGAGGGCGAGCGCGAACTCGGCGGCCTGGGCGGCGCGGGCCTGGGCGCCCATGTCCATGTAGGGGCCGATGACGCTGGCGTAGAGGAGGAGCAGCGCGTCCGGGTCGTGCAGCCCGCTGCGGTTCAGCTCGTCGAGCGCGGACTCCAGCAGGTAGACGGCGTAACGGAGTTCACCGGCCAGGTAGTGGGAGACGGCCCGCCCGCGCAGGGCGGGCACCCGGGCGGGCAGCGGTACGTCGGCGAGTGCGCGCTCGGAGCGCTCGAAGTACTGCCGGGCGGCCTCCAGCTCTCCGGTGTCCAGCGCGCATTCGCCGAGCCCGAGCAGGGCGACCGCCTGGACGTCGACGAGTTCGTGGCGCTCGGCCTCGGCGAGCAGCACGGCGTACTGCTCGGCCGCCTGCTCCGCCTCGCCGCCGGCGAGCGTGCGCTGCGCCTCGGTCAGCCGGAGGCGCAGATCGGTGGCGAGGCGGGCCGGACGCCCGGTGACCAGCTCCTCGTAGGCGATACCGAGGCGCTCGGCGATGTGCCTGAGCGCCTCGGCGGAGGGGCGGACCCGGCCGGCCTCCAGGGTGGAGATGTAGGCGGGGGTGTAGGCGGGCTCCGCCAACTGCCGCTGGGTGAGCCCGCGTTCGGACCGCAACTGCTGGACTCTGCGACCGATGGTCACCGGATCATCACGGTCCGACACGACAACTCCCCCTGAACCTCTTGCCGTTGGCCCCGTCGCCCCCTAGGTTAAGCGGCGTCTTAAGCACGTTTAATACAACACTGTTGAGACGCTGTTGAGAGGTTGCCGTGCTCCGACACATCTCCGAGCGTTACGCCCGAGGGTTCGGCGCAGCCATCGTCGCAGTGGCCGCCTTGGTCCTGGCAGCCAACGCGGGCCCGGCCAAGGCGGCCGACACCAGGCCGACCGACCAGGTGCAGCAGGTTCACCACCGGGGCTAGGCCCGGTCGGTCAGCACTCAGTTCGGGGAAAAGCCGCCTCGAATTTGATGGAAAGCCCTTCCATTCAACTCTCGACCTGCACCAGTCTTCGTCCCGCACCCGGATGTCATGTCCGCAACGAACGGATCGTCGACTGGAGCCCCCATGCCCCCAGCAGTCAGCAGCGCCAGGTCCCACCGCCTCGCCAGGGCCGCCGCCGTCGCCGGCAGCGCCGCCGTGCTCGCCCTCGCCCTGCCGGGCAGCGCCTTCGCCGGTGTGCTGCAGAACCTGCCCGAGAACGCGACAGCGTTCGAGAAGAACTTCGAGCCGGTCTACGACTACGACACGGACAGCTGCTACCCGGCCGCCGCGATCGACCCGAGCGGCAACCTCAACGGCGGTCTGAAGCCGACCGGCCCGATCACCGGCGAGTGCCGCTCCGGCCACCTCGGGCACGCCAACACCTACGCGCGGTCCAAGTGCAACAACGGCTGGTGCGGGATCATCTACGCCAGCTACTTCGAGAAGGACGAGGCCTCCCCGGGCATCGGCCACCGCCACGACTGGGAGTGCATGGTCGTCTGGGTCCAGGACGGCGCGTCCACCCCGGCGTATCTGTCCGCCTCCCGGCACGGCGGCTTCAGCACCCACCCGATCGCCGATGTCCCGATGAGCGGACAGCGCGTCGAGGCCGTCTACCACAAGGACGGCGCGTCCACTCACGCCTTCCGCTTCGCCAAGTGGGGCGAGACCCCGGAGAACGACACCGGTGCCTGGCACCAGGAGAACCTGCTCAGCTGGTCCGCCCTGGCGCCCGGCCTGCGGGACACGCTGAACGCCTCCGACTGGGGCAGCGCGAACTTCCCGCTGCAGGACTCCAAGTTCGCCGACCACCTGAACAAGGCCAAGCCGAGCGGCATCCCCTTCGACCCGTACGCCTGACCGGCACCCGACCGGCAGACGACGGGCCCGCGGGATTGATCACCCCCGTGAACGGGGGTGCCCATCAACTCTCCGCCTGCCAGGCTCTTCACCGGGAACCCCCCTCCCAAGCGCGGCCGCCGACGCACATCCCCCCTTCGCGCCGGCGGCCGCGCTGCCGGCGCGGGCCCTCGCAATGTGCGGCGCCCCGCCCCGCCGAGGCCCGGTGCCGCCTACGCTGCCCCCATGCCGTCTCCCGCCGCCCGCACCGCGCTGGACCTCACCGCCGATCTCCCGGTCTCCGACCTGGAGGACTTCTACCGGGACCTGCACCGCCACCCCGAGCTGTCGCTCCAGGAGCACCGCACGGCCGCCAAGCTGGCCGAGCGGCTCACCAAGGCGGGTTACGAGACCGCCGAGGGCATCGGCGGCACCGGAGTCGCGGGCGTCCTGCGCAACGGCGAGGGCCCGACGGTCCTGCTGCGCGCCGACATGGACGCGCTGCCGGTGCTCGAGGAGACGGGCCTGCCGTACGCCTCCGCCACCCCCGGCGTGATGCACGCCTGCGGGCACGATCTGCATGTGACCTGGCTGGCGGGCGCGGCCGCGGCGCTGGCCGCCGGGCGCGACACCTGGTCCGGCACCCTGCTGGTGGTGGGCCAGCCCGCCGAGGAGACCGGCCAGGGCGCCCAGGGCATGATCGCGGACGGCCTGTACGAGCGCTTCCCGCGCCCGGACGTCCTGCTCGGCCAGCACGCGGCGCCCGGACCCGTGGGCTTCTACGCCCACTCACCCGGCCTGATCATGTCGGCGTCGACGGACATCGACATCGTCCTGCACGGCCGCGGCGGGCACGGCTCCCGCCCCGAGACGACCGTCGACCCCGTGGTCACCGCCGCCTACCTCGTCACCCGTCTCCAGACGGTCGTCTCCCGGGAGATCGCCGCCCGCGAGTCCGCCGTGCTGACCGTCGGCCGTATCGAGGGCGGCACCCGGCACAACATCATCCCGTCCGAGGCGCGCATCGCCCTGAACCTGCGCACCCAGTCCGACGAGGTGCGCGAGCGGATGATCGCGGCGATCCGGCGCATCACGGCGGGCGAGGCGCTGGCCGCCGGCTGCCCGCGGGAGCCGGAGGTCACGGTCGGCGCGGCCTTCCCGGTGACCACGAACGACGCCGACACCGACCGGCGGATCGCCGCCGTGCACGAGGAGGTGCTCGGGACCGGGACGGTGCTGGACTTCGGCCCGGTGATGGGCAGCGAGGACTTCCCGCACCTGGCGCAGGGCTCGATCCCGTACTCCTACTGGTTCGTCACGACCACCCCGGCCGACGTGTGGGACGCCGCCCCCGGCACCGACCTGATGGAGAAGTTCCTGGCGGTACCGAGCAACCACAGCCCGCACTTCGCGCCGGATCTGTCGACGGTCACGCCGGGCGTACGGACGCTGGTGTCGGGGGCGCTCGCGTATCTCACCCAGCTCGCCCGCCCCACGTGGTGATCGCGCTCCTACACTCGCCGCGTGAACAACTACAAGTGCACCTACTGCGGCACCATCGGCCTGATGGACGGCTTCATCGAGGACGAGGGCCAGGGCACGCACGGTTACGCGCGCTGGATCGAGGGCGCCTTGGAGCGGGGGCCCTTCGGGGGCGCCAGGCGGATGGGCCGGCCCCGGCGGCAGATAGAGGCGTACCGCTGCCCCACGTGCGGCCACCTGGAGCTGTTCGCCACCGCCGAGGTGTAGGGCCAGGTCAGCCCTGGGTCTGCAACTGCCGCAACTGGCGCTGCACATGGTCCAGCGCCCCCTGCCTGCGCCCCGGCACCCGCGAGCGCAACCCGGCGAGCGACGCCCCGAGTTCCCGCGCCGCGGCCGGGTCCCGGACCTGCCCCCACTGGTGATGCGCCCGGTCCACGGCCGCCTCCACGGCGGGCGCGTCCGGCGCCTGCCCCGCCGCCAGCCGCGCGGCGGCCACCCCGAGCCAGGCCCGGCAGCTGCGCACCGGATCCCCGGCGAACATCGCCAGATCCGCCCGCACCTCGGCCCAGTGCAAGGCCTCCTCGGACCCGGGCCCGTGCGCGTGCACGGCGGCCTGCTCATGGCGGGCGGCGAGGGCGTCGGCTTCGGGGTGCCGACCGGACTGGACGGCGGCGGAGATGGCGGAGTGGGGATCAACGTCACTGCTGTACTGCCGGCCGGCATCTTTCAGCCCGTCCGGCGTTTGCGGACGAGGCCGTTCAGGCCGATGAGGGGGCCTGGGGGCGAAGCCCCCAGGTACGGGACCACTCACGCCGGGCGCGCCCAGCACCAGGTCCGCATACCCCTCCGCACCCACCCGGCCCAGCGCCTGCTGATGCAACTGCTCCGCAGGAGGCCGCAGCCCACTGCGCAGAATCGTCGCCACCGCCTTCATGTACGTGGGCACCGCCACCGCCCGCCGCGACGGCGGAGGTGCCACACGGCCGTAGACGGCGTTGTTGGCCCCGCAGTCGAGCGGAGCGCTCCGTAGCCACTCCCAGGCCTCGGCATCCGCATGCAGGTCCAGGAACAGCGTGGTGGAACCGACCGCCCGCAGCCGCAGTTCCTCCCGGATCCAGTGCCACGGCAGCCCGGTGTAGCGCACCGTCGCGGGCGTCGTACGGGCCAGCGCCAGGTGCGGCAGCCGCTGGCGGCGGTCGAGTTGCAGCTGCCCGGTGACGAAGACGGTGAGCGGCCCCGGGGCGCCCGCGGCGGCCCGCAGCCGGGTGAGCACGGCCTGCGGTTCCAGGGGGTCGGCGAGTTCGACGACGTTCGCGGTGTCCGTGCCGGACAGGACGGCGGGCGGGACGGCCGCGAGGACGGGAAGCACGGACGCCGCGTCCACCAGGCACCCCTTGCCCGCCGGGGCTGCGGCGAGCAACAGCACGGTTCCGGGCATCGTTCCCTCCCCATCCCCCGTCGATCACTTACGGCAGCACCGTAACCGCTGCGGGTGCAAAGGTGGGTGCCAGGACCGAAAACCGGGCGCAGGGCGGCCGGTGGCTCCGCCCACCGACTTGCCAAGGCCCACCTCCAGGTGTGCTCTGGTAGGCAGGGGCGAGGAGAGAGGAGTGCTCTCATGGCTCAAGCGGCACCCACGCCCGGCGGGATGATGGACAAGGTCAGGCTGAACCGCGCGGCCCGGCCCACTCGCACACCCGACCTCTTCGACGAGCGGGTCCACACCGTCGGGCGGTACGGGATCCCCGTCGTCCTCGGGCTCGTCTACGGCTTCTGGGCCGCGGCCAACCGGCGCGGCGGCGGCGAGATCACCGGCTGGAACATCCTGTTCGGCTTCGTCACGGCTGCCGTGTTCATCGTGCTGTGCATCGCCGTCGCGACGTTCGCACCGCTGCTCAAGCGTGAACTGCACTCCCTGGTGAAGTCCGGCTTCGCGGGCGCCGCGGTCGGCTTCCTCTACAGCCAGACCGGCGAGTCGGTCTACCGCTCGGTGGCCCTGGGCGTGGCCGTGACGGCGGGCATCTTCCTGGTGTTCTTCTACCGCTACTACACGCGCGAGGACGCCGTCGGCAACCGCATCCGCTGACCGGCCCCCGGGTGCGGCGCACCCGGACGGAACCCGTATGGGGGCGCCCCGCTCGCGGACCCCGCCCCCGGGCCGTTGCCTGGAGAGGTGGCCCCCAAGCGACCTGAGCGCCTGCGGCACGCCCTGTCGGCGGCACTGATCGCCCTGGCGTGTCTGCTCGCGCCGTGCGGCACGCTCGCGGCCTGGGCGGCGTACGACCTGACCGACACCAGCCGCTACGTCACGACCATGGCGCCGCTGGCCGGGGACCCCGCCGTACGGGACGCCGTCGCGGACACCGTCGGCGCCGGGATCATGGAGCAGGTCGACGAACGGGGAGACGTACGGCCGCTGCGGGGCAGCGTGCGCCCCTTCGTGCACGACGCGGTGCACTCCTTCACCGGCACCGAGGCCTTCCGGCTGGCCTGGGACTCCGGGAACCGGGCGGTCCACGACGCGGTGCTGCGCGCCCTGCACGACGAGAGCGACCGCGACGTCACCGTGGACCTCGCCCCCCTCACCGCCCAGGTCAAGCGTCAACTCACCGTGGACCACGTCCCGTTGGCGAACCGCATCCCGGTCGAGCACACCGAGGTCGCGGTGCTCCCGGCCCAGGAACTGGACCGCCTCCGGAAGGGGTTCCACGTGCTGGAAGTCGCCGGTTTCTGGCTGCCCGTGGCGGCCGTCGTCTTCGCCGTGACCGGGATCGCCGTCGCCGCCTGCCGCCGCCGCGCGGTCACCGCGACCGCCCTCGGCACGGCACTCGGCGGCGCCCTGCTCGCCCTCGCCGTCACCATCGGCCGCCACTTCACCCTCGCCGACCTCCCCGACGAGACCCAGCAGCCGGCCGCGGCCGCCGTCTACGACGCCCTGACGGCAACGCTCCGCGAGGCGTGCTGGCTCCTGATCACACTGGGCCTGACGGTCGCCCTGGCGACCTGGCTCGTCGGCCGCTTCCGGAGCAGCTCGACCGCGCCCCTTAGGGACGCGCCCCACAGGGGCGCGGGGCGGCGTCGATCTGCGGCTCCGCCGCGGGGCGCGACAAGCCACGACGAACCCGCAGACGACCTACAACGGAGCCCTTAGCGCCACGCTGGCAAGCGCCCGCAGCGCCCGCTCCAGATCAGGCAGAGCAGCAGACGCCAGACCAAGCCTGACCGCATCCGGGGTCCGCTTGGGGTCGACCACAAAAGCAGTCCCCGGTGTGACGGCAACCCCGTGCGCGGCCGCAGCCGCGGCAAACGTGTCAGCCCGCCACCCCGCAGGCAGCTCCCACCAGGCGAAATAGCCCAGCGGAGCGCCCCGCACCCGAAACCCCTCCAGATGCTCGGCGACCAGCCGCTGCCTGCGCGCCGCATCCTCCCGCTTCGCCGCCACCAGCCGCTGCACCGTCCCGTCCCCGATCCACCGCACCCCCGCCTCCAGCGCGAACCGCCCGGCGCTCCATCCCCCGGACCGCACGGCCGTCGCCACCGTCTCCACCCGGTGCGCCGGTACGACGAGGAAGCCGGCCGTGAGCCCGGGCGCGACCCGCTTGGAGAGGCCGTCGACGACATGGGCGAGGTGGGGGGCGTATGCGGCGAGCGGATCGGCGGCCTCGGCCGAGTCGGCGAGGAAGGACCAGATGCGGTCCTCCACGACGGGGATGTCCAAGTCACTGACGACCTCGGCGAGTTCGCGCCGCCGTGCCTCGCCCGTCGTCACGGACGTCGGGTTGTGCAGCGCCGGCTGGACGTACAGCGCCGCCAGGGGAGCGGCCCGGTGCGCGGCGGCGACGGACTCCGGACGCAGCCCGCCCTCGTCCGTGGCCAGCGGGACCAGCCGGACGCCCAGCCGGCCCGCGATCTCCTTGACCAGCGGATACGTCAGCTCCTCGACCCCCACCCGGCCGCCCGGCCGGACGAGGGAGGCGAGGGCGGCGGCGATGGCCTGGCGGGCGTTGCCGGTGAAGAGCAGCCGGTCGGGGTCCGGGCACCAGCCGGGGGTGGCGAGCAGGGCCGCCACCGCCTCGCGGGCCTGCGCGGTCCCGGCGGCGGGGGCCGGGCGCAGGGCCTCGGTGAGGACGTCGGGGCGCAGCATCGGCGCGAGGGCGGGGGCGAGCAGCTCCGACTGGCCGGGCACGGAAGGGTAGTTGAGCTCCATGTTCACCGGGGCCTCGGTCGCCGGCTCGGTGAGCGCACGCCCGGCGGGTCCGGTCCGGGCGGCCCGTACGAAGGTGCCCCGGCCGACCTCGCCGACGACCAGCCCCCGCCGTACCAGTTCGCCGTACGCCCGCTCCGCCGTGGAGGCCGCGATGCCGTGCCGGCGGGCGAACTGCCGCTGCGGAGGCAGCCGTTCGCCCGGCCGGAGCCGTCCGGCGGCGATGTCGTCGGCTATGCGGTCGGCTATCCGCCGGTACGCGTCCACTGGGCCCCCGTTGTCGCCGGTCCCGGCATTGCACCGAGGGCAAAGATCTTATTGCACTGAGAAGTCGGCCCGCCCTAGGGTCGGAGCATGCCGATCCCGCTGATCCTCGTGCACGGCCACCCCTTCGACCACACGATGTGGAACCCGCAACTGGAGGCGTTCTCCGGCTCCCGCCGGGTGATCGCCCCCGACCTGCGCGGCTACGGCGCCTCCCCGTCCGCTCCGGAGGTCACGCGCTTCGAGCAGTTCGCGCAGGACCTCGCGGTGCTGCTGGACGAGCTGGGAGTGGAGTCGTGCGTGCTCGCCGGGCTCTCCATGGGCGGACAGATCGTCATGGACTTCTACCGGCAGTTCCCCGCCCGCGTCCGCGGCCTGGTCCTCGCCGACACCTTCCCGGCCCCGGAGACACCGGAGGGCGTCGAGGTGCGGCACGCCATGGCGGACCGTCTGCTGCGGGAGGGGATGCGCGGGTACGCCGACGAGGTCCTGGAGAAGATGGTCGCGCCGTACGCCACCGCCGAGGTCAAGGCGCATGTCCACGGCATGATGACGGCCACCCGCCCCAAGTCCGCAGCGGCCGCCCTGCGGGCCCGCGCCGCCCGCCCCGACTACCGCGAACTGCTCACCACCGTCCCGGTGCCGGCCCTGGTGGTCGTGGGCGCCGACGACACCTACACCCCGGTCGCCGACGCCGAGGCGATGCACGCGGCGCTGCCCGACTCGACCCTCCACGTCATCGAGGGCTCGGCCCACATGCCGAACCTGGAGCGGCCGAAGGAGTTCAACGAGGCCCTGGAGAGTTTCCTGGCGCGCATCGACTCCGCCGGGGGATGATTCGGGCATCCCACTCGTGAGCGGAGGGCCCGGACTTGGACACTGCGGCTGCCGAGTGGACCACCGCGCGTGAGGGTCCTCAGGCACGGCGGGCCGGGCGGCGCCTCGCGGCCTGGTGCGCGGGGCTGTTGCTGGCCGCGGTGAGCGTGGTCGTCGGCTGCCGGGCGGCCGACAGCGACGGCTTCAGCCCGGTCCCCCAGGTCCTCGCCTTCCTGCCCTGGCTGCTCGCCCCCGCCGGACTGGCCCTGCTGCTGGCGCTGCTGGGCCGCTGGCGCCTCGGCATGGTCTGGGCGCTGGCCGTCCTCGGTCTGCTGGCGTGGTTCATCGAGCCGTACGGGAAGACGGACGAGCCCGGCGGCGCTCCCGTCGCCGAGTTCCGGGTGCTGACCTCGAACGTCGAGTTCGGGCGCGGCACCGGCTCCCTCGTCCCCGAGATCCGGCGCCACAAGCCGGACCTGGTGTTCGTGGAGGAGTGCGAGGACACCTGCCGGACCCGGCTGACGCGGGACTTCGGCGCCGACTACCCGTACCGGCAGGCCGTGGCGGCCGAGGGCTCCGCGGGGTCGGTCATCCTCAGCCGTTTCCCGCTCAAGGGCACGCAGGGCGTCGTCGGGACCATGGGCATGCCGGGTGCCGTCGCCGATGTGCACGGCCATGCCGTACGGCTCCAGCTGGCGCACCCCATGCCGCCGCTGCCCGGCCAGGTCGGCCTCTGGCGCCGGGAGCTCGGACGGCTGCGGGACGCTGCCGCCGCCGCCCGTACGCCCATGATCCTGGCCGGCGACTTCAACGCCTCCCAGGACCACGCCGCCTTCCGCCGCATCCTCGACACCGGCCTGCAGGACGCGGCCCGCCTCACGGGCCACCCCCGCACCCCCACCTGGCCCGCCCGCACCACCCCGACCTTCGGCACCCAGATCGACCACGTCCTCGTCTCCCGCGACTTCTCGGCGACCAGCGCCCACTTCCTGCACCTGCCCGACACCGACCACCGCGCACTGCTGGTGGACCTCACACTCCACCAGCGCCCATGAGCCCCCCGGCGTGCCCGCCACGTCTTCGACACCGCCCGGACATCTCAGCGGCCAGCGCCCAAGAGGCGCCCGGCGCGCCCACGCCCGCCACCCACCGCACCCTCGACACCGGCCCGGACATCTCGACGACCAGCACCCGCTTCCTGGAACCCGACCGACACCCACCACCGCCCACCACCCGTGGACATCACGCTTCACCAGCACCCATGAACCACCCGGCGCGCCCACGCCCGCCATCCACCGCACCCTCGACACCGGCCCGGACATCTCGACGACCAGCACCCGCTTCCTGGAACCCGACCGACCGCTTCACCAGCGCGGATGAGCCGAGACGGGGGTGCTCATAATGGGCGCATGTCCCGAGAGTTCCCCGCCGGCCTCACCCCTCCCGACTGGCTGGTAAGGAACCTCCGGCCCCAGCAGGCCCCGGTGAACTGGGCTGCCGTGGCCCGTGCGGCGACCGCGATGGCGCTTCCGCTGGCGATCGGCCTCGCGGCCGGCCGGCCCGCCTACGGTGCGCTGGCCTCCATGGGTGCCCTGTCCGGCGTCATCGGCGACACCGCGGACGCGTACCGCATGCGGATCCTCAACATCGCGATCCCGCAGCTGTTCGGCGCGATCGGCGTGACCCTCGGCTCGCTGGCGTTCGGGCACGGCTGGGTCGCCGTCGCCGCGGTCACCGGCGTCGCGCTGGTCTCCGGGATGATCTCGACGATCGGGGCGGTCGCCTCCGTGTCGGGGCTGCTGCTGCTCCTCAACTCCGTGGTCGGCGCGGGGCTGCCGATGCCGGGCGACTGGTGGCTCGCGCCCGTGCTGATGTCCGGCGGCGGCCTCCTCGTCCTCCTTCTCGCGCTGCTCGCCTGGCCCCTGCGGTCCGGGGTGCCGGAGCGGGCGGCGGTCGCGGACACCTACCGCACGGTGGCCGCGCTGATGGCCGCCTGCGGCACCGAGGAGTACGACGCCGCGCGCCACGCCGTCACCCAGTCCCTGAACCAGTCGTACGACCTCGTCCTCGCCCGGCGCGCCCGCCACCACGGCCGCAGCCCCGAACTCACCCGCCTGCTCGCCCAGTTGAACGCCATCACCCCGGTCGTGGAGGCCGCCCCCGCCGTCCGCCTCAGCGGTACGGCCCTGCCTGCGGAGGTCCCCGAGACCGTACGCCACCTCGCGCAGGCCGTGGAGACCGGCTACACGGGACCGATAGGGCTGCGGCTGCCCGTGCCGACCTCGGAGACCGCACGCGCCGTCGACCACGCCCTGCGGCACGCCGCCGAGGTCGTCACCGCGCCCGACGTGGACCCTAGGGGCATCGACGACCGCCTCGGCCGCCCGGCGGCCCTGTCGATCCGCGCGGCCCGCGCCGCCCGCAACGTCACCCTCTCCGCCAACTCCTGGCGCTACGGACTGCGCCTCGCGCTCTGCATCGGCCTCGCGCAGGCCCTGGTGTCGATCGTCCCGGTGCCCCGCTCGTACTGGGTCGCCCTCACCATCACCTTCGTGCTGAAACCGGACTTCGGCTCGGTCTTCTCCCGGGCCCTGCTGCGGGCCCTCGGCACGGTCGCGGGCCTGGTGATCGCGGCGGCGGTGCTGGCGGCGGTACCGCGCGGCTGGTGGGACGTACCGGTGATGCTGGTCCTGGCCCCGCTGATCCCGGCGTTCACCCCGCGCGGCTACGGCTACCAGACGGCCGCCATCACACCGGTGATCCTGCTGCTCTCCGACGTCCTGAACCACCAGGGCACCGCGCTGCTCCTGCCCCGCCTGGTCGACTCCCTCATCGGCTGCGGCATCGCGCTGGTCGCCGGTTATCTGCTGTGGCCGGAGAGCTGGCACACCCGCGTCGGCGACCGGCTCGCGGACGCGGTCGCCGACACCGCCCGGTACGTCGAGTCCGCCTTCGGCGACGGCACCGAACCGGCCGCCCGCGCCCGGATGCGACGCCGCCTCTACCGCGATCTGTCCGTCATCCGCACGGAGTTCCAGCGCGCCCTGACCGAACCGCCGCCGACCGGCCGCCGGGCCGCCGCCTGGTGGCCGCTGGTCGTCGCCGTGGAACGGATCGTGGACGCCACGACGGCCGCGGCGGTGCGGGTACGGCACGGGGCGGCCACCCCGTCCGCCGCCGAGATCCGCCAAGTGACCATGCAGCTGGTCGAGTTGGCGGAGGGCCTACGGGACACGGAGATCCTCTATCCGGTCCGCACGGACCTCACCGGACCGGCGGGCAGCGTGCTGGAGCCACTGCGGCAGGAGGTGGCGGCGGCGCGGGCGATCGCGTCACCGCGCTGAGGGCATTCGCCCGCAACGGGAGTGGCTGGAACACGAGGCGTCCCCGTTGACGCGTGGTTGACACGAGTGGCCGTACTGTCCCTTGCCCCTGCCCAAGATCGCTATCCGGGGCCGCTAACCTTACGTGTCCGTCCTGGCCAGGGATTGACGGGATCAACTCACGCGAAGGGTTGCGCACATGGGCATTCTCACTCTCCTGCGGAACGCGTTCGGCAGGTCACGCAAGGGGCGTGCCTCCGAAGCAGAGGGTGCGGACCTCACCCCCTCGCACACTCCGGAACCAACGGTCCCGGCCCCCTCCCCCGAGCCGGAGCCGACCCCGTCCGCCCAGGTCCCGGAACCGCGCTCGTCGTCCACGGAGGACAAGGACGAGCACGAACTGGTCGCGGCGGCATTCGACAACGTCACGGTTCCGAGGCCGTCGGAGCCGCTGGACCGGGTGACCCCGGAGCCGCGGCCCGCCCCCGAGGAGCAGCCGGAACCGGCCACCGAAGCCGCCACGGAGTCGGCCGCTGAGGTTGAGACCGAGGAGCCGGAGCAGACCCCTGAGCCGGCGGCCGCCGAGGAGCCGGAGCCCACCGCGGCACCGGAGGAGACCGCGGCACCGGTGGCGGAAGCCGAGCCGGAGCCCGCGGCCGAACCTGTGGCGGAGACCGCCCCCGAGCCGGAGCCCGAGCTGGTCGCGGAGGCTGAGGAACCGGAGCTGACCCCCGAGCCGACGCCCGCCGTGGCCGAGGCCGACGAGCCCGCGGCCGAACCTGTGGCGGAGACCGCCCCCGAGCCGGAGCCCGAGCTGGTCGCGGAGGCTGAGGAACCGGAGCTGACCCCCGAGCCGACGCCCGCCGTGGCCGAGGCCGACGAGCCCGCGGCCGAACCTGTGGCGGAGACCGCCCCCGAGCCGGAGCCCGAGCTGGTCGCGGAGGCTGAGGAACCGGAGCA
>NZ_JBITLY010000003.1:0-348157 GCF_044465725.1 Streptomyces sp. NPDC049541 | reverse complement strand
CCGAGCCGGAGCCCGAGCTGGTCGCGGAGGCTGAGGAACCGGAGCTGACCCCCGAGCCGACGCCCGCCGTGGCCGAGGCCGACGAGCCCGCGGCCGCCGACGGCGAGGACACCCCACAGGGGTCACCCGCAGCCGACGACGAACCCAGCACGGGTGGTGCGGGCGGGAACGATTCCGCCGAAGGCGAAGCCGAGGCGGAGCCCGAGCCGGCGGCAGCCGCCGAGCCCGTGGCCCCCGCGGCCGCGCCGGAGGCCGACGCCCCCGCCGCCGCCCTCGCAAAGGCCGGGCTGGCCACCGCCCGCGCCAAGGTCTACCTGGTCCTCGACCGCTCCGCGAGCATGCGCCCGTACTACAAGGACGGCTCCGCCCAAGCCCTGGCCGACCAGACCCTCGCCCTCGCCGAGCACCTGGACCCCGCCGGGAGTGAGAAGACCTCCGTCCACGTCGTCTTCTTCTCCACGGAGGTCGACGGCACCACCGACCTCACCCCGGCCTCCCCCGAGACCGCCATCGACGACGCCCACGCCGGCCTCGGCCGCATGGGCCGTACCAGCTACCACGCAGCCGTGGAAGCGGTCCTCGCCCACTACGACGCCAACAACCCCGACGCGAAGACCCCCGCCCTGGTGATCTTCCAGACGGACGGCGCCCCGGACGCGAAGACCCCCGCCACCCAGGCCCTCACCGAGGCCGCGAAGACCCACCCCCGGGTGTTCTTCTCCTTCGTCGCGTTCGGCGACCACGACAACAAGGCCTTCGACTACCTCCGCAAACTGAAGACCGACAACACGGCCTTCTTCCACGCGGGCCCCACCCCCCGGGAGCTCACGGACGCCGAGCTCTACGACGGCGTACTGATCGACTGGCGCCCGTAGCGCCTCGTCCCGGTGCCGCCCGCTTCTCACCCCGTAAAACGGGAGGCGGGCGGCACACCCGTGTCGGCTACGATTTCAAGGTTCGCAAAGCCACAAGAAACCGACCTGGGAGCAGCCCCCGATGGCTCGACACCTCATCACCAGCGCCCTTCCGTACATCAACGGAATCAAGCACCTGGGCAACATGGTGGGGTCCATGCTCCCGGCGGACGTGTACTCCCGGTACCTCCGCCAGCGCGGCCACGACGTCCTGTACATCTGCGCGACGGACGAGCACGGCACCCCCGCCGAGCTCGCGGCCAAGGAGCAGGGCCTGCCGGTGGACGAGTTCTGCGCCCAGGCGCACGACGCCCAGAAGGCGGTCTACGACGGCTTCGCGCTCGCCTTCGACTACTTCGGCCGGAGCTCGAGCCCCCAGAACGTCGAGATCACCCAGCACTTCGCCCGCCGTCTCAACGAGAACGGCTTCATCGAGGAGCGGGCGATCCGCCAGGTCTACAGCCCCGCCGACGGCCGCTTCCTGCCGGACCGCTACGTCGAGGGCACCTGCCCGCACTGCGGCTACGACAAGGCCCGCGGCGACCAGTGCGAGAACTGCACCCGCGTACTGGACCCGACCGACCTGATCAACCCGCGCTCGGCGATCTCCGGCTCCACGGACCTGGAGGTCCGTGAGACCAAGCACCTCTTCCTCCTCCAGTCCAAGCTGGAGAACGAGGTGCGCGAGTGGGTCGCCCGCCACGACAAGGACTGGCCGCAGCTGGCCTCCTCCATCGCCCACAAGTGGCTGACCGAAGGCCTGCACGACCGCGCGATCACCCGCGACCTGGACTGGGGCGTTCCGGTCCCGGCCGACACCTGGCCGGAGCTTGCCGCGGAGGGCAAGGTCTTCTACGTCTGGTTCGACGCGCCGATCGAGTACATCGGCGCGACGAAGGAGTGGTCGGACCAGGACCCGTCGACCCGTGACTGGAAGTCGTGGTGGTACGACGTCGACAACGACGTCCGCTACACGGAGTTCATGGCCAAGGACAACGTCCCCTTCCACACGGTGATGTTCCCGGCGACCGAACTCGGCGTCCGTGAGCCGTGGAAGAAGGTCGACTACGTCAAGGCCTTCAACTGGCTGACGTACTACGGCGGCAAGTTCTCCACGTCCCAGAAGCGGGGTGTCTTCACCGACCAGGCCCTGGACATCCTCCCGGCGGACTACTGGCGCTACTTCCTGATCGCCAACGCCCCCGAGTCGGACGACTCGTCCTTCACCTGGGAGCACTTCACGGCGACCGTCAACAAGGACCTGGCGGACACCCTCGGCAACTTCGTCAACCGCGTGCTGTCGTTCTCCAAGAAGCGCTTCGGCGAGGAGGTCCCGGCGGGCGGCGAGCCGGGGGAGGCTGAGGCGAAGCTGGGCGAGCAGATCGCGGAGCTCCTCGCGGAGTACGAGTCCCAGCTCGAGTCCCTCCAGTTCCGAAAGGCGGCCGCGGCCCTGCGCGCCCTGTGGTCGGCCGGCAACTCCTACCTGGAGGAGAAGGCCCCCTGGCTGGAGATCAAGACGAACCAGGACGGCGCGGCCCTGACCCTGCGCACGGCGATGAACCTGATCCACCTCTACGCGGTGGTCTCGGAACCCTTCATCCCGACGACCTCGGCCGCCATGCGCCAGGCCTTCGCCCTCCCCGAGGACACCGCCACCTGGGTCTCCCCGACCGACGCGAAGTCCCTCACCGCCGTCCCCGCGGGCACGCCCTTCACGGTCCCGCCGGTCCTGTTCGCCAAGCTGACGGACGAGGACCTGGAGACGTACAAGGAGCGCTTCGGCGGCGAGCCCGCGTAACCGCACAAGACCAGAAGGGCCCGGGACCGAACGGTTCCGGGCCTTTGCTGGAAGCGCCGGTTCCTAGTTCTGTGGAGATCGACCGCCGTACGTGAATCTTCGGCGAGGCCAATGGTGTCCTCATCGACGACTGGGGGATATTGCCACGCCACATACGTAGGGTGTGCGCCATGGCAGTCCCCGAGGTCATACCGATCTCCTACGAACCGCACGGCCGGGCCGAGGCCATCGGCCGCTATGCGGACGGCCAGTTCCTGGGCACGGTCACATACGCCTTTCCGCGCGGGTACCGTCCGGACGACGGCTGGGAAAACGAAAAACGTCTCTTCGCGGTGCTCCACACCTTCGACGCCGAGGGCAACCACCGCGACTCGGAGGTCTGGTGCGCCGGCACCTGGGCTGAGCAGCAGCGCAACCCGCACGGCGAGGACTCGGTCCTCACCCGAGCCCGTGTGCACCTGGCGAAACTGCTGCGCAGCCTGCCCCGGCGCTCCTACACGGACATCGCGATACGCCCGTTCCAACTCACCGTGGACGGCGTGCTGTTCGGCCTGGTGACCGGCCAGGACGAGGAGGGCGGCTGGGCCGAGCTCTACCCGGACCGTCTGTTCTTCGCCTCGCCCTGGGACGGCTCCTACGACACCTAGGACCAGGACCAGGAGAGCGTTGCGGCGCCCGTCGGGGTTGGCCGGCACCTTGAAGACGATGTTCTTGGCCTGCTTGGCCTGGGCTGCGGCGCGGGCCTTCTCCTGCGTGCCGGAGGGCAGCTTGGAGCAGCCGCAGGTCACCCGAACCTGAGGACCCCAGTCCTTGGCGGCGAGCGTCCGGTGGCTCGCCGACATCGTGGTCGGCTCCCCGTTCGAGGGCCTCGCCCGGCGCGACTCCGGCCAGGTGACGATCATCCCGGGCCGCGCCTCGGGCGCCCTCGGCCCCGGCGCGTACTCCTTCTCCCAGGACACGGCGGGCGTCCCGGACACCTCCGAGACCGACGACTCCTTCGGGACGACGGTCTCGGTGGGTGACATCAACAAGGACGGCAGGCCGGAGCTGTTCGTCGGCGCGGCCGGCGAGAACAACTACACCGGCGCCGTCTGGGTCTTCCCCGGCGGTTCCTCCCGTCCGACGGCCACCGGCAGCCGAGTGATCACGGCGAACGCGGTCGGCCTCACCCAGCGGGACAGCACCCTGCTGGGCGGCAACGGACTGCTCTGGGTGATCTGAACACGCGCGGTACCCCGACGCCGAGGCGGACGTGCTCGGCCGGCTGTCCGTACTGTCGTGCGTCTCGCCGGGCGCGACGCCCATGGTCAGGCGGGCACACGCCCCCTTGGCGATGTGCTTCCCGTCGTACTTCAGACAGAGCAGGCCGCCCTCGTGGCCGTGTGGCGGGTACCGCTTGTCGTCGGTCGGCTCCTGGCCGCCGCCAGTGCCTGTGCTCAAGCGAAAGGGCTCGAAATCGGCACCGGTTTCGAGCCCTTCGTATGCCGCCTGTGGCCTACTTCGGCTGCGGCTTGCGCACCGACAGGTGCAGCTCCTTCAGCCGTGCCTCCTCCAGCTCCGTCGGCGCGCCCATCATCAGGTCCTGGGCGTTGCCGTTGAGCGGGAAGGCGATCGTCTCGCGGATGTTCGGCTCGTCGGCCAGCAGCATGACGATGCGGTCGACGCCGGGGGCGATGCCGCCGTGCGGCGGGGCGCCGAAGCGGAAGGCGCGCAGCATGCCGGCGAACTTCTCCTCGACGGTGTCGCGGTCGTAGCCCGCGATCTCGAAGGCCTTCAGCATGATCTCGGGCTCGTGGTTCCGGATCGCGCCGGAGGACAGCTCGACGCCGTTGCAGACGATGTCGTACTGCCAGCCGAGGATGTCCAGCGGGTCCTGGGTCTGAAGGGCCTCCAGGCCGCCCTGCGGCATGGAGAAGGGGTTGTGCGAGAAGTCGATCGCGCCGGTCTCCTCGTCCTTCTCGTACATCGGGAAGTCGACGATCCAGCAGAACCGGAAGACGCCCTCCTCGAAGTGCCCGGCACGCTTGGCGGCCTCGACGCGGACCGCGCCCATGATCTTGGAGACCTCGTCGAACTCGCCCGCGCCGAAGAACACCGCGTGACCGGCGGCCAGCGAGAGGCGCTTGGTCAGCTCGGCGACGTTCTCCTCGGTGAGGAACTTCGCGATCGGGCCGGACAGCGAACCGTCCTCGGCCACCCGCACCCAGGCCAGGCCCTTGGCGCCCTGGGAGACCGCGAAGTCGCCGAGCTGGTCGAAGAACTTCCGGGGCTGCGCGGAGACGTCCGGCACCGGCAGCGCACGTACGTGCTTGCCGGCGAAGGCCTTGAACTCCGAGCCCTCGAAGATGTCGGTGATGTCGACGAGCTCCAGCTGGGCCCGCAGGTCCGGCTTGTCGGAGCCGTACTTCAGCATCGCCTCGCGGAACGGGATCCGCGGGAAGGGCGAGGTGACGTGCCGGCCACCGCCGAACTCCTCGAACAGCTCGGTCATCAGCTGCTCGATCGGCTGGAAGACGTCCTCCTGCTCGACGAAGCTCATCTCGACGTCGAGCTGGTAGAACTCGCCCGGCGAACGGTCCGCACGCGCGTCCTCGTCACGGAAGCAGGGCGCGATCTGGAAGTAGCGGTCGAAGCCGGAGATCATCAGCAGCTGCTTGAACTGCTGCGGCGCCTGCGGCAGGGCGTAGAACTTGCCCGGGTTGAGGCGGGAGGGCACCACGAAGTCGCGCGCGCCCTCGGGGGAGGTGGCGGACAGGATCGGGGTCGCCATCTCGTTGAAGCCGAGCGCCGTCATCTTGTGCCGGATGGCCGAGATGACCGCCGTGCGCAGCATGATGTTCTTGTGCATGCGCTCGCGGCGCAGGTCCAGGAAGCGGTACTCCAGGCGCCGCTCCTCGTTGACCCCGTCCTCGGTGTTGATCGTGAAGGGGAGCGGGGCGGCCGCGCCGAGCAGCTCGACCTCGCCGACCTCGACCTCGACCTCACCGGTCGGCAGGTCGGGGTTGACGTTCTCGGTGCCCCGGGAGACGACCTTGCCGTCGACGCGGACCGTCGACTCCTTGGTCAGCTTGTCGAGGGCCGCGTAGGCCGGGGTGCCCGGACGGGCCACGAGCTGCGTGATGCCGTAGTGGTCGCGCAGATCGATGAAGAGGATGCCGCCCAGGTCGCGCCGATTGTGCAGCCAGCCACTCAGCCGGACGTCGGTGCCGACGTCAGAGGAGCGGAGCTCGCCGCAGGTGTGGGACCTGTACCGATGCATCGTCGTTCATCCAGTCTTCGCGGATCGGGGGGCTGTGTTTCAGGGTGTTTCACGTGAAACAACCCCCAGGGTACCGGGCACCCCAAGATCGGCTCCCCACCATTAAGAGTGGGCAATCGGTGGCACTCCTCGATCACCTCTCCATAAAGTGGGGCAATGCGCACTGGTGAGCCTCTGCCCGCCGTGGGGGAGGTTCTCGCCGCCCTCGCGACCGGCCTGTGGCACTGGGACACCGCCACCGAACTCGTCACGGTCGACGCCGAGGCGGCTCGGCTGCTGGGGCTGCCCGCCGAGCAGACCACCCTCACGGAGGCCAAGGCCCGGGCCCGGCTCCATCCCGTGGACTGGAACGAGATCATCGCCGTGGTCGGGCTCGCCGTCGCCGAGGGCACGCTGGCCGAGGTGCGGATCCGGATCATGGACGAGCAGGGCCGGGTGATCCGTGTCGTGCGCTCCCGCTCCAAGCCGTCCTTCGACCCCGAGAAGAAGTCCTTCCAGCTGATCGGCACCCTCCAGGAGGTCACCGAGCCGACCCCGGGCACGCCCGCCGGGCGCAGTGCCGTCACCGGTGACTGGCGGCGCTCCCGGGAGGCGTTCCTGCTGGACGCGGGCCGGGCGCTGGCCGAGGCGCGGTCCACGGAGGAGGTGCTGCGGGTCGCGGCGGGCCTGTCGATGCCGGGGTTCACCCCGGACGGGCTGGCGGTGTTCGGCGTGGAGGGTGATCGCCTGAAGATCATCGGCCACCACGGGCACCAGCCCGGCGACGACGGCCCCTTCTCGCACATGTCCCTGGACACGGACTACCCGGCCGCCGAGGTGGCCCGCACCGGCCGTGCCGTCTACCTCTCCACCCCCGAGCAGTACAAGTCGCGCTACCCGGCCGCCTGGCCGCTCGCCGCGTCCTTCAACCGCCATTCCTGGGCGTTCCTGCCGCTGACGGTGGCGGGCCGCACGATGGGCGCCTGGATGGCGGCCTTCGCCTACCCGGTCACCTTCAATCCGGACGAGCGGTCCGTGCTGACGACGGTGGCCCGCATGCTCGCCCAGGCGCTGTCCCGGGCCGGCACCGCCGAGACCGAGCGCGCCCTGACGGACGGCCTGCAGCGCTCGATGCTGCCGACCCTCGGCCCGCAGATACCGGGCATGAGCGTCGCCGCCCGCTATGTGCCCACCGGCGGCGGCCTCCAGGTCGGCGGCGACTGGTACGACATGATCCCGCTGCCCGGGGGTCCCCCCTCCGGGGGCGGCCGGATCGCCCTGGTCATCGGGGACGTCCAGGGCCATGACGTGCGGGCGGCAGGCCTGATGGGCCAGCTCCGGATCGCCCTGCGCGCCTATGCCTCCGAGGGCCACCGCCCCGACGCGGTCCTCTCCCGCGCCTCCCGCTTTCTGCACGGCCTGTCGGACGGCGCCACCCGGCCCGGCGCCGCCGAGGAGGACGCCCTCGCGGACCTGCGCTTCGCGACCTGTCTGTACGTCGAGGCCGATCCGGCGACCGGGACCCTCGACATCGCCCGCGCCGGCCACCCGGACCCGGCGATCAGGATGGCCGACGGCACGGTGCTGGCCCGTCCGACGGCGGGCGGTCTGCCGCTCGGCATCGACCCGGACGCCGACTACCCGACCACCCGGATCATCCTCGAACCCGGCGAGACCATGCTGATCTGCACCGACGGTCTGATCGAGACCGGCGGGCACGACCTGGAGAGCGGCTGGCAGCGGATCCGCGCGATCCTCGAGGACCACAAGGGCGACCTGGAGGAACTGGCCGACGCCCTGGTCCAGGGGGTCCACGGGCCCTCCTCGCACCACACCACCGGGCCCCTCGCGGACCGGCGCGAGGACGACATAGCCGTACTGCTCCTGTCCCGGCCGGAGGGCTGCGACGAGACGGTGCTCGTACCGCCGAAGGTCCGCCGCACCATGCTGTCCGTCGCACAGGCGGAACCGGAGCGGGTGGCGGTGGCCCGTCAGCACCTGCGGGAGCTGCTGCACGACTGGCCCTCGCCGGACCAGGTGGACTCGGCGGTGCTGCTGGTCTCGGAGATGCTCACCAACGTCCTCGTGCACACCGACGCCGACGCGCTGCTGCTGGCGGAGGTGCGGGGCGAGTCCGGCGGCCGCCGGATGCGCATCACCGTCACGGACACCAGCGACGCCCTCCCACACAAGCGCCGCCCCGGTGAACTGGCCTCCTCGGGACGAGGGTTGATGCTCATCGAGCTGCTCGCGGACGCATGGGGAGTGGACCCGCAGGGCGAGGGAAAGAGCATCTGGTTCGAGCTCTACGAGTCCGACGGCTCCGGTACCTGATACCGCGCCCGCAGTTCGTGCACGACGCCGAAGGCGGCGGCGGTGAGCGGCACGGCGAGCAGCATCCCGAGCACCCCGGCGACCGAGGCTCCGGCGGTGATGGCCACCATCACCATCGCCGGGTGCATCTGCACGGTCCGGCTCTGGATCATCGGCGTCAGCACGTGCCCCTCCAGCACCTGCACGGCGAGGACGATTCCGAGCGCCCACAGCGCGATCACGAAGCCACGGTCGGCGAGCGCGACCAGTACGGCGACGGCTCCGGAGATGAAGGCGCCGAGGTAGGGGATGAAGGCGCCGACGAAGACGAGCGCGCCGAGCCCGACGGCACCGGGCACATCCAGTACCAGCAGCCCCAGGGTGATGCAGACGGCGTCGATGAGCGCGATGAAGCTGGTGCCGCGCATGAAGCCCTCGACGGCCTCGTAGGCACGGCGGGCCATGGCCTCGAGCGTGTCGCCGCTCTCCCCGGGAGCGATACCTCTGATCAGGTCGGCGGCCTTGTGCGAGTCCCGCAGGAAGAAGAAGACGAGGAACAGCGCGAGGACCGCCATGGCGATGGTCTCGCCGACGACGCTGACCCCGCTGATGACATTGGAGGCGGCCGTCCCGCCGAACTTGGTGAGCAGGTCCTTCGCGTTCGTGGCGAGGTCGTCCAGGGAGGTCCCCGCGGCCCCGAAGTGATCGGCGACGCCCTGCGCCGCGTCCTTCAGTGAGGCGACGATCTGGTCACCGGTGTCGATCAGCGCGGCGACGACGATGTACACGGCACCGCCGACCACGGCCACGACCGCGACACAGGTGAGTCCGGCGGCGACGGACCGGTTGACCTTGGCCCTGACCAGCCGCCGGTGCAGGGGTCCCAGCAGGGCGGTCCCGAGCAGCGCGAGCAGCACCGGCGTCACGGCCGTACGGAACTGCGAGCACAGCAGGACCCCGACGTACACGACCCCGGCGACCAGCAGGATCACGGCGCACCAGGCGGCGAGCCGCCGGACGGGGTCGGGGAGGAGCTGCACCCGTCCAGCGGATCACGTCCTCCCGTGCCGTGTCCTGCGCGGACGGACCAGCCGGGTGAGACCCGGCGCTCCGCCCGCGCGCTGTCCTACAGACCGCCCTCGGTCATCCCGTGCACGGCCGGGATGGTGCCCAGCCGGCCCTTCTGGAAGTCCTCGAAGGCCTGCTGGAGCTCCTCGCGGGTGTTCATCACGAAGGGGCCGTAGTGGGCCATGGGCTCCCGTATCGGCTGTCCGCCCAGGAGCACGACCTCCAGGTCCGGGGTGTGCGAGTCCTGCTTCTCGTCCGCGCGGACGGTCAGCGCGGAGCCCGCACCGAACACGGCGGTCTGGCCCAGCTCGATCGGCCGCCGCTCGGCACCGACCGCGCCCCGGCCGGCGAGGACGTACGCGAGGCCGTTGAAGTCCTCGCGCCACGGCAGGCTGAGCTCCGCGCCGGGCGCGAGCGTCGCGTGGATCATCGTGATCGGCGTGTGCGTGATGCCGGGGCCCTGGTGGCCGTCGAGCTCGCCGGCGATGACGCGCAGCAGTGCGCCGCCGTCGGGGGTCGTCAGCAGCTGAACGTTTCCGCCGCGGATGTCCTGGTAGCGGGGGGCCATCATCTTGTCCCTGGCCGGGAGGTTGACCCACAGCTGGAGGCCGTGGAAGAGGCCGCCGGACATGACGAGGGACTCCGGCGGGGCCTCGATGTGCAGCAGGCCCGAGCCCGCGGTCATCCACTGGGTGTCGCCGTTGGTGATGGTGCCGCCACCGCCGTTGGAGTCCTGGTGGTCGAAGATCCCGTCGATGATGTACGTGACGGTCTCGAAGCCGCGGTGCGGGTGCCAGGGGGTGCCCTTGGGCTCGCCCGGCGCGTACTCCACCTCGCCCATCTGGTCCATCATGATGAACGGGTCGAGGTACTTGTAGTTGATCCCGGCGAACGCCCGGCGCACCGGGAAGCCCTCGCCCTCGAAACCGCTCGGCGCGGTCGTGACGGCGAGCACGGGACGTGCCACGGCGTCGGCCGGAGCGGCCACACGGGGCAGGGTCAGCGGGTTCTCGACGGTCACTGCAGGCATGTCGGTACCTCCTTGTGCGGCCAGTTTAGTTGAGCATTGAACTTTCTGCTACCCGTAACAGAGAAAGCCCGGAGGGCATTCCCTCCGGGCTCCCCACAGGCGGTACTCAGCCGTACATCCGGCGCATCGCGAACTCGACCATCTGCTCCACGGCCTTCGCGTCGAAGACCATGCGGTGCTCGCCCTCCATGTCGAGGACGAAGCCGTAGCCGGTGGGGAGCAGATCGATGACCTCGGCCCCCGTGATCACGAAGTACTTGGACTCCTTGCCCGCGTACCGGCGCAGCTCCTTGAGCGAGGTGAACATCGGGATCACCGGCTGCTGGGTGTTGTGCAGGGCGAGGAAACCGGGGTTGTCGCCGCGCGGGCAGTAGACCTTCGACGTGGCGAAGACCTGCTGGAAGTCCTCCGCGGACAGCTGGCCCGTGGTGAAGGCCCGTACCGCGTCCGCGAGGGACGGCGGGGACGGCTCGGGATACAGCGGCTGCTGCTGCCCGTAACCGCCGAGGCCCTGCTGCGGCTGGGCGTACTGCTGCTGAGCACCCGCACCCACGTTCTGGTCATAGCCGTACATGAGCGCAAGAGTACTGAGTCACAGATGACCCCTTCGGGGTTGCTTCTTATTACCGACGGGTAGCATCATCGTAGCTACTTGTTGGTACGTGAACTAGTGCGAGGAGCTACACCCGGTGCCTCGCCGATCTCTCTAAACGGAGCCGTCGCCATGGGGCACTACAAGTCGAATCTGCGCGACATCGAGTTCAACCTCTTCGAAGTCCTCGGTCGGGACAAGCTGTACGGCACCGGCCCGTTCGAGGAGATGGACGTCGACACCGCCAGGAGCATCCTCGAGGAGCTGACCCGCCTCTCTGAGAACGAGCTGGCGGAGTCCTTCGCGGACGCCGACCGCAACCCGCCGGTCTTCGACCCCGAGACGAACACCGCCCCGGTCCCGGCGTCCTTCAAGAAGAGCTACCGGGCCTTCATGGACTCCGAGTACTGGCGGCTCGGCCTGCCCGAGGAGATCGGCGGCACCACCTCGCCCCGCTCCCTGATCTGGGCCTTCGCCGAGCTGATCCTGGGCGCCAACCCGGCCGTCTGGATGTACTCCTCGGGCCCCGCGTTCGCCGGCATCCTCTTCGAGGAGGGCAACGAGGTCCAGAAGCACATCGCCAAGGTCGCCGTGGAGAAGCAGTGGGGCTCCACCATGGTGCTGACCGAGCCCGACGCGGGCTCCGACGTCGGCGCCGGCCGCACCAAGGCGATCCAGCAGGAGGACGGCTCCTGGCACATCGAGGGCGTGAAGCGCTTCATCACCTCCGGTGAGCACGACATGGAGGAGAACATCCTCCACTATGTCCTCGCCCGCCCCGAGGGCGCCGGACCCGGCACCAAGGGCCTGTCCCTCTTCCTCGTCCCGAAGTACCTCTTCGACTTCGAGACCGGCGAGCTGGGCGAGCGCAACGGCGTGTACGCGACGAACGTCGAGCACAAGATGGGCCTGAAGGCCTCCAACACCTGCGAGATGACGTTCGGCGACAAGCACCCCGCCAAGGGCTGGCTGATCGGCGACAAGCACGACGGCATCCGCCAGATGTTCCGCATCATCGAGTTCGCCCGCATGATGGTCGGCACGAAGGCGATCTCCACGCTGTCGACGGGCTACCTGAACGCCCTCGAGTACGCCAAGGAGCGCGTCCAGGGCCCCGACCTCGCGAACTTCATGGACAAGACCGCGCCCAAGGTCACCATCACGCACCACCCGGACGTCCGCCGCTCGCTGATGACGCAGAAGGCGTACGCGGAGGGCATGCGCGCCCTGGTGCTCTACACGGCCTCCCTCCAGGACGAGATCCAGGTCAAGGAAGCCGCGGGCGAGGACACCAAGGCGCTGGAGGCCCTGAACGACCTGCTGCTGCCGATCGTCAAGGGCTACGGCTCCGAGAAGGGCTACGAGCAGCTCGCGCAGTCGCTGCAGACCTTCGGCGGCTCCGGCTTCCTGCAGGAGTACCCGATCGAGCAGTACATCCGCGACGCCAAGATCGACACCCTGTACGAGGGCACCACCGCGATCCAGGGTCAGGACTACTTCTTCCGGAAGATCGTCCGCAACCAGGGCGCGGCGCTGAACTCCCTCGCGGAGGAGATCAAGAAGTTCCTGGCGCTCGGCGAGGGCGGCGAGGAGCTGGCCGGCGCCCGCGAGCACCTCGCGAAGGCCGCCGTCGAGCTGGAGGCCATCGTCGGCCTGATGCTGACCGACCTCGCGGCCACCGAGCAGGACGTCAAGAACATCTACAAGGTGGGCCTGAACACCACCCGCCTGCTGATGGCCTCCGGTGACGTGGTCGTCGGATACCTGCTGCTCAAGGGTGCCGCGATCGCCGCCGAGAAGCTTCCGACGGCCTCCGCCAAGGACAAGGCGTTCTACACGGGCAAGATCGCGGCGGCGAAGTTCTTCGCGGCCAACGTCCTGCCGGGCGTCACCGGCGCCCGCAAGCTCGCCGAGAACGTCGAGCTGGACCTGATGGAGCTGGACGAGGCGGCGTTCTAACGTCTCCCGTTCTGGGTAGCCAGAACTCCACATCGCCCTCACGAGGGCCCGCTCCTCATCACGAGGAGCGGGCCCTCGTACGTCGTTAAGGTGAACCCCATGAGCGAACCCCACCGCTTCGACCGCGGCCACACCGACGACCTCATGTCCTTCCTGACGGCCAGCCCGTCGCCGTACCACGCGGTGGCGAGCGCCGCCGAGCGGCTGGAGAAGGCAGGTTTCCGGCAGGTCGCGGAGACGGACGCCTGGGACGGGACGAGCGGCGGCAGGTACGTGCTGCGCGGCGGCGCGATCGTCGCCTGGTACGTCCCCGAGGGCGCGGCGCCCCACACGCCGTTCCGTATCGTCGGCGCACACACCGACTCCCCGAACCTGCGGGTCAAGCCCGTGCCCGACACCGGGGCGCACGGCTGGCGCCAGGTGGCGGTCGAGATCTACGGCGGGCCGCTGCTCAACTCCTGGCTCGACCGCGACCTCGGCCTGGCGGGCCGGCTGACCCTGCGGGACGGCTCGACGCGGCTGGTGAACGTGGACCGCCCGCTGCTGCGCGTCCCCCAGCTCGCCATCCACCTGGACCGCTCGGTGTCGGCGGAGGGACTCAAGCTGGACAAGCAGCGCCACATGCTGCCGGTGTGGGGCCTGGGCAACGACGTGCGCGACGGTGACCTGATCGCCTTCCTGGAGGAGACCGCGGGGCTGCCGGCGGGCGAGGTCACCGGCTGGGACCTGATGACGCACTCCGTGGAGCCGCCCGCCTATCTGGGCCGCGACAAGGAGCTGCTCGCCGGTCCGCGGATGGACAACCTGCTGTCGGTGCACGCGGGCGTGGCCGCGCTGACAGCGGTCTCCGGCGGTGAACTGCGGTACATCCCCGTACTGGCCGCCTTCGACCACGAGGAGAACGGCTCGCAGTCGGACACGGGCGCGGACGGGCCGCTGCTCGGCAGCGTGCTGGAGCGCTCGGTGTTCGCGCGCGGCGGCTCGTTCGAGGACCGGGCGAGAGCCTTCGCGGGCACGGTGTGCCTGTCGTCGGACACCGGTCACGCGGTGCACCCCAACTACGCGGAGCGGCACGACCCCACGCACCACCCGCGGGTCAACGGCGGCCCGATCCTCAAGGTCAACGTCAACAACCGCTATGCCACGGACGGTTCGGGCCGCGCGGTCTTCGCCGCTGCCTGCGAGAAGGCGAACGTCCCCTTCCAGTCCTTCGTCTCCAACAACTCCATGCCGTGCGGCACCACGATCGGCCCGATCACCGCGGCCCGGCACGGCATCAAGACCGTCGACATCGGCGTGGCGATCCTGTCCATGCACAGCGTCCGGGAGCTGTGCGGCGCGAACGACCCTTATCTGCTGGCGAATTCGCTGGTGGCGTTCCTGGAGGGGTAGTCAACCGGGCCATGGCGCATGGGTGATGTCCGACCGGGTACTCGGGTTCTACCGCAACGACCGGACAGGGAGGCGACACTCATGGGCCTCGGCGGGTGCATCATCCTCATCGCCGTGGGAGCCATCCTCACGTTCGCGACCGACTGGCACATGCAAGGGGTCAACCTCGACCTGGTCGGCATCATCCTGATGATCGTCGGCCTGATCGGAGTCAGCACCTTCAGCAGCATCGCCCGGCGCCGGCGCGTCGTGGTACCGCCGACCACACCGGTGGTGGACGAGGAGGTTCGTCATCGTCGCACGGATGGATATTCCGATGGATACGGCGTGTAACGGACAGAGCGGTCAAACGGATACGTCATGTAAGGGACACCTCCCCTACTGACGGACGCACAGGGCAAGCAGCGACAACCGTGAGCATTCTGCGATCAGGGATGCCTTGTTGACTTGTGTGAAAATAGTGAAGACTCCGGAGTGTTGTAGTGCCCGGGGGGTCGCATGTGCCGGGCGTGAACCATCAGCACACCCGGAGGGCTCCCCGTGCTCCACTCGGCGGAGACAACCGCCGTGGCACCCGTCGCGGGACCACGGCACCCACGACGGCACGCGGCCCGCCGCGCCCACGCCGCACCCGACGAACTCGACCGTCCGCTGCGGCTCGTGGTGCTGATCCCGGCCCACAACGAAGAGGACCGCATCGCCGACGCCGTCCAGGGCCTCTGGCGGCAGACCCGGCGTCCCGACCTGATCGTCGTCGTGTGCGACAACTGCACCGACGCCACCGCCGAGATCGCCGCCGCACACGGCGCGCAGGTCTTCCACACCGAGGGCAACACGCACAAGAAGGCCGGTGCCCTCAACCAGGCCATCGCCTGGGTGCTGCCCCACCTCGAGGAACGCGACCTGCTGCTGGTGCAGGACGCCGACACCGTGCTCGACCCGTGGTTCAACGAGACCGCGATGGCCACCTTCAACCGCAAGGTCGGCGCCGTCGGCGGGGTCTTCTACGGCGAGGAGGGCGGCGGCTTCCTCGGACTGCTCCAGCGCATGGAGTTCCACCGCTACGCCTGGGAGCTGGAACGTTCCGGCGGCAAGGCGCAGGTGCTCACCGGCACCGGCACGATGTTCCGCGCGCGGGTGCTGCGCGAGGTCCGCGC
The DNA here is from genome assembly GCF_044465725.1 of Streptomyces sp. NPDC049541. NCBI lineage: Bacteria > Bacillati > Actinomycetota > Actinomycetes > Kitasatosporales > Streptomycetaceae > Streptomyces > Streptomyces sp. NPDC049541. Next base: position 332,696 of record NZ_JBITLY010000003.1, on the reverse strand, counting down.
CGCCCGCCGCGCCGGGATCATCGGCGGCGGCAACAGCTACTACAGCCTCGCCTCGCTCACCGAGGACGACGAGATGACGAAGGCCGTCAAGACCCTCGGCTACCGCGCCATGTCACCCGCCGGGTGCGCCGTCACCACCGAGGTCATGCCGACCCTGGGCAAGCTGTGGCACCAGCGGCTGCGCTGGCAGCGGGGCGCGCTGGAGAACCTGCGCGACTACGGCTGGACCCGGGTGACCGCGCGCTACTTCCTGCAGCAGTTCATGATGGGCTTCGGCGCCCTGTGCTTCCTGGTCTATCTGACCTACATGACCACCTACACGACGCTGTACGGCTGGCCCGGCTTCTCCCCGTTCTGGACGGCGATCGGGCTGCTCTTCGTGGTCGAGAAGACGGTCTCCGTACGGCGGGCCGGGCCCCGGGCGGTGCTGGTCGCCGCGCTGATGGTCCCCGAGATGCTCTACGACCTCTTCCAGCACGCCGTCTACTTCACCTCGCTGTGGGGGCTGGTGCGCCGCAGCGAGGAGAAGTGGGTGGCGACCTGACACGCCTTGTGACCACCCCCCCTTTTGACCCACCCCCCGCGAACCAACCCCCGCACACCCGCTAGGAGAAGCACGACATGTACGGAAGAGTGATCGGCGCCGGGACCACGGGCGCCGGCGGCGCCACGCTGGCCGCCACGGGCATGTGGATGAACAGCATGGCGCTGCTCGTCACGGCCACGACCCTGATGGCCGCAGGGGTGGCCCTGTTCAAGCTGGCGCCGCGCCCGCGCCGTCGCTGACCCCGGTCAGCCGGCCGAATCGTCCATCCCGGCCAGTACCAACGGCAGCCGGTCCGCCCCGCCTTCGGTGAGGCGGACCGGAACTCCCCAGTCCTGCTGGTGGACATGGCAGGCCGGGTAGGGGTTGTCCGTGTCGTCGTCGCAGGACGCGGCCGTCGCGGAGACGTGCAGGACTCCTTCCGTGATCCCGGGGTCGAGCTCCAGGGTGCGGGAGAGGTCGGTGTCGGCACCCTCGCCCTTCAGCAGAAGTCCGGGGGGCGTCGACGACACCAGCAGGCGGGTCGAGGGGCCGTACCGGGTGTCCAGTTTCTGGCCCGCGGGAGCCTGGAAGATCACGTCCAACCGAAGCCTGCCGGGGGCGACTTCGGTGGCGGCTCGCCGCGTGCGGTGGGCGACCGACTCCACCCGGACCGCCTCCTCCGGCAGACGCAGCCGGGTCAGCCTGTGCCGCGCCGACTCCACCACCACGATGTCCTCGCCCACCAGCACCGCGTCGCTCGGTTCGCCCAGGTCGGTCGCGAGGGTGGTGACCTCGCCGGTCGAGGGGTCGTAGCGGCGCAGGGCGTGGTTGTAGGTGTCGCTCACGGCCACCGAGCCGTCGGGGAGGGCCGTCACGCCCAACGGGTGCTGGAACAGGGCCTGTCCGGCGGGTCCGTCACGGTGACCGAAGTCGAACAGGCCCGTGCCGACGGCGGTGCGGACCGTGCCGTCGAGGTCCACCCAGCGCAGGGCCGAGGTCTCGGAGTCGGCCAGCCAGAGGCGGTCGGCGGTGGCGGCGAGTCCGGAAGGCTGGGCGAACCAGGCCTCGGGACCCGGTCCGTCGACCAGCCCCTCGTTGGTGGTGCCGGCCGCGACGGCGACCGTCCGGTCGGACGGGTCGTACGCCCACAGCTGGTGGACGCCGGCCATGGCGATCCACACCCTGCCGGCGAAGAGGGCCACGTCCCACGGGGAGGAGAGGTCGATCTCGCGCGCCGGGCCCGAGGTGGGCGAGCCCCGCCACCACTGGCGTCCGGTGCCGGCGAGGGTGGTGACCTCACCGGTCGCCAGGTCGAGGCGGCGCAGGGCGTGGTTGACGGTGTCGGCGACGACGACCGCGCTGTCGTCGAGAAGAGCGAGGCCCTGCGGCTCGCTGAAGGACGCGGTGTCGGCGGTGCCGTCCGCGAACCCCCGTGCGCCGGAGCCGATCCGCCGCACCACCGTCTCCCCGTCGCTCTCCACCTCCACCAGCTGGTGCCGGGTGGTGTCGCTGACCAGGAAGGTGCCGCCCGGCAGGACCAGCGCCTTGCCCGGGAAGCGCAGGGTGGTCGGCTCGGGCTCCGGCGCCACGTACGGCCCGTCGCCGCGCCGCAGCGTCCCCTTCGCCTCGTGCTCCGCCTCCAGCTCCGTCACCAGCCGCTCGATCGCGTGCACATGCCCCTCACCGGCGTGCTGGGCGACGACATACCCCTCGGGGTCGATCACCACCAGCGTGGGCCAGGCCCGCACCGCGTACTGCTTCCAGGTCGCGAGATCCGGGTCGTCCAGCACCGGATGCTCCACCCCGTACCGCTCCACGGCGTCGACCACCGCCGTGTGCTCGGCCTCGTGCGCGAACTTCGGAGAGTGCACACCGATCACGGCGACGGTGTCCGCGTGCTTCTCCTCCAGCTCCCGCAGCTCGTCGAGGACGTGCAGACAGTTGATGCAGCAGAACGTCCAGAAATCCAGCACGACGATGCGTCCGCGCAGGTCGGACAGGGTGTACTGCCGGTCGCCCGTGTTCAGCCAGCCGCCCTTGCCCACCAGCTCGGGGGCGCGGACGCGGACACGCCGGGGAGTGGAGTCGGTCATGGCTCAAGAGTGCCACCCGCCACTGACAGTCACGAAAGCGCGTGGCCCGTCGTCGCGTCCACGTGGTCGGGGATCGCCTCGTGGTGGTCTCCGACCGTGAGGGTGCCGGTGGGTTCGAGCAGGAGGATCTGCGTGGGCACAGGGGCGTAGGGCTTGTGGTGGGTGCCGCGGGGGACCGTGAAGACGGAACCCTTCGGGAGGACGACCGTGCGTTCGCCGGCGGGTTCGCGCAGGGCGATGTGGAGTTCGCCGTCCAGGACCAGGAAGAACTCGTCGGTGTGGTCATGGACGTGCCAGACGTGCTCGCCCTCCACCTTGGCGACGCGGACGTCGTAGTCGTTGACGGCGGTGACGATGCGCGGGCTCCAGCGGTCCGTGAAGGACGCGAGGGCGGCGGACAGGGAGATGGGTTCCGTGGTCATGGGTCCATCGTGGGGGAGCGCCGGGACGGTGTGCGAGTGCTAGAAATCGCATATGGCGCAAGGATCCTCTCAGCCCCCTCCGCACCGGGTCGCGGTGATCGTCGACGAGGGCACCAACCCCTTCGAGGTGGGCGTGGCGACCGAGCTGTTCGGGCTGCCCCGGCCCGAACTGGGGCTCGCGGGGCCGCTGTACGAGGTGACAGTGTGCGCGCCCGCGCGTGAGGTGCGGATGAACCACGGGTTCTTCACGCTGACCGGGGTGGCGGGGCTGGACGCCGTGGACGCGGCGGACACCCTCGTCGTCCCGGGGCGGCCCGACAACGTCGTCCCGCGCGCGGAGGCCGTACTGGAGGCGATCCGCTGCACGCACGCGCGTGGCGGCCGCGTCGTCAGCTTCTGCACCGGGACCTTCGCGCTCGCCGAGGCCGGGCTGCTGGACGGGCGCCGGGCCACCACCCACTGGCGCTGGGCGGACCTGTTCCGGGAGCTGCATCCGAAGGTGCTGCTGGAGCCGGACGTGCTGTTCGTCGACGAGGGCGATCTGCTCACGGCGTCGGGCAGCGCGGCCGCGCTCGACCTCGGGCTGCACATCTGGCGCCGGGACCACGGGGCGGAGCTCGCGAACGCCGTCTCCCGGCGGCTGGTCTTCGCCTCCCACCGGGACGGCGGGCAGCGGCAGTTCGTGGAGCGGCCCGTGCCGGACGTGCCCGACGAGTCGCTGGGACCGCTGCTGGCCTGGGCGCAGGAGCGGCTGGGCGAGCCGCTGACGGTGGCGGACCTGGCGGCCCGGGCGGCGGTGTCCCCGGCGACCCTGCACCGCCGTTTCCGCGTCCAGCTGGGCACGACCCCGCTGGGCTGGCTGACGGGGGAACGCGTCGCCCTCGCCTGCCGTCTCATCGAGCGCGGGGAGGAACGACTGGACGTCGTCGCCGCGAGGAGCGGCCTGGGCAGCGCGGCCAACCTACGCGCGCGCGTGCGGCGCGAGACGGGACTCAGCCCGTCGGCCTACCGGCGGCGTTTCGGACCGGCCGCCGGGGAAGCGGTGACGGTATGAGATTCCTCGTACGCGACCGGCTCCTCGGCATCGGTGACGACTACTGGATCGAGGACGAGCACGGCAACAAGGTGTTCCTCGTCGACGGCAAGGCGATGCGCCTGAGGGACACCTTCGAGCTGAAGGACACCCAGGGGCGCGTCCTGATCGACATCCACCAGAAGATGTTCGCCCTGCGGGACACCATGGTGATCGAACGGGACGGCGCCGCCCTCGCCCGCATCAAGCGCAAACGCCTGTCGCTGCTGCGCCACCACTACCGGGTCTCCATGGTGGACGGCACGGAACTCGACGTCAGCGGCAAGATCCTCGACCGGGAGTTCGCCATCGAGTACGACGGCGAGCTCCTCGCCGTGATCTCCCGCCGCTGGCTGCACATCCGGGAGACCTACGGCGTCGACGTCGTACGGGAGGACGCCGACCCGGCGCTGCTGATCGCGGTGACGGTGTGCGTGATCCACCTGGCGGAGAAGGAGCGGGAGGACGACTGAACCCCCGCGGCCGTCCGGGGCTAGAGGACCCGGTCCTTCAGCGCCGGGAACTGCTCCCGCGTCGTCGCGACCTTCGCCGGATCGAACTCCACGGTGAGGATCTCCTCGTCCGCCCCGGCCTCCGCGAGGACCTCGCCCCATGGATCGACCACGATCGAGTGACCCGCCTGCGGAACTCCCGCATGGGTCCCGGCCGTTCCACAGGCGAGCACGAACGCCTGGTTCTCGACCGCCCGCGCCTGGGCCAGCAGCGTCCAGTGCGCCCGGCGGCGCTCCGGCCAGCCCGCCGGGATCACCAGGGTCTCGGCGCCGGCGTCGACGAGACCGCGGAAGAGCTCGGGGAAACGGAGGTCGTAGCAGGTGGCGACGCCCACGGTCGTGTCCGGCAGACGGACCGTCACCAGTTCCCGGCCCGCACCCATCAGCACGGCCTCGCCCTTGTCGAAGCCGAAGCGGTGGATCTTGCGGTAGGCGGCGGCCAGATCACCGGAGGGGGAGAAGACGAGAGACGTGTTGTAGAGCGGCCCCGAACCCGCGGCGGAGCCGCTTTCGGATGCAGCCCGCTCGGGGATCGAGCCCGCGTGCAGCCACACGCCCGCGTCGCTCGCGGCCTTCGCCATCGCCTCGTACGTCGGCCCCTCGAGCGGCTCCGCCTCGGTGCCGAACGCCTCGTAGGCGAAGGCGCCGGTCGTCCACAGCTCCGGCAGCACGACCAGATCGGCCCCGGCCTGCTCCCGTACCAGCGAAGCCACCCGCCGCCGACGCGATTCGACCGATTCGCCCTCGTCTACGGCGATCTGGATCAAAGAGGCGCGCACACTACCACCGTCCTGGCATTCGAGCCGTCCATCCGGGCCTACGATCGTCACACGAAAGCACTGCCGGGGTGCCTCACAGCAGCGTAACTTAGCGTTCCAAGACACCCGCCGAGTGCAGCCACCTCCCGCTGGCAACGCTGCCACCAACCGCCCGTGTACCGACCGCCGAGGGGTCCCGTTCCGTGAGTCTGCATCCCACCCTCCAGCCCTACGCCGACGCCTGGACCCACTCCATCGAAGCGATATCCGAGCTGGTGGGACCGCTTGTGGAGGGAGAGTGGAACCGGCGGACGCCGTGCCCGGGGTGGTCGGTCCGTGACGTCGTCTCCCATGTCATCGGCCTGGACTGCGAGATGCTCGGCGACCCGCGCCCCATCCACACGCTGCCGCGTGACCTCTTCCACGTCACCAACGACCACCAGCGCTACATGGAGATGCAGGTCGACGTCCGCCGGCACCACACGGCGCCGGAGATGACGTCCGAGCTGGAGTACGTGATCATCCGGCGCAACCGCCAGCAGCGCAACGAGTCGCGCGACCCGGGCACCAAGGTGCGCGGGCCCCACGGCAGCGAGCTCACTCTCGAAGAGTCCATGCGCGCCCACGCGTTCAACGTCTGGGTGCACGAGCAGGACCTGCGGGCCGCCCTGGGCCGCCCCGGCAACCTCGACTCCCCCGGCGCGCACATCGCCCGTGACGTGCTCCTCGCCGACCTGCCGACCGTCGTGGCCGAGAAGTCGGATGCGCCGCGCAGTTCGGCGATCGTCTTCGACGTGCACGGCCCGGTCGAGTTCCTGCGCACCATCCGCGTCGACATCCAGGGCCGCGGCACCCTCGAGACCGCCCCCGCCCTCGGCCCCGCCGCCACCCTCACCCTCGACTGGGAGACGTACGTACGCCTGGCCTGCGGCCGGGTGACCCCGGAAGGCGTCGCGGACCGGGTGAAGGCGGAGGGGGACCCGGAGCTCACGGCGGCGATCCTGCGGAACTTCACGGTGACGCCGTAGCGCCTGCGGCTCCGGTGATCAGTGGTCCTCGGTGACCGTCGTCGCGACACCGCCGCTGATCACGACCTTCGCGGAGACACCCTTCCTGGCGGCGGCCTCCAGCTGGTCCAGGGTGCAGCGGGAGGTCCCCGAGGACCCCGGGGTGCCGCAGATGGTGCCCGCGCCGTACACCTTGGTGCTGTCGGCGACGAAGAACGCCTGCTCGACGCCCTTCATGTCGGACACGGTGAACTTGCCCGGCGCCAGATAGCTCACGTTGCCGAGCCAGGTGCCGCTGACGCCCTTGGCGCCGGTGCCGCTGCCGGCGCTGTGGCGTTCGCGGACGACGGTGGCGACGCCCTTCCTGATCGTCACGTCGGCGGGGACCGCCGCCTTCTTGGCGGCCGTCTCCAGCTGGTCCAGGGTGCAGTGCGAGCCGCCGCAGATCATGCCGGCGCCCTGGACCTGGGTGTCGTCGGCGACGAAGAACGCCCGGTCGGTCTTTCCGGGCACGGACACGAGGTACTTGCCCGGCGCGAGATAGCTGACCGTGCCCCCGGTGATGGTGGCGTTCACGCCCTGCTGCGACTTCGACGCGTTCCCGGCGGAGGTGCCCGAAGAGCTGGAGTGCCCGGAGGTCTCCGAGGTCTTCGACGTCCCCTGCGCCGTGGCCGTCGGGGAGGCCGAGGTGTCGGCGGAGCTGCCGTGGCTGCTGGAACCGTTCTGACAAGCCGTCATCAGCAGGCCGGCCGTGATCGCGGCGGTGACGAGGGCGGTCTTGCGCAGGCGGCGGTTCATCAGGAGGTTCCCTTCAAGAGCGAGGACTGCGTTCGAGGCGTTCGATGCACTCGCCGACTATGAGGGGCCGCCGCTCCTCCGGGTCACGCCCGTCCTCGCTTCACGACACCGCTGTCACACGCCCATGACACGGCAACAGCCGGGCTGTGAACGTCCGTCGCGGTGAACCGCCCGCTTCACGCGGGCACGTGCACCGTCTCCACCCGGCTCGCCACCAGCCGCTCCCGCTCCCGCCGGGCGACCCGCCCGCGCAGCCGCAGGATCTGGCTGACACCGAGCGCCTGGAGCACGAACACCGCGGAGAACGCGACGGTGTAGTCGTCGCCGGTGGCGTCCAGCAGCACGCCGATCGCGAACAGTGTCGTCATCGAGGCGACGAAGCCGCCCATGTTGGTGATCCCGGAAGCCGTGCCCTGCCGCTCCGCGGGGTTGGCAGGACGCGCGAAGTCGAAGCCGATCATCGACGCCGGACCGCAGGAGCCGAGCACCGTGCACAGCACGATCAGCAGCCACATCGGAGCCCGGTCGGCCGGGTAGGCCAGCGTCGCCGCCCACACCACCGCCGTCGCCGCCACGGTCCCCAGTGCCAGCGGCAGCCGCGCCGCGTGGTGCCGGGCGATGATCTGGCCGTAGACGAGCCCCACGACCATGTTCGACAGGACGACCAGCGTGAGGAGTTCACCGGCCGTGGCCCGTGACAGGCCCTGCGCCTGCACCAGGAAGGGCAGCCCCCACAGCAGCAGGAACACCATCGCCGGGAACTGGGTCGTGAAGTGCACCCACAGCCCGAGGCGCGTCCCCGGCTCCCGCCAGGACGCCGCGATCTGCCGCCGGACGTACGCCGCGCCCTGGTGCGGGAACGGCTCCGGCTCGTACCCCTCGGGGTGGTCCTTCAGGAACAGCAGGAGCAGCACGAGGACGACGACTCCGGCCAGCGCGCTGCCCGCGAAGGCGGCCGTCCAGCCGACGCCGTGCAGCAGCCGGGACAGCACCAGTGTGGAGACCAGGTTGCCCGCCATCCCGGCCAGCCCCGCGAGCTGCGCGACCAGCGGCCCGCGCCGCGCCGGGAACCAGCGGGTGCCCAGCCGCAGCACGCTGATGAACGTCATCGCGTCACCGCAGCCGAGCAGCGCACGGGAGGCGAGGGCCATGCCGTACGAGGGCGAGAACGCGAAGCCGAGCTGACCCGCCGTGAAGAGCACGACCCCGATGGTCAGCACCTTCTTGGTGCCGAGCCGGTCCACCAGCAGGCCGACGGGTATCTGCATGCCGGCGTAGACGAGGAGCTGCAGGATCGAGAAGGTCGACAGGGCCGAGGCGTTGACGTGGAAGCGGTCGGCGGCGTCGAGGCCGGCGACCCCGAGGGACGTACGGAAGATGACGGCGACGAAGTAGACGGAGACGCCGATGCCCCAGACGGCCATCGCGCGCCGGCCGCCCGGCGGGTCACCCGGCAGGGTGGTCGTGGCGGACGACGGCCTCATCGGACCTCACCCCGCGCCAGGTGCGAGAACCAGCTGACGTGCCGGTGCACCACCCCGACCGCCTCCTCCGGGTCCCCGGAGCGCAGCGCCTGGAGGATCTCCTCGTGCTCGGCGAGGGTCTTGGCGACCCGGTCGGGATGGGAGTGCATGATGGCGACGCCCATGCGCAACTGCCGGTCCCTGAGCTGGTCGTAGAGCCGGGAGAGGATCTCGTTGCCCCCGCTGCGGACGATCTCGGCGTGGAAGCAGCGGTCGGTGACGGCGGCCCCGGCGAGGTCACCTGCGGCGGCCTGTGCCTTCTGCTTCGCGAGCAGTTCCTCCAGCCGCTCGACGAGACCGGCGGGGGCGGGCACGGCCTTGCGCGCCGCATGCGTCTCGACCAGCAGCCGGGTCTCCACCACGTCCGCGATCTCCTGCGCGGACACGGGCAGGACCAGGGCGCCCTTCTTCGGGTACAGCTTGATCAGCCCTTCCACCTCGAGCCGCAGCAGCGCCTCGCGCACCGGGGTGCGGGACACCCCTACGGCCTCGGCGAGTTCGCCCTCGGTGAGGAGGGTCCCGCCCTCGTAGCGGCGCTCCAGGACGCCCTGCTTGACGTGGGCGTAGACGCGGTCGGCGGCGGGAGGTTGCTTGGCGGTCAGGGTCCCCGGGCTGCTCATGCGAACAGGATAGATACAACACGTACGCATGAGGGATCCGGTCCATTATCCGGACGGGTGCACGGGGATACAGGCGCACGACATGCGGACGAATCACCCGTCACGGCAACCCCACACAGCAACGATGCAACCAACTGTGCTATTTACGTGTCTCACACATGCGGCCCCATTCGCTTCGCATCCAACTCGGCCGCATATCAGGGGCTTTCAACGCAATCGGGGTATTTCAGTTGATTACCGCCATCACCGGCACCAAGGGCAGCCGCTTCCGCCGCGCCGCCGCGGTCAGTGTCACCGCCGGCGCCGTTCTCGCGGCCGGGGCCTTCGCCGCGGCACCCGCGCAGGCCGTCACCACGCCCTCGATCGTGGCCAAGGGCGGCTACGTCATGAACAACGCGAACGGGTCGACGCTGTACACCAAGGCGGCGGACACCAGGCGTTCGACGGGCTCCACCACGAAGATCATGACCGCGAAGGTCGTGCTCGCGCAGCCGAACCTGAACCTGGACAAGAAGGTCACGATCCAGAAGGCGTACAGCGACTACGTCGTCGCCAACAACGCCTCCCAGGCCCACCTGATCGTCGGCGACAAGGTCACCGTCCGTCAGTTGCTGTACGGGCTGATGCTGCCGTCCGGCTGCGACGCCGCGTACGCGCTCGCCGACACCTACGGCTCGGGCACGACGCGTGCCGCGCGCGTGAAGTCGTTCATCGGCAAGATGAACAAGGCCGCGTCGGACCTGCACCTGGCGAACACGCACTTCGACTCGTTCGACGGCATCGGCAACGGCAACAACTACTCGACGCCGCGTGACCTGACGAAGATCGCCAGCAGTGCGATGAAGAACTCCACGTTCCGCACGGTCGTGAAGACGAAGTCGTACACCGCGAAGACCGTCACCAAGACGGGCAGCATCCGCACGATGAACCCGTGGACCAACACCAACGGGCTCCTCAGCAGCTACAGCGGCACCATCGGCGTGAAGACCGGCTCCGGCCCCGAGGCGGGGTACTGCCTCGTCTTCGCCGCCACCCGTGGCGGCAAGACGGTCATCGGCACCGTCCTGTCCTCCACGTCCATCCCGCAGCGCGAGGCGGACGCGAAGAAGCTGATGAACTACGGGTTCGCAAGGCTCGGCTGACCCGGACCAGGACAGGAACAGGGAGGGCCCCTCGCCGACGGCGAGGGGCCCTTCGCCTCGTCTAGAGTCGCCGGGTGACCGAGCCCCCTTACCTCGCCGCGGTCCGGGAGTCCTACGACACCGTCGCCGCCGACTACCTGAAGCAGGTCAAGCGACCGTCCGAACTGGACCCGCTGTCACGGGCGTTGCTGGCCACGTTCGCGGAGGCCGTGCGGGAGGGCGGCGGCGGACCCGTCGCGGACCTGGGCTGCGGCCCGGGCCTGGTGACGGCGCACCTCGCCGGGCTGGGGCTGTCGGCCTTCGGCGTCGACCTGTCCCCGCGGATGATCGAACTGGCCCGCCGGACCCGTCCCGGCCTGACCTTCAGGGTGGGCTCGATGACGGCGCTGGACATCGAGGACGGCTCCCTCGCCGGGATCCTCGCCTACTACTCCACCCACCACACCCCGCCGGACCAGCTCCCGCTCGTCTACGGCGAGTTCCACCGGACTCTGAGGCCCGGCGGCCTGCTCATGCTGGCCGGTCACGTGGGAGCAGGCGAGTGCGTCCACCGGGCACATGCCTACGGCGGCCACCCGGTCTCGTACGAGTCCCATCGGCTCCCACCGGACCAGATCGTGGAACTCCTGCAGCAGGCCGGTCTGGTCATCACGGCACGGGTGCTGCAGGAGCCCGAGGGGAACGGGAGACCCCAGATCGCCACACTCCTGTGCCGCCGCCCGCTGTGACCGAAGGAGCCGCGCACCCGGGACGGGTGCGCGGCTCCTCACGGCGGTGCCTGCTAGGCCCAGGTGATCAGCCGCTTCGGCTGTTCCAGGATCGCCGCCACGTCCGCCAGTACCTTCGAGCCCAACTCGCCGTCCACCAGGCGGTGGTCGAAGCTCAGCGCCAGCGTGGTGACCTGGCGGGGCTTCACCTTGCCCTTGTGGACCCAGGGCTGGAGCTTGATCGCGCCGACGGCGAGGATCGCGGATTCGCCGGGGTTGAGGATGGGCGTGCCGGTGTCGACGCCGAAGACGCCGACGTTGGTGATGGTCACCGTGCCGCCCTGCATGGCCGCCGGGGAGGTCTTGCCCTCCCTCGCCGTCGACACCAGCTCGCCGAGGGCCTCGGCCAGCTGCGGGAGCGTCTTGTCGTGGGCGTCCTTGATGTTCGGGACGATCAGGCCGCGCGGGGTGGCCGCGGCGATGCCCAGGTTGACGTAGTGCTTGAGCACGATCTCCTGGTTCGCCTCGTCCCAGGACGCGTTGATCCCCGGGTTGCGCTTGATGGCGACCAGGAGGGCCTTGGCGATCAGCAGGAGCGGGCTGACGCGCAGCCCCTGCAGTTCCTTGTCCTGCTTGAGCTCCTCGACCAGCTTCATCGTGCGGGTCACGTCGATCGTCACGAACTCGGTGACGTGCGGTGCCGTGAACGCCGAGCCCACCATCGCCGCCGCCGTCGCCTTGCGCACGCCCTTGACCGGGACCCGGGTCTCACGGGCCGTGTCGTACGCCGGGACCGGCGCCGGCGGTGCGGAGACAGCGGGAGCCGTCACCGGCTCCGCGGCCGGCGGTGCCACCGCCGCATGGACGTCCTCGCGCGTGATGATGCCGTCCGGGCCGGACGGGACCACGGTCGCGAGGTCGACGCCCAGGTCCTTCGCCAGCTTGCGCACCGGCGGCTTGGCGAGGGGCCGCGGCTTCTCGGCCGCACCCGCCGGGGCGGCCGCGGTGACCGGCCCGTGGCCGTTGAGCTCCTTCTGGACCGCCGTCGAGGCTTCCGGGAGCACCACCTCGGGGCCCTTGCGCGGGCGCCGCTTGGTGGAGGACGCGGCGACGCCGTAACCCACCAGCACCGGCTGGCGGCCGGAGCCCTCCGGCTTCTTCTCCTCGACGGGGGCGGCAGGAGCGGCGGCCTGCGCCGGGGCGGGCGCCGCGGCCCCGCCCGACACGTCCACCGCGATGATCGGCGTGCCCACGTCCACCGTGGACCCCTCGGGGAAGTGCAGGTCGCGGACCACCCCGTCGTACGGGATGGGCAGCTCCACCGCCGCCTTCGCGGTCTCGACCTCGCACACCACCTGGCCGTCGGTGACCTGGTCGCCGGGCTGGACGTACCACTTGAGGATCTCGGCCTCGGTGAGGCCCTCGCCGACGTCCGGCATCTTGAACTCGCGTACGGACGCTTCCGTCATCGTCGTCACGACCCTCTCCTCAGTACGCCAGGGCGCGGTCGACGGCGTCGAGCACCCGGTCCAGGCCCGGCAGGTACTCCTCCTCCAGGCGGGCCGGCGGGTACGGGGCGTGGTAGCCGCCGACCCTGAGGACCGGTGCCTCCAGGTGGTAGAAGCAGCGCTCCGTGATACGGGCGGCGATCTCCGCGCCCGAGCCGAGGAACACCGGCGCCTCGTGGACGACGACCAGGCGGCGCGTCTTCTCCACGGACGCCTGGATCGAGTCGAAGTCCAGCGGGGAGATCGAGCGCAGGTCCAGGACCTCGAGGGACTTGCCCTCCTCGGCGGCCGCGGCGGCGGCCTCCAGGCAGAGCTTCACCATCGGGCCGTACGCGGCGAGGGTCAGGTCCGTGCCCTCGCGGATCACCTGGGCCTTGTGCAGCGGGCCGGGGATGGCCTCGCCCGCGGCGGAGCCGCTAGTGGACCACGTGACCTCGGCCTTGTCCCAGTAGCGCCGCTTGGGCTCGAAGAAGATCACCGGGTCGTCGCACTCGATGGCCTGCTGCATCATCCAGAACGCGTCCGAGGCATTCGACGGGCTGACCACCTTCAGGCCCGCCACGTGCGCGAACAGCGCCTCGGGGGACTCGGAGTGGTGCTCCACCGCGCCGATGCCGCCGCCGTAGGGGATGCGGACGACGACCGGGAGCTTGACCTTGCCGAGCGAGCGCGCGTGCATCTTCGCGAGCTGCGTGACGATCTGGTCGTACGCGGGGAAGACGAAGCCGTCGAACTGGATCTCCACGACCGGGCGGTAGCCGCGCAGGGCCAGACCGATGGCCGTTCCGACGATTCCGGACTCGGCGAGCGGGGTGTCGATGACCCGGCTCTCGCCGAAGTCCTTCTGCAGGCCGTCCGTCACCCGGAAGACACCGCCGAGCTTGCCGACGTCCTCGCCCATGATCAGTACCTTGGGGTCGGACTCCAGGGCGCGGCGCAGCGACTCGTTGATCGCCTTGGCGAGAGCCATCTTTTCGGCCATCTCAGTTGCCCCCCTCATCCGCGAACGACGCCTGGTAGGCGGCGAACTGGGCTCGCTCCTCGTCGACGAGCGCGTGCCCGTCCGCGTACACGTTCTCGAAGATGGCGAAGTGGTCCGGGTCGGGCATGGCGCGGACCGCCTCACGCACTCGTTTGCCCAACGCCTCGCTCTCGGCCTCGAGTTCCGCGAAGAATCCCTCGTCCGCGTGGTTTGAGGCCTCCAGGTACCGGCGAAGGCGCAGGATCGGGTCCTTCGCCTCCCAGGCCTCGCGCTCCTCGTCGGCCCGGTACTTCGTCGGGTCGTCGGAGGTGGTGTGGGCGCCCATGCGGTACGTGTACGCCTCGACGAGGGTGGGGCCCTCACCGCGGCGGGCCCGCTCCAGTGCCCACTTCGTCACCGCGAGGCACGCCAGCACGTCGTTGCCGTCGACCCGGACGCCGGGGAAGCCGAAGCCCTGCGCGCGCTGGTAGAGCGGGACGCGGGTCTGCCTCTCGGTCGGCTCGGAGATCGCCCACTGGTTGTTCTGGCAGAAGAACACGACCGGGGCGTTGTAAACCGCGGAGAACGTGAAGGACTCGGCCACGTCGCCCTGGCTGGAGGCGCCGTCGCCGAAGTAGGCGATCACCGCGCTGTCCGCGCCGTCCTTGGCGACGCCCATCGCGTAGCCCGTGGCGTGCAGCGTCTGGGAGCCGATGACGATCGTGTACAGGTGGAAGTTGTTGCTGTTGGGGTCCCAGCCGCCGTTGTTCACACCGCGGAACATGCCGAGCAGGTTGGTCGGGTCGACCCCGCGGCACCAGGCGACGCCGTGCTCGCGGTAGGTCGGGAAGACGTAGTCGTCCTCGCGGGTGGCCCGGCCCGAGCCGATCTGGGCGGCCTCCTGGCCGAGCAGCGAGGCCCACAGGCCCAGCTCGCCCTGGCGCTGCAGGGAGGTGGCCTCGGCGTCGAAGCGGCGGGTGAGCACCATGTCGCGGTACAGGCCGCGGAGCTCATCGGGGGTGATGCCGGCGACGTACTCGTCGTACTCGGCGTTCTTGACGCGCTCGCCCTCGGGCGTCAGCAGCTGTACGAGCTCGGGGTCGGTGCTCGGCGATTTCCTTGCGGTGGTCGTCTTGCCGGCCGTGCTCTTGGTACCGGCGCTGCGTCGCGGCTTGCGCGCGGCAGTGCTCTCCACGGTCACGTGTGCTCCTCCGTCGGTCCGGCATCCCGGGTTCGCCGGGATGCCAGTGCGGCTCGCCTGAAGCCCTACGGACGCACAGGGTGGGTGCGCCCGGTCGGGGACAGGCGTGACAGGTGCCCCGGCGAGCGCCCTGCAAAAGGCACGTTACCCAGTGCTCCACATTTCTGTGAAACCCCTCCTGACCTGCGATTTTGCTTGGATTTCCAAGTAAATCGCGAAAGCCGGGAACATCTCCTGGTCACAGCCTTGCAGGGGGCCGGAACAACGGCACGTTATCCCGGTGACCCACGTCACGGGAAGAGTTCACCTCGGGCGAGCCCGGGTGACCGATCAGCCGCCGACGCCCGACGTCACACCCGTGGTACCGCCGTTGCCGCCGCCCGCGTCCGTCCCCGGGTCCGTCGAGTCGCCCGAGGACGGAGTCGACGGCGTGGGGTCGTCCGTCGGGTCCGCGGTGGTCGGCCGGTCCGTCGGCTGGGTGCTCGGCCGGCTGCTGGGCGTGCGGGACGGGGTGTACGACGGCGTGTAGGAGGGCGTGTAGTGCCCGGTCCCGGAGCTCGTGCCGGTGCCGTTGTCCGTGGACGTGTCCGTCGGCTGGTCGGTGGGCTGGTCGGTCGGGGACTCGGTGGCCGTGTCGTCCTTGGTGGACTGCGAGGTGGTCGGCGACTGGGTGGTGCCGTCGCCGCCACTGCCGTTGCCGGCCTTGTGCAGCGCCAGCGCGACGCCCGCCGCGATGGCGATCACCGCGAGGACGGCGAGGACCCACAGCTTGCCGCGGCCGGTGCCCTTGTTGCCGTGCCCCTCGAAGCCGCCGTCGTCCCCGCCGCCGTAGCCGGCGGGCAGGATCGGCTGCGGGATCTGCGTCGTACCGGAGGAGCCGCCGGGGTGCGGCAGCACGGTCGTACTGGCGAAGCCCGCCGCCGGGGTGTGCCGGCCCTCGTGCACGGCGACCGGGCCGGTGTTCCAGGTGCCGGTGTGGCCGCCCTGGTCGTACAGCATCTGCAGCCCGTACTGGACGAGGCCGCGCATCTCCTCGGCGGTCTGGAAGCGGTCGTCCGGCTCCTTGGCCAGCGAGCGCATGACGAGGCCGTCGAGCTCCGGCGGCACGGTGTCGGAGACCTCGGACGGCGGCGTGGGGATGTCCTGGACGTGCTGGTAGACCACCGACAGCGGGGTCTCACCCGTGAACGGGGGACGCAGCGCGAGGAGTTCGTACAGCAGGCAGCCCGTCGCGTACAGGTCGGAGCGGTGGTCGACGGCCTTGCCGAGCGCCTGCTCCGGGGAGAGGTACTGCGGCGTGCCCATGACCATGCCGGTCTGCGTCATCGTCGACTGCGCGCCGTGCAGGGCGCGGGCGATGCCGAAGTCCATCACCTTCACCGCGCCGGTGTTGGTGATGATCACGTTCGCCGGCTTGATGTCGCGGTGCACGATGCCGTGCTGGTGCGAGTAGGCGAGCGCCTCCAGCACACCGGAGACGATGATCAGGGCCTGCTCGGGGCCGGGCGCCTCGGCGTTGATCAGCAGGTCGCGGATGGTGCGGCCCTCGACGATCTCCATCACGATGTACGGCACCGAGTGGCCGCCCACATAGTCCTCGCCGGAGTCGTACACGGCGACGATCGCGTGGTGGTTGAGGCCGGCCACCGACTGGGCCTCGCGCGTGAAGCGGGCCTTGGAGACCGGGTCCTCGGCGAGGTCGGCACGGAGCAGCTTGACCGCGACGGTGCGCCCGAGGCGCACGTCCTCCGCGGCGAAAACCTCCGCCATGCCGCCCCGGCCGAGTCTGCGGGTCAGCCGGTACCGGCCGTCCCCGACCAATCCGCCGTTCCCCCACATTTCCGGCGCATCTGACATACCGCCGCCAGTCGCCTCGGGGTCGGACGGGCCCTGGGCGCGCTGCTGCTGTGCCATCAGTCCTCGCCGTCGTTTCTGCCCGCGGTGCGCGCGGTGTTGTTACGGTCTCCGTCGGCCACGCTACAGCCTCAACGCAAGCCGCCGGTCCGAGAAGGGGGCCGGAACCGGCACAGGACGGACCGGCCATCAAACCGTCACTCCGTCAGTCCGTGCAAGTTCTGTGTACCGCCCGTACAGCCTCTGTAACGCTCGCGCGACGCTTCCATCGCGTACGGTCACGGATCGGGCACCGTGCTTGACGTGTCAGTGCCCTGGGGCAGACTTGGCCGGGAATAACACTTTGGATCATCGGCAGTCAACGGCGCCTCAAGGCCCACGGGGGAAGCGGAACATGAGCCAGGACGGCGCACACGGCCGATATGCGGGGCGGGCGCTGGCCGGCGGCCGCTATCAACTGCGCGACCTGCTCGGCGAGGGCGGCATGGCCTCCGTGCACCTGGCCTACGACTCCGTGCTCGACCGCCAGGTGGCGATCAAGACGCTGCACACCGAGCTCGGCCGCGAGCAGGCCTTCCGCGAGCGCTTCCGCCGCGAGGCGCAGGCCGTGGCGAAGCTCACCCACACCAACATCGTCTCGGTCTTCGACACCGGCGAGGACAGCCTGGACGGCATGACCACGCCGTACATCGTGATGGAGTACGTCGAGGGCCGCCCGCTCGGCTCGGTGCTCGACGAGGACGTACGGCAGTTCGGCGCGATGCCCGCCGACAAGGCGCTGAAGATCACCGCGGACGTTCTCGCGGCGCTGGAGATCAGTCACGAGATGGGCCTGGTCCACCGGGACATCAAGCCGGGCAACGTGATGGTCACCAAGCGCGGCGTCGTCAAGGTGATGGACTTCGGCATCGCGCGCGCCATGCAGTCCGGTGTGACGTCCATGACACAGACCGGCATGGTCGTCGGCACCCCGCAGTATCTGTCGCCGGAGCAGGCGCTGGGGCGGGGCGTGGACGCCCGGTCCGATCTCTACTCGGTCGGCATCATGCTGTTCCAACTCGTCACCGGGCGGCTGCCGTTCGAGGCGGACTCACCGCTGGCGATCGCGTACGCGCATGTGCAGGAGGAGCCGGTGGCTCCTTCGTCGATCAACCGGGCGCTGCCTCCCGCGGTGGACGCGCTGGTGGCCCGCGCGCTGAAGAAGAACCCGAACGAGCGCTTCCCGAGCTCAGAGTCGATGCGCGACGAATGCCTGCGGGTGGCCGCCTCCGTGCAGGCCGCCCCGCCGAGCATCGTGCCGGGCACCCGCCCCCAGAGCGGCTCCGGTGTCGGCTCCGCGGTGTTCCCGCCGGTCCCACAGGCGCCCCAGGCACCGCCGGGGCCCGTGCAGACGCCGTACCAGGCGCCCCAGCCGCCGACCCCGAACCCGAACCCGTACGGCGTGCCGACGCCGCCTCCTTCTCCCGCGTACGGCTATCCGCAGCAGGGCGGCTACCGGACGCCGTCGCCGTATGCGCAGCCGCAGACCCCGCCGCCGTACAACCTCACGCCCCAGCAGCGGCCCGCCGGGCCTTCTGGGGGCGGCAAGAACAACAAGTCGGTGGTCATCGGCACGATCGTCGTCTCGATCATCGCCGTCGGCGGCCTGATCGCGGCCCTGGCGCTCAACGGCGGTGGCAGCGGAAGCAGCGGCGGCGACGGCAGCGGCGGCAGCAGCCCGGACCCCACGACGACGCATGCGGCGGACTGGCGCGGGCCGGACACCACCAAGGTGATCGACTCGACGGAGTGCACGGAGCCGCAGGAGTCGTACACCGACGAGAACAAGATCCGGGTGCCCGACTTCCGGTTCAAGTACATCGACTCGGTCAGGGAGTGCGCGAAGGCCGCCGGCTGGTCGCTGGTGGTCAACGACTACAACGAGAACACATTCGGCGAGGGCGCGGTGATCGACCAGACCCCGGAGGCCGGCACGGACGTCGACCCGGACAAGGTCGAGATCACGCTCGACGTCTCGACGGGCAACCCGTCCTGATCCCAGGGATCCAGGCGCACGCGTGAGGAAGGGCCCGGCGGCTTCGGCCGCCGGGCCCTTTCGCCCACGTCGCTCCCGGTCGCCCGGGTGACTACAGGTACGGCCCGCCCGAGCGGCCGGCCGTGGGCCCGTCCTCGCCCATCTCGTGGCCGACGCCGGGCGGCAGCGCGCGCCGCATCTGCTCCAGCTGGGCCCGCGCGGCCATCTGCTGGGCGAACAGCGTGGTCTGGATGCCGTGGAAGAGGCCCTCCAGCCAGCCCACCAACTGGGCCTGCGCGATGCGCAGTTCGGCGTCGCTGGGCGTGCCGTCGTCCGTGAAGGGCAGCGACAGCCGCTCCAGTTCCTCGACCAGCTCCGGCGCCAGCCCGTCCTCCAGCTCCTTCACCGAGCTGCGGTGGATCTCCTTGAGCCGGGCCCGGCTCGCCTCGTCCAGGGGAGCGGCGCGCACCTCCTCCAGGAGCTGCTTGATCATGCTGCCGATCCGCATCACCTTGGCCGGCTGCTCGACCTGCTCCGTCACCGGGATCTCGCGGGAGTCCTCGTCCCCGCCGCCGATCGCCATGCCGTCCTGGCCCACGACCAGGATCTGGGGGTTCTCCGGTGACCTGTCGTTCCTCGGCATCTCCATGCCGCCATTCTCTCGCACGGGTGCATCTCATCACCGTGGTGCCCCCTGTGGAGGATGATCCACCGTTTACGGTGCGGGAGTTTCCCTCACTGCGCGTGGCTTTGCGCCCTCAGCCGCAGCAGCCCGGCTTCGGTGGGCCCCTCGACGCCGGTTCGAGCCACCCGGATCGTGCAGCGGGTTCGGTTTTTTGGCGGAACCCGGAATGCCGGAAGTAGTGGCCAATGTGACGCTTGGGGCGTGAATCCATGGTTGCGTGCTTTGAAGGGGGCCGGCCTGGTGGTGGGGGTGGGGGCGGGCGTACTGGTGTTTCCGTACGGAGGTGGCGCGTCCTACGGGGCTGTTGCGTCCTACGGCGGTGTGGCGACGCACGGGAGCGTGTCCACGCACGGGAGCGTGTCGACGCACGGGCCGGTAGCGACGCACGGGACGCACGACGCCGGCCGCATGGCTGCTGAGGGAGCCCCTGCGGCTGCTTCCCGAACGGCCTCCCCGTCTGCCTCCCCCTCCTCCAGCGCCTCCCCGGAGCCGTCCCGGGCCGGGAGCCGGGCGGGTGAGGGCCGGGAGCGGCCGGGGCGACGGGTGACAGCGGACGAGTCCGCGGCCGCCTCCTCGGACGAGGGGGACGAGGACTCGTCCCAGGAGGAGGCGGACGCGGGGCAGGCCGCCTCGGTGTCGCCGCCCGCGGAGGCGGGCCTGGTGCCCTCCAAACCCGCACATCGCCCCGGCGCTCAAGCCGCCGAGCAGCCCCCCGAGCCCGTCCTGCGCATCCTGCCCCTGGGCAGCGGCCTGGTCCTGATCGGCCTCGGCCTGGGCCTCGCCTTCATCGGCCTGCGGATGCGGCGGGCGTAGAGCCCTGTCTTCCGGATGACGACGGGCCCGGGCGAGGCGGTCAGGGCACGACCAGCAGCACCTTGCCGACGTGGCCGCTCTCCTCGACGACCCGGTGGGCCGTCGCCGCGTCGTCCATCGGGATCTCACGGTCGACGACGGGGCGGACGTGGCCGGCGTCGAGCAGGGGCCACACATGCTCGCGCACGGCCGCGACGATGGCCGCCTTCTCGGTGAGCGGGCGGGCCCGCAGCGAGGTGGCGCTGACGGCGGCACGCTTGTTCAGGAGCGTGGCGATGTTCAGTTCGCCCTTGATGCCGCCCTGCATGCCGATGATCGCGAGACGGCCGTTGACGGCGAGGGTCTGGATGTTGCGGTCCAGGTACTTGGCGCCCATGTTGTCGAGGATGACGTCAGCGCCCGCGCCGTCGGTGGCCTTCTTGACCTCGGCGACGAAGTCCTGCTCGCGGTAGTTGATCAGGATGTCGGCGCCGAGTCCGACGCACTGCTGCAGCTTCTCCTCGGTGCCCGCCGTGACGGCGACCTTGGCGCCGACGGCCTTGGCGAGCTGGATCGCCATGGTGCCGATGCCGCTGGAGCCGCCGTGCACGAGCAGCGTCTCGCCGGGCCGCAGATGGGCGATCATGAAGACGTTGGACCAGACCGTGCAGACCACCTCGGGCAGCGCGGCCGCCTGCTTGAGGTCGATGCCCTTGGGGACGGGCAGCAACTGTCCGGCCGGGATCGCGACCTTCTCGGCGTAGCCGCCGCCCGCGAGCAGCGCGCACACCTCGTCGCCAACCGCCCAGCCGGAGACTCCGGGACCGAGCGCGGCGATGCGGCCCGAGCACTCCAGACCGGGGTGGCGCGACGCGCCGGGCGGCGGGTCGTAGAAGCCCTGCCGCTGCAGGATGTCGGCGCGGTTGACGGCGCTGGCCACCACCTCGACCAGGACCTCGCCCTCGCCGGCCACCGGATCCGGGACCTCGTCCCACACCAGCGCCTCGGGCCCACCAGGTTCGGGAATCGTGATCGCATGCATGAAGGGGACGCTACTCCCTGCGTCGGCGGGCGCGGGCGGGACCGTCCTCGGGCCGGCCCCGTGCGGCACCGCGACCTCGGGTGATCACTCCTGGCGCAGGGGCCGGACGTCGGGTGCGACCTGTGCGCCCGGTGACGCCCGCACGATGGTGATCAGCCGGTCCGTCAACTGCAGTGTCCCGACGGCCGGATCGTCGTATCCGAGCACCCGGTGTCCGCGGACGACGCTGACGACCAGGTCCTCGGTCTCCCGCGGTGTCTTGCCCACCTCGGCCTTCACGACCGGCCGCTCGATCATGTCGAGGCCGCTGCCCTGCTGGATGAGGTCCTCCATGACCATGGCTGCCGCCGGGCTGAGCACGGACAGGCCGAGCAGGCGGCCGGCGGCGCTGGCGCTGGTGATGACCGCGTCGGCGCCGGACTGCTGGAGCAGCGGCGCGTTCTCCTCCTCGCGCACCGCGGCCACGATCTTCGCCCCGCGGTTGAGCTGCCGGGCCGTCAGCGTGACGAGGACGGCCGTGTCGTCGCGCTGGGTGGCGATGATGATCTGCCGCGCCCGGTGCACCTCGGCCCGCTTCAGCACGTCGCTGCGCGTCGCGTCGCCGACCACACCGACGTAGCCCTCGGCCGTCGCCGCCTCTATCACCTTGGAGCTGGGGTCGACCACGACGACCTGCTCCTTCTTCAGTCCTGTCGCACACACGGTCTGGATCGCCGAGCGCCCCTTCGTCCCGAAGCCGACGACGACGGTGTGGTCGCGCAAGGTGGACCTCCAGCGGTTCAGTCGCCATTCCTCCCGGGTGCGTTCGGTGAGGACTTCGAGCGTGGTGCCGACCAGGATGATCAGGAAGAGCACGCGCAGCGGCGTGATGACGAAGATGTTGGTGAACCGGGCGGCGTCGCTGACCGGGGTGATGTCGCCGTATCCGGTGGTGGAGAGGGTGACGGTCGCGTAGTAGAAGGCGTCGAGCAGGTCGACCGCGCGGTCGGAGTTGTCGTTGTAGCCGTCGTGGTCGGCGTAGACGATCAGGGCGGTCGCGACCAGGACCGCCAAGGCCAGTAACAGCCGTTTGGCGACCTGGCGGATCGGTCGTTCGACCACCTTCCTCGGCAGTCTCACCCGATGGGTCACGAGATGTTCGTCCGCCTGGCGGGCGATCGCGTCATGGCCCGGAAGTTTCACGTGAAACACACCCCGATTCCGGCGGACGCCCAGGGCAGGTCGAGGAGCTCCAGCTCCTGACCCGGTCGGGCGCCGCCCGGTGGCACGACGGCGAGGGCGTCGGCCGCGGCGATGCCCCGCAGCATGGCCGGACCGTTGTAGTGCAGCGGTACGGCGCTGTCGCCGCGCAGCACGACGGGGATGAGCCGGGTGTCGTGGGGATGGCCGTGGACCCCGTCCTGGAGCGGCAGGGCGTACGGCTCCGGGGCGGGGTGCGCGGCGAGGGTGCGCAGCAGGGGTTCGGCGAGGGTGAGCAGTCCGGAGACGGCGGCGAGGGGGTTGCCGGGCAGACCGACGAGGTGCTGGTTCTCCTTGGTGCGGGCCAGCAGCATGGGGTGGCCCGGCCGCACCGTCACACCGTCCACGAGGAGTTCGGCACCGATGCGCTGCAGGGTCGGGTGGACGTGGTCGACGGGCCCGGAGGCGGTGCCGCCGGTGGTGACGATCAGGTCGGCCTCGGACCCGGTAACGGCCTTGCGCAGGGCTTTGGCGTCGTCGCCGAGCCGTCGTACGGAGGTCACCTCGGCGCCCAGCGCGCGCAGCCAGGGCGGCAGCATCGGTCCGAGGGCGTCCCGGATCAGGCCGTCGTGCGGCCGTCCCTCGGTAAGCAGTTCGTCGCCCAGGACGAGGACCTCGACGCGGGGGCGGGGGACGGCGGTGAGGGTGTCGTAGCCGGCGGCCGCCGCGAGGCCGAGTACGGCGGGGGTCACCAGGGCGCCGACCGGGAGGAGCTGGTCGCCGGTGCGGCACTCCTGGCCGCGGGGGCGGATGTCCTGGCCGTGCTGCACCTCCCGGGTGGCGTGCAGGCGGCCCTTGTCGTCGGTGCGGCCGTGTTCGCTGCGGATCACCGCGGTGGTGTCGGGTGGGATGCGGGCGCCGGTGGCGATACGGACGGCCTCGCCGTCGGTGAGGGCCTCGGGCTCGGCGTGTCCTGCCAGGACGCCCTCGTCCCGTACGTCCCAGGGACCGGGTCCCGCGACCGCCCAGCCGTCCATCGCCGAGGTGTCGAAGGAGGGCAGGTCGGTGAGGGCGGTGAGGGGGGCGGCCAGGGTGAGGCCGAGGGCGGCTTCGAGGGGGACCGTGACGAGGGGGCGGCGGGCGCCGGCCCGGGCGGCGCGCGCGGCGATCGTCCGGGCCTCGGGCCAGGGGGTGGCCCGGTGGTGGGCGTCGGGCTTGTGCGGCGCGGCGGGGCCGGCAGTGTGCGGGGCGGGCGCGGGTACGGAGTCGCCGGGGGTGCGGTGGTCGGGTTCTTTCACCAGGGCGAGCACCTCCTCGACGTCGAGGTCCTCGACGTCCTCGCCGGGCCGGGTGGAGCGGGGGGTCATCCGGCGTCCGGGCGGGTGTCGGGCGTGGCATCGGGAGCGACATCGGGCTCGGCGCCCACGGCCTTGTGCGTCTCGTCGGCCTCCTCGGCCCAGCGCAGGGCGAGGGCCACGGCCTTGCGGGCGGCTTCGGCTACGGCTTCGGGGCCGCCGCCGGCCCGGCCGGCCGCATAGCCGACGAGGAAGGTGGTCAGCGGTGCCGCGGGCCTGGCCACCCCGTGGGCGGCGTCGCGGGCGAGGTCGAGCAGGACACCGGTGTCGACGTCGAGGTCGATGCCGAGCTCGTCCTTGGCTGCGGAAATCCATTCATCCAACACGTGCCCATGCTCCCTGATGCGTGCCCTGGCGGTGGCGATGTCGTCCCAGGTGTCGCAGTCGAAGGAGGCGACGGAGTCCGGGACGCGGGTGAGGTGGAGGGCGGCGGTCAGCCGGCGCAGCGGCAGGCCGGTGAGGCTGCCGTGCTCGGTGGCGAGCTCGGCCAGTTCGCGGCGCAGCGCAGGCGTGCGGTAGGCGGCCACGAGGGGCTGGTCGCGGCCGTCGGCGTCGGTGAGCAGGACGCCTTCGGCGTCGCTCGTGTGCAGTGCGCTCAGCAGCCGTCGCACGGTGGCCGCCCCGAGGAACGGCAGGTCGGCGGAGAGGACCACGGTCTGCTCGGCGGTGGTGTGGTGCAGCCCGGCGCCGAGCGCGGCGAGGGGGCCCCCGCCGGGCGGGTCCTCGCGGGTCCACAGCACCGGCCGGGCGGTGGGCCTGGGGCCGGCGACGACGACGGTCGTGCGGGCGTCGGCGCAGGCGGTGAGCACCCGATCGAGCAGTGCCCGGCCGCCGATGTGCACGCCGGGCTTGTCGGCGCCGCCGAGCCGCCGGGCGGCGCCCCCGGCGAGCACGACGGCGTCGTACGCGTCGTGTGCCGGGGTGGCGCCGTGGTCGCCGGAGGGCTCGTGCGAGGTCATCCCCCGAGTATGCGTTCCCTCACGATCACAGGGAACGCATGGGGCGTCAGCCAGGACGTCCGGGTCTCGTCGTCGTCACAGTGTGCGCAGCAGGACCGCCGGCTGTTCCACGCAGTCCGACACGTACCGCAGGAAGCCGCCTGCCGTGCCACCGTCGCACACCCGGTGGTCGAAGGTGAGCGAGAGCTGGACGACCTGCCGTACGGCGAGCTCGCCCTCGTGCACCCACGGCTTGGGGACGATGCGGCCGACGCCGAGCATGGCCGCCTCGGGGTGGTTGATGATCGGCGTGGACCCGTCGACACCGAACACGCCGTAGTTGTTCAACGTGAAGGTGGAGCCGGTGAGTTCTCCGGGTGTGAGGCTGCCCGTGCGGGCCGCCTCGGTCAGCCGGGCGAACTCCGCGGTGAGCGCTTCGGCGTCCCGCGCGTGTGCGTCCCGTACGACCGGGACGACGAGGCCGCGCTCGGTCTGCGCGGCGAAGCCGAGGTGCACCTGGTCGAGCTGGACGACCTCCCTGGCCTCCATGTCCACCGTGGAGTTGAGCTCGGGGAACCGGGCGAGAGCGGCGGTGCAGATGCGGGCCAGCAGGGCGAGCAGGGAGATCTTCGGCCCGCCTGCCGCGTTCATGGCGGCTCGGGCGCGCATGAGCTCGGTCGCGTCGGCATCCACCCAGCAGGTCGCGTCCGGTATCTCGCGGCGGCTGCGGGAGAGCTTGTCCGCCACCGCGCCGCGGATGCCCTTGAGGGGGATACGGAGGCCGGTGCCGGGTGCTGCGGTGGGGGTGGGCGCGGGCGGCTGGGGTTCGGCGGCCGGCTCGGCCGTCCGTCCCTGTGCCTCGGCGGCACGCAGCGCGTACTCGACGTCGGCGCGCAGGATCAGCCCGTCGGGTCCTGAGCCCGTCATCTCCTTCAGGTCCAGGCCGTTCTGCCGGGCGAGCCTGCGCACCAGCGGCGAGATCACGGGTACGGGGCCGTCCGCCGGCTCGCGTGCGCCGGAGCTTCCGTTCGCCTCCCGGGGCGCGGCGGGCGCCGGCTGTCCCGGCCGTACCCTGCGGCGTCGCGCGGGTGCCTCCGAAGTGCCGTACCCCACCAGCACGTTGCCCGAGCCCTCGCTCTCGCCCCCTGAGGCCCCCGGTCCGACCGCGACCGTCAGCAGGGGGGCGCCCACGGGCAGTTCGGTGCCCTCCTCGCCGAAGCGGGCGGTGACCACACCGCCGTAGGGGCAGGGCACGTCGACCAGCGCCTTGGCCGTCTCGACCTCGACGACCGGCTGGTCGACCGCGACGACGTCACCGACCTCCACCAGCCAGCGGACGATCTCCGCCTCGGTGAGCCCCTCCCCGAGGTCGGGGAGCCTGAACTCCAACACCTGTGCCATCAGCTCTCGGCCTCCCACTGCAGACGCCCCACGGCATCCAGGATGCGGTCCACGCCGGGCAGGTGGTGGCGCTCCAGCATCGGCGGCGGGTAGGGGATGTCGAAGCCTGCCACGCGCAGCACCGGCGCCTCCAGGTGGTGGAAGCAGCGCTCCGTGACCCGTGCCGCGATCTCCCCGCCCGGGCCGCCGAACCCGCCCGACTCGTGCACGACGAGCGCGCGGCCGGTCCGCCGCACCGAGGCGCAGACCGTCTCGTCGTCGAACGGCACCAGGGAGCGCAGGTCGACGACTTCGAGGTCCCAGCCCTCGGCCCGTGCGGCCTCGGCGGCTTCGAGGCAGACGGGAACCGACGGGCCGTACGTGATGAGCGTGGCGCTGCGACCCGAGCGCCGCACCACCGCGCGGCCTATCGGTTCAACGTCCGTCGGGTGCTCGGGGTTCCAGGAGTCCTTGGACCAGTACAGGCGCTTGGGTTCGAGGAAGACGACCGGGTCGTCGGAGGCGATCGCGGCACGCAGCAGGCCGTAGGCGTCGGCGACGGTGGCGGGCGTGACGACATGGAGCCCCGGAGTCGCCATGTAGTACGCCTCGGAGGAGTCGCTGTGGTGCTCGACGCCGCCGATGCCGCCACCGTAGGGGACGCGGATGGTGAGCGGGAGGGGCATGGCGCCGCGGGTGCGGTTGCGCATCCGGGACACGTGGGAGATCAGCTGCTCGAACGCCGGGTAGGCGAACGCGTCGAACTGCATCTCCACGACCGGGCGCAGGCCGTACATCGCCATGCCGACCGCGGTGCCGAGGATGCCCGCCTCGGCCAGCGGGGTGTCCGTGCAGCGGTCCTCGCCGAACTCCTTGGCGAGGCCGTCGGTGACGCGGAAGACACCGCCGAGGGTGCCGACGTCCTCACCCATGACGTGCACGGTGGGGTCGGCGGCCATGGCGTCGCGCAGCGCGCGTGTGAGCGCCTGCGCCATGGTGGCCGGCTTGAGGGCGACGGTGGTCATCAGTGGCCGCCTTCCTGTTCCGCGTGCAGCTCCGCCTGCAGCTGGGCCCGCTGTTCACGCAGTTGCCCGGTGGGTTCGGCGTACACATGGGCGAACAGGTCCATGGGGTCGAGGACGGGGTCCTGGTTCATGCGCTCGCGCAGGTCGGCGGCCATGGTCTCGGCGTCGTCGCGGGCGGCCCGGATGCCGGCCTCGTCGATCAGGCCGCGCTCGGTCAGTTCGTGCTCCAGGAGCGCGATGGGGTCGTGGGCGCGCCAGGCCTCGACCTCGGTGTCACCGCGGTAGCGGGTCGCGTCGTCGGCGTTGGTGTGGGCGTCGATGCGGTAGGTGATCGCCTCGATCAGCGTGGGGCCGCCGCCCTCGCGGGCGCGACGCACGGCGTCGGTGAGGACCTCGTGCACGGCGGCCGCGTCGTTGCCGTCGACCAGGCGGCCGGGCATGCCGTAGCCGACGGCCTTGTGGGCCAGCGACGGGGCCGCGGTCTGCTTGGCGAGCGGAACGGAGATCGCGAAGCCGTTGTTCTGGACCAGGAAGACCACCGGGGCCTGCCAGACTGCGGCGAAGTTCAGCGCCTCGTGGAAGTCGCCCTCGCTGGAGCCGCCGTCGCCGACCAGGGCGAGCGCCACCACGTCGTCGCCCTTGAGGCGGGCGGCGTGCGCGAGGCCGACGGCGTGCGGCAGCTGGGTGGCGAGGGGGGTGCACAGGGGGGCCACGCGGTGTTCGTGCGGGTCGTAGCCGGTGTGCCAGTCGCCGCGCAGCAGGGTGAGCGCCTGAACGGGGTCCAGGCCGCGGGCGACGGCTGCAAGGGTGTCGCGGTAGCTGGGGAAGAGCCAATCGCGGTCCTGGAGGGCGAGCGCGGCGGCGACCTGGCAGGCCTCCTGGCCGGTGCTGGAGGGGTAGACGGCGAGGCGGCCCTGCTTGGTGAGGGCGGTCGCCTGCACGTTGTACCTGCGGCCGCGCACCAGCTCGGCGTACAGGCGGCGCAGCAGGGCCGGGTCGGCCTTCGCGGCGGCCTCGGTGCCGAGGACGCGGTAGGGCTCCGCGTCGGGCAGCAGCGGCGCGGGGTCGGTGCGGGGCTGCCAGGCGGGGGGCGGCGATGGCCGATACCCGCCCCGCTGCTCCATGACCGTCATGACGGCACCTCCTCGTGGGAGCGGCTTCAGGCGCGCCACGGGTGTGATGCGCCTCACCTACCGATTGTTCGGTCGTCGGCACATTTTGGCTACAGGCACCTCCAGGCTGTGGACAAACGGTTCTCCACAACCTCAAATGAACGCAGTACGTCCATGGTAGGGAGGCGGGGGGACATGGCACCTGAACAAATGGCCGAAGGGCCGGAAGGCAGCAGTCCCCTGCCGCAGCCGCGGCCCCTCGACGCCATCGATCTGGACATCCTGCAGATGCTCCAGGCGGACGGCCGCGCCTCCATACGGTCGGTCGCGGAACGGGTGCATGTCTCCCGCGCCAACGCCTACGCGCGGATCAACCGCCTCATCGAGGACGGCGTCATCCGTGGCTTCGGAGCCCGGGTCAACCATGAGCGCGCAGGTCAGGGCACCTCGGCGTACATCACCCTGAAGATCGTCCAGAACTCCTGGCGCACGGTGCGCGAGCAGCTCAGACAGCTGCCCGGGGCCTCCCACATCGCCCTGGTGGGCGGCGACTTCGACGTACTGCTGCTCGTGCACACCTCGGACAACAGGGCGCTGCGCGAGCTGGTGCTCACCCGGCTGCAGGCGATGCCCGAAGTACTGAGCACGCGCACGCTGCTGGTGTTCGAGGAGGAGGACCTGGAGCCGCAGGGCTGAGCCCCTCGAAGCCGCTCAGACCTCCTTGCGATGCCGCTCAGACCTCCTTGCGCAGCCCTCCGAAGACCAACTGCACGACCGCGTCGGCCACTTCGCGCTCGCTCATGCCCCGCCCGTCGGGCCGGTACCACTCGACGATCGAGTTGATCATCCCGAAGACGAGCCTGGTGGCGAGCCGCACCTCCACGTCACCGCGTACGTCCCCGTCGGCGGCCGCCGCCTTCAGCAGCTCGGCCACCTGGTGGTCGAAGTCCCGGCGCCGCTCCAGGGCCCACCGCTCGGTGCCCGTGTTGCCGCGCACCCGCAGCAGCAGCGTCACATACGGCAGTTCGCCGATCAGCACCTCGACCATGCGCCGCACGACGTACTCGAGGCGGCCGGCGGCGCGCCCCACGCGTGCGTGCTCCTCGTCGAGGATCCCGAAGAGGCCGTCGAGCGCCCGGCTGACGGCCCGGCGCAGCAGCTCCTCCTTGCCGGCCACATGGTGGTAGATCGACGACTTGGAGATGCCGGCCGCCTTGGAGAGGTGCTCCATGGAGGTGCCGTCGTAGCCGCGCTCGTTGAAGACCTGGACGGCGACGGACAGCAGCGTCTCCGGGGTGTACGTGTCGCGCTTGGCGGTGGTCATGACTGGCTGCCCTCCCGCTTGTCGGAGGCGTACGCGTGCCGGTACAGCGCGAGGGAGGGCGCATAGCGCCCGGAGGGGTCGCGCAGGTGCAGGTCGTCGAGGAGGGCGTAGGCCCAGTTGCGGCCGAGCCTGCGGCTCCACTCGAAGGGCCCCAGCGGGTAGTTGACGCCCAGGCGCATCGCGGTGTCGATGTCCTCCTCAGTGGCCACGCCCTTGGCGACGGCGTCGTGCGCGAGGTCGATGATCCGGGCGACCGTGCGGGCGACGATCATGCCGGGGACGTCGCCGATGACGCTGACGTCCTTGCCGAGCGCCTGGAAGAGGCCGGTGGCCTCGGCGAGGGTCTGCGGCGAGGTGTCCTGGGACGCGGACAGCGCGATACGGGTGGCCCTGCGGTAGTCCAGGGCGAGGTCGAAGTACACGACGTCGCGGAACTCGACGGAGGTCTGGCCGTCGGCGAGCGCCAGCTGGCCGCCGCCCGGCAGCACCAGGCGGGTGCCGTGGTCCTCTTCCTCCTCGCGCACGGCGATGCCCGCTTCGCGGATCAGCGCGAGCAGCTCGGAGGCGGGGCCCAGGTCGCCCTCGACGACGACGTACGCGGGCTGCTGCGCGGGCTCCGCCGTGTGCGGCTCGGGGCGCTCGGCGTCGTCCCCGTACTCGTACCAGCCCTGACCGCTCTTGCGGCCGAGCCGGCCCGACTCGACCAGTCGCCGCTGGGCGAGCGAGGGCGCGAAGCGCACGTCCTGGAAGAAGGACCGCCACACGGAGTGGGTGACGGACTCGTTGACGTCCTGTCCGATGAGGTCGGTCAGTTCGAAGGCGCCCATCCGGAAACCGCCCGACTCGCGCAGGATCGCGTCGATGGTGGCGGGGTCGGCGCCCTGGGCCTCGTACACGGCGAAGGCCTCGGCGTAGAAGGGCCGGGCGATGCGGTTGACGATGAAGCCGGGGGTGTCGGCGCAGGCGACCGGTGTCTTGCCCCAGGCGCGCGCCATCTCGTACGCGCGCGTGGCCGACGAGACGTCGGTGGCGAACCCGGAGACGACCTCGACCAGGGGGAGCAGCGGCGCGGGGTTGAAGAAGTGCAGTCCGACGAAGCGCCCGGGGTGGCGCAGGGCGCCGCCGATGGCGGTGACGGACAGCGAGGAGGTGTTGGTCGCGAGCAGACAGTCCTCGGCGACGATGTCCTCCAGCTCACGCAGCAGAGCCTGCTTGGCGTCCAGGTGCTCCAGGACTGCCTCGACGACCAGGGAGCAGTCGGCGAGCTCGGAGAGGCTCTCGGCGGGCAGCAGCCGCTCTCGTGCCGCGTCCCGGTCGGCGGCCGAGAGCCGGTCCTTCTCGACGAGCCGGTCCAGGCGGTCGCCGATCGCCGTGGCCGCCTGCGAGGCGCGCCCGGCAGCGGCGTCGTACAGCCGTACGCGATGGCCTGCGACCAGCGCGACCTGGGCGATGCCCTGGCCCATGGTGCCGGTGCCGACGACGGCCACGGGGCTGCTGAGGTCGAGTGCTGTCATGTGCGCGATCCTCCCGCACGGGGTTTTCCACAGATGCGGCAGGCCCCCTTGTCCCGACCGATCGTTCGGTTACTCTAACCCTGACCGGCTGTTCCTGCCCATGTTTCTGCCAGGTCATGAGCTCGACGAAGAGTTCTCAAGACGAGGAGTTGGTCCCGCATGGCCGCCGAACTGACCACCCGCGACCTGATCGCCAAGCACCGGCCCACCCTCGACCAGGCGCTGGAAGCGATCCGCACGCGCGCGTACTGGTCCCCGCACCCCGAACACCCCAAGGCGTACGCCGAGAGTGGCAGCCTGGACGCGGCCGCGGGCAAGGACGCCTTCGACGCCCTGCTGGGCACCCGTCTCGACCTCGGCCAGCCCGGCACGGACGACTGGGTGGGCGCCGAGGTCTCGCCGTACGGCATCGAGCTGGGCGTGACCTACCCGCACGCGGACGTCGACGAGTTGCTGCCCGCCATGAAGGCCGGACAGCGCGCATGGCGCGACGCCGGCGCGGAGGCGCGCGCGGTGGTGTGTCTGGAGATCCTGAAGCGGATCAGCGACCGGACGCACGAGTTCGCGCACGCGGTCATGCACACCTCCGGCCAGGCCTTCATGATGGCGTTCCAGGCGGGCGGCCCGCACGCCCAGGACCGCGGTCTGGAGGCGGTGGCGTACGCGTACGTGGAGCAGGTCCGCACCCCCGACACCGCGGAGTGGACCAAGCCCCAGGGCAAGCGCGACCCGCTGGCGCTCACCAAGCAGTTCACCGCGGTTCCGCGCGGGATCGCGCTGGTGATCGGCTGCAACACCTTCCCGACGTGGAACGGCTATCCGGGCCTGTTCGCGTCCCTGGCCACCGGCAACGCGGTCCTGGTGAAGCCCCACCCGCGCGCGGTGCTGCCGCTCGCGCTCACCGTGCAGGTCGCCCGCCAGGTCCTCGCCGAGGCGGGCTTCGACCCGAACCTGGTGGCCCTGGCCGCCGAGCGCCCCGGCGAGGGCATCGCGAAGACCCTGGCGACGCGCCCGGAGATCCGCATCATCGACTACACGGGTTCGACGGCGTTCGGCGACTGGCTGGAGGCCAACGCCCGCCAGGCGCAGGTCTACACGGAGAAGGCCGGCGTCAACACCGTGCTGGTCGACTCCACCGCGAACTACAAGGGCATGCTCTCCAACCTGGCCTTCTCGCTGTCCCTGTACAGCGGCCAGATGTGCACGACCCCGCAGAACCTGCTCATCCCCCGCGACGGCATCCGCACCGACGAGGGCCCCAAGACCTTCGACGAGGTGGTCGCCGACCTCGCCCGCTCGGTCGACGGCCTCCTCGGCGACGACGCGCGCGCGAACGCCCTGCTCGGCGCGATCGTCAACCCGGACGTGAAGGCCCGCCTTGAGGCGGCTGCCGGTCTCGGCGAAGTCGCCCTGGCCTCCAGGGAGATCAGCAACCCGGAGTTCCCGGGCGCGGTGGTGCGCACGCCGGTGATCGTGAAGCTGGACGGCGCCAAGCCGGACGACGAGGCCGCGTACATGAGCGAGTGCTTCGGCCCGGTCTCCTTCGCCGTGGCGGTCGACTCGGCCGCGGAGGGCGCGGAGCTGTTGCGCCGCACCATCCGGGAGAAGGGCGCGATGACGGTCGGCGCGTACACGACCGACGAGGAGGTCGAACGGACGGTCCAGGAGGTCTGCCTGGAGGAGGCCGCGCAGCTGTCGCTGAACCTCACGGGCGGGGTGTACGTGAACCAGACGGCCGCGTTCTCCGACTTCCACGGCTCGGGCGGCAACCCGGCGGCCAACTCGGCGCTGTGCGACGGCGCGTTCGTCGCGAACCGCTTCCGGGTGGTCGAGGTGCGCCGCGAGGCCTAGGAGCTGAAGGCGCCCCCGGTGGCGCTCCAGTGGTACAGCGTCATGGCCACACTGGTCGCGAGGTTGTAGCTGGAGACCTGGGGGCGCATCGGCAGCGACAGCAAGTGGTCGGTACGCGCGCGCAGTGGGGCCGACAGACCGCTGCGCTCGGAGCCGAACGCGAGGACGGCGTCGTCCGGGAGCTTCACGCCCCGGATGTCGTCGCCCTCCGGATCCATGGCGAACAGCGGGCCCGTCGGCAGCTCGTCGACGGCCAGCCGTTCCACGGCGGTCGCGAAGTGCAGCCCCGCGCCGCCCCGCACCACCGTGGGGTGCCACGGGTCGAGGGTGCCGGTGGTGACCACACCGGTCGCACCGAAACCGGCGGCCAGCCGGATCACGGCGCCCGCGTTGCCGAGGTTGCGCGGGTTGTCGAGGACCACGACGGGGGCCGTGCGCGGGGTGTGCGCGAGCCTCTCCAGATGGGTCGCACGGGACGGTCGTAGGGCCAAGGCGGCGACGGCGGTGGGATGCGGGCGCGGCACCAGGTTCCGGTACGTCGCCTCCGGCACCTCGGTGAGCAGACCGGCCAGCGCGTCCCGCACATCGGGGGCGAGCTCGTCGGCGAGGGCGAGCGCCGCCCGCAGGTCGGCGGTGACCGCCACCGGGATCTCCGCTCCGAAACGCACGGCGTGCTTGAGGGCGTGGAAACCGTCGAGCAGCACACAGGTGCCGGCCATCCGGCGCCAGGCGGTCACGGGGTCGGGGGCGGGTTCGCTCATGTCGTGCAGCCTACGTGCGCGCGGGACCGCCACTCACGCCCTGCAGCACGGGCGCAGGCTCACGCCGTGGAGCTCACCTGTGTGGGCTCGGGGCTCTCCGGGGCGCGCGGCCCGGACGGCGTCGTACGGCCGGTGCGGGCGAGGACGCGGCCACGCGCGCGTGCCGCCCAGCCGCCGAGGCGGTGCAGCAGCGACGTCGGCAGGAAGACGGCGTCCGTCGCGATCATCGCCAGCGAGAAGAACGGCAGTCCGAGAAGGACGGCGATCACGGCGTGCTCGGTCATCATGGCCGCCAGCAGGACGTTCTTGACCCGCCGGTTGAACAGCGTGAACGGGAAGGCGACCTGCACGATGACCGTCCCGTACGTCACGAGCATCACCATCGTGCCGCTGGACGACAGCAGGTCGGCGAGTCCGGGCCAGGGCGAGAAGTAGTCGAGGTGGAGCGGGTAGTAGACCGCGGTGCCGTCCTGCCAGCGCGTGCCCTGGATCTTGTACCAGCCGGCCGTCGCGTAGATCAGACAGGCCTCAGTCATGATCACGAAGAGGGCGCCGTTGTGCACGATGTTGGCGACGACGTCCAGCAGGATCCTCGGCTCCCCGCTCCTCGCCAGGCGCCCGACCAGCCACCACACGGCCAGCGCGAGCCAGACGCCCCACAGGATCACAGGCACGGTCGGGTCGGCACCGTCGAACCGACCGCCGGCCGTCACCGCGATCAGCGCGACCCCGAGCACGGCCCACAGCGCCGGTCCGATCCGGTCGGAAACCTGCTCTCCACGCGCGCGTGCCCGACGCGCACGCTCTGCCCGCCGCGCGTCCAGCGACCAGACCTGGCCGCAGCGCGTGAAGACGAGGTACACGGACATCAGGTGCAGGACGTTGTCGCCGCCGTCCCCCATGAACACGCTGCGGTTCTGCAACGAGAGCACACCGATCATGAACAGCACGGACATGGTGCGGGTGCGCCAGCCGAGCAGCAGCAGGACGCTCGACAGCGCGGCGAGCACGTAGACGAACTCGAACCAGCCCCGGCCGTCCGACCACATCAGGGCCGTGAAGGCACTGTTGGACGCGATCAGCTGCTGGGCGAGGTCCCAGCTCCACGGGCTGGCGGGGCCGTACAGCTCCTCGCGATGGGGAAACTCGCGCAGCAGGAAGAGCAGCCAGGTCGTGCTGAAGCCGATGCGGATCACGGCGGACTGGTAGGGGACGAGCGCCGATTCCGTGATGCGGGCGATGGCGGAGGAGACCGAGAGGGCCAAGCGGTTCACCGGGCGCCTCCGTCGGTGTCGGCGGCCGTGACGGGCCACCAGGGCAGCACGCGGTCCATGGGTTTGTCGGAGATCTTCTCAGTGCTCCACTTCGGCGGGGTCACATTGGTGGTACGGGAACGTACCTGCACCTGATCGATGACCCCGCCGGTCCCGGCCGCGTCGTCGCGGCCGAGGCGGAGCATCACTATGCGCCGCAGATACGTCTCGGACAGGGCGCCGCGCAGCCCCACCGGACGGTTGTTGCCGTCGTGCGTGGAGACGAAGAAGTCCCAGGCCCGGCGCAGCTCGTTCTGCTGGGTGTGGCTGGGCACCAGATTGCCGTCGATGGCCTGCCCGTCCTCAGCGGACAGGTCGTACCAGCCGGTGGTCCGCACCTCGCCGTTCTTCTCCTCCACCTCGGCACGCACCTGGACCGCGATGTTCTGCTGCAGCGGGTTCGGCGCGAACAGCTTCCAGTTCTGCTCGAACTCCGGGTAGATCCAGTCGTCGATCGCCTTGCCGTGCGCCTTGGTCAGCGTGTTGGACGGCGCGACGTGCAGAAAGACCATCCCGACGTGCACACAGACGAGGACGGCGACGACGGCGAGCGTCAGCGCGGCACCGATCTGGTAGCGCAGGGACAGAGCGGCCACCCCGGTGCGGGGTTCATCGAGGACGACAGCCTCCGGTGAGGCGTCACGCCCGTCGTGGGGCGGAGCATCCGGCTCGGGCGCACCGCCCGGCCTGCCCGGCCCGTCCGGCCCCTGCCGGGCGTCCGAGCCTGTGCCGTACACGTCCATTCCGCCCCGTCTCCCGATCCGCCACCGCACTCGCAGGGGCACGCTACTCAGGCCCGCCCGCCCGGCACAGCCCCCATCGGGCCGAGCTCCCCGCGGCATACGCGAGGTCGCCCCCAGTTGTCCACAGGACAGGCGCCGCAAGTCATCCACAGCGGTTGACACCTTACGGCGCCCGTCCCACCATGGAATCGCACGAACCGAACGATCGGTCGGGAGCCGGCTCCGGACCGAGCCCAGGTCGAGGGGGACCGCATGGCGACAGCAGCCGCGCACCAGGCGTACGGCACCGCGGAAGACACCGACGGCACCGGTGCGTACGAGCGCGCCTTCGACGCCGCCGTGGCCGCCGACGAGCGCATCGAGCCGCGCGACTGGATGCCCGACGCCTATCGCGCGACGCTGGTCCGGCAGATGGCGCAGCACGCCCACTCCGAGATCATCGGCATGCAGCCGGAAGCCAACTGGATCACCCGCGCGCCCTCCCTGCGGCGCAAGGCGATCCTGATGGCCAAGGTCCAGGACGAGGCCGGACACGGGCTCTACCTGTACAGCGCCGCCGAAACCCTCGGAACCAGCCGCGACGAGCTGCTCGACAAGCTCCACTCCGGCCGCCAGAAGTACTCCTCGATCTTCAACTACCCGACGCTGACCTGGGCGGACGTCGGCGCGATCGGCTGGCTGGTGGACGGCGCCGCGATCACCAACCAGGTCCCGCTGTGCCGCTGCTCCTACGGCCCGTACGCACGCGCGATGGTCCGCATCTGCAAGGAGGAGTCCTTCCACCAGCGCCAGGGATACGAACTGCTGCTGGCCCTCGGCCGCGGCACCCCCGAGCAGCGGGAGATGGCGCAGGACGCGGTGAACCGCTGGTGGTGGCCGTCCCTGATGATGTTCGGTCCGCCCGACGACGAGTCGGCGCACTCCGCGCAGTCGATGACGTGGAAGATCAAGCGGCATTCGAACGACGAGCTCCGCCAGCGCTTCGTCGACATCTGCGTCCCCCAGGCCGAGTCCCTGGGCCTCACCCTCCCCGACCCGGACCTGAAGTGGAACGAGGAGCGGGGGCACTACGACTTCGGACCGATCGACTGGACGGAGTTCAAAGAGGTCCTCAAGGGCAACGGCCCGTGCAACGAACAGCGGCTCACCCAGCGCAGACGCGCGCACGAGGAAGGTGCATGGGTGCGGGAGTCGGCCGCCGCCTACGCGGCCAGGCACACGAGCGGGACCGGCGGGAGCAGCAAGCCGGGCGAGATGGGAGCGACGCGAGCATGACGAACACCGACTGGCCCCTGTGGGAGGTCTTCGTGCGCTCACGCCGCGGCCTCTCGCACACCCACGCCGGCAGCCTGCACGCGCCGGACGCGGAGTTCGCCCTGCGCAACGCCCGCGACCTGTACACCCGCCGCGGCGAGGGCGTCTCGATCTGGGTCGTCCCGTCGTCCGCGATCACGGCGTCCTCCCCGGACGAGAAGGACCCGTTCTTCGAGCCGGCCGCCGACAAGCCGTACCGGCACCCCACGTTCTACGAGATCCCGGAGGGGGTGAAGCACCTGTGACAGCTCCTGAGACGGCCACGGTTCCCACGGCCGCCGCCCTCGCCCTCGGCGACGACGCCCTGGTGCTCTCGCACCGCCTCGGCGAATGGGCGGGGCACGCCCCCGTCCTGGAGGAGGAGGTCGCCCTCGCCAACATCGCGCTCGACCTGCTGGGCCAGGCCCGCGTGCTGCTGTCGACGGTGGGCGACGAGGACGAACTGGCGTATCTGCGCGAAGAGCGCGCCTTCCGCAACCTCCAGCTGGTGGAACAGCCGAACGGCGACTTCGCCCACACCATCGCCCGCCAGCTCTACTTCTCCACCTACCAGCACCTGCTGTACGCCGAACTGGCCGCCGCGGACGGCCCTTTCGCAGGCCTCGCCGCAAAGGCCGTCAAGGAGGTCGCCTACCACCGCGACCACGCCGAGCAGTGGACCCTGCGGCTCGGCGACGGCACGCAGACCGGCCACGAGCGCATGCAGCGCGCGTGCACGGCCCTGTGGCGGTTCACCGGCGAGATGTTCCAGCCGGTGGACGGCCTGGACGTCGACCTGGCGGGAATGGAGACGGCCTGGCTGGAGTCCGTCCGGGCCGTGCTGCACCGCGCGACCCTGACGGTCCCCGAGGGACCGCGCGCCGGGGCGTGGTCGGCCGGCGCGGGCCGTCAGGGCGTGCACACAGAGTCCTTCGGGCGGATGCTCGCCGAGATGCAGCACCTGCACCGCAGCCACCCGGGGGCGTCATGGTGACGACGAGCACCGCCCTGGAGTCCGAACTCCTCGAGATCGCCGGTTCGGTGCCCGACCCCGAACTGCCCGTGCTCACCCTCCAGGAGCTCGGCGTCCTGCGCGCGGTGCATGTGCGCGGCACGGACGCGGTCGAGGTCGAGCTGACGCCGACCTACACCGGCTGCCCCGCCATCGAGGCGATGTCCCTGGACATAGAACGAGTCCTGCACGCGCACGGCATACGGGACGTCACCGTCCGCACGGTGCTGCGGCCCGCCTGGTCGACGGACGACATCACCGCCGAAGGCCGTCGCAAGCTGCAGGAGTTCGGGATAGCTCCCCCGCGTGTACGAGAGGCCTCCGGACCGGTCCCCGTGTCCCTCGGCCCGACCCGCACGCTGGACCCGGTGCACTGCCCGCACTGCGGCAGCACCGACACCGAGCTGCTCAGCCGCTTCTCCTCCACCGCCTGCAAGGCGCTGCGGCGCTGTCTGTCCTGCCGGGAACCCTTCGACCACTTCAAGGAGCTGTGATGGCCCGCTTCCACACGCTTCGGGTGGCGGCGGTCGACCGGCTCACCGACGACTCCGTGGCCCTCACCCTCACCGTGCCCGAGGAACTGCGCGAGGAGTACCGGCACACCCCGGGCCAGCACCTCGCCCTGCGGCGCCTGGTCGACGGCAAGGAGATACGGCGCACGTACTCGATCTGCTCCCCGGCACCTGCCCCCGACGGCGCGGGTCCCGGCACCCTGCGGGTCGGCGTGCGGCTGGTCGACGGCGGGGCCTTCTCGACGTACGCACTCAAGGAGATCAACGTCGGCGACGAGCTGGAGGTGATGACCCCCGCCGGCCGCTTCACCCTCGACCCGGCGCCCGGCCTGTACGCGGCGATCGTCGGCGGCAGCGGCATCACCCCGGTGCTGTCGATCGTCTCGACGCTGCTGGCGCGCGAGCCGGAGGCCCGGTTCTGTCTGATACGCAGCGACCGCACGGCCGCCTCGACAATGTTCCTGGACGAGGTCGCCGATCTGAAGGACCGGTATCCCGGGCGGCTGCAGCTGGTGACGGTGTTGTCCCGGGAGGAACAGCAGGCGGGGCTGCCGTCCGGACGTCTCGACCAGGAACGGCTGACGGAGCTGCTTCCGGCACTGCTGCCGGCGGAGCAGGTGGCGGGTTGGTTCCTGTGCGGGCCGTTCGGGCTGGTCCAAGGGGCCGAGCGGGCCCTGCGCGGGCTCGGTGTGACGCGCACGCGCATCCACGAGGAGATCTTCCACGTGGACGCCGCCACCCCCGCGCCGTCCGCGACCGCCCCCGCGCACAGCACGGTCACCGCCCGGCTCGACGGCCGCGGCGGGACCTGGCCCGTGCAGGACGGCGAGTCCCTGCTGGAGACGGTCCTGCGCAACCGGCCCGACGCGCCCTACGCCTGCAAGGGCGGAGTGTGCGGCACCTGCCGGGCCTTCCTGGTGACCGGCGAGGTGCACATGGACCGCAACTTCGCGCTGGAACCGGAGGAGACGGAGGCGGGATACGTGCTGGCGTGCCAGTCGCATCCGGTGACGGAGAAGGTGGAGCTGGACTTCGACCGCTGAACCCACGGCCACGGTTCCGGAGTCGGCGGACCGTTCCCTTCTTCTAGAACCTGTTCTATCTTGACGATCCGTCAGATCAGCGGACCCTCCGGAGGGACAGGACCGTGGACTTCACCTTCACCGAGGAGCAGCAGGCGGCGGCCGAGGCGGCGCGGGGGGTGTTCGCCGGGGTCGCGCCGGACGCCGTGCCCAGCCCCTCCCTCGTCCCCGGCGCCGTGGCCGACGACTTCGACCGCGCACTGTGGACCAGGCTCGCCGAGGCGGACCTGCTGAGCCTGCTGCTCGGCGCGGAGTTCGGCGGGGCGGACCTGGACGCCATCGCCCTGTGCCTGGTGCTGCGCGAGTCGGCCAAGGTGCTGGCGCGCGTTCCGCTGCTGGAGACCAGCGCGGCCGCCGCGGCCGTACAGGCGTACGGTGGCAAGGAGTTGAAGGCGGAGCTGCTCACCCGCGCCGGGCGGGGCGAAGCGGTGCTGACCGTCGCCGTGAACGGCCGCACCGGCCACGACCCGGCCGAACTCGCCGTGACCGCACGGCAGGAGGGCGACCAGTGGATCCTGGACGGAGCGCAGACCGCCGTGCCATGGGCCCACACCGCCGACTACGTCCTCGTACCCGCCCATACGACCGCCGACCGCACCCTGATCGCCGTGGTCCCCCGCATCCACCAAGGCGTCGCGCTGGGCGAGCAGATCTCCACCACCGGCGAACGGCTCGGCGAACTGCGTCTGGAATCAGCTCGGATCCCGGCCCGTGACGTCATCGACGCCGACGGCGCATGGGAGTGGCTGCGCGAACTGCTGACCTGCGGGACCTGCGCGCTGGCCCTCGGCCTCGGCGAACGCGTGCTCGCGATGACCAGTGAATACACCGGCAAGCGGGAGCAGTTCGGATACCCCGTCGCCACGTTCCAGGCCGTCGCCGTACAGGCCGCCGACCGGTACATCGACCTGCGTGCGACGGAGGCCACGCTGTGGCAGGCCGCCTGGCGGATCGCCTCCGGGGCACCCGGCGTGCTGCCCGCCTCCGGTGACGTCGCCGTCGCCAAGATCTGGGCGTCGGAGGGCGTACGGCGGGTCGTGCAGACGGCACAGCATCTGCACGGCGGGTTCGGGGCGGACGTCGAGTACCCGCTCCACCGCTACCACGCCTGGGCCAAGCACCTGGAGCTGCAGCTCGGCCCGTCGGCAGCGCACGAGGAAGCCCTCGGCGACCTGCTGGCGGCGCACCCGCTGGGCTGACCGCCCCGGCCGCCGCGAGCTACAGGACGAACCCGGGCTGCCCCTCGTCCGTCACGACCGGGCGGCCCGCGGCCGCCCACACCTGCATGCCGCCGTCGACGTTGACGGCGTCGATGCCCTGCTGCACGAGGTACATCGCAACCTGCGCCGAGCGGCCGCCGGAACGACAGATCACGTGGACGCGGCCGTCCTGCGGCGCGGCCTCGGTCAGCTCGCCGTAACGGGCGACGAAATCGCTGATGGGGATGTGCAGCGCCGCTTCGGCATGACCCGCCTGCCACTCGTCGTCCTCGCGGACGTCCAGCAGGAAGTCGCCGTCCTTGAGGTCCGAGACCTCGACCGTGGGCACACCAGCTCCGAAATGCATGCCCAAGACGCTACCCGACGGATCCGGGCAGGGAACCGGCCGCCCGAGCCGTGGGACTACCCCAGCAGCTCGGCCAGCTCCGCCTCGCGCCGGGAGACATCCGCCAGGAGCTTCTCGGCGATCTCCTCCAGGAGCCGGTCCGGATCGTCCGGTGCCAGCCGCAGCATCGCGCCGATCGCGCTCTCCTCCAGTTCCCTGGCCACCAGCGAGAGCAGTTCCTTGCGCTGGGCGAGCCATTCGAGGCGGGCGTAGAGCTCCTCGGCACGGCTGGGACCGCGTTCCTGCGGCGCCGGGCCCTTGGCCCACTCCTCGGCCAGCTCCCGCAGCAGGGTCTCGTCACCACGGGCGTAGGCGGCGTTCACCCGGGTGATGAACTCCTCGCGCCGGGCCCGCTCGGTGTCGTCCTGGGCCAGGTCGGGGTGGGCCTTGCGGGCCAGCTCGCGGTAGAGCTTGCGGGCCTCGTCGCTGGGGCGCACCCGCTGCGGGGGCCGCACGGGCTGGTCCGTGAGCATCGCCACGGCCTCCGGGAAGAGCCCCTCCCCGTCCATCCAGCCGTGGAACAGCTCCTCGACGCCGGGCATCGGCAGCACCCGGGCCCGGGCCTCGTCCGCCTTGCGACGGTCCTCGGGGTCGCCGGTGCGGGCGGCCCGGGCCTCGGCGATCTCCGCGTCCAGCTCGTCCAGGCGGGCGTACATCGGGCCGAGCTTCTGGTGATGCAGCCGGGAGAAGTTCTCGACCTCCACGCGGAAGGTCTCGACAGCGATCTCGTACTCGATCAGCGCCTGCTCGGCGGCCCGCACGGCCCGCTCCAGCCGCTCCTCGGGACGCGGCGCACCGTCCTCGGGCGTCGCCTGCGCCTCGCCGGCGACACCACCCTGCTCAGCTTCCGGGCTCGTCACCCGCCCAGCGTAGGCCACGGGCGGGGTGGACACTCCGCAGCACAGTCATCGCCTTCGGGGGCCTCCCCTCCCCCTCCCCCTCCCCTCCCCCTCCCCCTCCCTCCCCACCCCCCTTTTCCGTGCCCTCCCCTCAAACCCCCATCTCCGCCGCAACCCTCCCCGCCCGCACCGCAGCCACCAGATCGGCATGGTCGGCCTCCGTGCGGTCGGCGTAGGCGACGGCGAAGTCGGCGATCGCCTCGTCCAGTTCCTCGCTCTTGCCGCAGTACCCGGCGACCAGGCGCGGGTCGGCGCTGTGGGAGTGGGCGCGGGCCAACAGGGCGCCGGTCATGCGGCCGTAGTCGTCTATCTGGTCGGCGGCCAGCGCCGCCGGATCGACGCTGCCCTTGCGGTTGCGGAACTGCCGTACCTGGAAGGGTCGTCCCTCCACCGAGGTCCAGCCCAGCAGGATGTCGCTGACGACCTGCATGCGCTTCTGCCCGAGCACCACCCGGCGGCCCTCGTGCTCCACGTGCGACGCCTCGAAGCCCGCCGTCACCAGGTGCGGCACCAGCGCCGAGGGGCGGGCCTCCTTCACCTGGAGGACGAGCGGCTCCCCCCGGTGGTCCAGGAGCAGTACGACGTACGACCGGGTGCCGACGCTGCCCGTGCCGACGACCCGGAAGGCGACGTCGTGCACCGCATGGCGGGCCAGCAGCGGGAGCCGGTCCTCGGAGAGCGTCGTCACATACTGCTCGAGGGCGGCGGCCACCGCCGCGGCCTCCGCGTCCGGAACCCGCCGCAGCACCGGCAGCGCCTCGACGAAGCGGCGCCCGCCGTCCTCGGTCTGCTCCGTGGACTTCGCCGCGAAGCGCCCGCTCGTATTGGCCCGCGCCTTCTCGGAGACCCGCTCCAACGTGCCGAGCAGGTCGTGGGCGTCGGTGTGGGAGACGAGTTCCTCGTCCGCGATGGCGTTCCACGCGTCCAGCACCGGAAGCTTGGCGAGCAGCCGCATGGTGCGGCGGTAGGCGCCGGTCGCGTCGTAGGCCGCCTTGCGGCACTGGTCCTCGTCGGCGCCGGCCTCCCGGCCCGCGAGCACGAGCGAGGCGGCGAGCCGCTTGAGGTCCCACTCCCAGGGGCCGTGGACGGTCTCGTCGAAGTCGTTGAGGTCGATGACCAGGCCGCCGCGCGCGTCGCCGTACAGGCCGAAGTTGGCGGCATGTGCGTCGCCGCAGATCTGCGCGCGTATCCGGGTCATGGGGGTGCGCGCCAGGTCGTAGGCCATGAGACCGGCGGAGCCGCGCAGGAAGGCGAAGGGCGTGGCTGCCATCCGGCCCGCGCGTATCGGGGTGAGTTCGGGGATGCGGCCGCGGTGGGACTCCTCGACGGCGTCGGCCGCGTGCGGGCGGGAGCCGTCGAGGTCGAGCGCGGAGTGCGCGCTGCGCGGGACCCGCTTGCGCAGCGCCTTGCCCTCGTCCTTGGGCGATCCCTCCACGGGCCACTCGGCGAATCCCCGCACCCGCGGCAGCCGCCGCACGCCCGA
This sequence comes from Streptomyces sp. NPDC049541, assembly GCF_044465725.1. NCBI lineage: Bacteria > Bacillati > Actinomycetota > Actinomycetes > Kitasatosporales > Streptomycetaceae > Streptomyces > Streptomyces sp. NPDC049541. The sequence goes on along the minus strand of NZ_JBITLY010000003.1, from coordinate 289,078 downwards.
ACCCGCCGTTGCCTCTCCGCTTCCGGTCACGTCAACCGCCTCCCCCGCACGCCCATGAACATCAACTTGTGCCGACCGTACAGCCGGTGGGCGGGACGCGTCAGACCCTGTGGACAACTCCGCACCTGTGGAAAAGGCCGCCCGGGACCGGACGGGCGGGCGTGTGATTGTCCTCACCGGGTAATGCGCCTCACACTGGCCGGGACAACGCGAAAGCCCCAGGTCAAAGACCTGGGGCTTTCGGCTGGTGCGCGAGGGGGGAGTTGAACCCCCACGCCCTTGCGGGCACTGGAACCTGAATCCAGCGCGTCTGCCTATTCCGCCACCCGCGCATTGGGTGTGTCCTCCGGCTCCGGCCCTTGGGGCTGGCGCCTTCCGACACGCAGAACATTAGCACGCTGGCCGGGGTGGGTTCACATCCCTTGTCCCTGTGCGGCCGCCCACCAGCACGGACGTGCCGTCCGGCCGTCGGCCGGCCGACCCTCGTTCGTCCCGCCACGCGACCCGCGAACCACCGGCACGCCGGCGACCCGTCGGCGAAGCCCTCCGCTCCGTATCAACACGTACCGGTTCACGTATCAACCTCGTACCGGTCCTGCCCGTCTCCCCTGGAGCCGGGCAGGGTCCACAGCCAGGTGCGGGACACTGGTCTGCGGCCGCCTCTACGATCCTGGGCAGAAGGAGTGCGTGGGAGGAGTTCGAAGGGCAGCTTCGGAGGGAACCTCCGGAGGGAACTTCGTCCGGCGTCGACACCCGTCGACCGGGCCGACAGGGGGAACCAGCTGATTCACCCGCGCGTGGATACGATCAGTAAGCAGTACCAGGCAAGGCAGCGCCCGCCAGCCGGGACACTGGACGGAAGCGACATCGGAGGAGGTGCCTCATGGGAGTCCTGAAGAAGTTCGAGCAGCGTCTCGAAGGTCTGGTCAACGGCACCTTTGCCAAGGTGTTCAAGTCCGAGGTCCAGCCCGTGGAGATCGCGGGAGCGCTCCAGCGTGAGTGCGACAACAACGCGACCATCTGGAACCGCGACCGCACGGTCGTCCCCAACGACTTCATCGTGGAGCTGAGCACGCCGGACTTCGAGCGGCTCAGCCCCTACTCCGGCCAGCTCGGCGACGAGCTGGCCGGCATGGTGCGCGACTACGCCAAGCAGCAGCGCTACACGTTCATGGGACCCATCAAGGTCCACCTGGAGAAGGCGGACGACCTCGACACCGGCCTGTACCGGGTGCGCAGCCGTACGCTCGCCTCCTCCAGCAGCCAGCAGGCTCCCGGATCCGCCGTTCCGCCGCCCGGGTCCGCGGGCCGCCCCGGCGGGGGCTACGGCTACCCGCCGGCCGCCGCTCCCGCGGGCGCCCCGCCGATGCCCGTCGCGCCGCCGCCCGGCGCCGCGCCCTACGGCCAGCGTCCCGGCGTGGGCGGCCCGGTCGGCGCACCGCAGCCCGGCTCCCGCACCCGCCACTGGATCGAGATCAACGGCACCCGCCATCAGATCTCCCGCCCGACGCTGGTGCTGGGCCGCAGCACCGAGGCCGACGTGCGGATCGACGACCCCGGCGTCTCCCGCCGGCACTGCGAGATCCGGACCGGAACGCCCTCGACGATCCAGGATCTCGGGTCCACCAACGGCATCGTGGTGGACGGGCAGCACACCACCCGCGCTACGCTCCGCGACGGCTCGCGGATCGTCGTGGGCAGCACCACCATCATTTACCGGCAAGCCGAAGGGTGAAGCGGGGGCAATGTCAGAGCTGACCCTCACGGTCATGCGGCTGGGTTTCCTGGCCGTACTGTGGCTGTTCGTGATCGTGGCCGTGCAGGTCATCCGCAGCGACCTGTTCGGTACGCGCGTCACCCAGCGCGGCTCCAGGCGCGAGGCCGCACGGCCCCAGCAGGCCGCCCGCCAGCAGGCCGCGCCCCCGCCGCAGCGTCAGCAGGCCGGCGGCGGCCGCCAGCGCCGCAACGCCCCCACCAAGCTCGTCGTGTCCGAGGGCACCCTCACCGGTACGACCGTCGCGCTCCAGGGGCAGACCATCACCCTGGGCCGGGCGCACGACAGCACGATCGTGCTGGACGACGACTACGCCTCCAGCCGGCATGCCAGGATCTACCCGGACCGCGACGGCCAGTGGATCGTCGAGGACCTGGGCTCCACCAACGGCACCTACCTCGACCGGAGCCGGCTGACGACCCCCACGCCGATTCCGCTGGGCGCGCCGATCCGCATCGGCAAGACAGTCATCGAGCTGCGGAAGTAGTGCTACGTCATGAATGAGCGCGAGCGGAGCGAGCACGCAGCGGCGGCCCCCACCACGGGCTCCGGCGCGCTCCCGACCGGAGGGTGGGCACCGTGCGGATGTACCCGGAGCCGACGGGCGAGGTGCGCATGAGTCTGTCACTGCGCTTTGCCGCCGGATCGCACAAAGGCATGATCCGCGAGGGCAACGAGGACTCCGGATACGCCGGTCCGCGCCTGCTCGCGATCGCCGACGGCATGGGCGGCGCCGCCGCGGGCGAGGTCGCCTCCTCCGAGGCCATCTCCACCATCGTCGCCCTCGACGACGACGTGCCGGGCTCCGACATCCTCACCTCCCTCGGCACCGCCGTACAGCGCGCCAACGACCAGCTGCGCTCCATGGTCGAGGAGGACCCCCAGCTCGAGGGCATGGGCACCACGCTCACCGCCCTGCTGTGGACCGGCCAGCGCCTCGGTCTCGTCCACGTCGGCGACTCCCGCGCCTATCTGCTGCGCGACGGTGTCCTCACCCAGATCACCCAGGACCACACCTGGGTGCAGCGCCTCGTCGACGAGGGCCGCATCACCGAGGAAGAGGCCACCACCCACCCCCAACGGTCGCTGCTGATGCGGGCGCTCGGCAGCGGCGAGCACGTCGAGCCGGACCTGTCCATCCGTGAGGTCCGCGCCGGCGACCGCTACCTGATCTGCTCCGACGGCCTGTCCGGCGTCGTCTCCCACCAGACGCTCGAGGAGACCCTCGCCAGCTACCAGGGCCCGCAGGAGACCGTGCAGGAGCTGATCCAGCTCGCGCTGCGCGGCGGTGGCCCCGACAACATCACCGTCATCGTCGCCGACGTACTGGACCTGGACACCGGGGACACCCTCGCCGGGCAGCTCTCCGACACCCCGGTCGTGGTCGGCGCGGTCGCCGAGAACCAGAACCATCTGCACGACCCCGGCTTCATGGAGACCCCCGCGGGCCGCGCCTCCGGCCTCGGCCGCCAGGGTCACGGACACGGCGGGGGCGGCGAGTTCGGCCCGCCCGGCTCGGGCGACACCACCGGCTACATCCCCGCGGGCAGCTTCGGCGACTACACCGACGACGACTTCGTCAAACCCCGCGCGGGCCGCAAGTGGGCGAAGAGATCCTTCTACATCGTGCTGGCCCTCGCCGTCGTCGGCGGCGGCCTCTACGGCGGCTGGCGCTGGACGCAGACCCAGTACTACGTCGGCACCAAGGACGAGCACGTCGCGCTGTACCGGGGGATCAGCCAGGACCTTGCCTGGGTCTCCCTCTCCAAGGTGGAGAAGGACCACCCCGAGATCGCACTCAAGTACCTGCCTCCGTACCAGCAGAAGCAGGTCAGGTCCACGATCGCCGAAGGCAGCCTGACCGGCGCCCAGTCGAAGATCAACGAGCTTTCCGTGCAGGCCTCCGCGTGCAAGAAGGAGTCCGAGCGTCAGGCGGCCGAGAGCAAGAACAACTCGAAGACCGGCACGGGCCAGGCGGGCGGCACCACGGGAACCAGCAAGACCTCCCTCACGTCCAAGGCATCACCGAGCCCCTCGACCTCACCGACCCCGTCCACATCAGCGACCGCACCCACCCCCAGCCCCGGCCCCACTCTCTCGGAGGATGAGCAGAAGGTCGTCTCGCTGTGCGGTAAGCAGTAGGCAAGCCGTGAGAGGCCCTGTCACACGATGAGCAGTACTACCAACACACCGACGCACCATACGTCCACGATCGGCGCGATCGGCGCACCGAGCAGGCGCAACACCGAGCTCGCGCTCCTGCTGTTCGCGGTCGTCATCCCGGTCTTCGCCTACGCCAACGTGGGCCTCGCCATCAACGACAAGGTGCCCGCCGGTCTGCTCGGCTACGGCCTGGGCCTCGGTCTGCTGGCCGGCGTCGGCCATCTCGCCGTACGGAAGTTCGCCCCGTACGCGGACCCGCTGCTGCTGCCCCTGGCCACGCTCCTCAACGGACTCGGTCTCGTCGCGATCTGGCGCCTCGACCAGTCCAAGCTGCTGCAGTCCATCGGAGTCGCCGGCGGCAAGGCGACCAACCAGCTGATCTACACCGCGCTGGGCATCGCCTTGTTCGTCGTCGCGCTGATCTTCCTCAAGGACCACCGCGTCCTGCAGCGCTACACGTACATCTCCATGGCGAGCGCGCTGGTCCTGCTGCTGCTCCCGCTGGTGCCGGGCCTGGGCGCCGACCTCACCTACGGTGCCAAGATCTGGATCAAGGTCGGCAGCTTCACCATCCAGCCCGGTGAGTTCGCCAAGATCGTGCTGGCCATCTTCTTCGCCGGCTACCTGATGGTGAAGCGCGACGCGCTCGCCCTCGCCAGCCGCCGCTTCATGGGCCTGTACCTGCCGCGCGGCCGCGACCTCGGCCCGATCATCGTCGTCTGGATGATCTCGATCCTCATCCTGGTGTTCGAGACCGACCTCGGTACGTCGCTGCTGTTCTTCGGAATGTTCGTCATCATGCTGTACGTCGCCACCGAGCGGACCAGCTGGATCGTCTTCGGTCTGCTGATGTCGGCGGCCGGCGCCGTGGGCGTGGCGAGCTTCGAGCCGCACGTCCAGACCCGTGTCCAGGCCTGGCTCAACCCGATGCACGAGTACAAGCTCAGCCGTACCCCGGGCGTCACCGGAGTCCACTCCGACCAGTTGCAGCAGGCCCTGTGGGCCTTCGGCTCGGGCGGCACCCTCGGCACCGGCTGGGGCCAGGGCCACTCCGAGCTGATCCGCTTCGCCGCGAACTCCGACTTCATCCTCGCCACCTTCGGCGAGGAGCTGGGCCTGGCCGGTCTCATGGCGATCCTGCTGATCTACGGCCTGATCGTGGAGCGGGGCATCCGCACCGCCCTCGCCGCCCGCGACCCCTTCGGCAAGCTGCTCGCCGTCGGCCTGTCCGGCGCCTTCGCCCTGCAGGTCTTCGTCGTCGCAGGCGGCGTCATGGGCCTCATCCCGCTGACCGGTATGACGATGCCGTTCCTCGCGTACGGAGGTTCCTCCGTCATCGCCAACTGGGCCCTCATCGGCATCCTCATCAGAATCAGCGACACCGCCCGCCGCCCGGCGCCCGCGCCCGCCGGCAACCCCGACGCCGAGATGACCCAGGTGGTCCGCCCGTCATGAACAAGCCCCTGCGCCGGATCGCGATCTTCTGCGGCCTGCTCGTCCTCGCCCTGCTCGTCCGGGACAACTGGCTCCAGTACGTCAAGGCCGACAGCCTGAAGAACGACAAGCTGAACCGCCGTGTCACCATCGCCCGCTACTCCACCCCGCGCGGCGACATCATCGTCGACGGCGACCCCATCACCGGGTCCACCACGACCAGCACCAGCGGCCTCAACGACCTGAAGTACAAGCGCACCTACAAGAACGGCCCCATGTGGGCGCCGGTCACCGGGTTCGCCTCGCAGGCCTTCGGCGCCACCCAGCTGGAGAGCATCGACGACGGCATCCTCACCGGAACCGACGACCGGCTCTTCTTCCGCAACACCCTCGACATGATCACGGGCAAGGAGAAGGCGGGCGGCAACGTCGTCACCACCCTCAACGCCGCCGCGCAGAAGGCCGCCTACAACGGGCTGAAGTCCCAGGGCGGCAAGGGCGCCGTCGTCGCGCTCGACCCGTCCACCGGGAAGATCCTGGCGCTGGCGTCCTACCCGTCGTACGACCCCTCGTCGTTCGCCGGGAACTCCACGTCGACGGACTCCAAGAACTGGCTCGCGCTCCAGAAGTCGAACAACAAGGCCGACCCGATGCTCAACCGGGCGCTGCGCGAGACCTACCCGCCGGGCTCCACCTTCAAGGTGGTCACGGCCGCGGCCGCGCTGGAGAACGGGCTGTACACCTCCGCCGACCAGGCCACCGACTCGCCGCTGCCGTACATCATGAAGGGCACGACGACGGAGCTGAAGAACGAGGGCAACATCCCCTGCAAGAACGCCACGATGCGGGTCGCCCTCAGGGTGTCCTGCAACACCGTGTTCGGCAAGATCGGCTCCGACCTCGGCAACGACAAGATGCTCGCCGAGGCGAAGAAGTTCGGCTTCGACGCCGAGCAGTTCACGCCGGTCCGCTCCAGCGCCTCGGTGTTCTCCGACCACATGAACCCCTCGCAGACCGCGCTGTCCTCGATCGGCCAGTTCAACACCGCCGCGACCCCCCTGCAGATGGCCATGGTCGCCTCCGCGGTCGCCAACAACGGCAAGCTGATGAAGCCGTACATGGTCGACAAGCTGCAGTCGTCCAACCTCGACACCATCGCGCAGACCGACCCGCAGGAGCTCAGCCAGCCCCTGTCGGCGAAGAACGCGCAGATCCTGCAGTCGATGATGGAGACGGTCGTCAAGGACGGCACCGGTCAGAAGGCCCAGATCGGAGGCGGCGTCACCGTCGGCGGCAAGACCGGTACCGCCCAGCACGGCGTCGCCAACAGCGCGAACCCCTACGCCTGGTTCATCTCCTACGCCAAGCTGTCCGACGGCAGCTCGCCGGTCGCCGTGGCCGTCGTCGTCGAGGACGAGAACGCCAACCGTGACGACATCTCCGGTGGCGGCCTCGCCGCCCCGATCGCGAAGAGCGTGATGGAGGCGGTCATCAACTCCAAGAAGTGACCCCGCTCACGTCCCCTTCACATCGGTGCACGTTGCGATACCGGTCCTGTATCGGGTGACGCACTTAGCCAGGTCACACAAAGCTAGCCGGGTACGGTAGGCCCGGACGGCAGCCTCCGACCGCACACACGTGTGGATCGGGACCGACGGAGAGGGCTGGTAGGAGCTATGGAAGAGCCGCGTCGCCTCGGCGGCCGGTACGAACTGGGCCAGGTGCTCGGTCGTGGTGGCATGGCGGAGGTCTACCTCGCGCATGACACCCGCCTCGGGCGCCAGGTGGCGGTGAAGACACTGCGCGCGGACCTCGCACGCGACCCTTCCTTCCAGGCCCGGTTCCGCCGGGAGGCCCAGTCGGCCGCCTCGCTCAACCATCCCGCGATCGTCGCGGTCTACGACACGGGCGAGGACTACATCGACGGGGTCTCGATCCCGTACATCGTGATGGAGTACGTGGACGGCTCCACGCTCCGCGAACTCCTCCACTCCGGCCGCAAACTCCTGCCCGAGCGCGCGATGGAAATGACCATCGGCATCCTCCAGGGCCTGGAGTACGCCCACCGCAGCGGCATCGTCCACCGCGACATCAAGCCGGCCAACGTCATGCTGACGCGCAACGGCCAGGTCAAGGTCATGGACTTCGGCATCGCCCGCGCCATGGGCGACTCCGGCATGACCATGACACAGACGGCCGCCGTCATCGGCACCGCGCAGTACCTGTCACCGGAGCAGGCCAAGGGCGAGCAGGTCGACGCCCGCTCCGACCTGTACTCGACTGGCTGCCTCCTCTACGAGCTCCTGACGGTACGGCCGCCCTTCGTCGGCGACTCCCCGGTCGCCGTCGCGTACCAGCACGTACGCGAGGAAGCCCAGCCGCCCTCCGTCTTCGACCCCGAGATCACGCCCGAAATGGACGCCATCGTCCTCAGGGCCCTGGTCAAGGACCCGAACTACCGCTACCAGTCCGCCGACGAGATGCGCGCCGACATCGAGGCCTGCCTCGACGGCCAGCCCGTCGCGGCCACCGCGGCCATGGGATCCGTCGGCTACGGCGGCTACCCCGACGACCAGCCGACCACGGCCCTGCGCGCCACGGACGCCGGCGCCACGTCGATGCTGCCCCCAATGAACCCGGACGAGGGCGGCTACGGCTACGACGACCGCTCCCGCCGCCGCCAGAAGAAGTCCAACACGTCGACGATCCTGCTGGTCGTCGCGGGCATCCTCGTCCTGGTGGGCGCGATCCTGATCGGAAAGTATGCGTTCAGCGGCAACGGCGGCGTGGGCAACGACAAGGTGGACGTACCCAACCTCGTCAGCCTGAGCGAGAGCGACGCCAAGAGTCAGCTGGACAACATCGGCCTCAAGGTCGGAACGATCAAGAGGCAGCCCTGCGAGGAGCAGAGCAAGGGCAATGTCTGCTCGCAGGACCCGAATCCCAAGACGTCGGTCAACAAGAACTCCACCGTCAATCTCGTGGTGTCGACGGGCGCTCCGAAGGTGGTCGTACCGAGTGTCCTCGGCAAGACCCTCGACGAGGCCAAGCAGATCCTGGAGGGCGACAAGTACAAGTTCAACGTCAAGACGCAGACGGAAGAGTCCTCGGAGGACCCGAACACGGTCCTGAAGCAGGACCCGGAACTTGGCAAGGAAGTGGAGAAGGGCTCCACCATCACCCTCACCATCGCCAAGGCCCCCGAGACGGTCGCCGTGCCCAGCGTCGCCGGCCAGAGCTGCGACCAGGCCAAGGCCGCACTGCAGGCCGTCGGCCTCACCGGCAACTGCGTCAACGCCCCCACCACCGACGACAACCAGGTCAACAAGGTCATCTCGACCAACCCGACGATCGGCACCCAGGTCAAGAAGAACACCGCGGTGCAGATCAACATCGGCCAGAAGCAGAACAACCAGGTCCAGGTGCCGAACATCCAGGGCCACAAGCTGAAGGACGTCAAGGACGCCCTTCGGCAGGCGGGTCTCCAGGTCGGCAACATCAACGGCTCCCAGGACGACAACGCCATCGTCATCAACTCGGACCCGTCCCCGGGCAGCACGGTCGACCAGGGCACGCCGGTCAACCTGCAGACGTTCGGCGGCGGCAATGACGGCGGGAACAACGGCGGCACCAACCTCTTCGGCGGTACGACCGGCTGACGCACCCCACGAAGGACTAATTCAGGCACTTGAGCTCGCAGCTCCGGACCTTCTCAGTGACCGGAGCTGCGGTCTCCCGGCCAGAGCTCTATGGCCCGGTGTGCATTTCTGCTCCCGGCTTTCCCTATGGGCCACTGCGCCGATCGAATGCCTACGCATGGTTGTCGTTCACCTGCGATTTTGTGACAGTACACCTTGCACGAGCCGCCAGGCGGGACGTTAACCATTGCAAACCTAAAACCTGACCTCGCGGCCAGTGCCACGTTTGCCCAGCCCGCGAGACTTGCATGCCCTTGACAAGGACTAAAATCTTACGATCAAATAAGAACAACTATACGTGGTCTTTACCGCCCTAAGGGGATGCTATGGGATTTAAGGGAAGTGTAATACGCGGCCTGGCGGCAGCCTCATGTGCACTTGGCCTAGCGATTGGAGTGGCAGGATCGGCCACTGCAGCACCACGACAGTATGACGTATATGACGGCTTTGGCATCATAAATGGTTACGGGCAGTGGAACGATGATCCCTACGGTTCCATTCCGGGCGATTCTATCCGGGCATGCGACAGCCGCTCGGATGGCAAATGGATGGTGGCCACGCTTGACACCAACCGGGACGGATACAGAGACAGCGGTGACCGCACTGTCAGTACACGGGGGCTTGTAGCTGGTCAATGCACGTCCTGGAAGAGTGGCGATCTGCCGGAAGGTTCAAGCTACACTCTTTGGGTTCTAACCAAGGACAGTGACTGGTATTATGAAAGTGTCACAGTAACTGTTTACACGTAGAGCACTCGATCGCTCCCTTTGCTTCCTGTTCGCTCCTGCAGCAAGCGGCCAGAAAGTGCATAATTTTTCTCACATTCTAAGGACCTGCAGAGAATCGAGGTGTTGATTCTCTGCAGGTCCTTAGATGCTCGTATCCCCCGCAGGCCATCGGCACCTTTCCGCTATCAGGGAAGCTACCTCGCCCAATTCTGTTGAGTCGGCGAGCACGTCGATCCCTGCAGTGGCGTAGGCAGCGTCGCCGCAGGTTCCGAAGCCGACAGCGATCCGTGCGAAGGGGTCGTGTCGTTCAAGTACGCCGGGCCGACATTCTTAACTCGGCCCACACACTGACTTCCCGATACCCCCCGGCGTTCCTGCGCACCCCAGCAGTGCGTCAGTGCCTCCACCAGCAGCGGTCCGCGTCCTCCGGCCTCATCCTCAGTGGGGTTCCGTACCTCGCCTTCCAGACACAGTCTCGTCTCAGGACTGTTGCAGACCCCCGAGTCCACCCAGGCCGTGACGGTGGCATCGCAGCAATGGCAGACGGCGGACGAGATCGAGAAGTTCGTGCAGATGCGCCTGGCTCGGCAGAACGTCTGGCCGGCGACTCGCCTCTATATCTCTGGGCGGTTGTGTCGGAAGCTGTGCTGCTCCAGCAAGTCGGCGGCCAAAGGTTACGAAGGCACAGCTGCAGCATCTTGTAGCCGCTTCGGAGTGGCTCAGCGTGACTATCCAGGTGCTGCCGGTCTCCCTCGGTGCCCATGCGAGTATGTTCGGGCCGTACGTGGTGCTGGGCTTTCCCGAAGAGGGAGCGCTGCACGTGGTGTTGGCGAACAACCCAACCGGATCCACGTGGCTTGAGCGAGAAAGCGATACTGGGACTTGTTCGATGCTGCACGCACGTTGGGCTCTCTCCGGTGGAAAATCCCGCGCCGTAATCGACCGCAGGACCAAGGAGCACGGACCAGGAAACGCGCACGCCACAGCACGCGGATCTGTCGGGCGTAAGGTGGCGCAGCAGTGCGTACAGTGGCGGCAACAACGAGTGCGTGGGAGTTACGCCCGCACACAGCCATACGTGACAACAAGCACCCGACCGTTCCCGTGGTGGCCGTCAGTCGCCACGCTTGGAAAGCCCTTTTCGGGCGCCTCCGATGAAAGCCGCAGGCGACAGCACGAGGTCTGTTGTAGACCTAATAGACGTACAACTCGGTCTTCGCCTCAGGAACTGAGCTCCTCTCATGGTGGCCATCCTCACCCCCCTCAAGCTGATGTAGAAAGCGCCCCGGCCTGTTCACTCAGGTGCCGAGGCTCTTGCACGTCGTCCAAAGCTCCCTGAACATCTGATCCTCCATCGATCGTGTCTTCACATATCACGGCTCGTTGATCGGATGGGGTGGGGTGTCGCAGCTCTGCCCTGGCCGTGAGGCCACACCACGCACGAAGGGCAGAACGTGATCAACGAATCGGCGCTACTGGAGTCCAAGTCCCTGCGCGACAGCGTCCTGGAGCGCACGGACGTACTCGACAGAGTCAAGGCGCTGTCACTGCTGCCGGACGGGATGCATGTGACGACCGCGATGGTGGCGGCGTACTTCGAGGTGAGCCGCAAGGCCATCGAGTCATTGGTACTCGATCACCGAGAAGAGCTGGTAGCCAACGGCTACCGCGTTCTGACAGGTACAGAACTGACCTCCTTTAAGGAGGTCAGTGGGATTCAGTCGCGCTCTCGCTCGCTTGCGCTCTATCCACGACGAGCAGTCCTCAACGTCGCCATGCTCCTCCGCGACAGCGAAGTCGCACGTCAGGTGCGTGTGTACCTCCTGGACATGGAGTACCTGGCGCGTACGCAGCCTGTGGATAACTCCGTCCACAGGGGCGATGTCTCCCTCGACGACCGCATCGACCAACGCATCACCCACATCCTCGGCAAGACCGTCGTGCCGATGTTCAACGCCCTGATCGAAACCTCGGGTGAGCACCGCCGCGAGCTCATCGCCCTCCGCGAGGAGGTCCAGAACGTCGAACGCAAGCTGTGCTGGCACCACCAGCGGATCAGCACCCTGGAAGGAGAGTCGCCGACAGACCAGGTACGGGCCTCCATCGCAGCCATGACCTGGCAGGCGTTCGAGCGCCATGTCGCCGATCTGCTGCGCCGGGACGGTTGTACGGACGTCGTCGTTCGCCAATCACACAACGACCGGGGCATCGACATCACCGGCCGCACGGCCGATGGACGTAGCCTGGCCGTTCAGTGCAAGAACCGAGCCGGTCGCGCGCATGTCCCCAGTGCTGACATGCAGAAGTTCGCCGGTGCCGCACGAGCCGTCGACCGGGTCGATGTGGCACTGTTCGTGGCTACGTGCAACTTCAGCCGGGAAGCGCAAGCCATCGCAGACCTGAGCGGAGTCATCACCGTGAACCGCGACGAGTTGGAAGAGTGGACCGCAGGAGTGCGCCTCAAAGCCCTGCAGTAGGCGTCATCACGCAGGAGGCCCGAAGCCGCAAAGGGAAGTTGCGGCTTCGGGCCTCGGCCATGCTAGTGGGACTGAGTTGCTGCAAGTAACTCAGTCACCGCAGTTCCTTCGGCGGCGTCCGCTTACTGTCCACCTTCTCCACCCGCACCAACTCCCCCCACACCACATACCGATACCGGCTCGTATACACCGGCGTACAAGTCGTCAGCGTGATGTAGTGCCCGGCCTTCTTCTTCCCCGACTCCTTCGGGATCTGCGAGATGACCTTCACGTTGTACTTCGAGGTCTCGTCGAGGATGTCGTAGACCTTGTAGATGTACCACTTGTCCTTCGTCTCGAAGGCGATCGGGTCGCCGACCTTCAGCTTGTCGATGTTGTGGAACTTCGCGCCGTGGCCGTCCCGGTGCGCGGCCAGCGTGAAGTTGCCCTTCTTGCCCGTGGTGGGCAGCGTCGCCTTGATCGGGTCCGTGTAGTAGCCGGCCACGCCGTCGTTGAGGACCTCCGTCGACGTGCCCTTCTCGACCAGGACCTCGCCGTTCTTCATGGCGGGGACATGCAGGAAGCCGATGCCGTTCTTGGTGTCGAGCGCACCGGGCCCGGTGTCCTTGCCCTCGTGGGCCCACGTGTCGCGGACCTTCTCGCCCTGCTTGTCCGCCGCACGGTCGGCTATGACGTTCGTCCACCAGAGCGAGTAGACGACGAACAGGCCCAGCACCAGGCCCGCCGTGATGAGGAGTTCACCGAAGACGCTCACCACCGCCGCGATACGGCCCGTGCCGCGGCGGCGGGCCGGTGGCGCCGCGGGCGCGTCCGTGTCCTCTTGAGTGTCGTCGGTGGTCGCTGCCACGTTCATCTGCCTTTACTCGACGAGCGCATCCGGCTTGCCCTTGCTGCGCGGCCGTTCCTCGACCATCTTGCCCCAGACGATCAACCGGTACTTGCTGGTGAACTCCGGAGTACAGGTCGTCAGCGTGATGTACCGGCCGGGCTTGGTGAAACCCGACTGGGGCGGCACGGGACTGATCACGCTCGTATTGCTCGGAGACGTCACCGGCAGCGTCGACGTCACCTTGTAGACGAAGTACTCGTCCTGCGTCTCGACGACGACCTCGTCGCCCTTCTTCAGCTTGTTGATGTACCGGAAGGGCTCGCCGTGCGTATTGCGATGACCCGCGAGCGCGAAGTTGCCGGTCTTCGCATCGGGCATCGCCGTCTTCAGCCTGCCCTCGCTGTAGTGGCCGACCATGCCCTTGTCGAGCACCTGCTTGTTGCTGACGCCCTGGGCGATCGGCACGACCACGTCCAGCTCGGGAATGTGGAGGATCGCGAAGCCCTGGCCCGGCTCGAACTCGCCCGGCGCACGCTTGCCGCTCGCCCAGTCGTTCTGCAGGGTGCTGGTCTCCTTGTCCGCCGCCTCGTGCGCCCGCACGTTCGTCCACCACAGCTGGTAGGTGACGAACAGCAGCATCAGCACGCCGGTGGTGATGAACACCTCACCGATCGCCCGGCTCGCCACGACGCCCGGACTGGGCTTGCGGGCGCGGGCCTGCCGGCGTGCCTCCACCCGCGAGAGCGGAGCCTTGGAAGCGTCGGCGGACACCTCATCGGCGTCTTCCGCGGACTCCGCAGTCGTACGAGGGCCCCCATGACGCCCATGACGACGCTTGGCGGCCTTCCTGCGGGCCGCTCGGCCGCCCGGAGTGCTTCCAGTGGCAGGTGTGGCTGTTGAGGCCTCAGAGGGCGATATGGAACCGCTCGTCGGCGGCTCCGGTATCCGCAGAGCCACCGTCTCCTCGTCCACGGGCGGCAGATACGGCTCGGGTTGCGCCATCGGGGGCGCTGCGTACTCATCGAACGCACCGGAGGTCTGGAATCCGCCGGCCGCCTCGAACGAACCGGGCGCCTCGAACGAACCGGACGCCTCGTACCCCTCAAACGAGGCGTACCCCTCGTACGGCTCCTGCCCGTACGAGGCGGCGGACTCACGCTCGGGGCGCAGGGCGGTCACGCCGTGGCCCTGCCCACCACCGGGGCGAGCCCCGCCGACCTCGCCACGGCACCCTGGTCGCCGCACTCCACCAGCCAGTTGGCCAGCATCCGGTGACCGTGCTCGGTCAGCACCGACTCCGGGTGGAACTGCACGCCCTCGACCGGGAGTTCACGGTGCCGGAGCCCCATGATGATCCCGTCGTGCGTCCGCGCGGTCACCTCCAGCTCGGCCGGCACCGTCTCCGGCTCCGCGGCCAGCGAGTGGTAGCGCGTCGCCGTGAACGGTGAGGGCAGCCCGGCGAAGACGCCCCTGCCCTCGTGCTCGACCAGCGAGGTCTTGCCGTGCAGCAGCTCGGGCGCGCGGTCCACCACACCGCCGTACGCCACCTGCATCGACTGCATGCCCAGGCAGACCCCGAACACCGGGACACCGGTCGCCGCACAGTGCCGCACCATCTCGATGCAGACGCCCGCCTCCTCCGGCGTCCCCGGACCCGGCGACAGCAGCACACCGTCGAAACCGTCCTGGGCGTGCGCCGTCGACACCTCGTCGTTGCGCAGCACCTCGCACTCGGCACCCAGCTGGTACAGGTACTGCACCAGGTTGAAGACGAAGCTGTCGTAGTTGTCGACGACGAGAATCCGCGCACTCACTGGTTGTCCACCGTCACATCGTTGAAGGGCAGCAGCGGTTCGGCCCACGGGAAGACGTACTGGAACAGGACGTAGACCACGGCCAGGACCAGCAGGAGTGAGATCAGCGCCTTCACCCACGCGTTTCCCGGCAGATGCCGCCAGATCCAGCCGTACATGCCGTCCCTTCCGTTCCACCACGGCATCAGACTCACGCCGTACCCGCACCAGACTAACGGCGCAGCGCCTCTGGTTTCCCGGCCTCCACAGGCTGTGTGGAATCCAGGTGCGCCCACACGATCAGCCGATGGCTGTGCCCCCACTCCGGATCGCACGTGGTGAGCGTCAGATAGCGGCCCTCACGCGTGTACCCCGACTTACGTGGCACAGGATCGATCACCTCAACGTCCGTCGGAACAGTTTTGTAGGGCCCTTTGTCGATCCGATACGTGAACCAGGTGGTCCCGTCCGTCAGCACCACCGCGTCACCCGGCCTCAGCTCGGGGAAGTCCACGAACGGATCTCCGTACGTCCGCCGGTGCCCCGCAACCGCGAAGTTGCCCTCCTGCCCCAGCCGCGCGGTGTTCGCGTAGTGGCCGAGCCCCTTCTTCAGGGTGCTCACGGCGGTGTCCTCGAGCACCGGCTTGTTCCACGTGAAACCAAGCCTCGGGATGTACATGATCGCGAAGGGCTTGCCCGCGGCATACGGCGCCGGCTTCGGGGGGCCGGCCGAGGCCCCGGATGCGGCAGGGGCCGTCGGATGCGCCGTCCGCTTCGCCCACTGGTCGTGCAGGACATCGATCTGGTGGTTCATCGCACCGTCCGCCCGCATCCCCGTCCAGAACAGCACATAGACGACGAAAAGCACGATCAGGCTGCCCACGGTGATACAGAGCTCACTGACGGTCCTCACGACGACGCGCACCGGCAGCTCCCGAAACGGCTCAGTTCACTCCACGGGCTGGGCGTAGTGCAGATCCACTGTGCCCGAGTAGCCGGGCAGAGTCACCGTCCCGTCGTGGGTCACTTTCCAGCCGAGGCCGTACACATTCACGTAGACCATGTAGTTCTGGATCGCCGTGGAATCCGACAGCGCCCTGTTCAGCTTGTCGGGATCCCCGATCGCCGTGATCTTGTACGGCGGCGAGTAGACGCGCCCCTGAAGGATCAGGGTGTTGCCCACGCAGCGCACGGCACTGGTGGAGATCAGCCGCTGGTCCATCACCTTGATGCCCTTGGCGCCGCCCTGCCACAGCGCATTCACCACGGCCTGGAGATCCTGCTGGTGGATGACCAGGTAGTCCGGCTGCGGCTCGGGATAGCCGGGGAGCTTTGCGGTGGCGTCCGGAGGGGCGTCATTGAGCGTGACGGTGATCGCCTCACCCTTCAGCTTCTGTGTGCCCGCGCCCTTCTCCAGGTCCGCGAGCTTCTCGTCCTGCGCCTTGGTGCTGCCGTCGTCACGCTCGGCGAACGACTCGACCTCGCGGCGCAGAGAGCCGTTGGACTCGTCCAGTTCGCCGTTCTTGCGGCTGCGCTCCTGGATGAGGTCGGAAAGCTTCAGCAAGGACGTGTCCGTACGGATATTGGTGCCCTTGGCCGTATTGAAACTGGTGAAGAAAATGAGCCCCGCGAGGGCGAAGACGGCCATCGTGAGCACCCGCACCGGCCGGAAACGGCGTCCGCGGGCAGGACTGGATCCGTCCTGGGGGGAGTCGGCAGAATTGCTCAACGTACCCTTATCTCCTTCGGCGCCGCGGAAGCACTACGCTAACGGACGCCCGGGGGAGCGCTAAGAGTCCCCTTGTACGCTGCTCCGGAGCCAGCCACAGTTCCCTGCGCGGCCACGCAGCGCATCGACAGGAGAGACCCTCGTGCCGAAGTCACGTATCCGCAAGAAGGCCGACTACACGCCGCCGCCGGCGAAGCAGGCGACCAGCATCAAGCTGAACAGCCGCGCCTGGGTGGCGCCCGTCATGCTGGCCCTGTTCCTCATCGGCCTGGCCTGGATCGTCGTCTTCTACGTGACCGACGGTTCGCTGCCCATCGATGCGCTGGACAACTGGAACATCGTGGTGGGCTTCGGCTTCATCGCCGCCGGATTCGGTGTCTCCACGCAGTGGAAGTAACGGTCGCCTCTCGGTGAACATAGCCCTGCCCAGGGCTATCCGCTGAGTTATCCACAGCCCGCAGAAAAATCCACAGCTCCTGGGGAAAAGAACGACCATCTGTGGATAACCAGCCGGTCATTGACGCCGATACGACCATCCCACCCAGCTTCGCAAACCTGTTCGCCCCCTGCCTGACCTGCGCAAACACTGGTCGGTGACAGGGGGCACAGCTGTTCCCGCACGCTATGCACAAGAGTGGCAACCCGCTGTGGACAAGTGGGCACGTCAGGTGAGCTGAGCCGTCCTGAGCAGGGTCAGGACCACCACCACGACCAGCACGACGGCGCAGGTGCCGTACTGGACGAGGGCGCGGTTCCGGCGTGGGGCGTGGACCATGGCGTAGCCGGTGACGACGCCGGCGACCAGGCCGCCGATGTGGGCCTGCCAGGCGATGTTGAAGCCCGGGCTGAAGGTGATGATGAGGTTGATCACCAGCAGGGCGATCAGTGGGCGCAGGTCGTAGTTGAGTCGGCGCAGGAGGACGGCGGTGGCGCCGAGGAGCCCGAAGATTGCGCCGGAGGCGCCCAGAGACGGCTGGTTGGACGCTGCGAGGAGATAGGTGAGTGCGCTGCCCGCCAGTCCGGAGACGAAGTAGAGGGCGAGGTAGCGGGCGCGGCCGAGGGCTGCTTCCAGGGGGCCGCCGATCCACCAGAGGCTGAGCATGTTGAACAGGATGTGGATGTAGCTGCCGTGCAGGAACATGGCGGTCAGCAGCCGGTAGTACTGGCCTTGTGCGATGCCTTCGACGCCGCCGAGCAGGGGGACGTATGCCTGGCCGATGAGTTCGAACCGGGTGGTGAAGCGGTCTCCGACGGCCAGCTGGACGAGGAAGACGGCCAGGTTGATCCCGATGAGGATCTTGGTGAGCAGCCGGGGGTCGGCGGTGACGGTGCCGCCGGCGATGGTGCGGGGTCGGCTGGCGGCCGGGGGGTGTCCGGTGCCGGAGGCGCCGCGGGCGCATTCGGGGCACTGGAAGCCGACGGAGGCGTTGACCATGCATTCGGGGCAGATGGGGCGTTCGCAGCGGGTGCAGCGGATGCCGGTCTCGCGGTCGGGGTGGCGGTAGCAGCCGGGCAGGCTCTGGGCGTGCTGGGGTCCCTGGTCGTCCGGGCCCTGTGGGCTGCCTGGCGCCTGGTTCATGAGATCCCCTGGGTCGTGGTTCGGGTCGTGTGCACACATGCACCGCCCCGCCCATCTTTACGGATGGGCGGGGCGTTTGGTTCCTGCTGTGCGGGGACTCGACCCTGCGGGTGGGGTCCTCGTGGGTCTCAGCCCTCGCGGGTTTCGACGACGACGGACTCGATGACGACGTCGTTGACCGGGCGGTCGGTGCGGGGGTTGGTCTGGGTGGTGGCGATGGCGTCGATCACCTTCTGGCTGGCGGGGTCGGTGACCTCGCCGAAGATGGTGTGCTTGCGGTTCAGCCACGTCGTGGGGGCGACGGTGATGAAGAACTGGGAGCCGTTGGTGCCCGGGCCGGCGTTGGCCATGGCGAGCAGGTAGGGCTTGTTGAAGGAGAGGTCGGGGTGGAATTCGTCCTCGAACTGGTAGCCGGGACCACCGGTGCCGTTGCCCAGCGGGTCTCCGCCCTGGATCATGAATCCGCTGATCACCCGGTGGAAGACCGTGCCGTCGTAGAGCTTGTCCGTGGACTTCTGGCCGGTGGCGGGGTTGGTCCACTCACGCTCGCCGGTGGCGAGTTCGACGAAGTTCCGGACCGTCTTGGGCGCGTGGTTCGGCAGCAGCCGGACCTCGATGTCGCCGTTGTTGGTCTTCAGGGTGGCGTAAAGCTGCTCGGCCACGATCTGCCTTCCGTTGTCTTCCTGTGACTCCCTGATCCTCGCACGGTCTGAGTCGTGCGTCGCCCGGCGCCCGCCCGTGGGGGCTTGTCGGGGGGTGTCGCTTGCAGAAAACCGGTCGAGTGTGTCCGGGCCGGGGGCGCTCGGCGGCGATCCGTGGCATTGTCGACGACAAGCGCCTGTTGCCCCGTATTCATCCTCTATTGGACTTGATCGGCTCTTGATCGGCTCTTGCTGTAGATGATCCTGAGTCGGTGTGCATGACCCGGATGCCCGCCCTCACATGCCCCGTTGTCTGTTGACAGGCATGATCCGTAAAAGGGTGGAAAGTCGAAATACCGTACGCCACCGAGGAGGAGGAACCCGTGACCCGCATCGACAGCGTGCGCGCCGCGACCGGTTCGGCGAAGGACAGCGTGCTGCACGCCGCGGAAGTGGTGGCGCCCTACGCCGACACGGCCAAGGACAGGGCCGCACACTACGCACACGAGGCACGCGTACGGCTCGCGCCAAAGGTGTCCCAAGCCGCGGATCAGGCCCGTGTCCAGTACGACGCACATGTCGCGCCGCGTCTGGAGCAGGCCCGTACGCATGTGCCGCCGAAGATCGACCAGGCCGCCCATGAGGCTGCCGTCCGTACCCGCCAGGCGGCCCGGCAGGCCGCCGACTATTCCCGGCCGAGGCTGGAGCAGGCGGTGGCCGTGGCCGGGCCTGTCAAGGACGAGGCCGCCGCGCGCGGTGCTGCCGCATTGGCTGCGCTGCGCGGTCAGGTCTCGCCGAAGGAGATTCAGAAGCTGGCTCGTCGGCATGAGCGTCGGGCGAGGGCCGGGCGTGCCGCAAGGGTTTTGTTGGTGCTCGGCGCTCTCGCGGGTGGTGCTCTTGCTGCCTGGAAGTGGTGGGACAAGCAGGCCAACCCTGACTGGCTGGTCGAGCCGCCTGCTGCGACGGAGGTTCCGGAGTCGGGCAAGTTGTCGTCGGTGGACGGCAGTGGTCAGTCCTTGCTCGACCCTGAGGTGCAGGCCAAGGAGGCCGAGGAGGAGGCCGCCCAGCGCGACGACGGCCGGTGACGTGCTGTGGGCTGAACTATGGCGTGGGGCGGGAGACTTGAGGGTCTCCCGCCCCACTGCTGTGTTTCACGTGAAACACGTCCGGCGGCAAAGGGGCGACCAGGCCGGGTCGGTCGCGGTAGCGGAAAATCCCCTCCGCGCCGCGTTTCCGCAGCTCGGAGGGGATCCGGAGTGGAGCCTAGGGGAGTCGAACCCCTGACATCTGCCATGCAAAGACAGCGCTCTACCAACTGAGCTAAGGCCCCGGAAAGGGGACATCCCCCGGAAGAACCGCCTACCGGTGGGTGCCGGAGACCAGAGTACCGGGTCACCCCCGGGATCTCGCAAAAAGATTGGGGGTCCCCGTGGACGACCACTCTCCGTAAGATGCTCGGCGTGGTTCGCTACAGCGAACCACAGTACTTGGGGAAGCGATGGGGAGACGCAATGGACGCCGCACAGCAGGAAGCGACCGCAAGAGCGCGGGAACTGCAGCGGAACTGGTACGGGGAGCCGTTGGGGGCGCTCTTCCGTAAGCTCATAGAAGATCTCGGGCTCAACCAGGCCCGTCTCGCGGGGGTGCTGGGGCTGTCCGCTCCGATGCTGTCGCAGTTGATGAGCGGGCAGCGGGCGAAGATCGGCAACCCGGCTGTGGTGCAGCGGGTGCAGCTGCTGCAGGACCTGGCGGGGCAGGTCGCGGACGGCAGCGTGAGCGCGGCCGAGGCCACGGAGCGCATGGAAGAGATCAAGAAGTCGCAGGGGGGCTCTGTGCTCAGCAACACCACGACCACGACGAGCAGTTCGGGGGCGCCCACGGTCAAGCGGGTGGTCCGCGAGATCCAGTCGCTGCTGCGCTCGGTGGCGGCTGCGGGGGACATCATCGACGCCGCGGACACTCTCGCCCCCAGCCATCCGGAGCTGGCAGAGTTCCTCCGGGTGTACGGCGCCGGCCGCACTTCCGACGCGGTCACGCATTACCAGTCTCACCAGAGCTGAGTCCGCGGCCCGGTCGCCGAAGGGGGTTCGGCAGCCGGGCCGACGGCCGAGGAGGGGCGCGGGGGCGCGGGGGCTCGTATCACTCATCACGCTCGTCGAGGAACGGCGCTGGGGGGAGTCGTACCACCTGTCGAGGGGCAAGCAAGGGGGGTAGCCGAAGGGGGAGGAGCGACGCACAGCCATGGGTGAGGTCTTCGCCGGCCGGTATGAACTGGTCGACCCGATCGGGCGCGGAGGGGTCGGCGCTGTCTGGCGCGCCTGGGACCACCGCCGCCGTCGCTATGTGGCCGCCAAGGTGCTGCAGCAGCGCGACGCGCACTCTCTGCTGCGT
This sequence comes from Streptomyces sp. NPDC049541, assembly GCF_044465725.1. Taxonomy (NCBI): domain Bacteria; kingdom Bacillati; phylum Actinomycetota; class Actinomycetes; order Kitasatosporales; family Streptomycetaceae; genus Streptomyces; species Streptomyces sp. NPDC049541. The sequence goes on along the minus strand of NZ_JBITLY010000003.1, from coordinate 267,842 downwards.
TTCGTCCGCGAGCAGGCTCTGCGTATCGATCACCCCCATGTGCTGGCGCCGGCCAGCTGGGCCGCCGACGACGACAAGGTCCTGTTCACCATGGATCTCGTCGCCGGTGGTTCGCTGGTTCATCTGGTCGGGGACTACGGTCCGCTGCCGCCGGCCTTCGTGTGCACCTTGCTGGACCAGCTGCTTTCGGGGCTGGCCGCGGTGCATGCGGAGGGTGTGGTGCACCGCGACATCAAGCCGGCCAATGTTCTGCTGGAAGCCACCGGCACGGGCCGGCCGCGGCTGCGGTTGTCCGATTTCGGCATCGCGATGCGGTTGGGTGAACCGCGTCTGACGGAGACCAATCTCGTGGTGGGGACGCCGGGTTATCTGGCGCCGGAGCAGATGATGGGCTCGGAACCGGACTTCCCCGCCGATCTGTTCGCGGTGGGCCTGGTCGCGTTGTATCTGCTGGAGGGTGCCAAGCCGGACGCCAAGGCGCTCATCCAGTACTTCGCGGCGCACGGGACGCCGAGCGCGCCCAAGGGCATTCCCGAGCCACTGTGGGAGGTTGTGGCGACGCTGTTGCAGCCCGACCCGCAGGCGCGGTTCCGTACCGCCACAGGGGCACGCAAGGCGCTCGCCTCTGCCAGGGAGTTGTTGCCGGAACCCGGCCCCGAAGACGAGTTGATCGAAGTCTTCGACCAACTCGGCCCGCTCCCACCGGGATTCGCCCCCTCGGGACCTCTCAAGGCCGCACCGGGAGTGGAGGCGAAGAGGGAGGCCGACACGGACGGAACCGGTGTAAGTGAGGCCTTTTCGCGGCCCGTTGAGCGGTCTGTCGAGACAGAGGCGTCCTCCGTGTCGTCCGCGTCGGACGCTGAAGCCGTGGCGTCCACGGGCGCGACACCACGGCCCGACCCGCGTCAGGGGCCCGGGCACCAGCCGGAGCCGTCCGTCCCCACGCAGCCGCCCAGCATGTCGGACACCGGCAGCTTCCATCTGCCGCCCCCGCAGGCCACCGCCTCCTTCGCCCGGACTCCCGCTCCACAGCTGCCGACGCCCCCCACACAGGCGCACCCCGTACAGGCGCACCACGACCAGGACAGCCACCACCAGCCCGCCTACGCCTCCCCCGATGACCCCACGCATGTACTGCCCTCCCTCCAGTCGCACACGCCGCTGAACCCGGCCCGGGCCCAGGCCTCGACGCCGTACCGGCGCGCTGATGTCTCTACTGTTTCGTACACCGCCCAGGCCCCTCAGGTTCCGCCTCCCGTGCAGGCAATCCCGCGGGAGACGACGCGCCGCAGCCATCGCGCCCGCCCCGCACGCCGTCCGGGCCCGCCCGCCAAGGTGGCGATCCCGCTCCTGCTTCTTGCGCTGGCCTGCTACGCCGTGGGGTTCTGGGCGCTGACCCGGATCTGAAGAACTGGCCGCCGGCTCCCGGTCCGAGGCCGGCAGGACCTCACCGGGCCTCTGCCGCACGCCAGGCCGTGGGCCTCACCAGGCCCGTGCTCTGCGCCGGGCCGCGACCGTCCACACCCCGAGCACGACGAGCACGACGGTGCCCGCTCCGATCCCGCCCGCGGCGACGGCCTTCATCCTGGCGTGGGCGTCCGGGGTCACGCCCTCGGCGGCTGCCTGCCGGTCCTGCGCGCTGACCTCGAAGACGTTTCCCGGCACGGACTGCCCCTCGTAGCCGGGGCCGTCCTGCGCCGAGCCGTCGATCCCGATGCGCAGCGTCAGCCTGAAGGGCCCGTCGCCGAACTTTGGGGCCACTCCCGCGGCGAGGTGCACCACCAGGTAGTACGAGCCGGCGAACCGCATTCCGTTCACCCGGTCGGGAATGGCGTAGCGGTTGCTGTAGTCGACGGCAGGCACCGCGGCGAGGGAGGCCGATTTCTGCTTGCCGTCGTAGCCGGTGCTCGCGTCCTCCACTTCCGCGCGGACGGGGTTGTAGAGCGTGAGGGCCAGGGCGTCGATGGCGTAGCCGTGGCCGTCGCCGTTCGCGCCGCTGAGTTCGGCCGTGGCGGACGGCTGCCGGCCCCAGCCGACCGGGACCTTGTAGAAGAGCGTCTGCCCGGGAGCGATGTCGGCGCTCCAGACGCCCTGTCCCACGGAGACCGCCCGGGAGAAGCCCGCGCCGCCCTGGCTGTGCTCGACCGCGCCCGAGACGGGGGTGGGTGAGGCGGAGTTCCACACCTCGGGCGGGCTTGTCGCACCGGCCTGCTTCAGGCGCGGTTCGGTGGTGGTGGTGAGCTCCAGGTCCCAGGCGCCGGGCGAGGAGTCCGCCGTACCGGTGCGTTCGACGACGACGTAGTAGGTGCCGGCGCCCTGGCAGAGGGGGGCGGCCGGGGAGGTGGTCCGTGCGCCCCATGCCGTGATGGGGTGCGGGCTCTTGGCGGCGCCGAAGCGGGCGCGTTCGTTGGAGCAGGTGTGGTTGTCGGCGTCCTGCACCGACACCCTGATGCCGTCGGTGATGGAGAGCGTGGCGTCCGCGCGGGGGACGGCGGTGACGGAGACGTACGCGTTGGACGCGGCGTCGAGATGAAGGCGGTAGTAGAGCTCCGCGTCCCTGGGGAGGGAGCTGCGGTAGGTCCGGCCGGCTTCGAGCAGCTCGGCGCCCGTGGTTGCTTTCGCGCCGTCCACAGGCTGTGCGTCCTCCGCAAAGGCGTACGAGGAGGCGGAGGCGCCGGTGCCCGGGGTTTCGGCTGCCGCCGCGGCGGCAGCCGGCCAGGGCGCCGCCGCTGCCGTGCACAGCACCGCTGCAACGGCCGCCACGCGCGCGCGTGCCGAGGGACGCCCGCGCCATGCCCCCGCGCGCCACCACGCCGTACGCCGCCCCATCACGCGCCACCCCTCGTCGTCGTCCGAACCTCTGGACCGTGGCCCATCCTGCCCCGCGAGGCCGGGCCTCATCCGGGCAACACAAAACCCCGACCGCGAGGACGGCCGGGGTCTGTTCAGATTCGGTTGTCGATACTCACGAACCCGTGGGCACGGAGTCGGTCGCCTCCGTCCACAGATCCTGCTCGGCGCGATCCGCCTGGATCTGGCGGTACACGAGGAGCCCGCCGATGGCGGCCAGTGCGACCAGGAGAAGCTTCTTCACCGCGCGACCTCGTCTTTCCTTGACGTAGGGGACTTCTGGCGCCCGACTATACACACCGACCGATACCGATCGGTGACCTGCGTGGGCCCTCAACTCCCCTCCGGCGCACCGCAGTAGAACCGGAGGTCACCGCTCCGATCTGAGGGTGATCACATCCCCACGGACGGTTACTTTGCTCTTCATTCTCCTATTTACGAGCGGTTTGCGCCCATCCGGGTGTTGTTCATCTGAACATCGCCGCGCCACGGGCGTAGGTCCACCACTTCGCGGCCCCGATACACATCATGAGGAAAGTACGCAAATCGCCCGACCCGAAAGTGAGGGGCCATGGCCCAGAACCCGGTCATGAAGCTGTGGAACGTCCTCGTCACCGCCTTCCTGGCGCTGTGCACGACGCTCGGACTCATCACGACGACCGCCTCCGCGGCAGTACCGCAGACCGAGGCGACCGGCAACTGCAGCGCGCCGGTGACGATCCCGACGGCAACCCAGTGGTCCTGGACCTACGCCAGGGCCCTGCCCCCCACGATGAAACAGCGCATCCACGCCGAGGCTCACGGAAAGTCCCCCAGTTGCCGCCACAGCCCCCTCACGGAAGTGGAGGCGGGCACGGACCTCTCCGAGCCGGCCACTCCCCTCCAGCTGTGAGACATCGCCCCTGCAACCCGGCGTAACGGCGAACTTGCGTACCCGAACCGCCCCTGAAGAAGACCCCCAACCGGTATCGGTTGGGGGTCTTCTTCGTCCTTCTGCGCCCCTGCGACAATGCCGCGACGGTGACGCCGGTCATGAGACGAGGGTAAAGGCGTGCTTCTCCGTGGAGTGCTCGCACTGATCGCGGGCGGCGCGTTCATAGTGGTGGCCTGCGGCTGTCGCGGCGTGGACGTCCGGGTGTGGGAGTGGGCAGAGGTGACCTTTTCGGCGCGTTACAGGACGCGATGGGGGTCGCCCTGGAAGAGCCTTGAACGCATGAGACTCCAGTTCGGACTCATGGGAGTCGCGTTGATGGTCCTCGGACTGGTGACCGTAACGCGCTGAGAGCGCAAAGGCCCCCAGCCCTGTGGACCGGGCGTCTTCGTGCTGGTGGGGCTCACAGGATTTGAACCTGTTGCCTCATCCGTATCAGGTCGATCACGGGGTCCTGTGAACGTCTGGCAACTCGCTGCGGGCCTCGACTGACTGTCTGCCGACGTTCCACGACGACCGCCGCTGTCCGCCCTTGTTGGTGTCAGCCGCTGGTGTCAGAAGTCTTGGCGCTCTTGACAGACTCGACTCACCGTACTCCGGCCTGTCGCCGCCGATATGGCGTCGCGACCTTGTGAAATCGGCAGTCAGTCATCTTCGGGAGGGCCACCGGGCCTGTCCGTACGGATCAGAATCCCTGGGGAGTCCGGATCGACGTTGCCTGTGTAGTGGTCTGGCCAGAAGTAGCGGCGGGTGTGCGGCAGCGGCACTTCCATGAGTCGGCCATCGTGCATCATCCACAGACCGAAGCAGTCATCTTCCTCGTCGTGGATCAGCACCTGTACGGAGTGTGGCGATGGCCATGGCAGCGACTCGAGGTGTTTCAGCAGTCCGGTCCAACGACTTCGTCGCACGAACTCGATGGCCCAGCCGCCGAACATGCCATGCCCGATATCGGTGAATTGGCCAGCCCACTCACGACTGTCGTCCGGCTGGGTCAGCGGTTCCATGATCTCTTCTGCGCCGCTAGCCAACACGATGACCTCGGCGAATCTGCTCATGGGTGAGTATCACCTGACGCCTGGGAGGAATGGCAATCGAGTTTCGTCCCTGGAGCCCGAGTCAGCCTGGAACCAAAGGTTCTACATCTCTCCTGCACCCACCACTGCCCCCAGCTCCCATCCCGTCCGCCGTCGACCTGCTCTCCGAGCTTCTGGAAGATTCGCTCATCGGCTGATGTCAACCGGTGATGTCAAAGACCCCCGATCCGAGTGGACCGGGGGTCTTCGTGCTGGTGGGGCTAACAGGATTTGAACCTGTGGCCTCATCCTTATCAGGGATGCGCTCTAACCAACTGAGCTATAGCCCCGCCGCGCTCTGCGGTGTGTGTCCCGCGCGCTGACCCCTGAAGATTAGCGCACGACGTGGGCAGTCCCAAAATCGGTTGTCCCAGTGACGGGGGCGGGGCCGGCGGCAGGGGTTCGAGCGACGTTCGAGGGTGGGTGTCACTCGTCCTCGGCGAGCGTCAGCTCGATGCCGCCGACGAAGCCCGCGGAGAGGTTGTAGATGAACGCGCCGAGGGTCGCGAGAGCCGTCGCGAGGACGACGTCGATGACCGCGATGATCGAGGTGAACATCAGGACATGCGGGAGCGACAGGAACGACTGCAGGTCGAAGCCGTTCGACTCGTTGGATCCGGTGGCTTCCGAGATCGTGCCGCCGACCGTCGAGAAGACACCCATCGCGTCCATGACCATCCACAGGACCGCCGACGCGACGATCGTGCAGATGCCCAGCGCGATGGAGAGCAGGAAGCTCACTTTCATGACCGACCACGGATCGGCCTTCGCCACGCGCAGGCGTGCCTTGCGGATGCGGGGCGTGGTGCGCGCGCCGGTGCGCGGCCGCCGTACGGCACCGGCCGGTGACGGGGCGGGCGCCTGGGTCTGGTTCTGGTAGGCCTGCGGCGGGTGGTAGGGCCCGGCGGGCTGCTGCGGCTGCCGCTCACCGGGGAGCGGAGAGGCCGTCTGGGGCGATGCGGGCCGGGCCGGAGGCTGCTGCGGCTGCGGCTGGGCGGGGGGAGCCGCCCCGGGCTTCTGCGGCTGCGTCTGCGGTCCTCGGGCTTCCGTCACAGCTCCCCCCTGGGATCCATGAGTCTCCGACGAGGGCGAGTCGGTCTCGGCTGCGTCGATCTTGCGCAGTTGGGTCGTGTGCGGATCCGTCGCACGCGCGGCGGAGCCACGGCCGCCTCCGTCCGATTCCGTACCCGTGGGGGTAGCGGCCGATCCGGCGCCCGTGGCTCCGCTCACGATGACTCACTCCTCGTGCTACTCGTCCGAGGGCGCCTCACCCTCGTCCGTGCCGGTGGTCGCGGCACCTTCGGCGGTCTCGTCGACGGCCACATCGCCGTCGACCTCCTCCGCCTCGCGTCCCGCCTCGGCGTTACGAGCGATACCGACGACGGCATCGCGCTTGCCCAGGTTGATCAGTTGGACGCCCATGGTGTCACGGCCCGTCTCCCTGACCTCGTTGACTCGCGTACGAATCACACCGCCCGACAGCGTGATGGCGAGGATCTCGTCGGTCTCCTCGACCACCAGCGCGCCGACCAGCGAACCGCGGTCCTCCACGATCTTGGCAGCCTTGATACCGAGGCCGCCGCGCCCCTGGACGCGGTACTCGTCGACGGCAGTCCGCTTCGCGTACCCACCGTCCGTAGCAGTGAACACGAACGTACCGGGTCGAACAACATTCATCGACAGAAGTTCATCGCCCTCACGGAAACTCATGCCCTTGACACCGGAGGTGGCACGGCCCATGGGCCGCAGGCTCTCGTCCGTGGCAGTGAACCTGATCGACTGCGCCTTCTTGCTGATCAGAAGCAGATCGTCATCGGGCGAAACGAGTTCGGCTCCGATCAGTTCGTCGTCCGAACCGTCCTCCGTCTCCCGGAGGTTGATCGCGATCACACCGCCGGAGCGGGGTGAATCGTAATCCTTCAGCGGCGTCTTCTTGACCAGGCCGCCCTTGGTGGCGAGGACCAGGTACGGCGCCGCCTCGTAGTCGCGGATCGCGAGGATCTCGGCGATCGCCTCGTCCGGCTGGAAGGCGAGCAAGTTCGCCACGTGCTGGCCGCGCGCCTCACGGCCGGCGTCCGGAAGCTCGTAGGCCTTCGCACGGTAGACGCGGCCCTTGTTGGTGAAGAACAGCAGCCAGTGGTGCGTGGTCGACACGAAGAAGTGGTCGACGATGTCGTCCTGCTTCAGCTTCGTGCCGCGTACGCCCTTGCCGCCCCGCTTCTGCGAGCGGTAGTCCTCCGTCTTGGTGCGCTTGATGTAGCCGCCGCGCGTGATGGTGACGACGATGTCCTCTTCGGCGATCAGGTCCTCGATGGACATGTCACCGTCGAAGGGCACCAGCATCGTCTTGCGGTCGTCGCCGTACTTCTCGACGATCGCGGCGAGTTCCTCGCTGACGATGCCGCGCTGGCGGACCGGGGAGGCGAGGATCTCGTTGTACTCGGTGATCTTCGCCTGGAGCTCGTCGTGCTCCTGGATGATCTTCCGGCGCTCCAGGGCGGCCAGTCGGCGCAGCTGCATCTCGAGGATGGCGTTCGCCTGGATCTCGTCGATCTCCAGGAGCTCCATCAGGCCCGCGCGCGCGATCTCGACGGTGTCGCTGCGCCGGATCAGCGCGATGACCTCGTCGATGGCGTCCAGGGCCTTCAGCAGGCCGCGCAGGATGTGCGCCCGCTCCTCGGCCTTGCGCAGGCGGAAGCGCGTACGGCGGACGATGACCTCGATCTGGTGCGTCACCCAGTGGCGGATGAACGCGTCCAGGGAGAGCGTGCGCGGGACGCCGTCCACCAGCGCCAGCATGTTGGCGCCGAAGTTGGTCTGCAGGTCCGTGTGCTTGTACAGGTTGTTCAGGACGACCTTGGCGACCGCGTCCCGCTTGAGCACGATGACCAGCCGCTGGCCGGTTCGGGAGCTGGTCTCGTCGCGGACGTCCGCGATGCCGCCGATCTTGCCGTCCTTCACCAGGTCGGCGATCTTCTGCGCCAGGTTGTCGGGGTTGACCTGGTACGGCAGCTCCGTGACCACCAGGCACTGGCGGTTCTGGATCTCCTCGACCTCGACGACCGCGCGCATCGTGATGGAGCCGCGGCCGGTGCGGTAGGCCTCCTCGATGCCCTTGCGGCCGACGACGAGCGCCCCCGTCGGGAAGTCCGGGCCCTTGATGCGCTCGATGAGGGCGTCCAGGAGCTCCTCGTGCGAGGCGTCCGGGTTCTCCAGGTACCACTGGGCGCCGGCCGCGACCTCGCGCAGGTTGTGCGGCGGGATGTTCGTCGCCATGCCGACCGCGATACCGGCCGAGCCGTTGATCAGCAGGTTCGGGAAGCGGGCCGGCAGGACGGTCGGCTCCTGGGAGCGGCCGTCGTAGTTGTCCGTGAAGTCGACGGTCTCCTCGTCGATGTCACGGACCATCTCCATCGACAGCGGCGCCATCTTGCACTCGGTGTAGCGCATGGCCGCCGCCGGGTCGTTGCCCGGAGAGCCGAAGTTGCCGTTGGAGTCGACGAGCGGCATCCGCATCGACCACGGCTGCGCGAGGCGGACCAGCGCGTCGTAGATCGAGGAGTCGCCGTGCGGGTGGTAGTTGCCCATGACGTCGCCGACGACACGGGCGCACTTGTAGAAGCCGCGCTCGGGGCGGTAGCCGCCGTCGTACATGGCGTACAGGACGCGGCGGTGGACGGGCTTGAGGCCGTCCCGGACGTCGGGCAGCGCACGCGAGACGATGACGGACATCGCGTAGTCGAGGTACGAGCGCTGCATCTCCGTCTCGAGCCCGACGGGCTCGACACGCTGGGCGATGTCGCCGCCCTCTTCAGGCGTGAGGGGGGTGTTCTCGTCGGCCATTGCTGGTGAAGATCCTTCCTGGTGCGGTCAGCTGAGACCGACTCAGATGTCGAGGAAGCGGACGTCCTTGGCGTTGCGCTGGATGAACTGGCGGCGCGCCTCGACGTCCTCGCCCATCAGGACCGAGAACAGGTCGTCGGCCTGCGCGGCGTCGTCCAGGGTGACCTGGCCGAGCACCCGGTGCTCCTGGTCCATCGTCGTGATGCGCAGCTCCTCGGCGTTCATCTCGCCGAGGCCCTTGAAGCGCTGGATGGAGTCCTCGCGCACCCGCTTGCCGCGCTGGCGGCCCAGCTCGAGCAGCGCGTCGCGCTCGCGGTCCGAGTACGCGTACTCGGTGTCGTCCCGGCCCCACTTGATCTTGTAGAGCGGGGGACGCGACAGGAACACGTGCCCGGCCTCGACCAGCGGCCGCATGAAGCGGAACAGGAAGGTCAGCAGCAGGGTGTTGATGTGCTGGCCGTCGACGTCGGCGTCCGCCATCAGGATGATCTTGTGATAGCGGAGCTTCTCGATGTCGAAGTCCTCGTGCACGCCCGTGCCGAAGGCCGAGATCAGCGCCTGGATCTCCTGGTTCTGCAGGATCTTGTCGATCCTGGCCTTCTCGACGTTGAGGATCTTTCCGCGGATCGGGAGGATCGCCTGGTACTGCGGGTTGCGGCCGGACTTGGCCGAGCCGCCGGCGGAGTCACCCTCGACGATGAAGATCTCGCACTTGGTCGGGTCGTTCGACTGGCAGTCGGAGAGCTTGCCCGGCAGGGACGCCGACTCCAGCAGGCCCTTACGACGCGTCAGGTCACGGGCCTTGCGGGCCGCCACGCGCGCGGTGGCCGCCTGGATGCCCTTGCGGATGATGTCCGCCGCCTCGTTCGGGTTGCGGTCCAGCCAGTCGTTGAGGTGCTCGTAGACCGCCTTCTGGACGAAGGTCTTCGCCTCCGTGTTGCCCAGCTTGGTCTTGGTCTGGCCCTCGAACTGCGGCTCGCTCAGCTTCACCGAGATGATCGCCGTCAGACCCTCGCGGATGTCGTCACCCGTGAGGTTGTCGTCCTTCTCGCGCAGCAGCTTCTTGTCGCGCGCGTACTTGTTGATCAGGTTGGTGAGCGCCGCGCGGAAGCCCTCCTCGTGCGTACCGCCCTCGTGCGTGTGGATGATGTTGGCGAAGGAGTACACGCCCTCGCTGTAACCGCTGTTCCACTGCATCGCGACTTCGAGGGAGAGGCTCTTCTCCTTGTCCTCCGCCTCGAGGTCGATCACCGTCGGGTGCACCACGTCGCCCTTGCGGGAGTTGAGGTACTTCACGAAGTCGACGATGCCGCCCTCGTAGTGGTACGTGACGTGCTTGACCTCGGCGGTCTCGTCGGCACCCGCCTCGTCCGCGCCGGAGGTGGCCTTCGCCGACTCGCGCTCATCAGTGAGTTTGATCGTCAAACCCTTGTTGAGGAACGCCATCTCCTGGAAGCGCCGCGAGAGCGTCTCGAAGGAGTAGTCGGTGGTCTCGAAGATGTCGGCGTCGGCCCAGAAGGTGACCGACGTGCCGGTCTCCTCGGTGGCCTCGTGCTTGGCGAGCGGCGCCGTGGGGACGCCCATCTTGTAGTCCTGCGTCCAGCGGTGACCGTCGGTCCTGACCTCGACCGCGACCTTCGAGGACAGCGCGTTCACCACGGAGACGCCGACGCCGTGCAGACCACCGGAGACCGCGTAGCCGCCACCGCCGAACTTGCCGCCCGCGTGCAGAACGGTCAGCACGACCTCGACGGCCGGCTTGTTCTCGGAGGGGACGATGCCCACCGGGATGCCACGGCCGTTGTCGACGACGCGGACACCGCCGTCGGCGAGGATCGTCACGTCGATGGTGTCCGCGTGGCCGGCCAGTGCCTCGTCGACGGAGTTGTCGACGACCTCGTACACGAGGTGGTGCAGCCCTCGCTCACCGGTCGAGCCGATGTACATACCGGGGCGCTTGCGGACCGCGTCCAGCCCCTCGAGGACGGTGATGGCGCTGGCGTCGTACGAGGCGGTGACCTCGCCGTTCGACGAGGTCACCGCGCCGTTCTCGCCGGCGTCGGTGGACGGGATGTTCTCGTTGGGGTTGCCGGAATCGGCCACGAAGCGCCCTTTCTGGCACAGCACGAGCCGGGCTCGTCGGCGGGTTGCCGGAGCGGCTGCGGCATGTTGCGTTGGTAAGCCTTGTTCAGCGTTGCTCAGCTTTTCCCGGACGTCCCCACGACTGGGGCGGGATTGGCTTCCAGTCTACCGGTAGCGCCGACAGTGATGGGGGTTTGCCGGTACCTGAGTCCTCATGTGGCGCCCTGAACCGGCGTCTGCCGGGTCCCCATATACGGAGCAGGGCTCCAAGAGGCTCACAGAGGCACTCAGCGCTTCCGACTGTCAACCCTTGGCTACTTGGGAGTCAGCTCGCAATTCGCAACCGTGTGCGGTGGCACGACGCGGAGGCCGCCGACGCCACGACCGGACCGTCGACGGCCTGCAGATGTGAGGTCTGTCACCCATACGTGTCGCCGGGGCCCGTGCTGCCAGGGGCACGCAGGGGACCGTAGCGACGGGCGGGACCACCGGGGCCTTTCACCTTGATCATCTTCACCGCGCCGTGGCCGAGGTCCTCGTTGAGACGGGCCACGAGCGTCGGGGCGAGCAGGCGCAGATTCGTCGCCCAGGCCGTCGAATCGCAGCGCACCACCAGGACACGCTCGTCCTCGTCGTACTTCTCCGGCTCGCAGTGCTTGGCCACGTCCTCGCCGACGATCTGCGGCCAGCGGCCCATCACCCCGCCCACCGCCGCCGGTGTCTCCCAACCGCGCTCGGTGATGAGCCGGTTGATCGCAGCACCGAGCGCCATGGGGTCGCGCCCGTCAGCGCGCGCGCCGGAGCGCAGACCACCGCGCCGCGCCTGCTTCTTCTGCTGCGCCGCGTCCCCACGCGCGCGTGCCTGCTCCTTCGCCGCCCTCAGCGCCACACGCGCGAGGTCGACGCCGGACGGCTCGGGGGCCTTCTTGGGCGCGGGCTCTTCGTCCGTCATGCGCGCTCCACCGTCCCGTCGGACACCGAGTACCGCGTCCCGGTCAGTACGTGCGGTACGTCGTCGTCGACCGCGGCCGTCACCAGCACCTGTTCACCGGGCGCGACCAGCTCCGCCAGGCGCTCCCGGCGGCGGGTGTCGAGTTCCGCGAAGACATCGTCGAGGACCAGCACCGGCTCGTTGCCCTCGGCCCGCAGCAGGTCGTACGAGGCCAGGCGCAACGCCAGGGCATACGACCAGGACTCCCCGTGGGAGGCGTACCCCTTGGCGGGCAGCTGACCGAGTTTGAGAAGCAGATCGTCCCGATGGGGTCCCACGAGGGTGACGCCCCGCTCGATCTCCTGCTTGCGCGCCTCGGCGAGCGCCCCCATCAGCTGCTCGTAGAGGTCCTCGCGGGTATGGGCCTCACCGGGCGCGGACGGCTTGTACTCCAGGCCGACCGGGCCGCCTCCCGGCGCCAACTGCTCGTACGCCTTGTCGGCCAGCGGCTGGATCGCCGCGACCAGGTCCAGCCGCTGGGCGAGCAACTCGGCCCCCGCGCGCGCGAGATGCTGGTCCCAGACGTCGAGCGTGGACAGGTCCATGGAGCGGCCGCCGTGGCGGCGGGCCAGCGCGGCCGACTTCAGGAGCGTGTTGCGCTGCTTCAGGACCCGCTCGTAGTCGGAGCGCACGCCGGCCATGCGCGGGGAACGCGCGGTGATCAGCTCGTCGAGGAAACGACGCCGCTCACCGGGGTCGCCCTTGACCAGGGAAAGATCCTCGGGCGCGAACAGCACGGTTCGTACGATGCCCAGCACATCACGTGGCCTGACCTGCGAGGACCTGTTGATGCGGGCGCGGTTGGCCTTGCCGGGGTTCAGCTCCAGCTCGATCAGCTGCTGCCGCTCGCCCTGCTTGACCTGCGCCCGGATGACCGCGCGATCCGCACCCATGCGCACCAGCGGGGCGTCGGAGGCCACCCGATGACTGCCGAGGGTGGCGAGATATCCGACGGCCTCGACGAGGTTCGTCTTGCCCTGCCCGTTCGGGCCGACGAAGGCGGTGACGCCCGGGTCGAGCGGGACCTCGACCCGGGCGTACGAGCGGAAGTCGGCCAGCGACAGGTGCGTGACGTGCATGGTCGGTCGCCGACCTCCCCCAGGTTGCGGGCTGACTTTTCAACAGCCCTGTGGATTACTTCTTCTCGACCGCGTGGCCGCCGAACTGGTTCCGCAGCGCCGCGATCATCTTCATCTGCGGAGAGTCCTCCTGACGCGACGCGAACCGCGCGAAGAGGGAGGCCGTGATCGCGGGCAGCGGCACGGCGTTGTCGATGGCGGCTTCCACAGTCCAGCGTCCCTCGCCGGAGTCCTGGGCAAAACCTTTCAGCCTGTCCAGGTGCTCGTCCTCGTCGAGGGCGTTCACCGCGAGGTCCAGCAGCCAGGAACGGATGACCGTGCCCTCCTGCCAGGACCGGAAGACCTCGCGCACATCCGTGACCGAGTCGACCTTCTCCAGCAGCTCCCAGCCCTCGGCGTAGGCCTGCATCATCGCGTACTCGATGCCGTTGTGGACCATCTTCGCGAAGTGCCCCGCACCGACCTTGCCGGCGTGCACCGAGCCGAACGTCCCCTCGGGCTTCAGCGCGTCGAAGACCGGCTGCACCTTGGCGACGTTCTCCGCGTCACCGCCGTACATCAGCGCATAGCCGTTCTCCAGGCCCCAGACGCCGCCGGAGACCCCGCAGTCGACGAAGCCGATGCCCTTGGCCGCCAGTTCCTCGGCGTGCCGCTCGTCGTCCGTCCAGCGGGAGTTGCCGCCGTCCACGACGACGTCTCCCGGCTCCAGGAGCTCGGCCAGCTCGTCGATCGTCGACTGGGTGGGCGCTCCGGCCGGGACCATCACCCAGACCACGCGGGGCCCGCTGAGCTTGCCCACAAGCTCTTCCAGGCTGTGGACATCGGCAAGGTCCGGGTTGCGGTCGAATCCGATCACGGTGTGGCCTGCGCGGCGTATCCGCTCGCGCATGTTGCCGCCCATCTTGCCGAGGCCGACGAGACCGAGCTCCATCAGTTGTTCCTTAGGTTGCTGTGTGGCATGTGGGGCACGTTCGTACCTGCGTCCGAGCCTAAACCCGGACGCTCGCGCACACCTGTGGGCATACCCGCTCATAAGTACGCCCCGACCTGCGGATTCCCTGAGGAGAGCGATCAGCCGCTGAGCCGCACAGGCATGATCAGGTACTTGTAGGCCTCGTCCGCCTCGGCATCCAGCGCCGGCTTGCCGCTGAGCAGCGCGGGCTTGGTGGACGTCGTGAACGACAGCTGCGCCACCGGCGAGTCGATGGCGCTCAGGCCGTCCAGGAGGAACGTCGGGTTGAAGGCGATCGAGATGTCGTCGCCCTCCAGCTGCGCGTCCACACGTTCCACAGCCTGTGCATCGTCACTGGAGCCGGCCTCCAGGATCAGCACGCCCTGCTCGAAGCTCAGCCGCACCGGGGTGTTGCGCTCGGCGACCAGGGCCACACGCTTGACGGCCTCCACGAAGGGGGCGGTCTCGATGACGGCAACGGTGTTGAACTCCGTCGGGAACAGCGTGCGGTACTTCGGGAGGTCGCCCTCGAGGAGGCGGGTGGTGGTGCGCCGCCCGGCGCCCTCGAAACCGATCAGCCCCTCGCCCGCGCCCGAGCCGGACAGCGCCAGGATCACGCTGTCGCCGCTCGTGAGGGCCTTGGCGGTGTCCAGGAGCGTCTTGGCGGGCACCAGGGCGACCGCGGAGGCCTCGGGGTTCTCCGGCTTCCACAGGAACTCGCGGACCGCGAAGCGGTAGCGGTCGGTGGAGGCCAGGGTGACGGTGTCGCCCTCGATCTCGATGCGCACACCGGTGAGGACGGGCAGCGTGTCGTCACGGCCAGCCGCGATGGCCACCTGGGCGGCGGCGGAGGCGAAGACCTCACCGGGGACGGTGCCGGTGGCGTTCGGCATCTGCGGCAGCGCCGGGTACTCCTCCACAGGCAGGGTGTGGAGTGTGAATCGGGAGGACCCGCAGACCACGGTCGCCCGTACACCGTCTGTGGAAATCTCCACCGGACGGTTGGGGAGGGCGCGGGAGATGTCGGCGAGCAGCCGGCCGGAGACGAGGACGGTGCCCTCCTCCTCGACCTCCGCCTCCACGGACACGCGCGCGGAGACCTCGTAGTCGAAGCTGGACAGGCTCAGAGCGCCGTCCTCGGCCTTCAGCAGGAGGCCGGCGAGGACAGGCGCCGGCGGACGGGCCGGGAGGCTGCGCGCCGCCCAGGCAACTGCCTCCGCGAGTACGTCGCGTTCCACCCGGATCTTCACTGTTGCCGCCTCCTGCTGTTGCCGGCGCTTCTCGGCCTGCCTGGCTTCGTCGTCTGTCTCGGTGTCGTCGGTCCCTGCGATGGGAAGGACACCGGGGAACAGTCTGACGCACGGCACTGACAGTAGGTGCCTCTCGGGGTCAAGTCGTGACGAGGGGCAGCCGGGAGCCGGACGGCGAGTTGTGCACAGGACCCCCTTCGAAACCAACTTCTCGCTCTCTCTAGTCGGGAGTAGTAGTAGGGCCTGTGGAAACCGTGGATAACCCTGTTTTCCCAGCTCAGAGGCGAGATTTTGTCCACGGGCCCTGTGGGCGGAGTCGGTGGACAACTCTGCAGATCTGTGGAGAACGGAAAGTTCTGCACACCCCGTGCACAGCCTGAGGCGAGTTCTCCCCAGCGCCGTCCCCAGCTTTACCCACGTTGCCCACAGCCCAACCCGGCACCTTCGTGTGACGCCTTTCACTCGACGCGGTGATCAGGCGCGTCACGTTGCCGAACAGTGGACAGCGCTGTGGAGAAGGTGGTGTTTGCTGGGGACAGCCGAGCCCAGCCTGTGGGTTGCCGGTGGACAACTTCGTGCACAGCTTGTGGATCATCTCGTCGTCCACAGTCTGTGGAGAGCCTTCGTCCACTGTTCCACAGGCACCTGAGCTGCCCTGATGCCGTTTCAACCCCCAGCCTGTGGACGAGCTTTGGGACAACTTCAACGTCCCCAGGGTGTGGACGCGAGAAAGTGGGCAAATCTGTGGAGGACGGCCGTAACCCGGCCGGTATTCGAACAGCTCTGTGTTGATACGAGGCTCCGCCGCGTGGCGCGACGATCCCTCACCGAGCTCCCCGGCCTGCAGCGGCCGGACGCAGGACCTCGCCCTGTTCGAGGGTGGGGTGTCGGCCCTGGCCGGAATTTGGTACTGGCTGCGGCGTTGCCAGGCTTCAGCCGCCTGTCCAAGGCCCCGGACAGGGGGACACAGGGCTCCGCCGCGCGGCCGCGACCAAGCCGCCTCCGCCCCCGCAGCGGAATCGACCGAAGCCACCCCGGAATGCCGAAAGGCGTCCTGGGGATCTCTCCCCAGGACGCCCCGAACGCCCCAGAATCGCCGCCCGGACCGTTACCCGTTCTTGATGCGGTTCGTCAGCTCCGTCACCTGGTTGTAGATCGACCGCCGCTCCGCCATCAACGCCCGGATCTTCCGGTCGGCGTGCATCACGGTCGTATGGTCCCGGTTGCCGAACTGCGCTCCGATCTTCGGCAGCGACAGATCCGTCAGCTCCCGGCACAGGTACATGGCGATCTGGCGTGCCGTGACGAGCTGTCGCCCGCGCGAGCTCCCGCACAGGTCCTCGACGGTGAGCCCGAAGTAGTCCGCGGTCGCTGCCATGATCGCCGTCGCGCTGATCTCAGGCGTGGAGTCCTGACCCCCGGGGATCAGATCCTTCAGCACGATCTCGGTCAGCCCGAGATCGACCGGCTGCCGGTTGAGCGACGCGAACGCCGTCACGCGGATCAGCGCGCCCTCCAGTTCGCGGATGTTGCGCGAGATGCGGGAGGCGATGAACTCCAGTACCTCCGGCGGGGCGTTGAGCTGTTCCTGGACCGCCTTCTTGCGCAGGATCGCGATGCGGGTCTCCAGCTCGGGCGGCTGGACGTCGGTGATCAGACCCCACTCGAAACGGTTCCGCAGCCGGTCCTCCAGCGTCACCAGCTGCTTGGGCGGCCGGTCGCTGGAGAGCACGATCTGCTTGTTGGCGTTGTGGAGCGTGTTGAAGGTGTGGAAGAACTCCTCCTGCGTCGACTCCTTGTCCGCGAGGAACTGGATGTCGTCGACGAGCAGGATGTCCATCTCGCGGTAGCGCTTGCGGAAGCTGTCGCCCTTGCCGTCCCGGATGGAGTTGATGAACTCGTTGGTGAACTCCTCCGAGCTCACATATCGCACGCGCGTGCCGGGGTAGAGGCTGCGCGCGTAGTGCCCGATGGCGTGCAGCAGGTGCGTCTTGCCGAGCCCCGACTCCCCGTAGATGAACAGGGGGTTGTACGCCTTTGCCGGTGCCTCGGCGACGGCGACCGCGGCGGCGTGCGCGAAGCGGTTCGAGGCGCCGATGACGAACGTGTCGAAGAGGTACTTCGGGTTCAGGCGGGCGGTGGGCTCGCCGGGGCCGGTGGCCGGTGCGGGCTTCGCGGCCAGGGGGCCGGGGGCACCGCTGGAGGCGGGCAGCGAGGAGCCGACCGGGCCGCCCCGGTGGACGCGCCCGGCGCCGGACGGCTGCTCGGGCAGCTCACGGCGGGTGTCGCGCTGGTCGTAGTCCGGGCGGGCCTGGTCGTAGTCGGAGCGCGGCTGGTCGTAGTCGGGCCGCTGCGCGTCGTACGGCGGGCGCTCCATCGACTGCGGGCGGTAGTCCTGGGAGGGAGGGGCGTACGAGTCCTGTGCCGGTGAACCGTAGGAGTCCTGCGGCGGCGAGGCGTACGGGTCCCGCTCGGGGAAGCCGAGGCGCTGCTGCTGCCAGCTGTACTCGTCCTGCGACGGGCGCGGCCAGGCGCCGGGCTCCGGGCGCTGGTACTCCGAGGGGTAGGCCGGGCGGGCGGTGGGGAGCTGGTCGCCCGGGTCGCCGGGGAGTTGCTCGGGGCGGCCCGCCCGGTGGTCGTCGGCGCGGTGGCGGCCGTAGCCGTCGTACTGCCCGGAGGGGAGCTCGGGCTCCTCGTAGCGCGGCTGGGGGCGGGCGGGGGGCGCCGGCGGGGCGGGGGGTTCGCCCGCGGAGTCGTCGACGGTGATCGCGATGCGGATCGGGCGGCCGCACTCGCGGCTCAGGGATTCACTGACGACGGGGGCGAGGCGGCCTTCTAGCACGCCCTTCGCGAACTCGTTGGGTACCGCGAGCAGGGCGGTGTCGGCGACCAGCGCGAGGGGCTGGCAGCGCCGGATCCAGTGCTCGTCCTTTGTCTCTACGCCCTGCCCTCGAGCGTCGCCGAGAAGTTGTTCCAATACTCGTGGCCACACTGCGGCAAGATCGGCAGGTACGTCAGCCACAGGGCACGCTCTCTCACGGGTCCCACGAACGTGTGATGGTGGGACGGGTCGGGATTCAAATGGGGTGGGGCAGGTACAAGGGAACGAATCGGAGTTCAGCCACGGTAGTCAGGGCGACGGGTGCGGTTCAAGTTGTTGTCCCCAGGCTGTGGATAGTGTCTCCCAGTGACCGCTGGTTTGACCGGATGGCGTAGCCCCGCGTACCGTAACCAGGTCGAGTTGTCGATGGCTGCTGCCGCCTGCCTCCGATGGGCACAGATCATTTGGGTGATCGGGAAGCGGTGCACTCGGGCGTTACTGCGAGCTACTCGTGGGCGCACGGTGACAGCCAGGACGGCACCCCGCCACTACCGATTGATTTCTGGAGCCCCCGAGTGAGCAAGCGCACCTTCCAGCCGAACAACCGTCGTCGCGCCAAGACCCACGGCTTCCGGCTGCGTATGCGCACCCGTGCCGGCCGCGCGATTCTCGCGTCCCGCCGTAGCAAGGGTCGCGCCCGCCTGTCCGCCTGATCCCGGTCAGGTCATGCCGTCGTGCTGCCCACCGAGAACCGGCTGAGGCGGCGCGAGGACTTCGCGACCGCGGTACGACGAGGGCGCCGGGCCGGACGCCCGTCCCTCGTCGTCCATCTTCGTAGCGGTGCCACGGACCCGCACGCGCCTGGGGAGAGCGCTCCCCCGACGCGTGCGGGTTTCGTCGTGAGCAAAGCCGTGGGTGGTGCGGTGGTACGCAACAAGGTCAAGCGCAGACTGCGCCACCTGATGCGTGACCGAGTCACCCTGTTGCCCCCCGGTAGCCTGGTAGTCGTACGAGCGCTGCCCGGTGCGGGCGACGCCGACCATGCACAACTGGCCCGAGACCTGGACGCCGCCATCGAGCGGCTGCTGGGAGGGGGCGCGCGATGAAGTACCCGCTGCTGGCTCTGATCAAGCTGTACCAGTGGACGATCAGTCCGCTGCTCGGGCCGGTGTGCAAGTACTACCCGTCGTGTTCCCACTACGGCTACACGGCCATCGACCGGCATGGTGCGATCAAGGGCACTGCGCTCACCGCGTGGCGCATCCTGCGGTGCAATCCGTGGTCGCTGGGCGGTGTGGATCATGTTCCGCCGCGCAAGCGTCCGCGGTGGCACGAAATGCTGCGTGGCGCCTGGCGTGCACGCAAGGGCGGGCCCTCCGCCGGCGAACCGGCCACCGAGGAGAATCTTCCTTCGAGCCCGGCCGCAGAGACCTCGTCCCATGCCCAAGGAGCATGATTAGTGGACACGATTGCCAGCCTCTTCAGCTTCATCACGACACCCGTTTCATGGGTCATCGTCCAGTTCCACACGGTGTACGGGAAGATCTTCGGTCCCGACACCGGATGGGCCTGGGGCCTGTCCATCGTGTCCCTGGTGATCCTGATCCGTATCTGCCTGATCCCGCTCTTCGTGAAGCAGATCAAGGCGACCCGGGCGATGCAGACGCTGCAGCCCGAGATGAAGAAGATCCAGGAACGCTACAAGAGCGACAAGCAGCGCCAGTCCGAAGAGATGATGAAGCTGTACAAGGAGACGGGCACCAACCCGCTCTCCTCGTGCCTTCCCATCCTGGCGCAGTCTCCGTTCTTCTTCGCCCTGTACCACGTGCTCAACGGCATCGCCTCGGGCAAGACCATCGGCGTCATCAACGACTCGCTGCTGGCCAGCGCTCGTAAGGCGCACATCTTCGGGGCGCCGCTCGCCGCGAAGTTCAAGGACGGCGCCGACACCGTCCACGCCCTGGGCGCCACGGTCACCGACGTGCGGGTCGTCACCGCGCTCATGATCGTCCTGATGTCGGCCTCGCAGTTCTACACGCAGCGCCAGCTGATGACGAAGAACGTCGACACCACGGTGAAGACGCCGTTCATGCAGCAGCAGAAGATGCTGATGTACGTCTTCCCGGTCATGTTCGCCGTGTTCGGCATCAACTTCCCGGTCGGTGTCCTCGTCTACTGGCTGACCACCAACGTGTGGACCATGGGCCAGCAGATGTACGTCATCCACAACAACCCGACCCCGGGTTCCAAGGCTCAGGCCGCCTACCTGGAGCGCCTGACCAAGCACGTCACGCACCACGGCAAGGTCCGTCGCCGGAGCGAGAAGACCATCGTCAAGGCGATCGTCGCCAAGGGGCGTGACCGCAACGAGTTCGAGCGCAAGTTCATCAACGCCCTGAACAAGGCGGGTCTCGTTGCCCAGACCGACGGCACCGTGATGAAGAGCGACAGCGCTGCCGCCGCCCAGTCCGAGGACGGTACGGCGACCACTGGTGGCGCCGCCGCTCCCAGGCGCCAGCAGCCCAAGCGGCAGAGCAAGGCCCAGCGTCAGTCCGGCGGCGCGAAGGTGCCCGGCGACTCCGAGCCGAAGACGTCGCTGAGCAAGTCCGACGAGCCGGAGGACGCCAAGCCCTCCGCCGCTGCGAAGAAGGCCGAGCCGAAGCCCGCCGGCGGTACCCGCAGCAAGGCCCAGTCCGGGCAGCGCAAGGGCCCGCAGCGCCCCAAGTCCCCGTCCAAGAAGTAAGAAGGAGCCCATCCCGTGACGGAAGGCACCACCTCCGCCGCTGCCGAGGGTGCAGACACCCTTACCCGCCTGGAGCAGGAGGGCGAGATCGCGGCGGACTACCTCGAGGGTCTGCTGGACATCGCCGATCTCGACGGCGACATCGACATGGACGTCGAGGCCGACCGCGCCGCTGTCTCGATCATCAGCGACGCGGGCAGCCGCGACCTGCAGAAGCTGGTCGGCCGTGACGGTGAGGTGCTTGAGGCGCTGCAGGAGCTCACGCGCCTGGCGGTGCACCGGGAGACCGGGGACCGCAGCCGGCTGATGCTGGACATCGGCGGCTACCGTGCAAAGAAGCGCGCCGAGCTCTCCGAGCTGGGCGCCAAGGCGGCCGCCGAGGTCAGGAACACCGGCGAGCCCGTGAAGATGAAGCCGATGACGCCGTTCGAGCGCAAGGTCGTGCACGACGCGGTCAAGGCTGCGGGCCTGCGCAGCGAGTCCGAGGGCGAGGAGCCGCAGCGCTTCGTCGTTGTGCTCCCGGCCTGATTGGTTCGTACGTTCCTCCGGCCCCGTCTGTAGCGCAGGCGGGGCCGAGCTTTGTCAGCCTGATAGTTCTGGTGGTCTCGGCGCTCGGTGCGCTGATGCGGTACGGAAGGACGGTCCCCGTGACGGAGGCAGCGGAGCTTCCCCCTGCGCCCGAGCAGGCGCGCGCGGTGTTCGGCGATCGCTTCGCGGACGCGGTCCGCTATGCGGAGCTGCTCGCTGAGGCGGGTGTGCAGCGCGGTCTGATCGGCCCGCGTGAGGTGCCTCGTCTGTGGGAGCGGCACCTGCTGAACTGCGCGGTGCTTTCCGAGGTCGTGCCCGAGGGCGTGACGGTCTGCGATGTCGGCTCGGGTGCCGGCCTGCCGGGCATTCCCCTGGCGCTGGTCCGCGAGGACCTGAAGATCACGCTGCTGGAACCGCTGCTGCGGCGTACGAACTTTCTCACCGAGGTCGTGGAGTTGCTCGGGCTGGACCATGTGACGGTCGTCCGCGGCCGGGCCGAGGAGGTCATGGGCAAGGTGCCGTCGGTGCATGTGGTGACGGCGCGGGCCGTGGCTCCGCTGGACCGGCTGGCCACGTGGGGCATTCCACTGCTGCGGCCGTACGGGGAGATGCTTGCGCTCAAGGGCGACACCGCTGAGGAGGAACTCCAGAGCGCGGCCACGGCGCTCAGCAAGCTGGGTGCGGTGGAGACGTCCATCCTGCATGTGGGTGAAGGGGTGGTGGACCCTCCGTCCACGGTCGTGCGGGTCGAGGTCGGGGAGAGCCCCGGCGGTGTCCGCTTCGCGGCGAAGAAGGCCAAGGCCGCACGGGCGGGGCGAGCACGTCGGCGCCGCTGATCCGGCCTGACGACGAGACGTACTCCACACAAGCTGCCAAACCTACGCACGCCGGAGTGTCGCGACAGTTCGGCCACCGCTGCTGTGCATCGTGTTTCACGTGAAACGTCGCTCACTGCTCCACGGCATCATCAGCCGCGGCCGCGCCGCTGCCGAACCCCGCGACCGTAAGCCTCTCGGTTCACTCGCAGAGGCACCCGTATCCGAAGAGATTCGGTCCCCCGTGAGGGGGGCCGAGTTGTCCACAGAGGTGGATTTCTCCACAGAACAACAGGCCTCACTGGTTCACGACCCCGAAGACATGGGAGGCTCTGTTCATTGCGAGCCTGAAGTCGAGGAGAGTGAATCCTTGCGGTCCGACGCCAACATCGCGGGACCGATGACCGATCCGGTCCCCGGTCCCCGTACCGAGTCGATGGGGGAGGATGTTTCACGTGAAACACCGCCTCCGATGGACGACACTCCGATCGGTCGTGCTGCCCAACTGGCGGTGGAGGCTTTGGGCCGCGCAGGCGAGGGCCTGCCACGGCCCGAGCAGACACGCGTCATGGTGGTCGCCAACCAGAAGGGCGGTGTCGGCAAGACGACGACCACGGTCAATCTTGCCGCCTCCCTGGCCCTGCACGGCGGCCGCGTCCTGGTGATCGACCTCGACCCTCAGGGCAACGCATCCACTGCGCTGGGGATCGACCATCACGCCGAAGTCCCGTCCATCTATGACGTCCTGGTCGAAAGCAAGCCCCTCGCGGAGGTCGTCCAGCCGGTCCCCGATGTCGAGGGTCTCTTCTGTGCCCCCGCCACGATCGATCTCGCCGGTGCGGAGATCGAGCTGGTGTCCCTGGTGGCACGGGAGAGCCGACTGCAGCGAGCCATCCAGGCCTATGAGCAGCCGCTGGACTACATCCTGATTGACTGTCCCCCATCGCTCGGCCTGTTGACGGTCAACGCGCTGGTGGCCGGCGCAGAGGTCCTCATCCCCATCCAGTGCGAGTACTACGCGCTGGAAGGTCTGGGCCAGTTGTTGCGCAACGTCGACCTGGTGCGGGGGCACCTCAACCCCGCCCTGCATGTATCGACGATCCTGCTCACCATGTACGACGGTAGGACGCGCCTCGCGTCCCAGGTCGCGGACGAGGTGCGCAGCCACTTCGGTGACGAGGTGCTGCGGACGAGCATTCCCCGCTCGGTCCGTATCTCCGAGGCTCCGAGTTATGGGCAGACGGTGCTGACCTACGATCCAGGATCGAGCGGAGCCCTGTCCTATCTTGAGGCGGCACGAGAAATCGCGCTGAAGGGTGTGGGTGTGTCCTACGACGCACCGCATGCCCATATCGGCGCCCAGAGTGATCGAAGCATGGTGGAGGGGATTCAGTGAGCGAGCGACGGAGGGGTTTGGGCCGTGGTCTCGGCGCGCTGATCCCTGCTGCCCCGACGGAGAAGACACCGGCTCCGGCCGCGATGGGGGGCGCAGGTTCTGCGTCGCCTTCGGCGGTCCCGGTGCTGACCACCGACCGGGGAGTGGCCGCGGCGAAGGTGACAACGCTGCCGCCTGTTTCACATGAAACGGAGGAGCCGTCGCTGAACGGCGTCGCGGAGGCGCCCGCGTCTCCTGTGGGCGCCCACTTCGCGGAGCTTCCTCTCGACGCGATCACGCCGAACCCGCGCCAGCCGCGTGAGGTCTTCGACGAGGATGCGCTGCAGGAACTCGTCACCTCTATCAAGGAAGTGGGTCTCCTCCAGCCGGTTGTCGTACGGCAGTTGGGCCCTGCCCGCTACGAGCTCATCATGGGCGAGCGGCGCTGGCGGGCCTGCCGTGAGGCCGGCCTGGACGCGATCCCGGCGATCGTGCGGGCCACGGAGGACGAGAAGCTTCTCCTGGATGCCCTGCTGGAGAACCTGCACCGGGCGCAGCTGAACCCGCTGGAAGAGGCTGCCGCCTACGACCAGCTTCTGAAGGACTTCAACTGCACGCACGACCAGCTGGCCGACCGGATCGGTCGGTCCCGTCCCCAGGTCTCCAACACGCTGCGGCTGCTGAAGCTCTCGCCGGCGGTCCAGCGTCGGGTGGCTGCCGGGGTCCTGTCCGCCGGTCATGCGAGGGCGCTGCTCTCCGTCGAGGACTCGGAGGAGCAGGACCGGCTGGCCCACCGGATCGTGGCCGAGGGGCTGTCCGTGCGAGCCGTCGAGGAGATCGTGACCCTGATGGGTTCGCGGCCGCAGACGGCTCAGCGGTCCAAGGGCCCTCGGGCCGGCGCGCGAGTCTCTCCGGCGCTGACCGACCTTGCGACCCGTCTCTCGGACCGTTTCGAGACACGCGTGAAGGTCGACCTGGGGCAGAAGAAGGGCAAGATCACCGTCGAGTTCGCCTCCATGGAGGACCTTGAGCGGATCCTCAGCAGCCTTGCTCCTGGTGAGGGGCCGGTTCTGCAGAAGAGCCTCCTGGAGGACGATTCCGAGGATCTCGAGGCCTAGACAGCCTGTGCCGAGGGGCGGTTTCGCTCGCTGGGCCGAAAGAGTGGGCCGTGTCCGGTAGGTACCGGAACACGGCCCGCTCTTTGCTTTCAGGCAGTATCGATGGAATCGCTTCGTGGATACGATGCGTTTGGGTATGGCGCATCCACCTGGCAGTACCTCTGAGAGGGAGGCAGGGGCCATGCGAACGATGAGCCGCACCGGACTGGTGAGCGCAGGTCTCGGACTGGGCGCGGTCGGCGGCTTCGTCGGCAGCCTGCTGAGGGAACGGAGCGCTCTGACAGCCGCCCGCGACGCTGCGGGCGAAGGAAGCGAGGAACAGGCTTCATGGGGCGTCGGCTCGTACCGCTCACGCTGGACAACCTTCAGGACCTTCCCAACCGCTGTCGCGCGTGTGTCTTCTGGGAGTTGGACCCAGTCAGCGGTGAGGCCGCGGTAAAAGTGGGCACGTCCGCCCTGGAGAAGGAAGCGTGGATCTCGGCGGTCCTGCTGGACTGGGGGTCCTGCGGTCGGGTCGTCTACGTCGACGATGTACCGGTGGGCTTCGTCCTGTACGCCCCTCCGGCCTACGTTCCGCGCTCTACGGCTTTCCCCACGAGTCCCGTTTCGTCCGACGCAGTGCAGTTGATGACCGCGTTCCTCATGCCGGGCTATCAGGGGCAGGGGCTCGGACGGGTCATGGTCCAGACGGTCGCGAAGGATCTGCTCCGGCGGGGCTTCAAGGCAATCGAGGCGTTCGGGGACGCACGGTGGAAGGAGCCCGCGTGCGTCCTGCCGGCCGACCATCTTCTGGCCGTGGGCTTCAAGACGGTCCGCCCTCATCCGACTTACCCGCGTCTGAGGCTGGAGCTGCGGACGACACTGTCCTGGAAGGAAGACGTGGAGATGGCGCTCGACCGGCTGCTGGGGGCCGTGCAGAAGGAGCCGGTGCTGAGACCGCTGTGAAAGGCATCCGGACAAGCGAATGGGCCGACCCTTCCGGGTTGGCCCATTCGTGTTTCACGTGAAACATCCACCGCCGACTCGACGGCTTTGCCGACTACTCGGCGATGAAGTCCTCGAGGTCGCGGACGATCGCGGCCTTCGGCTTCGCACCGACGATGGTCTTGGCGACCTCGCCACCCTGGTAGACGTTCAGCGTCGGGATGGACATGACGCCGTACTTGGCGGCCGTACCCGGGTTCTCATCGATGTTGAGCTTGACGACCTCGATCTTGTCGCCGTACTCGGCGGCAATCGCCTCGAGAGACGGCGCGATCTGGCGGCAGGGCCCGCACCAAGCGGCCCAGAAGTCCACCAGTACGGGCTTGTCGCTCTTGAGGACGTCCTGCTCGAAGGAGTCGTCGGTCACATTCTTCAGGGTGCCGGCCACGGCGGGCTCCTTAACTGGTTGATGCGTGGGGCGGATGGAGGTCAGACAGAGGTCTTCTCGGGCTCGGCCTGCTCCTCGTCCGCAAGGGCAGCGAGGAAGCGCTCGGCGTCGAGCGCGGCGGAGCAGCCGGTACCGGCGGCAGTGATCGCCTGACGGTAGGTGTGGTCGACCACGTCACCGGCGGCGAAGACACCGGTCAGGTTGGTGCGGGTGGAGGGAGCGGCGACCTTGAGGTAGCCCTCCTCGTCGAGGTCGAGCTGGCCCTTGAAGAGTTCGGTGCGCGGGTCGTGGCCGATCGCGATGAACAGCCCGGTGACCGCCAGGTCGGAGAGCTCGCCGGTCTTGAGGTTGCGCAGCTTCAGGCCCGAGAGCTTGGGGTCGCCCTGGATCTCGGCGACTTCGCTGTCCCATACGAACTTGACCTTCGGGTCGGCGAAGGCGCGCTCCTGCATCGCCTTGGAGGCGCGCAGGGTGTCCCGGCGGTGGACGATCGTCACGGACTTGGCGAAGCGGGAGAGGAAGGTTGCCTCCTCCATCGCGGTGTCGCCGCCGCCGATCACGGCGATGTCCTGGTCCTTGAAGAAGAAGCCGTCACAGGTGGCACACCAGGAGACACCTCGGCCGGAGAGGGCGTCCTCGTTCGGCAGGCCCAGCTTGCGGTGCTGGGAGCCGGTGGTGACGATGACAGCCTTTGCCCTGTGCACCGTGCCGGCGGTGTCGGTGACGGTCTTGATCTCACCGGTGAGGTCGACGGAGACGATGTCGTCCGGGACGAGCTCGGCACCGAAACGCTCGGCCTGGGCGCGCATGTTGTCCATGAGCTCGGGGCCCATGATGCCGTCCCGGAAGCCGGGGAAGTTCTCCACGTCGGTGGTGTTCATCAGCGCGCCACCGGCGGTGACGGCGCCCTCGAACACGAGCGGCTTCAGCGACGCGCGCGCGGTGTAGAGCGCCGCCGTGTAGCCGGCGGGCCCGGAGCCGATGATGATCACGTTACGGACGTCGCTCACGGCTTGTTTCCTCGTCTCTGGACTGCGTCGTCGGACCGGGGGAGCCCCTCTCAGAACTCTCACCCCACCCAACGGATCCTAAGGGGCGCGCATTCCCACTGTGTCCGGGCACACGGAGGCGCGACACCGTACGGGATACCACGCATGACGGAGAGGAAGCCTGGGCGTTCAGGGACGGGCGTAGGAGTGCATCAGGAGAACCCTCGCCTTGGCGGCGGACGCATGGCTCACACAGCTCGCATCCACGATGTATGCGGTCACCTTGTTACTGGCGGAGGTGTCGGACATGACCACGAGCAGGACGTTCATGCCCTTGTACCTCCCTTCCTTCGCCGCGAGTGCCGGGTCGGTGCGCCCGATGCCGTTGCGCACACAGTCCGGGACCGTGGGCTCCTTGAAGATCTTGGGCTGGTTGCTCCCGCCCTCCACACCAAGACTGTGCGGAGCATGGGAGCCGCTGCCCGAACCCTGGCTCTTGAGGAGACCGCTGACCTGGCCCTGCAGCGTGGCCTCCGAGAAGGTGTCCGGGGCGGCGGACTTGCCGCCCCGTGCTTCGGAAGCGGGCGGCTTCCCGTCGTTCAGTGATGTCAGCAGGACGGAACTGAAGCCCAGTGCGGCGACTGTGAAGACGGTGCCCAGGACGGCGATCCTGCGGCGGCCGCCCCGCTTGCGCTGCTTACGACCCGGTCCGGTGGTGGAGGCATGGGAATGTCCTGTGGGACGGTCTGCCGTTGCCGATGTTTCACGTGAAACGCGCACGCTGTCACCGGCGTCGTCCACGACACGGGACGCACCGACGAGCGCCGGGGTGCCCGTCCCATCGGGTGCCGTCGCGTTGAGCAGAGCCTCGGCCGCGAGAGCGGCGTCGATCCGGCCTGCGACATCGGCGGGCATGCGGGTGGGACCCGGCACCGAACCGAGCAGCCCGCGGATCTCGTCCAGCGATGCGTAGACGTCAGCGCAGAGCTCGCACTCGTCCAGGTGCCGTCGTACGTCGGCAGTCCGGGAGGGCGGAAGGAGACCCTCGGTGAGGTCGGAGATCTCGGCGACGTCCGGGTGTCCGGCCATGTCCGTCGTGGATGTCACGCTCGCCCACCTCCGCCCTTCACAGCAGCTGAATCGCTTGGCCCGGTATCCGGCCCTCTGTCGCGTGGACCGGCAGTCGGCGGTCCCGCTGCCGGTGGGACGGATGTCCCCTGGGTCCGGTTCCGTCCCTCGCCCTGTTCCTCGGGGCCACCGGCGTTTTCCGGCCGGAGATGGGTGAGGAGCGGCAGGAGTCTGGCTCTGCCGCGGGCGCAGCGGCTCTTCACCGTGCCGGTGGGGACATCGAGCACGCGGGCGGCTTCGGCGACCGGGTATCCCTGCATGTCCACCAGGACGAGGGCGGCGCGCTGGTCGGGCGGCAAGGTGCCGAGGGCCTCCAGCAGCTGCCGGTGCAGGTCGTTGCGCTCTGCGGGGGCCGATGCCTCCTCGTGCGGCTCGAGCAGTTGCTCCAGCCGCTCGGTGTCGTCGACCGGGGAGGTCTTGCGTGAGGCGGCCTTGCGGGCGCGGTCGAGGCAGGCGTTCACCGTGATCCGGTGCAGCCACGTCGTGACCGCCGACTGGCCCCGGAAGGTGTGGGCGGCCCGGTAGGCGGACACCAGGGCGTCCTGGACGGCGTCAGCGGCCTCCTCGCGGTCCCCCAGCGTCCGCAGGGCCACCGCCCACAGCCGGTCACGATGACGCCGCACAAGCTCGCCGAAGGCGTCCGGGTCGCCCTCTACATGGCGGGCCAGGAGATCCTGATCGCTTGTGTCGCCGTATGCGGTGTCATCTGCCATCGGACCCCCTCCCCTGGGATGCGGTGGGCTTTCAGCCGGTGAACTTCAGGTCCGTCACGGCCTGCTTGTAGCCCGGGTCGCTGTACGAGTCCCCCGGCGCATAGGGCAGTGCCGTGAACCACACCAGTACGTACCGGCTCTTCACCGGCTTGGCGACGGTCACCTTGGCAGACGTGCCGGAGGTCGTCACGGATCCCAGTTTCGTCATCGAAGTCAGCGGAACCGAGGAACTCATGGAGTCCGTCGCGTAGAGCGTGACCGTCGTGTGATCGCCGCCGAACAGGAGCCCTATCGAAGCGGCGGAGACCTCCTGCTCCGAGCCGAAGTCGTAGACGATGCCGACACCGGGCTTGAAGGCCGGTTTCATGTCCGGGCCGTCCTTGTAGCTGGCGGTGCGCCAGTACGTGGAGCTCTTGTTGTCGTACGTCTTGTCGACGTCGTTGGGGTGCTGGGCGTCACCCTTGGCGACGTACTCCTGGGCCTGCTGGATCTGGAGGGTCTTGGTCGGCTTGGGTGCGTTGTTCTTGTCGCCCCCGTCGTTCGTCTGCGTCTTGTTCGTGTCGTCGGATTTGTTGTTGTCCATGAGCGCGTCCGCGAGCTGCCAGCTGCCGAGGCCCAGGGCCGCGATGAGGAGGGCCGACACGGCCCACTTCAGGGCCTTGCCGGTGCGGCTCTGCAAAGGGGCCGGAGGAGCCGGAACCGGCTGGGTGACACCGGGATGCGGTGCCGGGCGGCCGTACGTGCCCTGTTGATACGTGGTGCGCTGGTACTCCGGCGGCGCGGTGAACGCGGGCTCCGGCGGGCGGATGCGGGGCATCTCACCGATCGCCTTCACCAGTTCCTCCGGCGTGGTGCAGGGGGATTCATGGCGGGAGGCGGTCGCCCCGTCGTTGGCGAGTGCGCGCATGGCCAGCTCGGACAGACCGCGGTGGACACCGGCCCGCACCTGGTCGGGTGCGATCAGACCGACGTCCTTGGGCAGGCCGGCCAGACCGTACGCGTCGTTCTCGTACGGCCAGCGCTGGGTGAGCCCCGCGTACAGGAGCGCGCCGACGGACTCCGTATCGGTGCGCTGCGGGGTGTCCGAATTGATGCCGCGCAGCGCGGCGTTCACGGCGAGGCCACGGATGCGCCACTGGCCGCTGGAGGTACGCAGCACGGCGTTGGGGTTCAGCCGCAGATGGGCCAGGCCCTCGCGGTGGGCTGCCGCCATTGCGGAAGCGATCTGACTGACCATCTGGTAGGCGTCGTGCGGCTCCAGCGGACCGGAGGCGAGCAGCGTGGTCAGCTCGGCGGCGTCGGGCAGCCACTCGTGGACGACGTAGACGAGGTCGTTCTCCTCGACCGCGTCCAGCACCTGGACGAAGCGGGGATCACCGAGCAGAGCCGAGGAGCGGGCCGCGGCCAGCACCGAACGTGCCCGTGAATGGTCCGCGGGCAGGATGTGGACCCCGACGGCACGGCGAAGCTTCTCGTCCACGGCACGCCAACTGCTGAATCCGTCCAGACGGGTGACGCACTCCTCGAGCCGGTACCGTCTGGCGAGTTTGTGGCCACTGTGCAGCTCGGGCGGTGAGGCCTTCCCGGGACCTTCCGTCCCGCCACTCCCCTGTGCCTCGTCGATCTCCGTGTCCCGCTCCCGATTCTGGGCCACCCCGTCGGCCGTGGACTGGTCCGCCTCCGCGGTCAGCGGTTCGTCGCCGCTGTTGTCTGCCACGTCGACGGCAGCCGTGCTCCGTTCCGCCACCGTCGTTCCTGCCTCCCCATTCAATGCGCGCCGGCCAACACCCGTGCGCGCTGTCCGACGCCGAAACCAATTGTGCCCACAGTCCGCCGCTATGCACGACACGCGGTGGCGGACGATGGTTGTGCGCGTACCCCTGTGTCAGCGCCCCAGACGCCCGCGGACCATGCCGACCAGTGAATTCAGCTCCTCGATGCGCATCTTTCGGGCGGCCAGGAAGAAGATCCCGAGCAGCACCGCGCCGCCTGCCAGCAGGGCCGCGAGGGAGCCGAGGACGCCCTGGCCGAGCGTGTGGCCGATCTCGTAGCAGGCGGCGCCGCTGAGGGCCGCTGCGGGCACCGAGGCGATGCAGAGCCTGGCGTACGTCCGCAGGACGCGGGCGCCGTCCAGGTCGCCGCCGAGCCGCTTGCGCAGCCGGTTCCAGGCGACGCCGACACCGATCGCGTACGCGAGGCCGTACGAGGCGGCCATGCCGGCCACGGCCCAGCGGGGCGGCAGGGCGACATAACACAGCGCGGAGGCGCCGGCGTTGACCGCGGCCACGATGACCGTGTTGTAGAAGGGTGTCCGGGTGTCCTCGTAGGCGTAGAACGCCCGCAGGACGACGTACTGCACGGAGTACGGGATCAGGCCAAGGGCGAACGCCATCAGCATGAAGCCCATGTTGGTGGCCTCGCTGATGCCGGAGGAGCCGAAGATCAGCGTGCACATCGGGATGCCGAGGGCGAGGAAGCCGAAGGCGATCGGCACGATGGCGACGGCCGTGGTGCGCAGGCCCTGGGAGATGTCGTCGCGGACGGCGCCGCTGTCGTCCTCCGCCGCCGAGCGCGAGATGCGCGGCAGCAGGGCGGCCATCAGGGAGACGGTGATGATGGCCTGTGGCAGGCCCCAGATCAGCTGGGCGTTGGCGTAGGCGGCGAAGCCGGTGCCGTCGACGGGTGAGGCCTTGCCGGCCGAGGTGGACAGCTGTGAGACGACGATCGCGCCGGCCTGGTTGGCGAGGACGAACAGGACGGTCCACTTGGCGAGCGTCACGGCCTTGCCGAGGCCGTGGCCCCGCCAGTCGAACCGCAGCCGCAGCCGGAACCCGGTCTCGCGCAGATACGGGATCATCGCCAGCGCCTGGACGACGAGACCGAGCAGCACACCGATACCGAGGAGCCGCTGGCCGTCCGGCGGGATGTTCGTGACCTTCATGCCGGAGTCGGCCGCTGTGCCGTACACCCACATGAACATGCCGAGAGTCACGATGATGACGATGTTGTTCAGGACCGGCGTCCACATCATGGCGCCGAACTTCCCACGGGCGTTGAGGATCTGGCCCATCACCACATGGACGCCCATGAAGAAGATCGAGGGCAGGAAGTAGCGGACGAAGGTGACGCCCACCTCGTTGGCCGCAGGGTCGCTGGCCACCGAGTCCGACAGCAGGCGGATCAGGAGCGGCGCCCCGAGGACCGCGAGGACCGTGAGGGCGCCCAGCGCCACCATGACCAGGGTCAGCAGACGGTTGGCGTAGGCCTCACCACCGTCCTCGTCCTCTTTCATGGCACGGACGAGCTGTGGCACGAACACCGAGTTGAGGCCGCCGCCGACGGTCAGGATGTAGATCATCGTGGGCAGCTGGTAGGCGACCTGGAAGGTGTCACCGAGCAGACCGACACCCAGCGCCGAGACGATCAGTGCGGAGCGGATGAAGCCGGTGAGGCGGGAGACCATCGTGCCCGCGGCCATCACGGCGCTCGACTTGAGCAGGCCCCCGCCCTTCTTCGCCGGGGCCACAGGAGCTGCGGAGGGCACCGGAGCTGCGGGCGGCGTGGTGCCGAGGTTCATGGTCTGGTCGGTCGCGGGCGTGGGCGCCGCCGGAGCCTGGTGCTGCGGGGACGGCGAGGACGCTCCCGGTGCGGCCGCCGGACCAGGCACGGACGGGGGATCCGACGGAGGGTATCCGCCGTTCTGCTGCTGGTCCCGGAAGAGATGCGCGAAGGCGTCCGGCTCGTGGCGCTCCTCGCCCGCCCGGGTGACCAGGTCGTCGACGCCCACGTACTGGGTGGTGCGGGGGTCGTCGCCGTACGGCAGGTACTGGCTCGGCCCGTCCGGTTCCGGCGCCGGTGTCTGGGCCCAGACACGGGAGTCGGGGGCGTGCGGGGACTGAGGGGGCTGGGAGTACAGCGGTTGCTGCGGCTGGTAGGCCCCCGGGGGCGGCGGGGGGTGGGCGGCACGGTCGTACAGGGCCTCGGCGACGGGGTCCTGCGCGGAGAGGTCCTGCGCCCGGTAGGGGTCCTGGTCGTAGGCGTCCTGGAGGTACGCGTCCGCGGGGGGCTGCGGCGGTACCTGGCCGTGCTCGGGCAGCGGGCCCTCGGGGGGGCCCGAGCTGCCCGCGGCCTGGCCGCGGTCACCGTCGTACGGCGCGTTCATGGTTACCCCACCTCATCGTCCCGGGCCCACCGGCCACGACATCCTCAACGGTCCACTCTCTCACCCGTGCCGGACGGGTCGGTGCTTTCCGGTGCGGTGTCCGGTGTCGGGTCACTCTGCTGCTCAGGGTCGTCTGCCCGGGCGTCGGTGCCGGACTCCTCCTTGAGACGGTCTTCGGGACCCTCGGGGTTCTTCGGGTCCTCGGCGGGCTCGCCGGCCTCGTCGGGACCGCCCTCCTCGGCCTCACGGGCAGCCGCGCGCTTGCGCTGCGTGTACATCCGGAAGCCGGCGAGGACGAGCAGGAGGAAGCCGCCGCCGATGACCAGCATCACGGTGGCCGTGAACTCGGTGACCTTGACGTCGAAGGTGACGGCGTGGCCGTATTCCTGGCCGTCCTCCGTGTACAGCTGGGCGACCACCGTGGCCTGGCCGTTGGCCTTGGCCGTCGTGGTGAACTTCACCGTCTGGCTGTGCCCGCCGGAGACCGTGACGGGCTGTTCCTGGTAGGCGTGGCCGCCGATCTGGAGGCGGGTGGGGCTCGTCGAGGTGAGGCGCAGCGTCAGGTGCTGGACACCCTGTACCAGGTTGTTCTGGACGGTCACGGGGATGGTGGCGCTGCGCCCGGAGAGCTTGGTGTCGGACTTGTCGATCAGCTTGACCTGGCCGGTGAGATCGGTGAGGTGGTTGTCGACGTCGTTGCGGAAGCTCGCCGCGGCGGCCGCGTTGCCCCGCCACGACGTGGACATCCCGCGGTTCATGGCCCGCCCGAAGGGGGTCACCACGCGAGACTCGTCGCTGAGGATCACCTTGAAGTTGTCGAGTTCGTCCTGTGTGGTCGCGATCTCCTCGAAGGCCGAGCGCGGCAGCTCCTGCTTGCGCAGGGAGGACGGATACGCGGACGTCGACGGCACCTTCGTCGTGGCACCCGGGTCCGGTTTGGCATGCGCGGCCGCCGTGAGCTTCTGGACCTCGGACCAGTTGCCGCCCTCGAGGGCCGACAGTGCGTCGGCCATGGCCTGGGCCTGGTGGGTGGTGGGCATGCGCTGCGGAGCGACGACGATGCTGCGCTGCTTGTTCGTCTGGAGGTTGAGCGCCAGGCTCTGGGCCAGGAACTGCTGCACGGCGAGCGTGCTGTCGGAGGCCGTCGTGAGGTCGCCCTCGAACGCTTCCGACAGGCGGGCGTCCGCGACCACCGCCGTGGTGCCGCCGCCGATCGGGCGTGCCGCGGAGGGGGTGTAGGACAGGCCGCCGGTCTCCTGGAGGCTGTCGCTGCGCGCGATGACCTGGTCGGCGCCGGCGGAGGTGGCGACCTTCACGATCGACGGGTCGACGGCGCCGTCCACGGGCCAGGCGAAGTCCGTGCTCGGTTTCACGTGGAGGATCGGCTCCACCGTGTTGGCGACGACGTCCGTGGCCTCCTTGAGGTGGCTGAGGGAACCGGTCACGCTCGTGCCGTTGTGGGCGAGGGAGGCGAGGTCCGGGTCGGCGAAGGGCAGCGCGACGACCTCCTTGTCAGCCACCGCCTTCTGCAGCTCGGCGAGCCACTGCTTGGCGACCGCCTGGTGCGTGCCCGCCGTGGTGGTGTTGCCGGCGGCCCGGACCCGATAGCTGCGGGTCATCGCGTCGACCGAGGCCAGCAGATCCGGGTCGATCACCCAGGTGACGTCGAGGCTCTCGCCCAGGGACAGCATCTCGTCCAGGCGGCCGCCCGGAGAGATCTCCTTGGCGAGGTCGTCATTGAGGAAGACCGGTGTCTGCTGCTCGTTCGAGCCTGTCTCCGCCGTCATGTGGACGGTGGACACCAGCGGCCACAGAAAGGTCGTCTTCGTCTTGGTGCCGGCCTCGTCGGGCTGCCAGGGCAGGAAGGTCCGCTGGATTCCGAGGACCTGGTCCCACTGCTGCGCGGCAGTCTGGCCGGACAGCGAGACGGCGAACTGGTAGACCCCGTCGTCATCGAGGTTCAGCTTGTCGACCGGCACCGAGATGCTGAAGGGCTCGGCGACCCCCGGAGTGAGCTGGGAGAACTTCTCGACGTACTTGCCGCCGATCTCCGAGCCGGTCGCGCCCTGGAGGCTGTCACTGTCCTGGGCGACGTCCGCGACGGCCGAGCGCGTGTTCAGTTCAGGGCCCACGCGCAGTCCCACGTGGGCGCCGGTGACCGTCTGCTTGCCGTTGTTGGTCACGGTGCCCGACACGGTCAGCGTGTCCCCGTCCGTGGGGACCTCGGGGCTGAGCGAGTCGAGGGCGACGGACACCGAGCCCGAACCTGAGGCGTCCTGCGCGGCGGTCTGACCAGCCGCGTTCGCGGAAGCCGCGGAGGGCAGCTGGAGGAGACCGGCCAGCAGAGGCGCTCCAGCGAGCAGTGCTCCGGTGCGCCGCAGCCACCGGCGGGCAGGTGAGGGAATCGTCCCCTGGAAGTCTGCCGCCTCGGCCACGCGCTCGTCCGTCCCTCGTCGTCGTCAGTGGTCGTCGGAATGTGCGTCCACGCATGGTAACGATGCCCGCTGAGGGGAAGTGCCGCGGACTGCCGCACAAGATCGGGAGCCGGCGCCGACCTGTCCTTTATCTGCACGTATAAAGAGAAGTGCGACCTGTACGCCCAAGAGCAGGGTTTGTGCACCTCTCTACTGAAGTGTTCGTGGACGTTTAATGGAGGCGCTTGCGGGCGCCCGGGCCACGTACCCTCTTCTGTTGTGCCGAACGTCAACGAAGCCAACCTCAGTGCCCCGAGTCAGGAGCCGCACCGCGTGCCGAGTGAACCGCTGCGGGTGGATCCTGTCGCCGAGGACCTCGCCCGCCGTTTCCAGGAGGCCGGGTTCTCGCTCGCCCTGGTCGGCGGCTCGGTCCGGGACGCGCTGCTGGGCCGGCTCGGCAACGACCTCGACTTCACGACCGACGCCCGTCCCGAGGACGTCCTCAAGATCGTCCGTCCGTGGGCGGACGCCGTGTGGGAGGTGGGCATCGCCTTCGGGACGGTCGGCGCTCAGAAGGACGGCTTCCAGATCGAGGTGACGACTTACCGGTCGGAGGCCTACGACCGGACCTCGCGCAAGCCCGAGGTGTCGTACGGCGACTCCATCGAGGAAGACCTCGTCCGGCGCGACTTCACCGTCAACGCGATGGCCCTCGCGCTTCCGGAGAAGAAGTTCATCGACCCGCACGGCGGACGGGAGGACCTCGCTGCGCGTGTCCTGCGCACCCCGGGCACTCCTGAGGCCTCCTTCTCCGACGATCCCCTGCGGATGATGCGGGCCGCACGCTTCGCCGCGCAGCTCGACTTCGAAGTGGCTCCCGAGGTCGTGACGGCCATGGAGGAGATGGCCGGCCGCATCGAGATCGTCTCGGCCGAGCGGGTACGGGACGAGCTGAACAAGCTGATCCTCTCCGCGAACCCGCGCAAGGGTTTGACGCTGTTGGTCGAGACCGGTCTCGCGGACCATGTGCTCCCGGAGCTGCCGGCCCTGCGGCTGGAACGTGACGAGCACCATCGGCACAAGGACGTCTACGAGCACACGCTGATCGTCCTTGAGCAGGCGATCGCGCTGGAAGAGAACGGTCCGGACCTGACTCTCCGCCTGGCGGCGCTGCTGCACGACATCGGCAAGCCGCGCACTCGCCGCTTCGAGCAGGACGGCCGGGTCTCGTTCCATCACCACGAGGTGGTCGGGGCGAAGATGACCAGGAAGCGTATGACGGCTCTCAAGTACTCCAACGAGCTGGTGAAGGACGTCTCGCGTCTGGTCGAACTCCACCTGCGTTTCCATGGCTATGGCACCGGCGAGTGGACGGACTCGGCGGTCCGCCGCTATGTCCGTGACGCCGGTCCTCTCCTCGACCGCCTCCACAAGCTGACGCGCTCGGACTGCACGACGCGGAACAAGCGCAAGGCGGCGGCGCTGTCGCGGGCGTACGACGGGCTGGAGGAGCGCATCGCCCAGCTCCAGGAGCAGGAGGAACTGGACGCGATCCGTCCCGACCTCGACGGCAATCAGATCATGGAGATCCTGGGGATCGGCCCGGGACCGGCCATCGGTCAGGCGTACAAGTTCCTGCTGGAGCTGCGACTGGAGAACGGGCCGATGGAGCACGATGCGGCGGTGTCGGCGCTCAAGGAATGGTGGGCTGGGCAGAGCTGAGGCCGTGAAACGGGGTCATGTTTCACGTGAAACATGACCCCCGAGATGCGCGGCAGGGGCGGTGTTTCACGTGAAACACCGCCCCGAGCGCGCGGGCGACCCCCTGCTACTTGGCGGAGTACGG
The DNA here is from genome assembly GCF_044465725.1 of Streptomyces sp. NPDC049541. Lineage (NCBI taxonomy): Bacteria > Bacillati > Actinomycetota > Actinomycetes > Kitasatosporales > Streptomycetaceae > Streptomyces > Streptomyces sp. NPDC049541. The sequence goes on along the minus strand of NZ_JBITLY010000003.1, from coordinate 230,764 downwards.
CGTGAGACAGAGGGTCAAGTCGGTCCTGCCGGTCTCCGTGTACTCGGCGTACTTGTTGCGGTCACAGCCGGAGTCGTCGCTCTTCTTCTGGGCGACCTTGTACTTGGCCTTCGGACTGCTGCAGTCCACGACCTTCAGGCCCGGGTCGGTGGTGCTCTCCGGGTTGCTGATGCTCATGCAGTCGCCGACCTTGGCGGTGTCGGGGTCATGGCGGCTCGCGAAGTAGCCGACTCCGGCGGCTATGAGGGCCACAATGACCACCCCGATACGCAGGTACTGCTTGATGCCGCGCTTCGGCCGCTGCGGAGGAATCGGCGCGTACGGCGCGGTGGCCTGCTGGGGGAACCCGGGCTGACCCGGCTGCTGCGGGTAGCCGCCCTGGGGCGGATAAGGTGCCGAGCCCTGAGGCGGGTACGGTGCCTGGCCCTGGGGCTGGCCGTAGGGCTGCTGACCCTGTGCGAAAGGGTTCTGGCCCTGGGGCGGAGTGGTCACTTGAAGGTCCCCCCGAAGAGTTGGTGAGCGGACTGCATAAGAGCCGCGTAAGACCCCGGTAAGTTATCGGCTGCCACTGACACTTCTGTGACCAGAAGGGACTCTGTGGCCTTGATGTGACACTTACCGGCGTTCAAAGCGGGCCATAGCCCCAGCAACCACCCCGTAGACCACGGCGACTGTGACCACCAGCGGCACGGAGCGGCCGTCCGGTGGCAGCATCAGCGCGGCCACCGCCGCGGCGCCGACGAAGGCGACGTTGAACAGGACGTCGTAGACGGAGAAGATCCGGCCCCGGAAGCCGTCGTCCACCGAGGACTGCACGAGCGTGTCTGTCGCGATCTTCGCGCCCTGGGTGGTGAGGCCGAGGACGAGTGTCGCGACCAGCATCGGAGCGGTGGCGAACGGAAGACCGAGGGCAGGTTCCAGGACGGCGGCCGCCGCGGCGCACACCACGATCCAGCGGCCCGGCCCTAGGCGTCCCGCACCCCAGGGCGTCACCACGGCCGCCGCGAAGAAGCCGGCGGCGGAAGTCCCCAACGCCAGCCCCAGCAGACGCAGTCCGTCGTCCGTGGTCGAGGCGAACGTGTACCGGCACAGCATCAACAGCATGACCAGCAGCGCGCCGTAGCAGAACCGCATCAGGGTCATCGTGACGAGTGCCCAGGCGGCCTCCCGGCGCGGCGGTGCGGCGAGGTGTCGTACACCTGCCGTCAGGTCGCGGGCCGTGCCGGTGATGGCCGTGACCAGTCTCGGCTGCACCAACTCGGCCTCCGGGCCCAGCAGTTCCGGTGCCAGGCGCAGCGATGCGAGCGCCGCGCACAGGTACAGGAAGGCGCCCAGCAGGACCACGGCGGCGTCGGAGTCCGCCACCACCAGCCGTACGACGAAGGCGAGACCGCCGCCCGCGGTCGCGGCGAGCGTACCGGCAGTCGGGGAAAGGGAGTTGGCCATCACCAGGCGCTCGGCGTCGACGACGCGCGGCAGTGCGGCGGAGAGTCCCGCGAGGACGAAGCGGTTGACCGCGGTCACGCACAGCGCGGAGGTGTAGAAGAGCCACTCCGGGGCGTGACTGAGGATCAGGACGGCTGTCGCCGACGCCAGCAGGGCGCGCAGCAGGTTGCCGTAGAGGAAGACCTGGCGGCGGCGCCAGCGGTCCAGGAGGACGCCTGCGAAGGGGCCCACCAGGGAGTACGGGAGCAGCAGGACCGCCATGGCGGAGGCGATCGCGGTGGCCGAGGTCTGTTTCTCCGGCGAGAAGACGACGTAGGCGGCGAGTGCGACCTGGTAGACGCCGTCGGCGCCCTGGGAGAGCAGGCGTACGGCAAGCAGGCGCCGGAAGTTCGCGAAGCGCAGCAGAGTGCGCAGATCACGGACGACGGCCATGGGGCACAGCCTCACATACGGGGAGGGTCCCCGGGCGGGCAACCCGGGGACCCTCGACGCCCTGGCAGGAGCGGTTGTGCCGGCGCTTAGCGCTCGACCTCACCCTTGATGAACTTCTCGACGTTCTCGCGGGCCTCGTCGTCGAAGTACTGGACCGGCGGGGACTTCATGAAGTAGCTGGAGGCCGACAGGATCGGGCCGCCGATGCCGCGGTCCTTGGCGATCTTCGCGGCGCGCAGAGCGTCGATGATGACACCCGCGGAGTTCGGGGAGTCCCAGACCTCGAGCTTGTACTCCAGGTTCAGCGGGACGTCACCGAAGGCGCGGCCCTCGAGGCGGACGTAGGCCCACTTGCGGTCGTCCAGCCAGGCGACGTAGTCGGACGGGCCGATGTGGACGTTCTTCTCGCCGAGGTCCCGGTCGGGGATCTGGGAGGTGACGGCCTGCGTCTTGGAGATCTTCTTGGACTCCAGGCGCTCGCGCTCGAGCATGTTCTTGAAGTCCATGTTGCCGCCGACGTTCAGCTGCATCGTGCGGTCCAGGATGACGCCCCGGTCCTCGAACAGCTTCGCCATGACACGGTGCGTGATGGTGGCGCCGACCTGCGACTTGATGTCGTCACCGACGATCGGGACGCCCGCCTCAGTGAACTTGTCCGCCCACTCCTTGGTGCCGGCGATGAAGACCGGAAGGGCGTTGACGAAGGCGACCTTGGCGTCGATGGCGCACTGGGCGTAGAACTTCGCCGCGTCCTCGGAGCCCACGGGCAGGTAGCAGACGAGCACGTCGACCTGCTTGTCCTTGAGGACCTGGACGACGTCGACGGGCTCGGCGTCCGACTCCTCGATGGTCTGGCGGTAGTACTTGCCGAGACCGTCGAGGGTGTGGCCGCGCTGGACGGTGACACCGGAGGTGGGCACGTCGCAGATCTTGATGGTGTTGTTCTCGGAGGCGCCGATGGCGTCCGCGAGGTCGAGGCCGACCTTCTTCGCGTCGACGTCGAAGGCGGCGACGAACTCGACGTCACGGACGTGGTAGTCGCCGAACTGGACGTGCATCAGGCCGGGGACCTTGGACGCCGGGTCGGCGTCCTTGTAGTACTCGACTCCCTGAACCAGCGACGCGGCGCAGTTGCCCACACCGACGATGGCTACGCGAACCGAACCCATTCCGGTTGCTCCCTGTGTGTACGAGTGAGGCCCTGACTGGGCTCTCACGTGACGGTGTCGTCGGGCGTATCCGTCCCGGGGGTGTCCCCGGGACGGGGCAGGACGCCCGGCGCTCCAGATGTGTTGTTCTGCTGAGCGGACCCCCCGGAGGCGGGACCCTTCAGGTCCCGTCCGGCCCGCTCGCTCTCGATGAGCTCGTTCAGCCAGCGCACTTCGCGCTCCACGGACTCCATCCCGTGGCGCTGGAGCTCAAGCGTGTAGTCGTCGAGGCGCTCCCGGGTGCGCGCGAGGGAGGCGCGCATCTTCTCCAGGCGTTCCTCCAGCCGGCTGCGGCGGCCCTCCAGCACGCGCATGCGCACGTCGCGCGACGTCTGCCCGAAGAAGGCGAAGCGGGCGGCGAAGTGCTCGTCCTCGTACGCGTCGGGGCCCGTCTGCGAGAGCAGCTCCTCGAAGTGCTCCTTACCTTCCGCCGTCAACCGGTAGACGATCTTGGCGCGACGCCCGGCGAGTGGCGCTGCGAGGGCGTCCTCGGGGGTGTGTCCCGGCTCTTCGATCAACCAGCCGTTGGCGACCAGCGTCTTGAGGCAGGGATAGAGCGTTCCGTAGCTGAACGCACGGAACACACCCAGTGATGTATTGAGTCGTTTCCGCAGCTCATAGCCGTGCATCGGGGACTCGCGGAGCAGGCCGAGTACGGCGAACTCAAGGATCCCGGAACGCCGGCTCATCCGCTCGCCTCCTGCCCTATCTCGCTCCGATGTATCGACTCGATACATCACGACGATAGAACGGCCTTCCGGATGCGACAAGTGGGGAGACGGTGAACGGGATCACATCACTTATTCATCCGAGGCAAGTTGCCTGATTTGGGGTGAACTCTGGGGCTCAGTGGGTTTTGGCGGTGCGTAGTCTGTGCGGCATGCAAACCACCGGGAGCCGAGTGACGCCAGGGGGCGTCATGGCTCCCGGCGCGGTACGGGTGAATGCGGGATCGACCACATCCGTACTTCGGGGGGACCGGAAACCAGCCGCCGTTTCCAGGCGCGCAAAGGTGCGCCTGCCCGAGGAGTAGTCCTTCGATGAGCGAGCACCGTCGCAAACCGCCGCAGCCGCAGGGAGGCGGACGTGCCGCGGCCCGACGCGGCCAGTCCGGCTCGTCCTCCGGCCGCCGCGCGGCACCGCGAGGCGCAACCGGGTCCCCGGCCGATTACGGACTGGGCCAGGGGTCGACTGACGAGGAGCGGTCGTACGGCGGCCGCGCCGAAGCCCGCCGCGCGGCACAGAGAAGCGGAGGCGGCCGTCGCAGAGCGGCCGACCCCGGCCGCGGCGGACGACCTGGCGGCCCCAGCGGGCCGGGGCGGGGCAGAGGGCGAGCACCCGATCCCGGCAGGAAGCGTCTGATCGACTATCCGCGCGCGGGCAAGTACGGCGTGGCGCGCTGGGTGCCGTCGTGGAAGCTGGTGGCGGGCCTTTTCATCGGCTTCATCGGAAGCCTGGTGGCCGTGGCGGGCATCGGGTACGCGATGGTGAGCGTCCCGAACGTCGCCGACACCGCGAAGGCGCAGAACAACGTCTTCTACTGGTCCGACAAGACCGAGATGGTCGCCACGGGTGGTGAGACGAACCGCCAGATCGTCAACCTCTCGCAGATCCCCAAGGCGATGCAGTACGCCGTCGTCTCGCAGGAGAACAAGACCTTCTACACCGACAGCGGCATCGACCCGAAGGGCATCGCCCGCGCCGTGTTCAACATGGCTCGGGGCGGCGAGACGCAGGGTGGTTCCACCATCACCCAGCAGTACGTCAAGAACGCACGGCTGGACGACCAGTCACAGACGATCACGCGTAAGTTCAAGGAGATCTTCATCTCCATAAAGGTGGGCGCCACGGTCTCGAAGGACGAGATCATGCAGGGCTACCTGAACTCCGCGTACTACGGGCGCAACGCCTACGGCATCCAGGCGGCCGCCCGTGCGTACTTCAACAAGAACTCCGTCCAGCTGAACCCGGGCGAGTGCGCGTTCCTGGCGGCGATGCTCAAGGGCGCCACGTACTACGACCCGGCGGGCGCCACCTCCATCGACCCGGCGGCCACCCAGGAGGCCAACAGCAAGCGGGCGCTGCGCCAGATGCAGAACACCCTCGACAAGATGGTCCAGTACCACCACCTGGACGCGGCGACCCGAGCGAAGTACACCACGCTCCCCGACGTGAAGAACCCACGGTCGAACACCCAGCTCGCCGGCCAGATCGGCTACCTCGTGGACCTGGCGAAGGCGTATCTGATCAACAACACCAACATCACCGCCAACGACCTGCAGCGGGGCGGCTACTCGATCTACACGACCTTCGACAAGAACAAGGTCAAGGAGCTCGAGACTTCGGTCAAGAACGTCCAGAAGGCCAATATCAAGCCCAAGGATCGCCCCAAGACGGACACCCACGTCCAGTTCGGCGGTGCTTCCGTGGACCCGACGACTGGCGCAATCAAGGCCATCTACGGCGGCGAGGACGCCACCAAGCACTTCACCAACAACGCCGACGTCACCGGCGCCCAGGTCGGTTCGACGTTCAAGCCGTTCGTTCTGGCGGCGGCGATGAAGTGGGGCGTGAGGGACAGGAGCCTCGGACCGGAGCAGGCGCAGGACGAACGCACCCCGGTCTCTCCGAAGAGCCTGTACAGCGGCAAGAACAAGCTCAAGATCGAGGACTACGACAAGACGGTCTGGAAGAACGAGAAGGGCGAGGAGTGGCTGCAGACCAACGACGGCAACGAGTCGTACGGCAGTCCGCCCAAGTACCAGATCGACCTGCGTGAGGCGATGCGGGAGTCGGTGAACTCCGCCTATGTGCAGCTCGGCATGGACGTCGGGCTGGACAAGGTGAAGGAGGCGGCCATGGATGCCGGCCTGAAGGAGAACAGCCTGGCCGGTACCAACTACCCGTCCTTCTCCATCGGTATTTCCGACCCGAGCGCTATCCGCATGGCGGGTGCTTACGCCACCTTCGCGGCCAGCGGCGAGCATCGTGATCCGTTCTCCGTCACGAAGGTCGAGAGCAAGGACGGCACGATCTACACCCATGAGGACAAGCCCAACGAGGCCTTCACGTCCAAGGTCGCCGACAACGTCACCGACGTGCTGAAGACCGTGGTCGACAAGGGCACGGGTACCGCCGCCCAACTGCCCGGGCGGCAGGTGGCCGGCAAGACGGGTACCACCGACGGCAACAAGTCCGCCTGGTTCGTGGGTTACACCCCGCAGCTGTCCACGTCGATCACGATGTTCCGCTACAACGACGACGAGTCGGAGAAGAACCGCACCTTCCTGGAGATGTATGGGACGGGCGGGCAGAAGAAGATCCACGGTGCCTCGTTCCCGGCTGAAATCTGGCACGACTACATGGCGGAGGCGCTGAAGAACGAGCCGGTGAAGGACTTCCCGACGCCGGAGCCGATTGGCACGATCGTCAACGCCGCGCCCAGCCCGACGGCCGTTCCGACGCCCACTGCGACCCTTACGAGCCCGTCGCCGAGTCCGACGCCCAGTGAGACCTTGACGAGCCCGTCTCCCTCACCGAGCCAGTCCTGCAAGTTCAGCTGGCAGTGCACGGACACCGGCGGTACGGACACCGGTGGCACCGACGGGGGCGTGACCCCCACGCCGACGGCCACGGACACGTCCGGGACCGGCAACAGCAGAGGCAACGGCAACGGCGGGCTCTTCGGAGGCCCGGCCGGCTAGTCGTCGCAGCACCCGACACGGGCGTTTCACGTGAAACATGTCGATGTTTCACGTGAAACAGGGGCCGCCGCACCTGAGTGGTTGCGGCGGCCCTCGGCGTATTCCTAGACACGTACGGCAGGATGTGCGGCATGGCCAGCGCAGAATCGACGCAAGCGAGCGTGCACGAGCAGGACCCGGTGCGGCCGACCAAGGAGGACGAGGTCGCCGCGTCCGGCAGCGAGCTGATCGGCGGCCCCCTCGGACGGCGCGCCCTGCTCGGGACGTCCTGGTGGACTCCGGTGCGGGTCGTCGCGCTCGTGGCGATCGGCATGTTCGCCCTCGGACTGATCCAGAAGGCGCCCTGCTACAACGGCGCCTGGTTCTTCGGCGCCAGCTCGCAGTACACGAAGGCGTGCTACTCGGATATTCCGCATCTCTATCAGGGGCGCGGTTTCGCCGACGGGCTTGTGCCCTACTTCGACAAGCTCTCCGGCGACATGCCGTACCTCGAGTACCCCGTGCTGACCGGGGTGTTCATGGAAGTCGCCTCCTGGCTCACGCCGGGCAGCGGCAGCATCCAGGACCAGGAGCAGTGGTACTGGATGGTCAACGCCGGGATGCTGATGGTGTGCGCGGCCGTGATCGCGGTCTGCGTGACCCGTACGCACGCCCGGCGCCCCTGGGACGGACTGCTGGTCGCCCTGGCGCCCGCCTTCGCGCTGACCGCCACCATCAACTGGGACCTGCTGGCGGTCGCTCTCACGGCCGCGGCGATGCTGATGTGGTCCCGGAGCCGCCCACTCGCGTTCGGTGTCCTCCTGGGGCTTGCCACGGCGGCCAAGCTCTATCCCGTGTTCCTGCTCGGCCCGCTGTTCCTGCTGTGCTGGCGTGCGGGAAAGTGGCGGGACTTCGGCAAGGCCGTGGCAGGGACAGTCGTCGCCTGGTTCGTCGTGAACCTGCCGGTGATGCTCTTCGCCTGGGACGGCTGGTCGCAGTTCTACAAGTTCAGCCACGACCGGGGCGTGGACTTCGGGTCGTTCTGGCTGATCATGGCTCAGAACTCGACCGATCCGCTCAGCACCGACACCGTCAACAATCTGGCCACGGCGCTGGTGGTGCTGTGTTTCGTGGGTCTTGCCGTGCTCACGATGACCGCTCCGCGTCGCCCGCGCTTCGCCCAGCTCGCCTTCCTGATCGTCGCGGCGTTCATCCTCACCAACAAGGTCTACTCCCCGCAGTACGTCCTGTGGCTGGTCCCGCTCGCTGTGCTGGCCCGGCCGAAGTGGCGGGACTTCCTGATCTGGCAGGCGTGCGAGGTCGCGTACTTCCTGGGCATCTGGATGTATCTCGCGTACACGACCAGCGGCGACGCTCACAAGGGGCTGCCGCAGGACGGCTACCACTGGGCCATCGGCGTGCACCTGCTGGGGACGCTCTATCTGTGCGGTGTCGTCGTGCGCGACATCCTCATGCCGGAGCGGGATCCGGTGCGCCGGGCCGGGGACGACGACCCGTCTGGGGGTGTGCTCGACGGCGCGGAGGACGTCTTCGCTCTTGGCGCTGCGGCCCATCCGCCGCGGCACGCGGCCCACTTCGACGGGCCGCAGGTGGAGTGGGGCAGCCGAGAAGGGGCACCTTCCACCGACGGTTCGCTCTGAGCGAACAGACGTCGGTGACGGCGGGTGCCCGAAGAGAGACCGCCTCGCTCGATGCGCGAAATGGCCGTACACGGAGCTGCCGTGTACGGCCTTTTGGTTGGCTGACGCCTTCGCTCAGCGGTCGACGAGGCGGTCGAACTGCGTGGTGGTGTGCCGCAGATGGGCCACCAGCTCCTCCCCGACCTTCGGTTCGGGTGCGTCCGCCGGCACGAACAGGATGGAGACCTGCATGTGCGGCGGCTCCGCGAACCAGCGCTGCTTCCCGCCCCAGACGAACGGAGAAAGGTTCCGGTTCACCGTGGCGAGGCCGGCCCGCGCGACGCCCTTCGCACGCGGCATGACGCCGTGCAGCGCCTTCGGGGCCTCCAGACCCACCCCGTGCGACGTGCCGCCCGCCACGACCACCAGGAAGCCGTCGGAGGCGGCCTTCTGCTGGCGATAGCCGAAACGGTCCCCCTTGGCGACCCGCGTGACGTCCAGAACCGCGCCACGGTACTCGGTGGCCTCGTGGTCCCCCAGCCACAGCCGGGTGCCGATGCGGGCTCGGAAGCGCGTCTGCGGGAACTGCTGCTGCAGCCGGTGCAGTTCGTCGGCCTTGAGGTGGCTGACGAACATCGTGTGCAGGGGCAGGCGGGCGGCACGCAGGTGGTCCATCCAACCGATGACCTCCTCGACGGCGTCGGAGCCGTCCGTGCGGTCCAGCGGCAGGTGGATGGCGAAGCCCTCGAGGCGGATGTTCTCAATGGCCGCGTGCAGCTGCGGCAGGTCCTGGGCGCTGATGCCGTGCCGCTTCATCGAGGACATCACCTCGATGACCACACGGGCTCCTACGAGGCCGTACACGCCGTCCACCGACGACACCGAGCGGATGACCCGGTCGGGAAGCGGGACGGGCTCCTCGCCGCGCCGGTACGGCGTCAGCACCAGCAGGTCACCGCCGAAGAAGTCCTTGATGCGCGCGGCCTCGTACGTGGTGCCGACGGCGAGGACGTCCGAGCCCAGCCGGGTGGCCTCCTCCGCCAGCCGCTCGTGCCCGAAGCCGTAGCCGTTGCCCTTACAGACCGGGACAAGGCCTGGGAACTGGTCCTGCACGTGCTTGTGGTGCGCACGCCAGCGCGCGGTGTCGACGTAGAGCGTGAGCGCCATGGCCGGACCTGGAACCTTTCTCGTGGCTGCGGTGTATCAGAGGTATGGGAGCTATTGAAGCGAAGAACGCGACGTCAGCGGCGCGACATGTAGATGTCGAGCGCCTTGTGGAGCAGCTTGTTGAGCGGGAAGTCCCACTCGCCGAGGTACTCGGCGGCCTGGCCGCCCGTGCCCACCTTGAACTGGATCAGGCCGAAGAGGTGGTCGGTCTCGTCCAGGGAGTCGGAGATGCCGCGCAGGTCGTAGACGGTCGCGCCGAGTGCGTATGCGTCGCGCAGCATCCGCCACTGCATCGCGTTCGAGGGCCGGACCTCACGGCCGATGTTGTCGGAGGCGCCGTAGGAGTACCAGACGTGCCCGCCGACGATCAGCATCGTCGCCGCCGACAGATTCACGCCGTTGTGCCGGGCGAAGTACAGCCGCATGCGGTTGGGGTCCTCGGTGTTGAGAGCCGTCCACATGCGCTGGAAGTACGACAGCGGGCGCGGCCGGAAATGGTCACGCACGGCCGTGATCTCGTACAGCCTCTGCCATTCCTCGAGGTCCTGGTAACCGCCCTGGACGACCTCGACGCCGGCCTTCTCGGCCTTTTTGATGTTGCGGCGCCACAGCTGGTTGAAGTTCTTGTGCACCTCTTCGAGGGAGCGGTTGGCCAGCGGCACCTGGAAGACATAGCGGGGCTGTACGTCGCCGAAGCCGGCCCCGCCGTCCTCGCCCTGCTGCCAGCCCATACGGCGCAGCTTGTCGGCGACCTCGAAGGCGCGTGGCTCGATGAAGTCGGCCTCGATGTCACGCAGCCGCTTCACGTCCGGGCTCTGGATGCCCTGCTTGATCGAGCCCGCCTCCCAGCGCCGGATGATCACCGGCGGGCCCATCTTCACGGAGAAGGCACCCTGCTGCTTGAGGTGCGCGAGCATCGGTTCCAGCCATTCGGTCAGGTTCGGTGCGAACCAGTTGATGACCGGGCCTTCGGGCAGATAGGCCAAGTAGCGCTTGATCTTGGGCAGTTGGCGATAGAGGACGAGGCCCGCACCGACCATCTCGCCGGTGCGTTCGTCGAACCAGCCGAGGCTCTCGGAGCGCCACTCCGCCTTGACATCGGCCCAGGCCGGAACCTGCATGTGGCTCGCCGAGGGCAGGCTCTGGATGTACGCCAGATGCTGCTCGCGGCTGATCGTCCTCAGGGTCAGGCTCATTCGGGGCGCTCCTCGGGCTGGTGTGTCCCCATGGGTACAGGGGCTCCGGCTCTCGCGCCGAAGCCTACTGCGCCTTGCGAGCGCCCCGACTGGGCGTACGGAAGCTGCGCCCCGGCTTGTTGGCCGCCGGGGCGTTCAGTGGTGCTTTGTCCGGAGTTGGAGAGCCGGTGTCCCTGGCTTCAGCCGATGACCCCGCCGAAGAGGCCGCCGTGCGCCATGCCGAGGAAGAAGCCGACCGCAGCGGCCCCCAGACCCAGGATGAGTCCGAAGCGCTCGCGGGTCGTTTCCGAGATCCACTGGCCGTACGCACCGGTGAGGATCCCCACCAGACCGGCCCAGGAGCTGAGCAGGTGCAGGTTGTGGAAGAAGCCCGTCACGAACGCCGTCACGCCGACAACCAGGGTCACCGCGAGCAGCGTGTCCTGGAGGGGGTGGGGTTTTCCGTCCGTGGCGAAAAGGCCTCCGACGGTGTTGGGTCGCAATGCCTGTGCCATGGGGCACCTCCTGCGGAAGACGGCGCATCGTAGCGCCATGCACACCCGATGTGTACAGATTGACGGTCCTCGCGGCCGGATTTCAACCGGAAGCAGGTGTGCAGGTAGTCTGTAGCGTCTGCACCGGTGTCTGCCCAGGCAGAGCCAGGGAACCGTCCAGGCCAGACCGGGGATGTCGCTCGCGACCCCCGATTGTCAGTGGCGGCCGATACCGTTGCGTACGCATCACGACCCTCCTGCCACGGAACGACCGTGGCCGCTGAGTCCAAAGGAGGTGGGTTCCACATGCGTCACTACGAGGTGATGGTCATCCTCGACCCCGATCTGGAGGAGCGCGCTGTCGCCCCCCTGATCGAGAACTTCCTCACCGTCGTCCGTGAGGGCAACGGCAAGGTCGAGAAGGTCGACACCTGGGGCCGTCGTCGTCTCTCGTACGAGATCAAGAAGAAGCCCGAGGGCATCTACTCGGTCATCGACCTGCAGGCCGAGCCTGCGGTCGTCAAGGAGCTCGACCGCCAGATGAACCTGAACGAGTCGGTCCTCCGGACCAAGGTCCTCCGCCCCGAGACCCACTGAGCTCTCCCGCTCAGCTGATCTCGGGATCCGAGTAGCAGCACCACAAAGCAGCCAGCAGCAAACCCGCCGAGAGGTTCCCCCATGGCAGGCGAGACCGTCATCACGGTCGTCGGCAATCTTGTCGACGACCCCGAGCTGCGCTTCACCCCTTCCGGTGCGGCGGTCGCGAAGTTCCGTGTCGCGTCCACCCCCCGCACCTTCGACCGTCAGACGAACGAGTGGAAGGACGGCGAAAGCCTCTTCCTGACCTGCTCGGTCTGGCGTCAGGCGGCGGAGAACGTCGCCGAGTCGCTCCAGCGAGGCATGCGCGTCATCGTGCAGGGCCGGCTGAAGCAGCGGTCCTACGAGGACCGTGAGGGCGTCAAGCGCACGGTCTACGAACTGGACGTCGAGGAAGTCGGCGCCAGCCTGCGCAACGCCACGGCCAAGGTCACCAAGACCGCCGGCCGTGGTGGGCAGGGCCAGGGCGGTTACGGCGGCGGTGGCGGCCAGGGTGGCGGCGGCTGGGGTGGAAACTCCGGCGGCGGCCAGCAGGGCGGCGGAGCTCCCGCCGACGACCCGTGGGCGACCGGCGCTCCCGCCGGTGGCAACCAGGGCGGCGGCGGTGGCGGCTGGGGTGGAAACTCCGGCAGCGGTGGCGGCGGCTACTCGGACGAGCCCCCCTTCTAGGCCTTTGGCCGGAGGGCGGGTCGTACCCAAACTTCTTGATCACACAGGAGAAACACCATGGCGAAGCCGCCTGTGCGCAAGCCTAAGAAGAAGGTCTGCGCTTTCTGCAAGGACAAGGTCACGTACGTGGACTACAAGGACACGAACATGCTGCGGAAGTTCATTTCCGACCGCGGCAAGATCCGTGCCCGCCGCGTGACCGGCAACTGCACGCAGCACCAGCGTGACGTCGCCACGGCCGTCAAGAACAGCCGTGAGATGGCGCTGCTGCCCTACACCTCCACCGCGCGATAAGGGAAGGGTGACCGAAACATGAAGATCATCCTCACCCACGAGGTCTCCGGCCTCGGCGCCGCGGGCGACGTCGTCGACGTCAAGGACGGTTACGCTCGCAACTACCTGATCCCGCGGAAGTTCGCCATCCGCTGGACCAAGGGTGGTGAGAAGGACGTCGAGCAGATCCGTCGAGCTCGCAAGATCCACGAGATCCAGACCATCGAGCAGGCCAACCAGGTGAAGGCCCAGCTCGAGGGCGTCAAGGTCCGTCTGGCCGTTCGCTCCGGCGACGCCGGTCGTCTCTTCGGTTCCGTCACCCCGGCCGACATCGCCTCGGCGATCAAGGCCTCCGGTGGCCCCGAGGTCGACAAGCGCCGCATTGAGCTGAGCGCGCCGATCAAGACGCTGGGCGCTCACGAGACGTCGGTGCGTCTGCACCCCGAGGTTGCCGCCAAGGTCAACATCGAGGTTGTCGCGGCCTGATCACCGCGCTCGGCTGAACAGCTGAGAGAAGGGGCGGCACCCATGCAGGGTGCGGCCCCTTCTTCGTGCTCCGGTACGGCGTGGGACCGCCCATGTTTCACGTGAAACGCCGGTTTCACGTGAAACATGTCAGCGGGTGGCGCCTGTGACGATCCAGCGGCCCGAGCGGGTCCGCAGCCAAAGGGTCAGCATGCGCACCGTCATCATCAGTGTCATCGCCGCCCACAGCGTGGTGAGGCCGCCGCCGAGCGCCGGAACCAACAACGCCAACGGGGCGAAGACAGCAAGGGTGAGCACCATGGCCCGAGCCAGATAGGGGCCGTCGCCGGCTCCCATCAGGACGCCGTCCAGGACAAAGACAACGCCGCAGATCGGCTGGGAGAGAGCCACCACGAGCAGTGCGGGCAGCGCGGCGTCCTTGACCACGGTGTCGCTGGTGAACAGTGGCAGGAACACCGGCCGGGCGACTACTACCAGGACACCGAGGACGGCACCCACCGCGATTCCCCACTGCACCATGCGGCGGCAGGCATCGCGAGCACCCCGGCTGTCCTCGGCGCCCAGATGGCGTCCGATGATGGCCTGACCGGCGATGGCGATGGCGTCGAGGGCGAAGGCGAGCAGGCTCCACAGAGACAGGATGATCTGGTGTGCAGCCATGTCGGCGTCGCCGAGTCGGGCGGCGACAGCTGTGGCGATCATCAGGATCGCCCGCAGTGACAGCGTGCGGACCAGGAGGGGAACACCGGCTTGAGCGGAGGCCCGTATCCCAGATGCGTCGGGACGCAGTGAGGCGCCGTGTCTGCGGGCTCCGCGGACGACCACGATGAGGTAGACGGCTGCCATGCCGCACTGCGCGATGACGGTTCCCCAGGCGGAGCCGGCAATGCCGAGCCCGGCGCCGTACACGAGGCCCGCGTTGAGGGCGCCGTTGGCGACAAAGCCGGCGATGGCGACGCGGAGTGGTGTCTTGGTGTCCTGCAACCCGCGCAGCACACCGGTTGCGGCGAGGACGACGAGCATGGCCGGGATGCCGAGGGACGAGATGCGCAGATAGGTGGTCGCGTAGGGGGCCGCACTGTCCGAGGCGCCGAACAGCTCCACCAGGGCCGGTGCTGTGGGCAGTACGGCGGCGATGACGGCGGCGCCGAGCAGAAGCGCCAGCCAGATTCCGTCCATGCCTTGCCGGATGGCGGCCTGGAGGTCGCCGGCGCCGACCCGTCGGGCGACGGCCGCGGTGGTGGCGTACGCGAGGAAGACGAAGATGCTGACTGCTGTCGTGAGAAGGGCCGAGGCGACGCCCAGGCCGGCGAGTTGTGCCGTTCCGAGATGGCCGACGATCGCGCTGTCCGCCATGACGAAGAGGGGCTCGGCGACAAGTGCACCGAAGGCCGGGACGGCCAGCGCGACGATCTCTCGATCGTGCTGTCGCCCGGTGATCTTGGGGGTCGCAGGAGCCTGTGTCATGAGCACCAATCTAATCGTCCACAGGTAAGAGATGCAAAGCTTTTTCAACCCTTACTCCGCTTCAGGGTGCAGGGTCTTTCGTGCGCCGTTCGAAGCGATCTTGGCCCGACTGGGGAAGTTTTTCTTCTGCACAGCCGGTGGATGAGAAAAGTGCAGGTCAAGGCGGTCGTAATGGAAGAGGCTGTCGCTTGTTCACAGGGCTGTCCACCGTGTCGTGCACAGGTTTTGCAGAGTTCTCCACAGCATCCGGGCCGTCGTCCACATGGCCTGTGGATAACCAGATTGGCTGACGGTGCCCGCAGGCCTACGGTGGTCCGGCGCCCGCTCCGTTCGTCGGCAGGGAAAACAGCCCAAAACCGACGTGCACCAACCGGAGTTGGGCCTCTCATTTGTCAGTGCCGTGCCGTAGAACAGAGGGCATGGCTAGGTCCGCCCGGCGGCGGACGGGAGGAGGTGGCTCGGTGAGTATTTCCGAGCCCTTGGACGATCCCTGGGCCAACAGCGGTCCAAGCGATCGCCTGCCTGCCTCCCGCCGACGCGGCGACGGGGGCCGGGGCCGCGACGAGCAGCACGACCGTGGTCGGGACAGCGGCGAATGGGACGGCGGAGGTACGTCCTTCGAGCGAGTGCCGCCCCAGGATCTCGATGCCGAGCAGTCCGTTCTCGGCGGCATGCTCCTGTCCAAGGACGCCATCGCCGACGTCGTGGAGATTCTCAAGGGCCACGACTTCTACAAGCCGGCACACGAGACGATCTTCCAGGCGATCCTCGACGTCTACGCCAAGGGCGAGCCGGCCGACCCCATCACGATCGCCGCCGAACTCACCAAGCGCGGCGAGATCAACAAGGTCGGTGGCGCATCGTATCTGCACACCCTTGTGCAGACCGTGCCGACCGCAGCCAACGCCGAGTACTACGCGGAGATCGTTCACGAACGCGCGGTCCTGCGTCGTCTGGTCGAGGCGGGCACCCGCATCACTCAGATGGGATACGCGGCCGACGACGACGTCGACGAGATCGTCAACCGCGCCCAGGCCGAGATCTATGCGGTCACCGAGCAGCGCACCAGCGAGGACTACCTCCCGCTCGGCGACATCATGGAGGGCGCTCTCGACGAGATCGAGGCGATCGGCTCCCGCAGTGGTGAGATGACCGGTGTGCCCACGGGCTTCACCGACTTCGACTCGCTGACCAACGGCCTGCACCCCGGCCAGATGATCGTCATCGCCGCCCGTCCCGCGATGGGCAAGTCCACGCTCGCGCTCGACTTCGCCCGGGCCGCGTCGATCAAGCACAACCTTCCGAGCGTCATCTTCTCCCTCGAAATGGGGCGCAACGAGATCGCGATGCGTCTGCTGTCCGCCGAGGCCCGGGTGGCCCTGCACCACATGCGCTCCGGCACGATGACCGACGAGGACTGGACGCGGCTGGCCCGCCGGATGCCGGACGTCTCGGCCGCGCCGCTGTTCATCGACGACTCCCCGAACCTGTCGATGATGGAGATCCGCGCCAAGTGCCGCCGCCTCAAGCAGCGCAATGACATCAGACTGGTCGTCATCGACTACCTCCAGCTGATGCAGTCCGGTGGCTCCAAGCGTGCCGAGAACCGACAGCAGGAGGTCTCGGACATGTCCCGTAACCTCAAGCTCCTCGCCAAGGAGCTGGAGATCCCGGTCATCGCGTTGTCCCAGCTGAACCGTGGCCCCGAGCAGCGCACGGACAAGAAACCGATGGTCTCCGATCTGCGTGAGTCCGGCTCCATCGAGCAGGACGCCGACATGGTCATCCTGCTGCACCGCGAGGACGCCTACGAGAAGGAGTCACCGCGTGCGGGCGAGGCCGACCTGATCGTGGCCAAGCACCGTAACGGCCCGACCGCGACGATCACGGTCGCCTTCCAGGGCCACTACTCACGGTTCGTGGACATGGCGCAGACCTGATCCGACAGACCCGGGGTCCCGGACAAATGAACTCGACGGCCGAGTGCCCCGCGGGATGGACTTGGGTCATGACAACACCTCAGGAAGAGCTGCTCCCCGGTACGCGTCGGGCACTGCTGCACCGGATCGCAGCGGCGCAGGCCGAAGGACGTGCCCCGTCGCTGGTTGCGGCGGTCGTGAGGGGCGGGCGGCCCGTGTGGCACGGTGCGCGTACCTCGGTGGACGGGCATGGTCCGGACGAGACGGTGCAGTACCGCATCGGTTCGATCACCAAGACCTTCACTGCGGTTCTGGTGCTCCGGTTGCGCGATGAGGGCCTGCTCGATCTCGGTGACCCCCTGGAGAAGCATCTGCCGGGAACCGGTGCGGGGGAGGCCACCATCGCCGACCTCCTCGCCCATACGGGCGGGTTGGCGGCGGAATCGCCCGCCCCGTGGTGGGAGCGCACTCCGGGATCGCTGCGCCCCGAACTCTCCGACGTCCTGGGGGAGCAGCCTCTCCTGCATCCGGTGGGCCGCCGCTTCCATTACTCCAATCCCGGCTACACCGTGCTGGGGGCGCTGGTCGAGAAGCTGCGTGCAGCACCGTGGGAAGAGGTACTTCGGCGTGAAGTGCTCGAACCTCTGGGCCTCGACCGTACGAGTGGGCACCCTCAGGCTCCCCATGCGGGTGGATGGGCCGTGCACCCCTGGGCCGACGTCATGCTGCCCGAACCCGCAGAGGACCTGGGACGGATGGCCCCCGCGGGTCAACTCTGGTCCGCCACAGGTGACTTGGCGCGCTTCGCTGCCTTCCTGGCACGGGGCGACGACCGGGTACTGAGCGCCGAGACCGTGAGGGAGATGCGGACACCCGCCGCGCCGGCCGAAGCGGCGGATGTCGTGGACAGAGCCACCTACGGGCTGGGGCTGCAGATCCAGCACCGGGACGGCCGGCTGCTCGTGGGGCACTCCGGGTCGCTGCCGGGGTTTCTGGCGAACCTCACCCTCAGTGTTGAGGACGACGTCGCTGCAGTGGTGCTGGCCAACTGTACGTCCGGCCCGCAGCTGTCCACTGTCGCAGCCGATCTCGTACGGATCGTCGCCGAGGCCGAGCCCCGTATTCCTGAGCCCTGGCGGCCACTGCGGGAAGTCGACGCATCGGTGCTGGAGTTGGCGGGACCGTGGTACTGGGGAACGCACCCGTTCGCCCTGCGGCTGGCGGCCGGGGGTGTCTCGCTGGAGCCGCTGTCCGGAAATGGCCGCCGCTCGCGTTTCCGGGCGAACGGCGACGGTACGTGGACCGGACTGGAGGGCTACTACGCCGGAGAGCTCCTGAAGGCCGTACGGCGCCCGGACGGGACCCTGAGCCATCTGGACCTCGGGTCGTTCGTGTTCACGCGTCAGCCGTACGACGAGGAGGCTTCCGTGCCCGGTGGGGTGGATCCGGACGGCTGGCGGGGGATCGGCTAGACGCAAGGGTCCGGCAGACAGGCTGTTTCACGTGAAACACGCCCCTTCAGGTCACGGCCTCACAGGTGGAGCTTGAAGCCCACGTGTGAGGCCGTGAAGCCGAGGCGCTCGTAGAAGCGGTGGGCGTCGCTGCGGGTGTTGTCGGAGGTCAGCTGGACCAACTGGCAGCCCTGTCGCCGGGATTCGTCGATCGCCCACTCGATGAGCTGTGTGCCCAAGCCGCTGCCGCGCTCGTCGGCGTGGATGCGGACTCCCTCGATGATCGATCTGACGGCGCCGCGTCGTGACAGACCGGGGATGACCGTGAGCTGGAGTGTGCCGACGACGCGGCTCTCACGAACGGCCACGACCAGGTGCTGGTTCGGATCGGACGCAAGACGTTCCAGCGCGGCCAGGTACGGGGTCAGGTCGTCCGGTGACTCGCGCTGGGCTCCCAGAGGGTCGTCGGCGAGCATCGCGACGATCGTGGTCACGTCGTCCGCCGTAGCGGGCCGTATTTCAAGATCTCCCATGCCCGCACCTTACGCACCGATGCCTCGAGGGGCGGGCTCAGCCCGCGGCCACCGTGAGTGGAGCAAATCGTCTGGTCCAGTCGCCAGGCAGTTCCGGGATCCCGTACGTCATGACAGCGTTGAAAGCGACGGACGCCAGCCCCCGCTCCTTCACCCACGCCAGCAGTTCTTCATGCCGTACGTCGATGTCGGTGCGCAGGGGACGGTCGGTGTGCGCGGCGAGCGAGGCGATGAGCGCCTTTGCCGTCTCCGTGTCCCTGGCGATCAGCGGGCCCACGACATGGGTCTCCATGTTGGGCCAGGCGGCCGCGTAGCCGATGAGCCGGCCGTCCTCCTCGGCGACGCGCAGTCGGTCGGCGAAGGCGGGCAGCCGCGTGATGAAAGGTGTGCGGTCGGCGCCGAACACCTCCTCGTCGAGCCGGAGGATCGCAGGGAGGTCCTCGGCGGTGGCTGCCCGTGTGACCACCTCGGGCTCGGGCCCGTCGGGCATGAAATGCCCGCGCACCATCTCGGCCCGGCCGGTGGCCTTGAAGCCGAGCTCCTCGTAGAGGGGACGGCCGTTCGGAGTCGCGTGCAGCGTCAGCGGGGTGGTGCCCATGGCCGAGACGATGTGTCGCATCAGGTGGCGTCCGACACCCCGGCGGGCATGGCGTTCGGCGACCAGCACCATACCGATGGCCGCGAGAGCGGGGCGGTGCTGCGGCCCGTACTCGGTGACGACGCAGGCGCTGACAAGGCCACTGTCGGGGTCGTCAATGCCATATCCCTTCCCGGCTGTGAGGAGCAGGCCCCACTTGTGCTCCTCGCGCGGCCACCCCCGGTCTTCGGACAGGTCGGCGCAGGCGGTGAGATCGCGAAGCGTCAGACGGCGGACGGCGAGAGGGGGGAGAGAAGGAGTCGGCACGCAGGTCAGGCTGTCTGACGGCTGCCCTCGACGTCCACCTCTTTCCGGTGAGCAGCAGGAGCTTTTGGCCATGTCACGGGCAAGTGCACAGGGGCCCACAGCAGTTCGGTGTTTCACGTGAAACACGGGCGAACGCCGAGCATCGGGTGGTCTCACTGGAAGGGGTCCGCCGCGGGCCCCGTTAGCCTCGGATCCCATGGCAAGACTTCATCTCTTCGATCTCGACGGCACGCTGCTGCAGGGCACTTCGGCGCCCGTGGAGATCTCCCGGCAGCTGGGGCTGGAAGCCGAGACGGTAGCGCTCGATCAGGCGATCTCGGCGGGACTGATAGGGCCGCCGGAGTATGCGGCGCAGGTGTACGGGCTTTGGTCGGAGCTCACCGAGATGCATGTGTCGGCCGCCTTCGAACGTGCCCCGTGGCTGGAGCGCATCCGGGAGGTCTGGGAGGAGATCCGGCGGGTGGGCGACTACTGTGCCGTCGTATCGCTCTCGCCCTCCTTCTTCGTGGAGCGGCTCATCGGGTGGGGCGCGCATGCGGCGTTCGGGTCCCGTTTTCCGGCCGTGCCGTTCACCGAGCCCGTCGATCCGTCCGGAGTTCTCACTGCCGCGGCCAAGGTCGAGATCGCCGACCGACTCTGCGGGGAGTTCGGCGTGGCCCGGGAGGACTGCATCGCCTATGGCGACTCGCTGTCGGACACGGAGCTGTTCGCTGTGGTGCGGGTCTCGGTGGCGGTCAATGCGGACCGTCATCTGTCCGGTCTTGCGACACACTCGTACATGGGCGGGGATCTGTGGGAAGCCTATGAATTGGTGCGTCACGCCCGGTAATTGAAGGAATTGCTGGTTCGCCCGCTCTCCCATTCGTGGCGGAGGAAGGGGGGACTTGTGATCGGAGCGTCGGCCGGTATGGTCGACTCCGGTTCGTTGCGGGGCGAGTCGTACACATCCTGTGCGGACCGAGGACAGGGCGATGCAGCGTAACGGGACGGAGAGATCGAAGACTCGCATTTGCGGTTATACGGCCGGAGTCTCCATGCGGGATGGGATGCTGCGGTGAGAGCACTGCGGTCAATGTCACACTCTCGCCTTACTTGTCCGTACAGAACGTGAATCCAGGTTGAATGTGGCCGCATTGGCCGCGGCATGAAACGGGGAAAGCAAGCCGTCTGCGGGGGAAAAGGCACCTTCCGACCGAGGAAGTGCGCAGACCGACCGAAAGATGTTCGAGGCGAGGCACACCATGGAGGCTCCGACCACCGCGTCGGCCGACAACGGCACATCCGGCGACGGGAGCGGCGGTTGGTTCACGCCGCGCAAGCAGCCGGCGGAGGATGCGCCGCAGTCGGCGCCCCCCTCCGAACCTGCTCCGGAGGCTGCTGCCCCACAGCCCTCGGCAGAGCCCTCTTCCCCCGAGACACTCCCCGCTGACCTGCGCGTGCCCACCCAGCGCTCCACTCCTGCAGCACAGCCGCAGGAGCCCGCCGTTCAGTCCGGCGCCCAGAGCGCGTCACCGGATGCCCTCCTGATCCGTCGGAGCCTGGCCGAGGTGGCGCCGATCGCCGACAAGGTCACCTCGTACTTCTACGCGCTGCTCTTCGTCCGGCACCCCGAACTGCGGTCGCTGTTCCCGGCCGCGATGGACACCCAGCGCGACCGGCTGCTCAAGGCGCTGCTGACCGCGGCCGAGCACATCGACAACACCGAGGTCCTCGTCGCGTATCTGCAGAACCTCGGCCGTGGTCACCGCAAGTACGGCACCAGGGCCGAGCACTACCCGGCCGTCGGTGAGTGTCTCATCGGTGCGCTGAGCAAGTACGCCTCCGACATCTGGGACGCGGAGACGGAGGCGGCCTGGATCCGGGCGTACACGACCATCTCGCAGGTCATGATCGACGCAGCGGCCGCAGACGAACTGCGCGCCCCGGCCTGGTGGTACGCCGAGATCGTCGCGCACGACCTCAGGACCCCGGACGTGGCGATCGTCACGGTCCGTCCCGACCAGCCCTATCCGTTCCTCGCCGGGCAGTACACAAGCCTGGAGACGCCGTGGTGGCCGCGGATCTGGCGGCACTACTCCTTCGCGTCGGCACCCCGTTCCGATGGTCTGCTGACGTTCCATGTGAAGGCCGTCCCGGCGGGCTGGGTCTCCAACGCCCTGGTGCACCGCGCCCGCCCCGGCGACATCATCCGCCTCGGCCCGCCGGCCGGTTCGATGACCGTCGACCACACCACCGACAGCGGACTGCTGTGTCTGGGCGGCGGCACCGGCATAGCCCCCATCAAGGCACTGGTGGAGGACGTGGCCGAGCACGGCGAACGGCGGACGGTCGAGGTGTTCTACGGCGCCCGCACCGACCACGACCTCTACGACATCGACACGATGCTCAGGCTCCAGCAGTCCCACCCCTGGCTCTCGGTCCGCGCCGTCATCGACCAGCAGGCCCATCTCCAGCTCCCGGACGCCATACGCGAGTACGGGCCGTGGAACGAGTTCGACGCCTATCTCTCGGGCCCGCCCGGAATGATCCGCAGCGGGGTGGACGCACTGAGGAACATCGGTATCCCGTCGGAGCGAATACGGCACGACTCGGTGGAGGAGCTCGTCGCCATCGGAGACTGATCCGGCGCCGAAGATCAGCCCAGGTCCGGCGCGTGCATGGCGCGTACGCCCTCGATGTTCCCGTCCAGATAGTGCCGCAGGGACAGCGGTACGAGATGCACGGAGGCGATCCCGACGCGGGTGAACGGCACCCGCACGATCTCGTACTCGCCGGCGGGCTCGTCCACCTCGGGGCCGTGTCGCAGGGAGGTGTCCATCGACTCCAGCCGGCACACGAAGAAGTGCTGCACCTTCACGCCGGTCGCGCCGCCGTCCTCGCCGATGTGTTCCACGGTGTCGACGAAGCAGGGCACCACGTCGGTGATCTTGGCGCCGAGTTCCTCGTACACCTCTCGGTGCAGGGCGTCGACGACGGTTGTGTCGCCGGGCTCGACGCCACCACCGGGAGTGATCCAGTAGGGATCGACACCGGGCTTGGTGCGCTTGATCAGGATCAGGTCGTCGCCGTCCAGAAGAACGGCACGTGCGGTGCGCTTGACCACGGGTCGGACGGTCATGGGAGAAATGTGGCCCGGTTGGTTCCACGTGAAACATCGCGGGATGTCACCGGTCGAGCTCACCCCGTGACTATCGGAAAAGTGCTGGTCAGCACCAGTCGGCGGCCGCTCGCAGCAGCCATTCGTGAGCCCGCGCGATGTGTGGCATCGCGAGGGTGCCGGTGCGGACCACCAGGAAGTACGTGCGCAGCGGCGGCACCGCGGGTTCGTGGAGGGCAACGATCTCACCGCGCTCCAGGGCGTCCCTGCACAGATAGCGGGGCAGTACCGCGAGCCCCGCGCCCGCGACGGCGCAGGCCAGGACCGCACGCAGGTCGGGAACGATGACGGTGCCCGGTGCCGCAGGGCGGGAGTCGAAGACGGAGGCCCAGTAGCGGGAGACGAAGGGCAGCGACTCGTGCACCTCGATCACGGGAACGTCTTCCAGGGCGGGCGCTCCCTTGCGGCGCGGCTTCCCGGCGCCTATCCGTTCGGCCCGCGCCGGGTTGGCGACAAGGACGTGCTCTTCGTCGCAGAGCGGAGTCGCCGTGAGCAGGGCACCGCGTGGGCGGGCCGTACAAATGGCCAGATCGTGATGTCCGGCGGCGAGTCCCTCCAGGGCTTCCTCGGCGTTCCCGAAGGAAGCACGCAGCGCGAAGCCCTGGCCGTCCTCACCGGTCAGCTCCGTGAGAGCGGGCACCGCCCGTTCCGCCGTGAACTCCGGAGGACCGGCGAGATGCAGGGTCCGTAAGGAGGACTCGTCGTCGAGGCCGGTCTCGGCGATCTCCACCAGGGCATCGAGATGCGGAGCGGCCTTGTGGGCGAGTTCGTCCCCGATGGTCGTCGGGGTGACTCCGCGCGCCTGCCGCAGGAACAGGGGGCGGCCTAGTTGCCGCTCCAGCGTGCGGATCTGCGAGGTCACGGCCGGTTGCGACAGCCCGAGCAGGGCGGCGGCGCGGGTGAAGGAGCCGGCCCGGTGCACGGTCACGAAAGTGCGCAGCAAGGCCAGATCCATGGTTCGCCCTCCCCAGTTCCCTGCCCTTCTCCCGGCCCCCAGGCAGGGCCCAACTATAAATAAGTCGATAGGTCTCTGTCGCTACTGTGATTGGACACTGACACAGAGTCAACTAGCCTTGTTCGCGCGGTTCTTCGCGCGCGGAACCGAGGACGGTCCGAGCCACGAGGGGGGAGGCTCGGACCGTCCGTTGTGCGTAGCCGGGCATCGACCCGGCGCCCGTAAGGCAGTCGCCGACCCCGTCATTGCG
The DNA here is from genome assembly GCF_044465725.1 of Streptomyces sp. NPDC049541. Taxonomy (NCBI): domain Bacteria; kingdom Bacillati; phylum Actinomycetota; class Actinomycetes; order Kitasatosporales; family Streptomycetaceae; genus Streptomyces; species Streptomyces sp. NPDC049541. The sequence continues at coordinate 206,858 of NZ_JBITLY010000003.1, read as the reverse complement.
CCGACGCGTCCAGCGCGCGGAGCACATCCGCCACCAGGTCCTCGGGGTCCTCGGCGCCCACCGAGAAGCGAATGAAGCCCTCCGGAACGGCGTCCCCGCCCCAGCGCCCGCGCCGCTCGGCCGTCGACCGCACCCCGCCGAAGCTCGTCGCGTCGTCCACGAGCCGCAGGGCATCGAGAAAGCGGTCGGCACGCGCGCGCGTGGGCAGCGTGAAGGAGAGCACGCATCCAAAGCGGCGCATCTGCTGCGAGGCGATCTTGTGCGAAGGGTCGTCGGGCAGACCCGGGTAGCGCAGGCCGGTCACCTCGGGCCGCCTTTGCAGCGCCTCGGCGACGGTGAGGGCCGTCGCGCACTGCCGGTCGACGCGCAACTGGAGCGTGGCGATCGAACGGTGTGCGAGCCAGGCCTCCATGGGCCCCGGAATCGCGCCGATGATCTTGCGCCAGCGGCGTACGGCGGCCATGGCCTCGGCGTCGCGGCCCACGACGTAGCCGAGCAGGACGTCCCCGTGCCCGGTGAGCTGTTTGGTGCCACTGGCCACGGCGAAGTCCGCGCCGAGTTCCAGCGGACGCTGCCCGAGCGGCGTGGCGAGGGTGTTGTCGACGGCGACGAGGGCGCCACGCGCGTGTGCCGCCTCTACGAGCCGGCGGATGTCGCACACGTCGAGCCCGGGGTTGGAGGGCGACTCGATCCACAGCAGCTTCGCGCCGTCGAGGACATCGAGCTGGGCGTCGCCGCCGGTGGGCGCGGTGCGCACCTCGATGCCGTACGCCTCCAGTTGCTCGCGGACCATGGGCAGCACCTGGTAGCCGTCGCTCGGCAGGACGAGCATGTCCCCGGCCCGCAGTTGAGAGAAGACCACCGCTGAGACGGCGGCCATCCCGGAGGCGAAGGTGAGCGTCTCGACGCCCTCCTGCCCGGGCGCCTCCAGCTCGCCGATGGCCCCCTCCAGCAGGCTCCAGGTCGGGTTCTGGTCGCGTCCGTAGGTGTACGGGCCGTCGACGTCACCCGGCAGGTGGTAGTGGGCGGCGAACGCCGGTCCGGGCAGGTGCGGCTGGTTCTTGGCCGGCTCGGGCAGCCCGGCCCGCACCGCGCGGGTGCCGTCACCGCTGCCCGTCGACGGGCCCGTACCGGAGTCGCTCATACCGCCTCCACCTCCACCTGCTCGCGTACTTCGGCGAGCAGACCCTCGCTCGCCGCCTCCACCATCTCAAGGCACTCCTCGAAGCCGTCCATGCCCCCGTAGTACGGGTCCGGTACGTCGAGGTCGTCGCCGGCGGCCGGGTCGTAGGAGCGGAGCAGCCGCACTTTCGCCGCGTCCTCCGGAGTGCGGGCGAGGCGGCGCAGGGCCTTGAGGTGGCCGGTGTCCAGCGCGATCACGAGGTCCAGGCGGGAGAACCACGACGGCTGGAACTGGCGTGCCGTGTGGCTGCCGTCGTAGCCGTTCTCCTCCAGGACGGAGACGGTGCGCGGGTCGGCGCCGTCGCCCTCGTGCCAGCCACCGGTGCCGGCGCTGTCGACCGCGACCAGACCGTCGAGTCCCGCCTCCGCTATGCGGGCCCGGAAGACGGACTCCGCCATCGGGGAGCGGCAGATGTTCCCGGTGCAGACGAAGCAGACGCGATAGCTCATCGCGTGCTCAGTCGTTGTCGGGCAGGGCGACGTGCAGCGCCCAGGACACGATGGAGATGATCAGGCCGCCCAGGACCGCCGTCCAGAAGCCCTCGACATGGAAACTCAGGTCGAGCTTGTCGGCCAGCCACGAGGTGAGCAGCAGCATCAGTGCGTTGACCACGAGGGTGATCAGGCCCAGCGTCAGGATGAACAGGGGGAAGGTCAGCACCTTCACGATCGGCTTGACCAGGAAGTTCACCAATCCGAAGATCAGCGCGACGATGATCAGGGTGCCGGCCTTCTTGCCCGTGCTGTCACCGGTCAGGGTGATCTTGTCGAGCAGCCATACGGCGACCGCCAGGGCACCCGCGTTGGCGATCGTCTTGACTACGAAATTCTTCATGTGTCTGATCGTGGCAGACGAGATCGGTCACGAGCACTGGGACGAGGGCGACAAGGGCGATGAAGGCATTCCGGCTGGACGAACTGGAGGCGGAACGTGCCGCCAACGAGGGTGCCTACCTGCAGTTTCTGCGTGAGCGGAACATGTCCGTCGGTCTGTATGCGCTCAATGCCGGCGAACATGATCCACAGAAGCCGCACAACCAGGACGAGGTCTACTTCGTCGTGAGCGGCCGCGCCTCGATCACCGTCGGTCTGGAGACCACCGAGGTCGCCCGCGGCAGCGTGGTCTACGTGCCGGCCGGCGTCGCCCACAAGTTCCACCACATCAGCGAGGACCTGCGGGTGCTCGTTGTGTTCTCTCCGCCGGAAAGCTGACCCGCCGTCTCGGGGTTCCCTAGGGGATCAGTCAGGGGAGGACAAGGGATGCGAGGCCCCCGCGGGGGCGCCTGTCGGCCCTAGCATCGAGTGCAGGACATCAAGGGGCCCCTGCACAGCAGTCGGGCGGAGAGGTAAGGACGAGCGCAATGGGTGAGATCTTCGGCGGACTGCCGTGGTGGGTGAAGTGGATTGCGGTGCCGGTCATCGCCCTCGTCGTCTTCGGCGGGCTGATAGCCAGCGTCGTCGGCTTCGTCATCGGGCTGCTGTTCAAGCTTCTGGTCTTCGTGGCACTGGTCGGCGGACTGATCTACGTCGTGCGGAAGTTCACGTCGAGCTCCTCGTCGCGCAGCGACTGGTGAGGGCCCTGGGACACCGGTGATCGGTAACAGGAATCACCGGTTCCCTCGCGCGAGGGAAGTTTTCCGGACAGGGCGCATCAAGGCGCGACCTGGCCATTAGAGTCCGGAATTCGACGCGGGGGCGACCCCGCGAGCGGCGTACACCCCTCCCGTGTTCCCCACGGCACGGGCAGCCCCCTCGCGCTTCGGGAGTGACCCTTGGCCACGGTAGACACCGCACCCACGGATCCCCACGTACCCCCCACCCCAGCACCCGGACATCGCATCAGGCCCCCCGAACAGCCGGGCCCCGCCACGCAGGAGCGCGTGCCGGCACCCCGCGCATCCTCGCGCCTGACCGCACCACCGGTGCAGCCGTCCCCGGAAACCGCTCCGGCGCAGCCGCAGTCCGCAACCCTCATCGGATCCGTCCAGCGCGCGATGCGCCTGCTGGAATGCGTCGCCGGGCACGAGCACGGAGCCCCCGCCAAACAGCTCGCCCGCGAGACCGGTCTGGCGCTCCCGACGGCGTACCACCTGTTGCGGACCCTCGTCCACGAGGGCTATCTGCGCCGGGACAAAGGCCTGTTCTTCCTCGGTGACGCGGCGGTGCGACTGAGCAGCAGCGGAGCCCAGCAGAAACGTCGCAGCACGATCGTCGACGCGCTCGCCGGCTGGCGGGACGCGATCGGTGTGCCCGTGTACTACGCCGTCTACAGGGACGGCGAGGTCGAGGTCATGTGCGTCTCGGACACCCCGGGCAACCCGGCCGTCGAGGAGTGGGCCGACTTCCGCGAGACCGCACACGCGCATGCGATCGGCCAGTGCCTGCTGTCCCAGCTGGACGACGCGGCCCGCCGCGACCACCTCGACCGCTACCCCGTGCAGTCCATCACCCCGTACACCGTCCGTGACAGCCACACCCTGCTGCGGCGGCTCGAGCGGACGCAGCGGATGGAGCCGGTGACGGAGCGGCAGGAGTACGCGCTGGGGACGGTCTGCGCCGCGATCCCGATCACGGTGGGCGCGACGGCCGCGACGATGGCCATTTCTCTGCCCTCGAATCAGGCCGACCGGCTGATGTCCGCGGCCCGGCAACTGCAGAGCGAAATCGGAAAGCTGATGGGGTCACTCGCGCTCTCTATCAGTATCTGAAAACTCACTCCTTGTGATCTGTCGTGTACGTTCAGCAAGATTCCACCAGTGTCAGGGGATCACTCCCAGCCGGTCGGCTTCACATGACGGGGTAGGCGATGCGCGAGTCCGTACAGGCAGAGGTCATGATGAGCTTTCTCGTGTCCGAGGAGCTCTCCTTCCGCATCCCGGTGGAGCTGAGCTACGAGAGCTGTGATCCCTATGCCGTGAGGCTTACCTTCCACCTGCCCGGAGATGCGCCGGTGACCTGGGCGTTCGGTCGTGAGCTCCTCATCGACGGGGTGTGCCGGCCGTGTGGGGAAGGGGATGTGCGCGTCTCACCGGCCGAACCCGACTCCCTGGCAGAGGTCCTGATCCGGCTTCAGGTCGGCCGCGACCAGGCGCTGTTCCGTGCGTCCACGGCGTCGCTCATCGCGTTCCTCGACCGCACCGACAAGCTGGTGCCCCTCGGTCAGGAGGGCTCCCTCGCCGACTTCGACGCCCACCTCGACGAGGCCCTGGACCGCATCCTGGCGGAGGAGCAGAGCGCGGGCTGAGACGGGACGGCGGGGGCCGGCCGGAACGCTTCTGCGTGGGACGCGGAGGACGCAGTAACGCTTCTCCGTGTCTCCATGTGCACGGCAGCTGGAGTCCGTCCCGCCCCGACCGTCTGTTCATGCGTGCCCGAGTGGCCCTCGCCTCACCGCTTGCGCCGTCGGCCCCGTCCGGCGCGCGCCGCGGCAGGTGCTGCGCCCGCGGTGCCCGCGACCTGCTCCGGTCCGGGACGGTCGGCCGCGACCACCAGTGCCGCGAGGAGGGTCGTGACCGGCACGGAGGCGACCAGGCCGATCGAGCCCACCAGCGTGCGTACGATCTCCTCTGCCACCAGTTCGCTGTTGGCGACCGTCCCCACGCCGCTCTGTGCGATGGAGAAGAGCAGCAGCAGGGGCAGCGCGGCGCCCGCGTAGGCGAGGACGAGGGTGTTGACGACGGATGCGATGTGGTCGCGGCCGATGCGGATGCCCGCCCGGTACAGCCCCCGCCAGCCCATCGACGGATTCGCCTCGTGCAGCTCCCAGACCGCCGACGTCTGAGTGACCGTCACGTCGTCGAGGACACCGAGCGAACCGATGATGACACCGGCCAGCAGCAGGCCGCTCATGTCGATCGACGGGTACAGGCCGTGGATCAGACCGGTGTTGTCGTCCGTGTTGCCGGTCAGGGCGGCCCAGCCGATGAACTCGGAGCCGAGCAGGCCGATCAGGACGAGCGAGAGCAGCGTGCCCAGCACCGCCACGGAGGTGCGGGCCGACAGACCGTGACACATGTAGAGCGCGATCAGCATGATGGCGCTCGATCCGATCACGGCCACGAGCAGCGGATCCGAGCCCTGCAGGATCGCGGGCAGGATGAAGAAGGTCAGCACCATGAAGCTGACGGCCAGCGCGATCAGGGCCATCACTCCGCGCATCCGGCCCACCACCACGACGGCGAGCGCGAAGATGCCGGCCAGCAGCGCCATGGGAAAGCGGCGGTTCACATCCGCGACCGAGTACTGCAGGTCCTTCGGCGCGGAGGGCTCGTAGGCGGCGACGACCTTCTCACCCTCGTGCAGTTGCCGAGACTGGTCCGGCTGCACGATCTCGGTGAACGTACGGCCCTTGTCCTTGCCTGTGTCGACGCGGATCGTCGCCTTCTTGCAGGTGCCCTTCGCCTGCTGTTGGGCGGAGGAGCCCTCGGCAGTGGAGGTGTCCCCTGTCGGAGTCTCGCCCGAGGCGTTCACCGACTTGCAGCTCACGCTCACGACCTCGACGACCGTCGCCTGCTGGGTCTGCCGGTCGAAACCCACACCGGTGCGCTGGTGCGGCGGGGCGCCGCCGGGCCACAGGACCACGAGCCCGACCGCCACGGCCGCGGCAAACGGGATGAGGATGGCGGCGATGACCTTGCGCAGGTGCTTGGAGACGGGGGCCGCAGGACCGTGGCTGTGCGAGTGACCGTGCCCGCCACCGGAACCATGGCCGTGCCCGTGCCCCCCACCGGAACCATGGCCCCCGCCGTCTCCGGAGCGGTGTCCGCGGGGCGGCTCCGGAGGAGGGTAGGAGGGCTGATGTGTCGTGGTCACCGCCAGATCATCGCAAGAACGACAGGGGCCCTCTGTTCAGCGCGCCCGAATTGACGCTAGCGTGGAGGCACCTTTGCACACGCGGGAGCTCGGAGCACCGGGCTGAGAGGGCGCTGACCTCCGTCCCAGCGATGTTTCACGTGGAACATCACCGAAGTCGAGTGATGTTCCCCACGAAACGTCGACAGACGGAAGCCGCTGCGTCGACCGCCGAACCTGTTACCGGGTAATGCCGGCGTAGGGAGTAGGTCTCATGACCAACAAGGACGCACGCACGCCTGCCTCCAACCAGGACGAACAGCCCCTTCAGGGCGAATCGTCCCAGGAGGCCGGGAAGTCCATCGGCTGGCACAAGGCGTATGTCGAGGGCTCACGCCCTGATCTGCGGGTGCCGGTCCGTCAGGTGCATCTCACCAACGGGCAGTCGGTCACGCTGTACGACACCTCGGGCCCGTACACCGATCCGCTCGTCGACACCGATGTGCGCAGGGGACTCGCTCCGCTGCGCGAGAACTGGATCATCGCGCGCGGTGACACCGAGGAGTACGCGGGCCGTCCCGCCCGTCCCGAGGACGACGGGATCAAGCACACCTCTCCACGAGGCGGTCTGCGCAACCTCGATGCGGTCTTCCCGGGTCGGCCGCGCCAGCCGCGCCGCAGTCGCGACGGCCAGGCGGTCACGCAGCTCGCGTACGCCCGCCGCGGAGAGATCACGCCGGAGATGGAGTACGTGGCTATCCGGGAGAACGTCTCGCCCGAGGTGGTCCGCGAGGAGATCGAGGCGGGCCGCGCGGTACTGCCGGCCAACGTCAATCACCCGGAGATCGAGCCGATGATCATCGGCAAGCGGTTCCTGGTGAAGGTCAACGCCAACATCGGCAACTCCGCGGTGACGTCCTCCATTGAGGAGGAGGTCGAGAAGATGACCTGGGCGACCCGCTGGGGCGCCGACACGGTCATGGACCTTTCCACGGGCCGCAACATCCACACCACGCGTGAATGGGTGCTGCGCAACTCCCCCGTCCCCATCGGCACGGTGCCGCTCTATCAGGCCCTGGAGAAGGTGGACGGCCGCGCCGAGGAGCTCACCTGGGAGATCTACAAGGACACCGTCATCGAGCAGGCCGAGCAGGGCGTGGACTACATGACGGTCCACGCGGGCGTCCGTCTGCCGTACGTCCCGCTCACGGCGAACCGCAAGACCGGCATCGTCTCGCGTGGCGGTTCCATCATGGCCGCGTGGTGCCTCGCGCACCACAAGGAGTCGTTCCTGTACGAGAACTTCGAGGAACTCTGCGAGATCCTGGCCGCCTACGACGTAACGTACTCGCTGGGCGACGGCCTCAGGCCGGGGTCGATCGCGGACGCCAATGACGAGGCGCAGTTCGCGGAGTTGCGCACGCTCGGGGAACTCAACCGGATCGCCAAGCGTTTCAACGTACAGACCATGATCGAGGGCCCGGGACACGTCCCGATGCACAAGATCAAGGAGAACATCGACCTTCAGCAGGAGATCTGCGATGAAGCTCCGTTCTATACGCTCGGCCCGCTGACCACGGACGTCGCACCGGCGTACGACCACATCACCTCCGGCATAGGTGCCGCGATGATCGCCTGGTGGGGCACGGCCATGCTCTGCTACGTCACGCCCAAGGAGCACCTGGGCCTGCCCAACCGTGACGACGTCAAGACCGGTGTCATCACCTACAAGATCGCCGCCCATGCAGCCGACCTCGCCAAGGGGCACCCCGGGGCGCAGGAATGGGACGACGCGCTGTCCGACGCCCGCTTCGAGTTCCGGTGGGAGGATCAGTTCAACCTCGCCCTGGACCCCGAGACGGCACGGGAGTTCCATGACGAGACCCTCCCGGCGGAGCCGGCCAAGACCGCCCACTTCTGCTCGATGTGCGGGCCGAAGTTCTGCTCGATGAAGATTTCCCAGGACATCCGCCGCGAACACGGCGGAAGCCGTGCCGAGATCGAGCAGGGCATGGCCGAGAAGTCGAAGGAGTTCGCGGCCGCGGGCAACAGGGTGTACCTGCCGATCGCGGACTGACGTATGCCGGGGTGAGTCGCTTCCCTGACGTGGAAGACGGTCCCGCTCCTCGGTGTGAGGTGCCGTGCGGCGGAGCCGTCGGCGCTGTCGGTGTTCGGCTTGCGCTCCCCCTGCGGGCCCTGACGGGCCTTCTGATGCGGGGGGCGCAAGCCGACGGTTACTCCGGCTGGTGTTCCGGGCCTCCGAAGTCCGGGCTGGTGTAGTCCGGGCTGGTGAAGCTCGGGCGCGGGCTGGGGGTCGAGCCGTCGTCCGGGCTGCTGAAGCCCGGCCGGTCGTAGCCGAGGTGAGGCATGCGGCTGGTCGACGTCGGCGGAGTCGCGGTGTGCAGCGCCGCGGCGGTGCCGGGGTCGGCGAGTGCCTCCCTGAGGAACGGCATGATGCCGCGCTCCAGGAGCGCTTCGCGCCAGGCTTCTTTGGCCGCGGCCACTTCCCCGCTCAGCTCGCCGTACGGTCCGGACTCGAGCGAGGGCTGGTTGCGCAGGGCGGTGAGCAGCAGCCCGACAGCGGCGACGAGGATCGCGGCCGCGGTCATGGCACCGAACACCCAACCGGCGGTGATCATGGTTTTGCCAAACACCTGTTTGGGTTCCAGTGACTTGATGATGTACCCGACGAGCAGGAAGATCACCGCAGCTGTTCCGGCGAGGACGGGGGTGAGGACGGCGGCGACGGCGACGGCGCCCGCGCCGGCCGGCTCGGCGGCCTCGCCGAGGGTGGTGGCGAGCCCCGCTGCCGCCGCGCCCGGCTCCGCAGAGCCGGATTCACGGGTGGACGGCGGGGTGGACGACGCCGGCTGGCGCAGTTCCTCGCGGACCTTCACGTAGTGCTGGTACTCGGCCGCAGCGGCCACCGTGATGAGTGCGGTGGCGTTGAGCGCCATCGTGCGCAGCTGTTCGGGGTTGAGCCGCTTGCCGACAGCGGCCAGTTCCGGGCGGTTTGGGGCGGAGCGCAGCGCCTCATCGAGGACCCGCTCGTACTCCTGGCGGTCCTCGCTCAGCAGGTGCTGCGGAACGCTGTTCATGTGCATCCCCCGATGCTCCGTAGGGCTTGGGGCTCGCATGCCAACGAGCCGTCGGGCAGAAACGGAGGGGAGCCTGCTACGGATAAGCCGATGGTAGAGCGGTGACGGCACACGGTGACAGGGGGTTTGAAGAAATTGGGCCCTGGCCTGCGCCGTTTGTCGCGGTTCCGCCCTGGGGGGACACCTGCCCTGTGAAGGGTCAGATATCCAGCGGCAGTTGCTGGACCAGCAGCTTTCCGGCCATGGTCACTCCGCCGTCCATCGCGATGGCGAGTCCCTCGGCGTAGACGTGCGGTCCTTCGACCACAGGCCCTGCGCTGTCCTCGCCCTCCTCGGAGCCGACCTCGCCCAGCAGATACGGAATGGGGCTGTGACCGTGAACAATCCGCGTGCCGCCGTACGTATCCAGCAGGGAGCGTACGGCGTCTGCACCGCCCTCGTCGCGGAAGGAGAACCGCTTGGTGAACTTGCGGAACAGATCCCAGCATTCGTCGGCGTCGTTGCGCGTGAGCGTTTCGCGGACGGTGTCGTTGACCGCCTCGATCGAATCGCCGTAATCCAGGTAGGCGGTGGTGTCCGAGTGGACGAGCAGATAGCCGTCGACCTCCTCGACGGCGTCCAGGCGGGCCATCCACTGCAGGTGATGGTCCTGGAGACGGTCCATGTCGGTCTTCTGGCCGCCGTTGAGCAGCCAGGCCGCCTGGAAGGTGGCGGTGCCCGCACCGGAGTTGACGGGGGTGTCGCCGAACCGCTTGGCGCCCAGCAGCAGCAGTTCGTGGTTGCCCATGAGGGCCTTGCAGTAGCCACCGGCCGCGGCCGCCTCCGCGGACAGCCGCATCACGAGGTCGATGACGCCGATGCCGTCCGGGCCGCGGTCGGTGAAGTCGCCGAGGAACCACAGCCGGGAGGTGCCCGCGCACCAGTTGCCCGCGGCGTCGACGAGGCCCTGCTCCTGGAGGGCGGCCACCAACTCGTCGAGGTAGCCGTGCACATCACCGACGACGTACAGCGGGCCCGCGCCGTCCGTCTGCTGCGGGATGGGGAGGGGCGCGGGGTCGACGGGCACCTGAAGCGTGTCACCCCGGTTGATGACCGGCAGGTCGCGCTGCGTCGGGGTGTACCCCTCCGGGTGGTCGGCCGGCTCCTCGACGGGTCTGGCGACGTCGCCGGGGTATGTGCTGTGGCCGTACGGACCGGTCTCGTGGACATACGCCGGTACCCGGAAGTCGCGCAACGTCGCCGTCCGCTCCGTCTCGGGTCCCTGACCGGCCCCCTGAGTCATCAGACCCCTCCACCATCGCGCCGCATCTGCACCGCTTCGGACTGCCTGGTCGCAGCGGCCCGCGGTGTCGTGGGCCCATCATAGGAATGCCGATCGCGCCATGTGATGACCCAGGGGTGGTGAATCGGAGGAAGAGTCCAGTTCACCGCGGCTTTCGCCCCGATTGGGCAGGGCTTCGACCGCCTGCTGACGGCCTTGGTTCTACTTCTCTTCGGGCGACCGCGGCGCGCTGACGGTCGTACGCGGCGGACGTCGCTGGGACGAGGTACGCACGATCAGCTCCGTCGGTATCACCTGCTCGACCGGTTGGTCCGATTCGACCCCCTCGATCGCGTCGATGAGGAGCTGCACCACGGCCGTGCCGATGCGGCGCGGCTTCAGGGAGAGCGTGGTGATGGGCGGTTCGGTGTTGGCGTACACGGTGGACTCGCTGCAGCAGACCAGAAGCAGGTCGTCCGGTACCCGCAGGCCGTAGCGGCGGGCCGCGGCGAGCAGGTCGGTGCCGTTCGGGTCGAACAGGCCGTAGACGGCGTCGGGCCGGTCGGGGCGGGCGAGCAGCCGGTCGGCGGCGACGGCGCCCGCGCACGGGTCGTGCGCCGGGTAGGCCTCGTACACCGGGTCCTGTCCGACGCGTTCGCACCAGCGCAGATACGCCGTGGTCGACAGGTGGGTGTACGTGTCGGTCGAGGTTCCCGTCAGCAGTCCGATGCGGCGCGCTCCGGCGTCGGCCAGGTGGTCGAGGATGCCGAGTACGGCGGCTTCGTGGTCGTTGTCGACCCAGGCGGTGACCGGGAGGGAGCCGGCCGGGCGGCCGTCGGAGACGACGGGCAGGCCCTGCCGGACCAGTTCGCTGACCACCGGGTCCTGGTCGGAGGGGTCGATGACGACCGTGCCGTCCAGTGCGACGTTCGACCACACGTCGTGGCGGGAGGTGGCGGGCAGGATGACCAGGGCGTAGCCACGGGCGAGCGCGGCCGAGGTGGCGGCGCGGGCCATCTCCGCGAAGTAGGCGAACTCGGTGAAGGTGAAAGGTTCATCCCCGTACGTCGTCACGGTCAGGCCGATGAGGCCCGACTTGCCGGTACGGAGGGTTCGGGCCGCTGCCGACGGGCGATAACCCAGCCGGTCGGCGACCTCTCGGACATGACGCCGGGTGGCGTCCGGGAGCCGGCCCTTGCCGTTGAGGGCGTCGGAGACGGTCGTGATGGAGACTCCGGCGGCGGCGGCAACGTCTCTGATACCCGCCCGGCCCGGCCGGCTGCCTCGGCGTGAGGTTTCCGCGCGGCTCACCTGGTGCTTCCCTGCTGCTGTCATGGCGAGCCGATAGTAGGGCTCATGGAGCGGGGTAGGGCGGACGCATATGCACGCGTTGACAGGCACGTTTCTGCAAGGTCATATATCGTCAACTACCTTTGAAACAAAGGCGGTTGAACGATCCAATAGAACTACGTAACTTGTCGGCGCGCATGGGCCTGCCAAGCCCCCGATGTTTCGAAGAGGTCTCAACTCACCTTGATGGGCGATGCGCGCCAGGGCGCGAGCCACCGGCGCATAGATATATGTGGCCGCGCCCCCTGGTTCGTCTGCCTACGGGTGGTGATGCCCCTGATGTGCATGTGACGGATGAGGTTCGTCCTCGGCTGTACGCAGCGGCGCCTAATCCTCATAAGGTGAGCAGTATTGGAAGCCGGTGGTCATGAGGAGGACTGCGGTGAGCGAGACGAGCCCCAAGCTGCGCGCCGAGCTGGAGGGTATCCCCACCTACAAGCCGGGCAAGCCTGCCGCGGCCGGCGGTCCGGTGGCCTACAAGCTGTCCTCCAACGAGAACCCGTATCCGCCGCTGCCCGGTGTGATGGAGACGGTGACGGCCGCGGTCTCGTCCTTCAACCGCTACCCCGACATGGCCTGTACCGGCCTGATCAGCGAGCTGTCGGACCGCTTCGGCGTCCCGCTCTCCCACCTGGCCACCGGCACGGGTTCGGTCGGTGTCGCCCAGCAGCTGATCCAGGCGACCAGCGGCCCCGGTGACGAGGTCATCTACGCCTGGCGGTCGTTCGAGGCGTACCCGATCATCACTCAGATCAGCGGCGCGACCTCGGTACAGGTGCCGCTGACCCCGGGCGATGTGCACGACCTGGACGCGATGGCGGACGCCATCACCGACCGGACGCGCCTCATCTTCGTCTGCAACCCCAACAACCCGACCGGCACGGTGGTACGGCGCGCCGAGCTGGAGCGGTTCCTCGACCGTGTGCCCGGCGATGTGCTGGTCGTGCTGGACGAGGCGTACCGCGAGTTCATCCGCGACACCGAGGTGCCGGACGGCGTGGAGCTGTACCGCGAGCGGCCGAACGTCTGCGTGCTGCGCACGTTCTCCAAGGCGTACGGTCTCGCGGGCCTGCGCGTCGGCTTCGCGATCGCCCATGAGCCGGTGGCGGCTGCGCTGCGCAAGACGGCGGTGCCGTTCGGTGTGAGCCAGCTTGCGCAGGAGGCGGCCGTTGCCTCGCTCCGCGCCGAGGACGAACTGCTCGGCCGGGTGGGCTCGCTGGTCTGTGAGCGCAACCGCGTGGTCGACGGGCTGCGCGCTCAGGGCTGGACCGTGCCCGAGACCCAGGCCAACTTCGTGTGGCTGCGGCTGGGGGAGAGCACGGTCGCGTTCGCGGCGGCGTGCGAGCAGCACGGCGTGGTGGTCCGGCCGTTCCCGGGCGAGGGTGTGCGGGTGACGGTCGGGGAGACCGAGGCGAACGACATCTTCCTGAAGGTGGCGGAAGGGTTCCGCAAGGAGCTCTGAGTCGGCGTTACTCGTCTACGAGTTCCACGCGCACCGGATCGCCGTCCCGGACCGTGGCGAGGAGTACGGGGTCGCCGTCGACGCGGCCCAGGACGTTGCACGGGCTCGCGAGGCGGCATTCGTCGCCTCGCGAGATCGGGGTGGGCCCGTAGGGGAGTGCGAGGGCGTCTCCGTCGGTCCAGAAGGCGACGGTGCCCGGGTCCACGACCTGCCTGGCCGATGTTTCACGTGGAACCGAGACGCCCGTGTCGAAGTAGACCTCCTCGCCCCAGGTACGGGCGGTGGAGGCGAGCGGCAGCGCCTTGCTGAGGGCCTGCACGGTCGGGGTGTCGTCGAGGGTTGCGGTGAGGTGGCCGGCAGGCCACGAGATCCGTATCTGCACGGCAGGCAATTCAACAAGGTGTTGAACCTGCCGCCAAGGGGTTGACGTGACACAGAAGACACGACCCCCCTGCTGATCGGCGAAAACGGGTGCGTCATAATTGCTTGTGAATGTGAACGCTTTCACAAGCGGTAAGGAGCGGCGACGTGAACCTGGCTTTGGCGCCTGAGACCCTGGCGCGATGGCAGTTCGGTATCACCACCGTCTACCACTTCCTGTTCGTCCCCCTGACGATCTCGCTGGCCGCTCTCACGGCCGGCCTGCAGACCGCCTGGGTGCGCACGGAGAAGGAGAAGTACCTCAGGGCGACCAAGTTCTGGGGCAAGCTGTTCCTGATCAACATCGCGATGGGTGTGGTCACCGGCATCGTGCAGGAGTTCCAGTTCGGCATGAACTGGTCCGACTACTCGCGCTTCGTCGGTGACGTCTTCGGCGCTCCGCTGGCCTTCGAGGCCCTGATCGCGTTCTTCTTCGAGTCGACCTTCATCGGCCTGTGGATCTTCGGCTGGGACAAGCTGCCCAAGCGGATCCATCTGGCCTGCATCTGGATGGTCTCTATCGGCACGATCCTGTCGGCGTACTTCATCCTCGCGGCCAACTCCTGGATGCAGCACCCCGTCGGCTACCGGATCAACAAGGCGAAGGGGCGCGCCGAGCTCACCGACTTCTGGCATGTGCTCACCCAGAACACCGCGCTGGCCCAGGCGTTCCACACCCTTTCCGCGTCCTTCCTGACCGGAGGCGCGTTCATGGTCGGCATCGCCGCCTTCCACCTGTTCCGCAAGAAGCACGTCCGGGTGATGAAGACCTCGCTGCGGCTGGGCCTGGTCACCGTCGTCATCGCCGGTCTGCTCACCGCGATCAGCGGCGACACCCTCGGCAAGGTCATGTTCAAGCAGCAGCCGATGAAGATGGCCGCCGCCGAGGCGCTGTGGGACGGCCAGAAGTCCGCGCCGTTCTCGATCTTCGCGTACGGCGACGTGAGCAAGGGCCACAACACCGTCGAACTGTCGGTCCCCGGCCTGCTGTCGTTCCTCGCCGACGACAACTTGCACTCGTACGTCCCCGGCATCAACGACACCAACAAGGCCGAGCAGGAGAAGTACGGTCCCGGTGACTACCGGCCCATCATCCCGGTCACCTTCTGGGCGTTCCGCTGGATGATCGGCTTCGGCATGGCCTCCTTCGCCATCGGCCTGGCCGGACTCTGGCTGACCCGTAAGAAGTTCATGCTGCCGCAGCATCTGAGGGTCGGTGACGACGAGGTGCCGCATCTGGTCCTCTTCAGGAACAAGGCACTCAGCCCCAAGCTCAGCAGGCTGTACTGGCTGGTGGCGATCTGGACCCTGGGCTTCCCGCTGATCGCCAACTCCTGGGGCTGGATCTTCACCGAGATGGGCCGCCAGCCGTGGGTCGTCTACGGCGTCCTGCAGACCCGGCATGCGGTCTCCCCCGGCGTCTCCCAGGCCGAGGTGCTCACCTCGATGATCGTCTTCACCACGCTCTACGCCATCCTCGCCGTCGTCGAGGTCAAGCTGCTGGTGAAGTACGTCAAGGCAGGCCCGCCCGAGCTCACCGAGGCCGACCTCAACCCGCCCACGAAGATCGGCGGCGACACCCGTGACGCCGACAAGCCGATGGCCTTCTCGTACTAGGCCGAGGGAGATCGAGTCATGGAACTTCACGACGTCTGGTTCGTCCTGATCGCCGTCCTGTGGACCGGCTACTTCTTCCTGGAGGGCTTCGACTTCGGGGTCGGCATCCTCACCAAGCTGCTGGCGCGGAACCGGCCCGAGAAGCGGGTGCTGATCAACACGATCGGTCCCGTGTGGGACGGCAATGAGGTCTGGCTCCTCTCGGCCGGCGGTGCGACCTTCGCCGCCTTCCCCGATTGGTACGCCACGCTCTTCTCCGGCTTCTATCTGCCGTTGCTGATCATTCTGGTCAGCCTGATCGTGCGCGGTGTCGCCTTCGAGTACCGGGCGAAGCGGCCCGAGGAGAGCTGGCAGCGCAACTGGGAGACCGCGATCTTCTGGACCTCGCTGATCCCGGCGTTCCTGTGGGGCGTCGCCTTCGGCAACATCGTGCAGGGCGTGAAGATCGACAAGAACTTCGAGTACGTCGGCACCGTCTGGGATCTGCTCAACCCGTACGCACTGCTCGGCGGGCTCGTGACCCTCACGCTGTTCACCTTCCACGGGGCCGTGTTCACGGCGCTCAAGACGGTCGGGGACATCCGGGAGCGGGCACGGAAGCTGGCGACGGTGGTCGGTCTCGTCACCGCCGTGGTGGCGCTGATCTTCCTGCTGTGGACGCAGGTCGACAGCGGTGACGGCAAGAGCCTGGTCGCGCTCGTCGTGGCCGTGGCCGCGCTGGTCGCCGCCCTGGTGGCGAACCAGGCCGGGCGCGAAGGCTGGTCGTTCGCGCTGTCCGGGATCACGATCGTGGCCGCCGTGGCGATGCTCTTCCTGTCGCTCTTCCCGAACGTCATGCCGTCGTCGCTCAATGGGGACTGGAGCCTCACGGTCACCAACGCCTCGTCGAGCCCCTACACCCTGAAGATCATGACCTGGTGTGCGGCGATCGCCACGCCGATCGTCCTGCTCTACCAGGGGTGGACCTACTGGGTGTTCCGCAAGCGGATCGGTACGCAGCACATCGCTGACGCCGTGCACTGAGTCCGAGGTGGGCATGTTTCACGTGAAACATGCCCCTTGAGGAAGAGGGTGTGTTTCACGTGAAACCGATCGACCCGCGGCTGCTCCGCTACGCCCGCGCCACCCGCCTCTTCATAGTGGCGGTCGTCGGCCTGGGCGTGGTCGGTGCGGCGCTGGTCATCGCTCAGGCGATGCTCATCGCCGAGGTGGTGGTGGGTGCCTTCCAGCACGGGAAGACGGTGGGCGACCTATGCGCTCCCCTGCTGCTGTTGGCCGCCGTCGCCGGTGGCCGAGCACTGCTCTCATGGCTCACCGAACTCGCGGCGCACCGGGCGAGCGCGGCGGTGAAGTCGGAGCTGCGGGGCCGGCTGCTGAAGCGTGCTGTCGAGCTGGGGCCGGGATGGCTGAGCGGGCAGCGGACCGGCTCGCTCGTTGCCCTCGCCACCCGTGGGGTCGACGCCCTCGACGACTACTTCTCGCGTTATCTGCCGCAGCTGGGACTCGCGGTGGTCGTACCGGTGGCGGTGCTGGCCCGGATCGTCACCGAGGACTGGGTCTCGGCGGCGATCATCGTGGGGACCCTGCCGCTCATTCCGGTCTTCATGGTCCTGATCGGCTGGGCCACCCAGTCGCGGATGGACGGTCAGTGGCGGCTGCTGTCCCGGCTGTCCGGACACTTCCTGGATGTCGTCGCCGGGCTGCCGACGCTGAAGGTGTTCGGGCGGGCCAAGGCCCAGGCCGAGTCGATCAAGCGCATCACCGGCGAGTACCGGCAGGCGACCATGCGGACGCTGCGGATCGCCTTCATCTCGTCCTTCGCGCTGGAGCTGCTCTCCACGCTGTCGGTCGCGCTGGTCGCCGTGACGATCGGCATGCGGCTCGTGCACGGTGAGATGGACCTGTACATCGGCCTTGTCATCCTCGTCCTCGCGCCCGAGGCCTATCTGCCCTTGCGGCAGGTCGGGGCGCAGTACCACGCGGCGGCGGAGGGGCTTGCGGCGGCCGAGGAGATCTTCGCGGTCCTGGAGACGCCTGTTCCGGCAGCGGGTACGGGGGCAGTGCCGACGGGCGGTATCGCCTTCGAGGGGGTGACGGTTCGGTATCCCGGAAGGTCCGAGGACGCCGTGTCGGATGTGTCCTTCGCCGTCGAGCCCGGCGAGACCGTCGCGCTCGTCGGGCCGAGCGGGGCGGGCAAGTCGACGCTGCTGAACGCCCTGCTGGGGTTCGTGCGGCCGGCCGCGGGGCGGGTGCGGGTCGGGGGAGCCGATCTCGCCGAGGTCGATCTCGAGCAGTGGCGGTCGAGGATCGCCTGGGTGCCGCAGCGGCCGCACCTGTTCGCCGGGACGATCGCCGAGAACGTACGGCTGGCCCGGCCCGACGCCGACGACACCGCCGTACGCAAAGCGCTGGGCGATGCCGGGGCACTGGAATTCGTGGACGGGTTGCCCGGGGGCGCCCAGACCGTGCTCGGGGAGGACGGGGCCGGGCTTTCCGCCGGGCAGCGGCAGCGGCTCGCGCTGGCTCGCGCGTTCCTCGCGGACCGGCCTGTACTGCTGCTCGACGAGCCGACGGCCGCCCTGGACGGCGCCACCGAGGCCGAGGTCGTGGAGGCGGTACGGCGGCTGGCGGTGGGGCGGACGGTGCTGCTGGTGGTGCACCGGCCGGCGCTGCTGAGCGTGGCGGGCCGGGTGGTACGGCTGGATGCGTCGGACGCGGCAGCGCCGCTGGAGCGGCCTGTGTCCCCCGCCCCTTCCGCGCAGTCCGCAGCTACGACGTCCGAGGTTCTCCCCGTCGAGGCCCCTCCGGAGGAGACCGGGACAAGCGGTCCCACGACGGGCACGCGCGCTGTCCTCGCCCGCGTCCGGGCCATGTCCGGCCCCCGGCGCGGTCGTCTCGCCCTCGCCCTGCTGCTCGGCAGCCTTGCACTCGGCAGTGCCGTCGGGCTCATGGCCACCTCCGGGTGGCTGATCTCGCGGGCCTCGCAGCAGCCGCCCGTGCTGTATCTGATGGTGGCCGTGACCGCGACGCGGGCCTTCGGTATCGGGCGGGCCGTCTTCCGGTACGCCGAGCGGCTCGTGTCGCACGACGCGGTGCTGCGGATGCTCGCCGACACGAGGGTCGCCGTCTACCGGCGGCTGGAGCGACTGGCGCCCGCCGGGCTGCGCCGCGCCCGCCGGGGCGACCTGCTCTCACGGCTCGTCGCCGATGTGGACGCCCTGCAGGACTACTGGCTGCGCTGGCTGCTGCCCGCAGGGTCCGCGGCGATCGTGTCCGCCGCGTCCGTCGGCTTCACCGCCTGGCTGCTGCCCCAGGCCGGCCTCGCACTCGCCGTCGGACTGGTGGCGGCCGGAGCCGGGGTCCCGCTCGTCACCGGTGCCGTGGCGCGCCGCGCCGAACGCAGGCTGGCCCCCGCCCGAGGGGTCCTTGCGACCCGCGTGACCGATCTGCTCACCGGCACCGCGGAGTTGACCGTCGCCGGCGCCCTGCCGACTCGTACCGCCGAGGCACGGCGCGCCGACGGCACGCTCACCCGGATCGCCTCGCGCGCCGCCACCGCCACCGCGCTCGGCGACGGTCTCACCGCGCTGCTCTCCGGGCTCACGGTCGCCGCCACGGCCCTCGTCGGCGCCCAGGCGGTCGCCGACGGGCGGCTGAGCGGCGTGGCGTTGGCCGTCGTCGTCCTCACCCCGCTGGCTGCCTTCGAGGCGGTCCTCGGGTTGCCGCTCGCCGTGCAGTACCGGCAACGGGTGCGCAGAAGCGCGGAGCGCGTGTACGAGGTCCTGGACGCGCCCGAGCCGGTACGGGAGCCGGAGCAGCCCCGGCAGGCCCCCAGCTCCCCCTTCCCGGTCGTCCTGAAGGATCTGACCACCCGGTACGAAGCGCAGGACCGGGATGCGCTCGGCGGTCTCGACCTCACCCTCCACCAGGGACGCCGGATCGCCGTGGTCGGGCCGTCGGGCTCCGGCAAGACGACGCTGGCGCAGGTGCTGCTGCGCTTCCTGGACCCGGTCGCGGGCTCGTACACGCTGGCCGGCGTGGACGCCCAGGCGCTCGACGGCGACGACGTACGACGGCTCGTCGGGCTGTGTGCCCAGGACGCGCACCTCTTCGACAGCTCGGTACGCGAGAACCTGCTGCTGGCGAAGAAGGACGCCACCGAGGGCGACCTGCGCGACGCGCTGGCCCGGGCCCGGCTGCTGGACTGGGCGGACAGCCTGCCCGACGGGCTCGACACACTGGTCGGCGAACACGGGGCACGGCTGTCGGGGGGACAGCGGCAGCGCCTCGCGCTGGCCCGTGCACTCCTCGCCGACTTCCCGGTTCTCGTGCTCGACGAACCCGCCGAACACCTGGACCTGCCGACGGCCGACGCCCTCACCGCCGACCTACTGGCAGCCACCGAGGGCCGCACGACCCTGCTCATCACACACCGGCTGGCCGGCCTGGAGGCGGTCGACGAGGTCGTCGTCCTGGACGACGGACGGATGGTGCAGCACGGGTCGTACGCCGAACTGGCCGCCGTGCCAGGGCCGTTGCGGGCGATGGTGCAGCGGGAGGCGGAGACGGAGCTGCCAGCCGGAGCGACGTCGTAGCACGAGCCCAGCGCCCATGGTGCGGCAGACGCCTACCGATCGCGTCGCGGGCGTCCGTACTGAGCCATCCGGGGTGCTGCTTCCCCCAGGCGTAGGACTTGAACATGACCGGTCCCTGCCGGTCGGGTCACGATCGCTGACATGCGCTCATTCCGCCGTCGTCCGCAGCTCTTTCTGGCCCTGTTGTGGGCGCTCGTCCTGCTGGTGGCCCGGCCCCCGGAGGCGATGGGCGTGGGCGACGGGGACGAGATCGGCAGCGGCATCAGCGCCCAGGTCCAGCAGCTCTACGAGGATGCAGCACTGGCCACGCAACAGTACGAAGCGGGTCGCCAGGAGGCCGACGTGCGGCGGGCGGAGGCCGAGCAGGCCCAGGCGCTGCTGGACGGTGAACGGCAGGAGATCGCCCGGCTGCACGAGGACCTCGGCCGGATGGCGCGCGCCCAGTACCGCACCGGCGGCGGCCTCCCGACGGCCGCGCAGCTGATCCTCGCGGACAGCCCGGAAGCGCTGATGCGCAGTCAGCACGTCCTGGTGCAGGCGAATCTGGCTCTGGCCGGGTCGGTCGCCAGGAGCCGCCGGGCCGAGGCACGCTTCGCCGCCGACGAGGCCAAGGCCAGGGCGGCATGGCAGGCGCTGGAGCAACGGGACATCGAACTCGCCGCCGTGAAGGACACCATCGAACGGAAACTGGAGGAGGCGCGTGGGCAGTTGCAGGGGCAGGCGGCGGCTTCCGTCGCGGCAGGCAGCTGCCCCGGCTCCGTCCGGCTCCACCAGCCGTCGGCGAAGTTCACGAGGCCATGGGTTGCGCCCGTGGAGACGTACGTACTGTCCGCCGGCTTCGGCAGCGGTGGCGACCGGTGGGTGAACCGGCACACCGGGCAGGACTTCGCGGTACCGATCGGCACGCCCGTGCGGGCGGTGGGCGCGGGACGCGTGGTGAGCGTGTCGTGCGGAGGCGCCTTCGGCATCGAGATCGTGATTCAGCACCCGGGCGGCTACTACACGCAGTACGCCCATCTCGCCGCCGTCGCCGTCGACCAGGGCCAGCGGGTGGACACCGGGCAGTGGATCGGTCAGTCGGGCACCACCGGCAACTCCACCGGCCCGCATCTGCACTTCGAGGTGCGCGTCACCCCTGAGATGGGCTCCGCGGTGGACCCGGTGCCTTGGCTCGCGGCACGAGGCGTCCGCCTCGCATGACGTGGAGGACCAGGCCTAAGCCCGCTCTGCCAGCATCCGCTCGATGACCAGCGCCACCCCGTCGTCGTTGTTGGCGACCGTGCGGCCCGAGGCCGCGGCGATGACGTCCGGATGCGCGTTGCCCATCGCATAGGACCGGCCGGCCCAGGTGAGCATCTCCACATCGTTCGGCATGTCCCCGAAGGCGACGACCTCCTCGTGCGAGATGCCGCGCTCCGCGCAGCACAGGGCGAGCGTGCTCGCCTTGGAGACGCCGGGGCCGCTGATCTCCAGCAGGGCGCTGGGACTTGAGCGGGTGACGTTCGCCCGGTCGCCGATGGCGAGACGGGCCGTGGTGAGGAAACCGTCCGGATCGAGGGACGGGTGATAGGCAAGGATCTTCAGCACCGGCTCGGCGGCACCGGGCCCGTCCGGCGCCAGCAGGTCCTCGGCCGGCATGAGGTTGTCCGGGATCTCCATGTGCAGCTTCGGATAGTCCGGCTCCTGATGGAAGCCGTATGTCTGCTCCACGGCGTACACCGTGCCCGGCGCCGCGTCGCGCAGCAGCGTTACGGCGTCCAGGGCGTTGTCCCGGGCCAGCTCCCGCACCTTCACGAACCGGTGGGCGCCCGGGCCGCCGTGCAGGTCGACCACGGCCGCGCCGTTGCCGCAGATCGCCAGGCCGTGGCCGTGGACATGGTCGCTGACGACGTCCATCCAGCGGGCCGGGCGGCCGGTGACGAAGAAGACCTCGATGCCCGCGTCCTCGGCGGCGGCGAGGGCGGCGACCGTGCGCGGGGAGACCGACTTGTCGTCCCGCAGGAGGGTGCCGTCGAGATCGGTGGCTATGAGCCGCGGCGCGGCGGCGGCGGCCGGGGTCTCGGGCTGTCGAGTCGCTGAGGTCACCCGCCCATTCTCCCGCATATGCCCGCACGGCCGTGCGGGAGGCCGCACAGGTGAGTGGTTACCGTCCTGATCAGCACTGTCACAGCCGTCCGCTCAGTCGAGTTGCGCCGCGGCCTCCATGGCTATCTGCTCGAAGACCTTCTCGTCGGCGGCGAAGTCGGAGTCCGGTATGGGCCAGTGGAGCACGATCTCGGTGAAGCCCAGCTCCCGGTGGCGGCCCGCGAAGTCCACGAACGCGTCGAGCGACTCCAGCGGCCGACCGCGGTCCGGGGTGAAACCGGTGAGCAGGACCTTGTCGAGCTCGGTCACGTCCCGGCCGATCTCGGCGCAGGCCTCGGCAAGCTTTGTGACCTGACCGCGAATGGCTTGAATCGACTGTTCAGACGTGCCGCGCTCGTACAACTTGGGGTCGCCCGTGGTCACCCACGCCTGCCCGTACCGCGCGGCGAGCCTCAGCCCGCGGGGGCCGGTCGCCGCCACCGCGAAAGGCAGCCGGGGCCGCTGCACACAGCCCGGTATGTTGCGCGCCTCGTGCGCCGAGTAGAAGTCGCCCTCGTACGACAGCCCCTCCTTGCCGTCCTCGGTCAGCAACCGGTCCAGGAGCTGGACGAACTCGGCGAACCGGTCCGCGCGCTCCCGCGGGGTCCAGGGCTCCTGCCCCAGCGCCGTGGCGTCGAAGCCGTTGCCACCCGCGCCGACACCGAGGGTGAGCCGGCCCGAGGAGAAGTCGTCGAGGGAGATCAGCTCCTTCGCGAACGGCACCGGGTGGCGGAAGTTCGGCGAGGTCACCAGGGTGCCCAGCCGCATCCGCTCGGTGACGGCCGCCGCCGCGGTCAGGGTCGGTACGGCACCGAACCACGGGCCGTCCCGGAAGCTGCGCCAGGACAGGTGGTCGTAGGTGTAGGCGGTGTGGAAGCCGAGCTGCTCCGCGCGCTGCCATGCCGAACGGCCGCCCTCGTGCCAGCGGCGGTACGGGAGGATCACAGTGCTCAGATGCAGACTCATGCCCCCGAGACTAAGCGGCCGCACTGACAACGGACGAAACGGTCACCGTGCGCAGTCACATCGATACGCACCGAGCCGGGCGGGAGCCGGGCGTCAGTGCGTCTGGGGGAAGCGGAGGTACTGAGGCGGCACGGCCTTGGTGAGCCACACCCCGTTCTCACTGACGTGGAAGACATGCCCGTCGCGGTGCATGGCGGCCGCGTCCACGGACAGCACGACGGGCCGGCCGCGGCGGGCGCCGACACGGGTGGCGGTCTCGCGGTCCGGCGAGAGGTGCACGGCGTGCCGGTTCATGGGCCGCAGCCCCTCGGCGCGGATCGCGTCCAGGTTGCGGGCCACGGTCCCGTGGTAGAGGTACGGCGGCGGGGTGGCCGGGGCGAGTCCGAGGTCGATCTCGACGCTGTGGCCCTGGCTGGCGCGGATCCGGATGCCCTCGACGGCGAAGCGTTTCTTGTCGTTGACGGCGACGACGTGGTCCAGCTCCTCGCGGGTGAAGCGGAAACCGTGCGCGGCGGCCGCGGCGATCAGCACGTCGATCTCGGCCCAGCCGGCCTCGTCGAGCGTCAGCCCGATCCGCTCGGGCTGGTGGCGCAGGTGTTTCGAGAGGTACTTCGACAGCTTTACGGTGCGTCTTTCTTCCATCCGTTCAGCATGACGGGAGAGACGCGGATCACGCAGATTATTTTGGCGGGCAGGTTTGATCCACAGCCAACTAGTGTTATCCACAGGCCAGTTGGCCGTTCTGTGGACAACTTGGCATACATGTCAGTCCCGTTCGTCAAGATCGCCTGGGGGCACCTCCCTTGACGTGAGCGCGTCCAACGCCCGTGCGTGCACCTCCCGTTCAGCCGCCAGACGCACGAACTCCGCCGCCCCCTCCACTCCAACCAGCCCTTCCACCGCCCGCATCGTCTCCGCGGGCAGCGACACGAAGCGTGCCGCGGGACGGCCCGGTGCGGTGTCCCCGGCGCCGAGCTGCTGCCGCAGTTGCCGTACCGCCAACAATCGCATGGCCCGCGCGAGTTCCGCATCCACCGTCTGCTGTGCGAGGGGCCGCAGTCGCCGTACGAGCGAGGCGGCTTCTGCCGCGTCCGCGTCCGTCGGGCGGTGCGGTCCTTCGAGGTAGCGGGCGAAGACGTGCTCGGTGGTGAACTCCAGGAAACGGGCCGCGATGTGCTCGATCTGGCCCCTCAACTCCCGCAGATGGCCCGAGATCGCCGCCAGCGGGACGCCCGCGGCATGCAACTCGACGGCCACGACGAGCTCTTGGGGGCTCGGGACGAGGAAGGTGTTCTCGTCGCCGGGAACCGGCTCCAGGACTCCCAGCTCCACGGCGTCGGCGACAGCCGCGTCGTCGGGGTCGCCGCCGAAGCGCTCGTCCAGTTCGGCACGCGAGATCCGTACCGCCTCCTCGTCGGTCCACGGGCCGTCGACCTCGGCCACCAGCCCGAGCACCCCGCTCAGGCCGCGGCCCGCGTCCCAGGCCTCCAGGAGCTCCTTGATGGAGGCCAGGGTGTAGCCGCGGCCCAGGAGGTCGGCGATCTGGCGCAGGCGGGCGAGATGCGCGTCCGAGTAGAGATTGGCGCGGCCGCGACGCTCGGGACGGGGGAGGAGGCCGCGGTCCTGGTAGGCGCGGATGGTGCGGACGGTGGCGCCGCTGTGGTGCGCCAAGTCCTCTATCCGGTACGGCGACTGCATGCCGAGTGCCTCCGTCCGCCGGCGCTTTCGAGCAACTGCCCCCTCACAGCGGCGGTTCCATGCGGGCGATCGCCCGCAACGCGCGCGGGGTGAACCGGGACATGAAGTGCGCGCCCCGGGCCTCCGGAGTGACCGGCACGACCGCCTCGTTGCGCACGACCGCCCGCAGGATCGCGTCGGCGACCTTCTCCGGGGGGTAGTTGCGCAGGCCGTACAGCCGTGCCGCCTTCTTCTGGCGCCGCTTCTCCTCCTCGGCGTCCACGCCCGCGAACCGTGCCGTCGAGGTGATGCCGGTGTTGACGAAGCCCGGGCAGACCGCGCTCACGCCGATTCCCCGGCCCGCCAGTTCCGCGCGCAGGCACTCGCTGAGCATCAGCACGGCCGCCTTGGAGGTGCTGTAGGCGGGCAGCGACTTGGACGGCTGGTACGCGGCCGCCGACGCGGTGTTGACGATGTGGCCGCCCTGTCCGCGCTCGGCCATCTGCCTGCCGAAGAGCCGGCAGCCGTGGATCACGCCCCACAGGTTGACGTCGAGTACCTTCTTCCAGTCCTCCGGGCTGGTGTCGAAGAAGGAGCCGGACAGGCCGATCCCGGCGTTGTTCACCAGGACGTCCACCACTCCGTACGCGGTGGCGACCTTCTCGGCGAGCTTCTCCATGGCCTGTTCGTCGGAGACGTCGGCCGTCTCCGCCCAGGCTTCGGGGGCGCCGAGCAGGCGGGAGAGCTCGGCGGTGCGGGCGGCGGCCTCGGCGTCCCGGTCGACGGCCACCACGCGTGCGCCGGCCTCCGCGAAGGCGAACGCCGTGGCCCGCCCGATGCCGCTGCCCGCGCCGGTGACCAGGACCAGCTGCCCGCCGAAGCGCTCGGCGTACCTGCCGGTCGCCGTCACCTTCGTCTTTCCGCCCTCGATGGTGGTCACGAACTCGGTGATCCAGGCCGCCAGTTGGTCGGGTCGGGTGCGCGGTATCCAGTGCTTGGCCGGGAGTGTGCGGCGAGTCAACTGCGGAACCCACAGCGCCAGTTCGTCGTAGAGCTTCTCCGACAGGAACGCGTCCCCCAGGGGCGTGATGAGCTGCACGGGCGCGTGCGCATAGGCGTCCGGGCGGGGCCTGCGCAGTCTGGCGCGGACGTTGTCCCGGTACAGCCAGGCGCCGTGCGCCGCGTCGGTGGGGAGTGAGGAGGTCGGGTAGTCGCCGCCGGGCACCTTCTCGAAGCGTTCCAGGATGCGCGGCCAGCGCTTGCCGAGCGGGCCGCGCCAGGCGAGTTCGGGCAGTACGGGCGTGTGCAGCAGGTACACGTACCAGGACTTGGCGCCCTGGCCGAGGAGCTGGCCGACACGGCGCGGGGTGGGCTTCTTGAGGCGTTTGTTGATCCAGTGCCCGAAGTGGTCGAGGGACGGGCCGGACATCGAAGTGAAGGACGCGATGCGTCCTTCGGTGCGCTGGACGGTGACGAACTCCCAGGACTGCACCGATCCCCAGTCGTGTCCGACCACGTGCACCGGCCGGTCCGGGCTGACGGCGTCGATCACCGCCAGGAAGTCGTCCGTCAGCTTCTCCAGCGTGAAGCCGCCGCGCAGCGGCTGCGGTGCCGTCGACCGGCCGTGTCCGCGGACGTCGTAGAGGACGACATGGAAGCGCTCGGCGAGCCGCGGGGCGACCTCGGACCACACTTCCTTGCTGTCGGGGTATCCGTGCACGAGGACCACCGTCGGCTGCCCGGAGTCCCCGAGCTCCGCCACGCACAGCTCCACGCCACCGGTGTGCACCCGGCGCTCCCGCGCGCCCTTCAGCCCCGACTGGGAAAAGCCCGTCACTTGTCCTCCGCCCAGCGCCGCACGTGCGGCAGATCGTCGTCCAGCCAGAAGGCGCTCTGCTCGGGGTCCCTGGAGTCGGTGACGACCAGGATCTCCTCGAACTTCGCGCCCGTACCCCGGAAGCCGAGATGGGGTTCGACCGCCCACAGGCCCGGCTGGGGAGGGTGGTCGGAGAAGCGGTACGGCGACCACAGCGGGGACCAGCCGACGCGGTGGCCGTGCAGCGCGTCGGAGGCGAGCCCCTTCAGGGACTGGATGCCGAACCCGAACAGATGCGGTGACCAGCCGCGCTGCTGCACGCGGTCGACCTTGTGCGCGATCACACCGAAGGGATAGGCGCGGTGCCGGTTGGCATAGCCCTGGCGGACCATGAGGCGGTCCACGTCCTCGTAGATCGCCCGCAGTGGGCGCCGCTCGCGGACCTCGCGCAGGATCAGCTCGCGGTGCGCCTGCAGGTCGGCCATGAGCTTGTCCTGCACGGGGTTGATCCCGAGGGAGCCCGAATAGCCGATGTCGGCCGTGTAACCGTCGTACACGGGGGCCATGTCGAGGATGAACGGCATCCCGGGCTCGAGCCGCCGGTCGGTCGGGAAGAACTGGAGCGGGACGCGGAAGTTCACGAACGCCGTGCGGTCGCCGAACCAGGCGAAGGGCAGATGGAACCAGTCCCGCACGCCCCGCTCGCGCAGCCAGGTGCGCTGCATGCGGGCCGCCTCGCGCTCGGTCACTCCCGGCTGCAGCTGTGCGGCGACCGCCTCCGCGCACTCGTAGGCGAGGCGTTGCACCTGCCTGAACCCCCGCAGCCGCGCGGAGAGTTCCTCTGTCACTGCCGTCGTCATGCCACCGCTCACCTCGTCCACGCCGACTGCGGTACGTGCCCGTAACTTGACACCGGTGAATGTGACAGTTGTTAGAGGCTGCGTCAATAGGAGGGTTCCGGGCTGTGGATAACTCTGCGTAGCTCTCAGGTAGGGGAATCCCCTACGGACCCGTACGCCTGGAGGCTGATGCCAGGACAGCTCTGCGGTCTGACGACCCGCGTGGTCCGCGTCACTATCGTCGAAGCCGTGACTGTGATCGCGACCGAAAGCCTGAGCAAGCGGTTCCCCCGGGTGACCGCGCTTGACCGGCTCTCCGTCGACGTCGGGCCCGGGGTGACCGGACTCGTCGGAGCGAACGGAGCCGGCAAGTCCACACTGATCAAGATCCTCCTGGGTCTGTCCCCCGCCTCCGAGGGCCGCGCCGAAGTGCTCGGGCTCGACGTCGCGACCAAGGGTGGCGACATCCGTGAGCGGGTCGGCTACATGCCGGAGCACGACTGCCTGCCGCCCGACGTCTCGGCCACCGAGTTCGTCGTCCACATGGCGCGCATGTCGGGGCTGCCGCCCACGGCCGCGCGCGAGCGCACCGCGGACACGCTGCGCCATGTCGGTCTGTACGAGGAGCGCTACCGCCCCATCGGCGGCTACTCGACCGGTATGAAGCAGCGCGTCAAGCTGGCGCAGGCGCTGGTCCACGACCCCCAGCTGGTCTTCCTGGACGAGCCGACCAACGGCCTCGACCCGGTCGGCCGCGACGAGATGCTCGGGCTGATCCGCCGCATCCACACCGACTTCGGCATCTCGGTCCTGGTCACCTCGCACCTGCTGGGCGAGCTCGAACGCACCTGTGACCATGTGGTCGTCATCGACGGCGGCAAGCTCCTGCGTTCCAGCTCCACCACGGACTTCACGCAGACCACGACCACCCTCGCGATCGAGGTCACCGACAGCGACGAGCACCCGGACGGCACGCGCGCGGTGCGCGAGGCGCTGCACGCGCGCGGGGTGGAGGTCGCCGACGGCAGCGACGGCCTGCCGGGCGCCGGGCACATCCTGCTGCTCACGGCACAGGGCGATCAGACGTACGACCTCGTGCGCGACGTGGTCGCGGATCTCGGTCTCGGCCTGGTGCGCATGGAGCAGCGCAGGCACCACATCTCGGAGGTCTTCAAGAGCGAGGAAGAGCAGCGGAAGGAGGCGGTCGGCCATGGCAGTTGAGCACTCTTCGGCGGCTGCGCCGGGTGACCAGACCCGCATCCACAACATCGGCTACCGCAGCTACGACGGCCCCCGCCTCGGCCGCTCCTACGCCACCCGCTCCCTGTACTCGCAGTCCCTGCGCGGCGCCTACGGCCTCGGCCGTTCGATCAAGTCCAAGGTGCTGCCGATGCTGCTGTTCACGGTGATGTGCGTGCCGGCGGCCATCATGGTGGCCGTCGCCGTCGCCACCAAGGCGCACGCGCTGCCGGTCGAGTACACCCGCTACGCGATCATCATGCAGTCCGTCATCTGTCTGTACGTCGCCTCGCAGGCGCCCCAGTCCGTCTCGCGCGACCTGCGCTTCAAGACCGTACCGCTGTACTTCTCGCGGCCGATCGAGACCGCCGACTACGTGCGCGCGAAGTACGCGGCGCTGGCCTCGGCGATGTTCATCCTGACCGCGGCCCCGCTGATCGTGCTCTATGTGGGCGCGCTGCTTGCCAAGCTCGACTTCGCCGACCAGACCAAGGGATTCGCCGAGGGACTCGTGTCCGTGGCACTGCTCTCACTGCTCTTCGCCGGGATCGGCCTGGTCATCGCGTCGGTCACCCCGCGCCGCGGCTTCGGCATCGCGGCCGTGATCGCCGTCCTGATCGTCTCCTACGGCGCCGTCTCGACGCTCCAGGCGATCGCCGACAACCAGGGCAGCACGAGCGCCATCCCCTGGATCGGTCTCTTCTCGCCGGTCACGCTCATCGACGGCGTGCAGTCCGCCTTCCTCGGCGCGACCCCGGCACTCCCGGGAGGCCACGGACCCTCGACCGGTCAGGGCGTGGTGTACGTCCTGCTCACGCTGGGCCTGATCGCCGCCAGCTACGGCCTGCTGCTGCGCCGCTACAAGAAGGTGGGACTGTGACCACGCTCCAGATCGACCATGTCTCCCGCTGGTTCGGCAACGTGGTCGCCGTCAACGACATCACCATGACGATCGGCCCCGGCGTCACCGGCCTGCTCGGCCCGAACGGCGCCGGAAAGTCCACCCTCATCAACATGATGGCCGGTTTCCTGGCCCCCTCCACCGGCACCGTCACCCTCGACGGCCGGCAGGTGTGGCGCAACGAGTCGATCTACCAGCACATCGGCATCGTCCCCGAACGCGAGGCCATGTACGACTTCCTCACCGGGCGCGAATTCGTCGTCGCCAACGCCGAGTTGCACGGCCTCGGCGCCAAGGCCGCCCAGAAGGCGCTGGCCACGGTCGAGATGGAGTACGCGCAGGACCGCAAGATCTCCACGTACTCCAAGGGCATGCGCCAGCGCGTCAAGATGGCGAGCGCCCTGGTCCACGACCCCTCGCTGCTCCTGCTGGACGAGCCCTTCAACGGCATGGACCCGCGCCAGCGCATGCAGCTCATGGACCTGCTGCGGCGCATGGGCAACGAGGGCCGCACGGTGCTGTTCTCGTCGCACATCCTCGAAGAGGTCGAGCAGCTCGCCTGGCACATCGAGGTCGTCGTCGCCGGACGCCACGCGGCCAGCGGCGACTTCCGCAAGATCCGCCGTCTGATGACCGACCGCCCGCACCGCTACCTGGTGCGTTCCAGCGACGACCGCGCCCTTGCGGCCGCACTGATCGCCGATCCGTCGACATCGGGCATCGAAGTCGACCTCGCCGAGGGCGCGTTGCGCATCCAGGCCGTCGACTTCGGCCGTTTCACGACGCTGCTGCCCAGGGTCGCCCGCGACCACGGCATCCGGCTGCTCACGGTCTCGCCGTCCGACGAGTCCCTCGAGTCCGTCTTCTCGTACCTGGTCGCGGTGTAGGAGGCCGAAAGATGTACGACCCCACAGTCGCCCGGCTCACCTACCGGGCCCTGCTCGGCCGTCGCCGGGCCCTCATCCTGGGCGCACTGCCCTTGCTGCTGATCACGATCTCCGTCGTCGTACGCGCCCTCACCGGGGCCGACGACCAGACGGCCTCCGACCTGCTGGGCAAGCTCGCGCTCGCCACGATGGTGCCGATCATCGGCGTCATCGCCGGCACGGGCGCGATCGGACCGGAGATCGACGACGGCTCGGTGGTGTACCTGCTGTCCAAGCCGCTGAAGCGGCCGACGATCATCTTCACCAAGCTGATCGTGGCGATCGCGGTGACGATGGTGTTCTCCGCGCTGCCCACCCTCATCGCCGGCTTCATCCTCAACGGCAACGGGCAGCAGATCGCCGTCGCCTACACGGTCGCCGCGCTGGTCTCCTCCATCGCCTACGCGGCGCTGTTCCTGCTGCTGGGCACGGTCTCCCGGCACGCGGTGGTCTTCGGGCTCGTGTACGCACTCGTCTGGGAGGCCCTGTTCGGCTCCCTGGTGCCCGGTGCGCGCACGCTGAGCGTCCAGCAGTGGTCGCTGGCGGTCGCCCACAAGGTCGCCGGCGGTGACCTGGTCACCTCGGACGTCGGCCTGACCACGGCCACGGTGTTCCTGGTCGCGGTGACCGTGCTGGCCACCTGGTACGCCGGGCAGAAGCTGCGCACGCTGACGCTCGCCGGTGAGGAGTGACAGGTCCTCACCTTGACGGGGACTTCACCTCTGTCCGGGCAGACTGGGCAAATCGGGATGTACGACTGACGCACCTGGGGACGTACGACTGAGAGGAAAGGGAATGGCAGACGACTGGGACGAGCTGGTCCTGGACGAGGACTTCATACGTGGCGCCGAGACCTCCGAGCCGTCTGCCCGTGCCCGCATGCTCGCCGCCCGCTGGCGCAACGAGGAGCCCGAGCCGCAGCCCTGGCGCTCCGACGAGCCGCCCGCGGGCTGGTTCTTCAGCAAGGCACGCCGGCGCAAGTGGCGGCGGCGCTGATCCCCTACGGCCGTTGTCCGGTCGTTTTATTCAGTGGCGTCCAACTCGTCCTACAGGCACAGTGGTTGTGTCCACACCGCCGGACGCCCGCACTTTTCGGAGCTGCGCCGGCGCCACGTTCTGGGAGAGGAGCCGGGCGATGTCCATGCACGACAGTACGTCCAGCTCCCGACAGGGCAGCCCGCGGCGGGTTCCGGTGTAGTTACCCCACCGTCGAACCCGCTCCGCACGGGGAGCTGCCCGGGGCGGCCGCTTCGAGCACGCGATGTCGCTCTCGCGTGGGCCGCCCACCCGGAGGATTGGCCGAGTGGTAAGGCACTGGCTTGCGCTGTGTTCGATCAGAAGTGAGTCATGGTCGGGGTCATCCCCGCGCACGTTCGATCCGTGCATCCTCCGCAAGAAGCCGAAGAACTAGCCCAGCAACCGCTCCAGCACCACCGCGACCCCGTCCTCCTCGTTGGAGGACGTCACCTCGTCCGCCACCGCCCTCAGCTCCTCATGGGCGTTGGCCATCGCCACGCCCCGTGCCGCCCAGGCGAACATCGGGATGTCGTTGGGCATGTCGCCGAAGGCGATCGTGTCCGCCGCCTTGATGCCCAGACGGCGGGCCGCCAGCGACAGTCCCGTCGCCTTGGACAGACCCAGCGGCAGCAGCTCCACGATGCCCTCGCCCGCCATGGCGACCGTGACGAAGCCGCCCGCGGCCTCGCGTGCCGCCGCGGCGAGCTCGTCGTCGGACAGCTCCGGGTGCTGTATGTAGATCTTGTTCAGCGGGGCCGACCAGAGGTCGGACGCGTCCGTGAACGGCGTCACGGGAAGCTCGCCGGTGAGCGCGTACCCCGGCCCCACCAGCACGTCGCCTTCCAGGCCGTCGCGGCTCGCCGCCAGATGCAGCGGGCCGACCTCCGCCTCGATCTTCGCCAGGGCCACGCCCGCCAGCTGCCGGTCCAGAGTCACCGACGTCAGCAGACGGTGCGCCCCGGCGTCGTACACCTGCGCGCCCTGGCCGCAGACCGCGAGGCCCTCATAGCCGAGGTCGTCGAGGATGTGCCGGGTCCAGGGGACCGCGCGGCCGGTGACGACGATGTGCGCGGCGCCCGCCCCGGTGGCCGAGGCGAGCGCGTCACGGGTGCGCTGCGAGACCGACTCGTCGGAGCGCAGGAGCGTTCCGTCGAGGTCGGTCGCGATGAGTCTGTACGGGAACACCGGGGGCGCGGACGCGT
The DNA here is from genome assembly GCF_044465725.1 of Streptomyces sp. NPDC049541. Lineage (NCBI taxonomy): Bacteria > Bacillati > Actinomycetota > Actinomycetes > Kitasatosporales > Streptomycetaceae > Streptomyces > Streptomyces sp. NPDC049541. Next base: position 174,375 of record NZ_JBITLY010000003.1, on the reverse strand, counting down.
CGCTCACTTGGCGACCGGCTCCAGGACCTCCCGGCCGCCCAGGAACGGGCGCAGCACCGGTGGCACATACACCGAGCCGTCGGCCTGCTGGTGGTTCTCCAGGATCGCCACGATCGTGCGCGGAACGGCGCACAGCGTGCCGTTGAGCGTCGCGAGCGGCTTGACCTGCTTGCCGTCACGCACGCGGATCGACAGGCGGCGGGACTGGAACTCGGTGCAGTCCGAGGTCGAGGTCAGCTCGCGGTACTTGCCCTGCGTGGGGATCCACGCCTCGCAGTCGAACTTGCGGGCCGCCGAGGAGCCCAGGTCGGCCGAGGCGACGTCGATGACGCGGAACGGCAGCTCCAGCGAGGTCAGCCACTCCTTCTCCCACTGCAGCAGACGCTGGTGCTCGGCCTCCGAGTCCTCCGGGGCGACGTAGGAGAACATCTCGACCTTGTCGAACTGGTGGACGCGGAAGATGCCCCGGGTGTCCTTGCCGTGCGAGCCGGCCTCACGGCGGAAGCAGGGCGAGAAGCCTGCGTAACGCAGGGGCAGCCGGTCCGCGTCGAGGATCTCGTCCATGTGGTACGCGGCGAGGGGGACCTCGGAGGTGCCGACCAGGTAGAGGTCGTCCTTGTCGAGGTGGTAGACGTCCTGGGCCGCCTGGCCGAGGAAGCCCGTGCCCGCCATCGACTGGGGGCGGACCAGGGCGGGCGTCAGCATCGGTGTGAAGCCGGCCGCGGTGGCCTGCGCGATCGCCGCGTTGACCATGGCGAGCTCGAGCAGGGCGCCGATCCCCGTCAGGAAGTAGAAGCGCGAGCCGGAGACCTTCGCGCCGCGCTCCACGTCGATCGCGCCGAGCAGCGTGCCGAGCTCCAGGTGGTCCTTGGGCTCGAAGCCCTCGGCGCCGAAGTCGCGGATCGTGCCGTGCGTCTCGAGGGTGACGAAGTCCTCCTCGCCGCCGACGGGCACGTCGGGGTGGACGAGGTTGCCGAGCTGGAGGAGCAGCTCCTGCGTCTCGGTGTCGGCGGCGTCGCGCTCGGCGTCGGCGGCCTTGACGTCGGCGGCGAGCTGGCTCGCCTTCTTCAGCAGCTCCGCCTTCTCGTCCGCGGAGGCCTTGGGGATGAGCTTGCCGAGCTGTTTCTGCTCGGCGCGCAGCTCGTCGAAGCGGACGCCGGACGACCTGCGCCGCTCGTCGGCAGACAGGAGAGCGTCGACGAGCGCGACGTCCTCTCCACGGGCGCGCTGGGACGCGCGCACACGGTCGGGGTCCTCACGGAGCAGGCGAAGGTCAATCACGCGGTCAAGGCTACCGGTGCCGGGATACGGCCCACGACTCACCATTCCTCACAGTCGTCAATTGCGGCTTACGTTCAGTTATGAGCGAATTGCCCACAGTGTCAACAAAAGGCATCTCACTCCCTGGAACGGGGCAGCCGCTTGGTGGCCGGTTGACCCGATTCCCTTGTGGGGAGCGGGACTTGGGCTTTGGTTGTCCACAGCGATCCACACCTCCGAAGAAAGTTATCCACAGGCTGTGCGGGGGGTCTGTGGATTTCGGAATTGATCACTCCGAAACCGGTGGGTCACGCCGAGGAATCATGCCCCAGACCCCGATTTACCACCACTTTCGAGTGGAAAGCGGTCGCCCCGAAGGATTACCTAAAGGAAACAGGTGGACGAACGGTGACATGCGAGCCGATGGACAGGGGAAGGCTCCACAGGCGGATTTGTCGACAGAGTCATGGTTCCGTGTCGACTTGTCCCCAGGTCGAGAACCTGGCCTGTGGATAACTTCTGTGGACAACGAAAATCTGCAGGTAGGACCGGGCGGCCGAACCGACTAGAAGCGGCCGTCCTGGCAGCGCGCGACCCAGTCCGACGCCGCGAGGAACTCCTCGTCGGACGTGCCCTGGCGCGGTGCGCGCACGTCGTCGATGCCGATGTCCGCACGCGGGTACGAGCCCAGGAAGCGCACTTCCAGGCAGATCCGCTTGAGTCCCATCAGGGCCTCGGCGACCCGGCGGTCGGAGATGTGGCCCTCGGCGTCGATGCAGAAGCAGTAGTTGCCGATGCCGGCACCGGTGGGCCGGGACTGCAGCAGCATCAGGTTGATGCCGCGGGTGGCGAACTCGCCCAGTAGGTCGCGCAGACCACCGGGGTGGTCGTCGCGCTGCCACAGCACGACGGACGTCTTGTCGGCGCCGGTGGGTGCGGCGGGCCGGGCGGGCCGGCCGACCAGCACGAACCGGGTCTGTGCGTTCTCGGCGTCGTGGATCCCGGTCTCCAGGGCCTCCAGGCCGTACCGGGCGGCCGCGAACTCGCCCGCGAAGGCGGCGTCGTACTGGCCCTCCTGGACCAGGCGGGCGGCGTCCGCGTTCGAGGCGGCGGACTCCCAGTGGGCGTCCGGGAGGTTGTTCTTCAGCCAGTTGCGCACCTGCGGCTGGGCAGCCGGGTGGGCGGAGACCGTCTTGATGTCGGAGAGCTTCGTACCCGGCCTGACCAGCAGCGCGAAGGTGATCGACAGCAGCACCTCGCGGTAGATCATCAGCGGGGCGCCCGCGACCAGCTCGTCGAGGGTGGTGGTGATGCCGCCCTCGACGGAGTTCTCGATCGGCACGAAGGCGGCCTCGGCCTCGCCCGCGCGGACCGCGTCCAGCGCGGACTGCACCGACACGTACGGGATCAGTTCCCGGGTGGCCGCTTCGGGAAGGGTGCGCAGGGCGACTTCGGTGAAGGTGCCCTCGGGGCCGAGATACGCGTAGCTCGCTGGCATGACCTCACCCTAATGGGCCTTACGCACCCGCGGCTCACCCCTCCAGCAGCCGCTGTCCCACGTACTCGCCCTGGGCCGCCCCGCCCGGCACCGCGAACAGGCCGCTCGCCTCGTGGCGGATGTACTTCGACAGGGCGTCGCCGCGGTCGAGCTTGCGCTGGATGGTGACGAAGCCGCGCAGCGGGTCGGCCTGCCAGCAGACGAAGAGGAGGCCCGCGTCGGGGACGCCGTCCGCGTCGAACCCGTCGTGGTACGAGAACGGGCGGCGCAGGATGGCCGCTCCGCCGTTCTGGTCGGGGCGGGAGATACGGGCGTGGGCGTTGCCGGGGACGACGTAGTCGCCCTGTGCGTCGGTCTTCTCCAGGTCCATCGCGGTCGTCTCGGTGCCCCCGGACAGGGGGGCTCCGTCGGACTTGCGGCGCCCGATGACGTTCTCCTGGTCCTTGAGGGAGAGCTTCTCCCAGTCGTCGAGGAGCATGCGGATGCGGCGTACGACGGCGTAGGAGCCGTTCGCCATCCACGCGGGGTCGTGGGAGCCCGAGGACGGGACGAAGATCCGCTTGTCGAAGTCGGGCTCGGTCGGCTTGGGATTGCGCGTGCCGTCCAGCTGGCCCATGAGGTTGCGGGCCGTCATGGGGTGGGCGGTGGCGCCCGGAGTGCGGTTGAAGCCGTTCATCTGCCAGCGGATACGGGCCGCGCTGCCCGCGTCCTTCTGGATCGCCCGCAGGGCGTGGAAGGCGACCAGGGAGTCGTCGGCACCGATCTGCACCCACAGGTCGCCGTCGCTGCGGGCCTTGTCGAGCTGGTCGGAGGAGAAGTCGGGCAGGGGGTCGAGAGAGACCGGGCGCTGCTTCTCCAGACCGGTGCGGGAGAAGAAGCTGTGGCCGAAGCCGAAGGTGATCGTCAGGGACGACGGGCCCGCGTCCCGTGCGACATCCGTGTCGTCGCTCGCCGCCGCCTCGCCCGCCATAAGCCGCTCGGCCGTCGCCGACCAGCGGCGCAGCAGTGCGGCAGCCTCCTTGCGGCCCGCGCCCGCCCTCAGGTCGAAGGCGACGAGATGGCCGCGGGCCTGAAGGCCCTCGGTGATGCCGGGCTGGTGTTTCACGTGAAACATCACCCGATTGGCGCCGATTGAGCTGAGGGGGGTGGCCTCGGAGGGTGCGGCGGCATACCCCACGGCTCCGCCGGCAGCGCCGAGCACGAGCCCGGTGGCGCCGGCGGTGCCGAGCAGCTTCCGTCGCGAGATGCCGTCTCCGGGGGACGCGGAAACCCTCTCCTGCGGAGCCCCGTCGGGAGCTGCGTCGGGAGTGCGGGCCTCCCGAATGGACTTGTCAGCCATGGTGCGATTCAGCCGATCTGCGCGTTCTTGGAGACGGTCACCTGGTCGATGTCGGAGGTGCGCACGGTCACGGCGACCTTCCAGTCGCCGGCCATGGGGATCTGCACGCTGCTCGTCGCCCAGTGTCCGGTGGCGATGTGGTCGGGGTTGACGGGCAGCGGTCCGATCTTCTTGGCCTCCAGGGTGAAGGCGACCTTCACCTCGGGGATGTCGAAGGCGCGCCCGTTGGGCCGCTGGACGTAGACGTGCATGTCGTTGCCGCCCACGCGTGCGGGGTCGAGGTCCACGGACACGACGCCCTTGCCGTCCGTGCCGCCCGTGTCGAAGGGCATGGTCAGGGTCAGCGCGCCGGACGACGAGTCCGCCGTCGAGGAGGAGGACGAGGACGCCGAGGTGGCCGCCCTGGCCTCCTGTTCCGTGCGTCCGGGCTCGGTCTGCGTCAGCACGGTGGTGACGGCGAGCAGGACGACGGCGACTCCCGCCTCGGCGAGTACGGAGCGCCGTAGGCCGAACCGGTCGGGGTCGGCGTCGCGCTGCCGCTTCTGCCGTGCGGTGGCCATGGCGGCCTTCTGGCGGGCGAGTTGGGCGGCGCGCTCGGAGTCGGCGGGGGCTTCGGAGGCCCGGGCCTCGTCGGCAGCCTCTGCCTCCTCGGGCTCCTCGGATCCTTCGGAGCCGGTGGTGGACGCGGGGCCACCCTTGACCGTGGAGCCGCGAGCGGCCCTCGATCCCGCGCCCGCCGAGGAGTCGGCGGAAGCCGAAGCCGCCTTGGCCGAGCCGGTTCCCGCGCGGGCGGCGGCCGGCTCCCTGTCGCCCAGGTCGTCGCCCTCCGACGTGGTGTCCTGCCCCACCTCCTCCTCGCGTGGCTGCACGACGGTGGTGTCCGCCAGTCGTGCCGTCCACCGCCGGGAGATCCATGCGATGCCGACGAGCAGTGCCACGAGCCCGATCTTGACGAGCAGCAGCTGTCCGTACGTCGTGTCGGTGAACGCCGACCAGGAGCCGAGCTGGCGCCAGGACTGGTAGCTGCCGGTCGCGACGAGGGCGAGGACGCTGCCGAAGGCGACTCGGGAGAAGCGGCGTACTGCCGCGGCCTCGATCGGGGTGTCCGACCGGTACAGCGCCACGAGGAGCGCGCACAGACCGCCGAGCCATGCGGCCACGGCCAGCAGATGGACGACGTCGACGGGCATCGCGACGCCCGGCTGGAGCCCGGTGGAGGCGTGCTCCGCCATCGCCCAGCTCGCCGCGAGCCCGGCGGCCACCACGGATCCGCCTATCGCGAGCCCGAACGTCAGATCCCGCTTCTCCTCGTCGTCCCGCTTGTCATAGGCACCGAAGAGCACGGCGATGAACAGGGCCGCCGCGGCGAGCAGCAGCAGCCGGGAGATCAGTGCCGCGCCCGACTTGGTCTGCAGCACCTGCCCGAGCAGGCTCAGGTCGAAGACGGCGCCGACCTTGCCGGAGCTGGTGTAGGAGCCGCGCAGGAGCAGCAGCAGGAGGGTGGCCGAGGTGAGCGCGAGCCACCCGGAGACCACGAACCGCTGCAGCGCCCGGACGCCGGAGCCGCGCCGCCAGCAGGCGAGGACGAAGGCGGCGCCGCCGACCATGACGATGAAGCCGGCGTACGACACATACCGGCCGAAGCCGTACAGCCAGCCGACGATCCCGCCGCCCACCGTCCGGTCGGTGACCGAGACGGTGGTGGTGGAGGGGGCACCGATGGAGAAGGTGAAGGCGCCGGCGACGGGGTGGCTGTCCGCGGACACGACCTGCCAGGACACCGTGTAGGTGCCGTCCGACAGGCCGCTGTGCAGCGGAACGGCGTAGGACGTGCCGCTCACGTTGGACGGTTTGCCCGTGTCGACGCGTTTGCCCTTGGGGTCGAGGACGCGCAGGGAGTCCTCGGACGTGGCGACCTTCTCGGAGAAGGTGAGCGTGACCTGGCTGGGTGCCTTGTCGACCACCACCCCCTGGGCGGGGTCGCTGCCGGTCAGCGCGGCGTGTGCGGAGGCCGGTCCGGCGCCGGCGAGGAGCATGCCGAGGACGGCCAGGAACAGCAGCGCCAGGGTCCGCATACGGCGGGGGGTGGTGGTCCGGGTCACGGTGGTCCCTCCCTCAGTGGCCGGTTGCGGGGTTGTACGTGGCCGACTTGACCGGCATCTCAACCTTGATCGGGCCGGACTTGGCGAAGTGCAGTTCGAGGGTCACTTTCTCGCCCTGCTTCGGCCTGCGCTTCAGGTTCTCGAACATCAGGTGATTGCCGCCGCTCTTGAACACGAGTTGACCGTGAGCGGGGACATCCAGGGACTTGACCTCCTCCATGGACTGCCCGACCGTCTCGTGGACGGTCACGCTGCCCGCGGCGTCGCTGGTGACGGAGGTCAGTGCGTCCTTGGTGCCGCCCTTGTTGGCGATGGTGAGGAAGCCCGCGGCCATGTCGGAGACGGGCTGGGGCATGTAGGAGGAGCTGACGGACAGCTCGGCCTTCGCGTCGTCGGAGCCGCCGCAGCCCGCCAGCGCCAGTGCTCCCGTCAGTATCGCGGCGGGGGCGACGAGGTGCCTCACGGGTTCTCCCCCTTGATGATCTTGGGTAGATCCTTGGTGTAGTCGTCGACCTGGGCGTCCTCGTCGTAGAGGACGTAGCCGCCGTCGGTCTTCGGCGAGAACGCGATGACCTGGGTGCCGTGCACCGAGACGGTCTTGCCGGTCTTCTTGTCCTTGTGGGTCGGCTCGATGGAGATGCCGAGGGTGCGGGCGCCGGCCTGGATGGTGGCGAAGTCGCCGGTCAGACCCACGAACTGGGGGTCGATGCCCTTGAGCCACTTGCCGAGTTCGGTCGGGGTGTCGCGCTGGGGGTCGGTGGTGACGAACACGACCCGCAGTTTGTCCTGTTCGGCCTTGGGCAGCTGCTTCTTGGCGACGGCGATGTTGCTCATCGTCAGCGGGCAGATGTCGGGGCAGTGGGTGTAGCCGAAGTAGATCAGCGTCGGACGGCCCGCGGTCTCCTTGCGGAAGTCGTACTTCTTGCCCGTGGTGTCGGTGAGGACGAGGTCCGGCTTCTCGAAAGGCTTGTCGAGAACGGTCGCGGCCTGGTGCGAGGTGTCCTCGGAGACCACGGCGACGGGCGAGTTGCTGTCGTCGCCGCTGCCGCAGGCGGAGAGGGTCAGGGTGGCGGCGGCGAGCAGCGCGGCCGCGGCGAACGTCTTCTTGCGCATAGAAAAATGTCCCAGATGTGAGAGCTCCGGTGTGCACCGGGGGTCGTACGACCCCCGGTGCACCACACGGAAGAACGGGCCTCAGGCGTCGCTGCGACGACGTCCGGCGAGCACGCCGTACGCCACGCCCAGCGCGCCGACGACGATGCCCACGACGGCGAGCACGCGCGCCGTGGTGTCGCTGCCGCCGGAGGCGGCGGAGGTGTCGGCGGCGGCGTTCTCGGCGGTCTTGGTCTCGTCGGAGGCGTCCTTGGCGGCCGCGCCGTGTGAGTGGCCGTCCTCGGAGGCGGCGGACAGGGTGAGCACGGGGGCCGGGTTCTCGGGCTCCTGTGCGCCGTCCTTCTGCACCTCGATCCAGCGCACGACCTCGTTGTTCGAGTACGTCTGGAGGGCCTTGAAGGTCAGTTGGTCGGCGTCCTCGGGCAGCGCGCCGACGGAGACCGGGAACTTCTCGAAGTAGCCGGGTTCGATGCCCTTGTCGGCGGCGGTCCAGGTGATCTTGGAGACGGCCTCGCTGATCTTCTTGCCGTGCACCTCGAGCGGCTTGGCGAGCTTGGACTTGGTGACCTTGATGTTCCAGCCGTTGATCGGCTCCGGCAGGGCGGAGGCCAGCGGGTGGTCGGTCGGGAAGGTCACCTCGAGCTTGGTGGTCGAGGCGTCGTCGCGCTCGTTGGGGACCTTGAAGTCGACGACCGCGTAACCGCCCTTGGCGGCCGTGCCCTCGGGCTGCACGGTGACGTGCGCGAACGCGGGCGCGGACAGGACGACGACGGCAGAGGCGGCGAGGGCGCCGGCGGCCGCGAGACGGGAAGCCTTCATGAACGGATGCACTCCACTTCGGGTTTCGAGTGAGTTCCGGTGGTCGGAGGAACGCGTGCGCATGGATGCCGGAAAAGACGGGCACGCGCGTGTGCCGCACGACGGCGGCCCCGGTCCCACGGAGGTGGAGTGGCGGTCGCGTCGTGTCAGGCGGCGAGGACGAGGGCGGCGGCCGGCGGGCCGCGCCTGATCACCGTGTGCTGGAGAGCGGTGGTACGGGGCTTCGGCGGCGCGAGCAGCGCGGTGCGCGGCGGTCGCGGGCCCGCCTCGGGCGCGGCCGGGAGCCCGGCACGCAGGGCGCCAACCAGCGCGAGCGCCGCGCGCAGGGACCGTACGAACGCACCCTCGGCCACGGAGTGGGCCGAGAGTTCCATGAGCCGCAGCAGGGCCAGGTCACCGCGGCGCAGCAGCCAGCCGGCGGCGATCGCGGCGAGGACGTGGCCGAGCAGCATCGGCAGGGACGGCAGCAGCGAGGCCGGTGAGGTGGCGGACAGGGCGTCCGCCGGATGGTGCATGGAGCTCATGTCCATGCTCATGGCGGTGTCCGGGGAGATCCGGGCGTCGGCGAGGAGTCTGCGGGCCTGGGCGGGGCTGATCGCCGCAGCCGTCGTCCCGCACACGAGCCGCGCCGCCCGCTCCACCAGTGAGGCGTCGGACGTCGACGTCATGGAGGACATCGGCATCGCGCCCGAGGAGACGGTCTGCTGTCCCAGCCCGAACAGCGTGTGCAGCAGGGTCTGTCCGGCCGCGAGCAGTGCCGCGATCCCGGTCAGCGAGCGCACCCGCCCGGCCAGCGGTGCCGCCACCAGGACGACCCCCAGGAATCCCGCGCCCAGCGTCCACAGCGGAACCGTGGCGCAGGAGGCGAGGGTGTGACCGCCCGCGGCCAGCACGACGCAGACCGCGGCGAACACCGCGGCCCGCAGCATCCGGAGATCGTTTCCGGAGCCTGTGGTGGGCTGGTGGGGGGCAGTCATGGCGGGCTCATCATCGCACTGGCCCCGTGACCGCCGTACGGCAGGTCCGCAAGGTTCCCTGCCGACCGGAAGATCACTTTCTGCCACGACCGGCCCGCACATACACCGATTCCGTTTCGGACGCATCGCCCATATGGGCGGCATCACGTCAACTCCGTGCTTACGCACGGCTGCGCGCGGCAATAAGAAACGGTATGTCGAGCCGCGGCCGGGAGGCTGGAGCATGAGCATCTGGTGGTCACTCCACTTGCGGCGTGAAGCTGCGAGCGTTCCGCTCGCCCGACGCCTCCTGCTCGGCACGATGGAGACGGCGGGCGTCGACCCGGACGTCTCCTACGATCTCTCCGTCGCCCTCACCGAGGCCTGTGCGAACGCCGTCGAGCACGGCGGGGGCGCGGTGCACGGTGCCTCCTCGGAGGCGTACCGGGTCACCGCCTACCTCGACGGCGAGAAGTGCCGTATCGAAGTGACCGACTCGGGCCCGGGGTTCGCCTTCTCCGCGACCCCCCGCCCCGCCCGCCCCGAGGCCGAGCACGGCCGAGGCCTCGGCCTGATCAGGGAGCTGGCCGACCACGTCCACATCGGCCACAAGCCGGGGCGTACGGGCACGGTGGTGAGCTTCGACAAGATCCTCAAGTGGCGGGACGACTCACCGCTGATGGCGGTGTGAGCCCGAGGCTCCCTCAGGCCCCCTCCAGCACCTTGCCCAGGACCTCCAGCGCCTCCGGATACGCGCGCTCCCGAGGCGTCCCGTACCCGACCACGAGCCCTTGCGGCCGCCCCTCGCCGGGCGTGTGCCAGTGGTCTCCCAGGTGCCCGACGGCGAGCCCCTCGGCCTCGGCCCGCTTCAGCGCCGCTTCCTCGTCGGCGACCTCCACGAGCGCGTGCAGCCCGGCGGCGATCCCGCGCACGTCGTGCTTTCCGCCGAGCCGGTCCAGGAGCTGGTCCCTGCGTCTGCGGTATCTGAGCCGGCACGCGCGCACGTGCCGGTCGTAGGCATGGCTGTCGATGAGTTCGGCGAGGGCCAACTGGCCGATGGACTCGGTGTGGTGGTCGCTGTGCAGCTTGGCGTCGGCGACCGCGTCGACCAGGTGCGGCGGCAGCACCATCCAGCCGAGCCGCAGCGCGGGCCCGAGCGTCTTCGAGGCGGTGCCCAGGTAGACGACCCGCCCCGGCGCCATCCCCTGGAGCGCGCCCACGGGCTGCCGGTCGTAGCGGAACTCCCCGTCGTAGTCGTCCTCCACGATCAGCCCGCCACGCTCGCGTGCCCAGTCGGTGAGCGCCCGCCGCCGCTCGGGGTGCAGCGTCACACCGGTCGGGTACTGGTGCGCCGACGTGACGACGACAGCCTTGAGGTCCCCCAACTCCTGGGCGCACAGGCCCCGTTCGTCCACCGGAACCGGCACCACACGTCCCCCGTTGCGCCGCACCACCTCCCGGTGGAACGGCAGCCCCGGGTCCTCCATGGCGATCTCCGCACCGTCCAGCACCCGCGTGAGCAGCGCCAGCCCCTGCACATACCCGGAGGTGATCACGATCCGCTCCGGCGGCGCGATGACGCCCCGGGCCCGTCCCAGATAGCCCGACAGCGCGGTCCGCAGCTCGATACGGCCGCGGGGATCCCCGTAGTCGTACGCCAGCAGCGGCGCCGTCGCGATGGCCCGCCGCAGCGCCCGCAACCAGGCCGCCGCCGGAAACGCCCCGACGTCCGGACTGCCGGGCCGCAGATCGAAGCGCGGGGTACGCGCGCGTGCGGCCGCCTCCGGCGTGTCGGCGTCCAGGGAGGGCAACGAGGCGACCTGGGTGCCGGAGCCCTGCCGGGCCGTCAGATACCCCTCGGCGACCAGCTGGTCGTAGGCGGCCTTGGCGGTCCCCCGCGAGACACCGAGCTCGGTGGCGAGCCGCCGGGTGGCGGGCAGCCGCGTCCCGGGCGCGAGCCGCCCGTCCCGCACGGCGTCCCTGAGCGCCCGCTCGAGCCCGACCCGCCGCCCGTCACCGGAATCGGGCTCGAGATGCAGATCGACTCCGACGCCGGACCAGAAGTCGTCCACGACGACGCTCCCCCCCAAGGTTGGTGATTCCAGGCACGTCAATGGCCGGGCACCTCCCTGGTACCCGGCCATCCGTCTCGTATCAGCTCTTGAGCGCGGCCATCCACGCCTCGACCTCGTCGGAGCGGCGAGGCAGCCCGTCCGACAGGTTCCGGTTGCCGTCGGCCGTCACCAGGATGTCGTCCTCGATCCGGACGCCGATCCCCCGGTACTCCTCCGGCACCGTCAGGTCGTCGGCCTGGAAGTACAGACCGGGCTCGACCGTGAGCACCATCCCGGGCTCCAGCGTTCCGTCGACGTACGACTCCACGCGGGCGGCGGCGCAGTCGTGCACGTCCATGCCGAGCATGTGTCCGGTGCCGTGCAGCGTCCACCGTCGCTGCAGCCCGAGCTCCAGCACCCGCTCCACGGGCCCCTCGACGAGCCCCCACTCGACGAGCCGCTCGGCGAGCACCCGCTGTGCGGCGTCGTGGAAGTCGCGGTACTTGCCACCCGGCTGCACCGCCGCGATACCGGCTTCCTGGGCGTCGTACACGGCGTCGTAGATCTTCTTCTGGATCTCGGTGAAGCGCCCGTTGATCGGCAGGGTGCGGGTGACGTCGGCCGTGTAGTACGTGTGCGTCTCGACGCCCGCGTCCAGGAGCAGCAGGTCGCCCGAGCGCACCGGCCCGTCGTTGCGCACCCAGTGCAGCGTGCAGGCGTGCGGCCCCGCGGCGGCGATCGTGCCGTAGCCGACGTCGTTGCCCTCCACGCGTGCGCGCAGGAAGAACGTGCCCTCGATGTACCGCTCGGAGGTCGCCTCCGCCTTGTCCAGAACGCGTACGACGTCCTCGAAGCCGCGGACCGTCGAGTCGACGGCCTTCTGCAGCTCGCCGATCTCGAACTCGTCCTTGACCAGCCGCGCCTCGGAGAGGAAGACCCGCAGCTCCTCGTCGCGCTCGGCGGTGACCTTGTCGGTCAGCGCGGCCTCGATCCCGGCGTCGTAGCCGCGCACGACGCGCACCGGACCGGTGGCCTCGCGCAGCGCGTCGGCCAGTTCGCGCACGTCGGAGGCGGGGATGCCGTACAGCTTCGCCGCCTCGGTGAGGGAGTGCCGGCGGCCGACCCACAGCTCGCCCTGGCCGGAGAGCCAGAACTCGCCGTTCTCCCGGTCGGAGCGCGGCAGGAGGTAGATCGTCTCCTGGTGACCGTCCGCGGTCGGCTCCAGGACCAGGACGCCGTCCTCGGTCTGGTTGCCGGTGAGGTACGCGTACTCGACGGACGCCCGGAAGGGGTACTCCGTGTCGTTCGAACGGGTCTTCAGGTTGCCCGCGGGGATCACCAGACGCTCGCCCGGGAAACGCGCCGACAGCGCGGCGCGCCGCGCGGCGGTCTCGGCGGCCTGGGCGATCGGCTCCAGGTCGTGCAGCTCCGTGTCGGCCCAGCCGGACTTCATGCTCTCGGCCAGCTCGTCGGACACGCCCGGGTACAGGCCGTTCTTCCGCTGCTTGATCGGCTCTTCGGACTCATCTTCCGGGGTCGCCGGCGTGAGCTCGTCTGCCACGGTCATCCTCCTCGATACGGCACTGGACCCCTTCCATCGTACGGTCGTACGGAAGGGGGCCCAGGCCCTGAAGACCCTTACCGGCCGCTACTCGAAGCGAGCCGCCAGCAGCACCACGTCCTCGTCACTCTCCGCCGCGTCCAGCCCGTCCGGCAGGACCGTCCGCAGTACGTGGTCGACGATCGCGTCCGGGTCGTGCCGCAGCGCCCTCGGGACACCGGCCGCCGCCGCGTGCAGCCGGGTGAAGGCGCGGTCGGTGGGGTCGCCGGTGCGGTGCAGCAGACCGTCGGTGTAGAGCAGCACCGTCTCGCCGCGCTCCGCCTGGAACTCCATGCTCGGCGCCTCCCAGCAGGCGAGCATGCCGAGCGGCGCGGACACCGACGTCTCCACGAACTCCGTGCGCCGCTCGCCGACCAGCAGCGGCGGGCAGTGCCCGGCCCCGGCCAGCGTGATCTTGCGCAGGGAGGGCTCGCAGTAGGCGAACAGGGCGGTCGCGGAGCGGGCGGGCTCGGTGAGGCGGAGCAGCAGCTCCAGGTCGGACAGGACCGCCACCGGGTCCTCGCCCTCCATCACGGCGTACGCGCGCAGGGACGCCCGCAGCCGCCCCATCGCGGCGACCGCGCTCGGCCCGGAACCGGTGACCGAGCCGACCGCGAGACCCAGGGCGGCGTCGGGCAGCGGCAGTGCGTCGAACCAGTCGCCGCCGCCGCGCGGACTGGTGCGGTGGCGCGCGGCGAGCTGGACGCCCGCCACCCGGGGGAGCCGGGACGGCAGCAGCTCCTCGGCCATCGTCGTCATGCATGCGCGCGTGCGTTCCACCTCCACCAGCCGGGCCAGGTGCTCCCCGGCGTAGCGGGCGTAGAGCCCGACGAGGTGGCGCTGGCGCTCGAGCGGTTCGGCGGGCTCGTCGTAGAGCCACACGGCGGCGCCGAGACGGCCCGAGCGCTCGCCGGCCAGCGGGAGTGCGTAGCAGGCGGCATAGCCGAGACGGGCGGCCACCTCGCGATGCCGGGGGTCGAGCCCGTCCTCGGCGAAGAGGTCCGGCTGGGCGATCTCGCCGTCCCCGCCCGGCAGTCCCTCGAGGATGCGGCCGTACGACATGGCACTGCGCGGCACCGTCTCGATGTGGCCGAGGTCGGCGCGGGCGAGGCCGAGGCCGATGGTGGTGTCCGGTCCGAGGCCGTCGACCGGTTCCAGAACGACAAGACCGCGCCGGGCGCCGACGAGGGCGGCTCCGGCGCGCAGCACTTCCGTCAGGGCGTCCGCGAGCGAGTCCGTGCGGTTCAGTCGTTCGGTGAGTTCATGGAGGGTCGTGAGGTCCGAGACCCAGCCGGCCAGCCGGTCGGTGAGCAGCGCCCCCGGCGGGTTGGGCGGTGGGACCGGAGGGGTACCCGGGGCTGCGGGCGCGGGCGCGACAGTGTGTGCGGGCGACGGAACCGTTGAATCGATTCCAGCCACTTTCGGAGGGTGAGGGGCGTTCATGGCGTCCGGCTTCCGGACCGGTGCGTATTGCGCAAAAGCATCGCAAACCCCCATGTCATTCTGCGCCGCTAGCGGTGTCTCCACATGTACACGCACTCGTAAGGGGATGTCCAGCATTGTCCTGCTGGGATTCCTGGTGTCCATGGGCACCGAGTGATCCCCTTGTCTAAAAGCAAATTTGGCTTAAAACTGACTCGGGTAACGGGGTATTGCGGTCGACTGGGCTTGCTCGACGGAGCGTCACAGCGGTCGTGATGGGTACGTACTCGGAGAAGGCCAGGGGTGGTGGAGCGCCATCCGGAACCTGGCGACCGACTCCGGGCGTCTTAGCCACCGACGACCGAGCCCCATCCTCCCGTGGCGGAGGCGAAGAGAAATACGCGGGACGGCAAAACGCCAGACTTCGCCACCCCACGCCACGTCCAACGTTCGGCCCATAGGGGTTCCCCTTGCCTGGGGCAGGGGTGTGATGCGCCAACAGGTACGCACAGTGAAGTGATCGACACATGGTGTGATGTGGCCCACGGTGTTGCCAGCGGTGCAACGGAAAGGAACGAGCGCTCATGCGCGAGATCCTCGGAAGGCGACGCAGGCTCCTGTCCAAGCGCAGCGACGGAAGGCCTGAGTTGATCAGCGCGGCCCTGACCTTCGCGACGGAATGGCAGTGGCCCGTACTCCCGGGTGTGGCGGCGGACCCGCAGGCGCGTTCCCGCTGCGGCTGCCCCGACGCGGAGTGCACGGTGCCCGGCGCGCATCCCTTCGACCCCGGGCTGCTCGCGGCCACCACCGACGCCCGCATGGTGCGCTGGTGGTGGAGCAACCGGCCGGCCGCACCCGTCATCCTCGCCACCGGCGGCAAGGCCCCCTGCGCGGTGAGCATGCCGGCCCTCGCCGCCTCGCAGGCACTGACCGCACTGGACCGCACGGGCATGCGCCTCGGCCCGGTCGTCGCCTCGCCGAGCCGCTGGGCGATCCTGGTGAAGCCGTACGGCATGGAGCAGCTGGGCGAGCTCCTCTACGCCAAGGACTTCGTCCCCGGCTCCCTCCGCTTCCACGGCGAGGGCGGCTATGTGGCCCTGCCCCCGTCCGAGACCGGCGAGGGCGAGATCCGCTGGGAGCGCGCGCCGCTGCCCGGCTCCGCCTCCCCCTGGGTCCCCGACGTCGAGGCCGTGGTGGACGCGGCCGTCGAGGCCCTCACTCGTACGGGTGTGAGCGCGCCCGAGTTGTAGGGGTGTCCGGCGCGCGCGGGACGGCACGCGCCCGCGTGCTCGTTATCTTCCGCACATGCTGCATGATCCTGGGGGACACCCCCCAGACCCCCGAATCCGTCTGCTCGCCATGGCGGGCGTAGTGGTGTGCGCAGTCGTGCTGCCGCTGGCCGTGGCATCCGCGGGACCGGCGGGCGACGAGGGGCACACCGTCGTGCGTGCCCCCGCGCGCGCGTCCGTACGTGCCTCCCCGCGTCCCCAGGACGCCAAGGCGCCCTCCGCCGCCTCCGCCCCTTCTCCCCTGCTGCTCGATCTCGGTCTGGACACGGCCGTCCGCTGCGGCCCCGAACTCACCTCCCCCGAAGGCGTCGAGGCACAGACCTGTGTGCTCACCCAGGGCGAGGACACCTGGGCGCGCACCTACTACCGCAATGTGACCGGCAAGGCCCTGGACTCCGCACTGAGCCTGATGGGACCCGGGGGCCGCACCGTGCAGCTGAGCTGTGCCGTGGGCGCCGAGGACGAGCCGGGGATGTGCGAGACACCCCGGCAGCACACCCGGGGCGCGCTGGACGCCTACACGGCGGTCGCGGAGTTCGCGGGGCGGGCAGGGCACGGTCCGCTGCTGCTGCGCTCGGGGAGCAACTCCGGGAAAACCACCGGAAGTTGACGGGCGACGGCATTCCGTAAGGGAACCGCGCGCATGAAAAGACCCGGTTGCTGGCGACGGGGGATGCACCAGCAACCGGGCTACTGGAACGGTAACAAGAGATCCGCGGTTCGCAAATTCGATCCGGGCTTTCCAGTCACGTATGTGCTTGTTCCCAGCGGGACTTGTGAGCGGACTCACCGGTTCCGAAAGACCGGGTCCGGCTGACCGGCCGTTCAGCCGGACCCGGTCTCGTCACTCTTCGTCAACTCAGCGTGACCTGGCGGTTGGTGAGGCCGCCGCGGGCGCGGCGCTCGTCGGCCGTCAGCGGAACGTCCGAGGCGAGGGCCGTCGCGAGGCGCTCGGCGAACTCGGCCGCCGGCTTCTCGACGTCGTCCGCGCCGACCCCGCTCGGCAGGTCCCAGACCGGGACGGTGAGCCCGTGAGCGCGGAAGGAACCCACGAGGCGGGTGCCTTCACCCAGGTTCGCCCGGCCCGCCGCGTGCAGCCGTGCGAGGGCGTCCAGAAGCTGCTCCTCCGGGTACGGCATGACCCAGCGCAGGTGGTTCTTGTCCGGCGTCTCGCACCAGTACGCGGCGTCCACCCCGGTGAGCTTCGCGGTCGGGATGGCCGCGGCGTTGGCCCGCTCCAGAGAGGCGGCCACCTCCGGCGTGGCGTTCTCCGAGTCCGGGACCCAGAACTCGAAGCCGCTGTGCACAACTGGCTCGAACACGCCTTCGGGGTCGAGCAGATCCTGCAGCCGCGGACCGTCGGCCGGGGCGCGCCGGCCCTCGATCGGTGTGCCGGGCTGTGCGGTCAGCGCGCGCTGGAGGGTGTCGGCGAGGTCGCGGCTGATGTCGCCGGACGCCGTGTCGTTCTGCAGGCCCAGCAGCACCGAGCCGTCGTCGCGGCGCAGGGCCGGCCAGGCCATCGGCAGCACCGTCGCCAGCGTGAGGGACGGGACGCCCTCGGGCAGGCCGCCCTTCAGGGGCAGCTCCACCGTGGCGGCGGGCACCAGCTCACGCAGCGCCACCCAGTCGCACTCGCCCGGCAACCCCTCGAAGGGACGGTGCACCAGCTCGGTCACGGCGTGGGCGGCGGCCCGTCCGTGACAGGCCTTGTAGCGGCGGCCACTGCCACACGGGCAGGGTTCGCGCGCGCCGACGACCGGGACCTCACCCTCCGTGATCTGCGGGCGCTTGGCCTTCGTCTGGGGTCGCTTCTTGGCCATCGTGGGTGTCTCCCGGTTACGGCTCGTCTGGTACGGCGGGAGCCTAGCCGTTCACGCCGTGCGCCACGGGGACCTGTGGACAGCCAGGTGTTCAGTCCAGGTCGTCGAACGCGTCCGCGAAGTCCAGGCCCGGCATCGCCGGGATCCTCGACACCGTCGGTGCGGTGACGCGCGTAGCGAAGTCGTCGCGCCGCAGCCGGGCATCCGGATCGTGGACGTCCCCGTGCACGACGACCCACACGGTGACCTCGCCCCGGGCGTCGTCCCGTACGCCCCAGTCGTCGGCCAGCGCGGTGATGATGTTCAGCCCGCGGCCGCCGTGCGCGGTGACCGAGGGCGTGGCCGGAGCCGGGCGGGTGGGCCCGCCACCGTCCGTCACCTCCACCGTGAGCCGGCCGCTCAGGTCCACCCGCCATGCGGCCCGGACGTCGCCGTCCCCGGCCAGGGCGTCACCCAGGGGCCGGCCGTGCTTGCACGCATTGCTCAAGAGTTCGGAAAGAATGAGTACGGCATCGTCGATCACGGCGTCCGGCACGCCGCCCGAGCGCAATTGCTCGCGCATACGGTGTCGCGCCTTCCCCACGCCCGCAGGGCCATGGGGTACGGCCATGCTCGACGACGTGGGCACCTCCTGTGCCACCACCAACGCCACCCCCGAGACCTCCTTTGCCCCACGCCACGGTGTGGATGCCCCATTGGCCTGTACCGGAAACCGGCCGATCCACGTGCAGTGACGCATTCGCAACGATCGAATACGGAGCGAATGCGCCGGGGCACTCCCTGTAGCCGTGTGGCTGGATTTCGACTGTGGCCGAGTCTGGAGGATGGTGCCCGAGTGGCTGATGGGTCAAGGGTTCTTCACAGGTCTTTACCAGTGACGAACGGTGACGAACCGTAGTAACGGACCGTGGTGCCAAGCGGCGGGAGCGCCGCTCAGCGGCCGAGCTGACGCAGAACCGCACGTGGGCGGTTGGTGATGATGGCGTCGATGCCCAGCTCGACACAGAGATCCACGTCCTGGGGCTCGTTCACCGTCCACACGTGCACCTGATGGCCGGCCGCCTTCAGGCGCTCGATGTACGCCGGGTGATTGCGCACGATCCGGATCGAGGGGCCCGCGATCCGGACACCCGCCGGAAGCCGTCCGTCGCGCAGCCGGGGCGAGACGAACTGCAGCAGATAGACCGTCGGCAGGGTCGGCGAGGCGGCACGCACGCGATGCAGCGAGCGGGCAGAGAAGCTCATCACGCGCACGGGCGACTCGGCGGCCGAGGCGGGGGCGTCAAGACCGAACCGTTTCAGCAGCACCAGCAGGCGCTCCTCCACCTGCCCCGCCCAGCGTGTCGGGTGCTTGGTCTCGATCGCCAGCTCCACCCGCCGCCCCGCGTCGGCGACCAGCTCCAGCAGCCGCTCCAGGGTCAGTACGGAGGTGTCCTCCCGGTCCTCGGGCCGGAACTCCCAGTCGGGCTCCTCGTCGCGTGTGCGCCACAGCTCCCGCGTCTTGCGCGAGCCGAAGTCCAGGGCGGCGAGCTCCGCGAGCTCCAGCGCCGAGACCGCGCCCCGGCCGTTGGACGTGCGGTTGACGCGGCGGTCGTGGACGCACACGAGATGGCCGTCCGCGGTCAGGCGCACATCGCACTCGAGGGCGTCCGCACCGTCCTCGATCGCCTTCTTGTATGCGGCCAGGGTGTGCTCGGGGGCCTCCTCGGAGGCTCCGCGGTGGGCGACGACTTGAATCCGGTGTCGGCGTGCGTGGGTCACCGCGTCATGGTGCCACCGCAGAGGGGTAGTCGTGCGATCGGAGGAGCATAGATTGCGCCCCTTTTGCCTGTCATGGCCTATATAAAGAATGGCCCCGGACCCACAGGCACCGCTTATGGTGCCCTGACGGCTCATGGGAAAAGCTGACGGCATACAAAAGAACATGCACAGCTGCATCGCGCCGGGCCGTCGAGAACGTGAACGAGCGTGACCGAGTGCGACCGAGAACAACAGCCGTGGACCGAGGAGAGAAGCTGTGAGCACCGAGAACGAGGGCACCGCGGTACCCCCGGCCCCGTCCGCACCCCCCGTGCCGGTGGACGCTCCCGCTCCCTCGGCACCCGCCGCCCCCGAGGGAAGCGACCACACGGCACCGCTTCCGCCCGTACCTCCGAGCGCCCCCGGCGCTCAGGAGCACACGCAGCAGCAGCAGGCGCCCACGGGCTCGGCCCCGGACGCCTCCTGGCCGCCCCCGGCCATGCCCTCGTACGCCGACGGCGGCGCCGGCGGCGCGGGCTCCGGCTGGGGCTCCTCGTACCAGCAGCAGCCCGCACCGAAGTCCGGCCGCGGCGGTCTCGTGGCCGCGATCCTGGTGGCCGCGCTGGTCGCCGGCGGCCTGGGCGGCGGCCTCGGTTACACGCTGGCCAAGAACAACGACGACAACACCGGCTCCACCACGGTCTCCGCCTCCACCAGCGGCGGCGCCGTCAAGCGGGACGCGGGCACGGTCGCGGGCGTGGCCGCCAGGGCGCTGCCGAGCACGGTCACCATCGAGGCCGAGTCCACCAGCGGCGAGGGCGGCACCGGCACCGGCTTCGTCTTCGACACCCAGGGCCACATCGTCACCAACAACCACGTCGTCGCGGACGCGGTCGACGGCGGCAAGCTCACGGCGACCTTCCCGAACGGCAAGAAGTACGACGCCGAGGTCGTCGGCCACGCGCAGGGCTACGACGTGGCGGTCATCAAGCTCAAGAACGCCCCCTCGGACCTCAAGCCCCTGCCCCTGGGTGACTCCGACAAGGTGGCCGTGGGCGACGAGACGATCGCGATCGGCGCCCCCTTCGGCCTGTCCAACACGGTCACGACGGGCATCATCAGCGCGAAGAACCGCCCGGTGGCCTCCAGCGACGGCTCCGGCAGCAGCAGTGCCTCGTACATGAGCGCCCTGCAGACCGACGCCTCGATAAACCCGGGCAACTCCGGCGGCCCGCTGCTCGATGCGGCGGGCAACGTCATAGGCATCAACTCCGCGATCCAGTCCACCGGCAGCGGCGGCCTCGGCGGCTCCAGCCAGTCCGGCTCGATCGGCCTGGGCTTCGCCATCCCGATCAACCAGGCCAAGTACGTCGCCCAGCAGCTGATCAAGACCGGCAAGCCGGTCTACGCGAAGATCGGTGCGTCCGTCTCCCTGGCGGACTCCTCCAGCGGCGCGAAGATCACCGAGCAGGGCGCCGGCGGCTCCGCGGCGGTCGAGTCCGGCGGCCCCGCCGACAAGGCGGGCCTCAAGCCCGGTGACGTGATCACCAAGCTCGACGACCGCGTCATCGACTCCGGCCCCACCCTGATCGGCGAGATCTGGACGCACAAGCCCGGCGACCAGGTCACGATCACCTACGAACGCGACGGCAAGTCCCACACGGTCCAGCTCACCCTGGGGGCACGGCAGGGCGACAGCTGACACCAGCTACCCACGCGCGCGAATCTCCCTGGTTCAGCAACATCTGACGGACGCGTGAGCGTGCCAACCCGTTACTCTTGTCCCCGCGCCGCTGATCTCCGAGCGGCGCGGGGAGGCGTGCCCGAGCGGCCTAAGGGAACGGTCTTGAAAACCGTCGTGGCAGCGATGTCACCGTGGGTTCAAATCCCACCGCCTCCGCAGAGCGCACAAGAACCGAAGAGGGCTGGGGCGCCGGAACGATTCCGGCGCCCCAGCTGCAAGCTGCGCTCCAAGCTCCAGCAGAAGGGCACCAAGTCCGCCAAGCGGCGGGCGAAGAAGCACGCGGGTAAGGAAGCACGCCAGGCCCGCGACACAAACCACAAGATCGCACAGCGCATCGTGGCGGAGGCTCAACGCACCGGTAGCGGAATGGCCCTGGAAGATCTGACGGGCATCCGCGACCGGGCACGGCTCAAGAAGCCCCAACGCGTCACACTGCACTGCTGGGCGTTCCGTCAGCTCGGCGAGTTCATCGCGTACAAGGCCAAGCGGGCCAGGAGTTCCAGTGGTGGACGTCGACCCGGCGTACACCAGCCAAGAATGCTCGCAATGCCATCACATCGATCGACGTAGCCGGCCGTCTCAGGCCGTGTTCGTCTGCAGGCTATGCGGCTTCGTTGAGCACGCAGACCTGAACGCGTCCCGCAACATCGGTCGAGGTGGCTGGTGGACGTGGGTTCGCGGGGCCCAGTCGGCGGCCTCTGCGCTCACCTTGACTGCGTGAGCGCTGGACGCGGTCGGCCTCGAAGCCATCGGTGGTCTGAGCCGCAAGCCCGGGACTCGAAGTCTTGGCCGGTCGACATCCCACACCCACCCCAAGAGCGATCTGTGGCCCCACGGTCCTACAACTCGCAATCCCGCGCCAACCCCTCCCAGTCCACCTCCCGCAACGCCCCCTCCGCATCGCACTCGCACGGCACCCGTGTCGTCGGCTGGAACCAGACGACCGTCAGCCCCGAGCGGTACTGAAGCGGATCGTGGTTCGGGTCCAGCGCCGAGGACCGGAACGAGCCGACGCAGGCGACGGACGGCAGGATCTCGACCGGGCCGAAGGCGCCCGGATACTGGTCCGGGTAGACGCGCGGGGGCGGGACGAGGTGGACCGGGGCGGGGGACATGCGTGCGGCGGTGCTGAGCAGGCCCTCGATCACCCTGTCGTTGACCGGCTTGCAGGGGTAGCCCGGCCAGTCCTCGGGCACGCCTCCGTATGTCGACGACAGCCGCAGCGTTGCGAGGTCGACCGGGCGGCCGGAGAAGAGGACCACGCGGGCCAGCGACATGGTCCGCGCTCTGGTGCGGTGGTGCATGGACGTCCTCTGCTCAGGTGCTCCAGGTTGCGTCCGGCCTTATGGCCGGTGCCCAGTCATCCGCGCAGCCGACGCGATCGTCGCCCGTGCCTCGCGTTCCGACAGACCGGTGTTGAGTGCCGCGTCCAGTAAGGGGGCGACCAGGGCCGGCCCGATGCCGTTCTCGTATGCGCGGCAGGCGGCCCAGAACAGGCGGGTGTTGCGCTGTCCCTCGTGCGCGGCGAGGACGAACTGCACGAGGCCCTGGCCGTGGTCGCCGGCCGAGGGGTGCGTCGAGGGGTGGACCGGGCGCGGCGGCGGCAGCAGCAGACGCAGGAGGGCCGGCGGGCAGGCGGCGGGCGCGAGATGGGCGGTGCCGGGTGCCGCCGTGTAGACGCCGTGGTCGGTGCGGGAGCCGGGGCCGACGAGGTAGCCGCCTGCGCCGCGGATGTCGATGCCGGGGGCGAGCCGGCCGGCGGAGTTGGGGACGGCGGCGTCGGGCGGGCCGCTCAGCCAGAGGTGGCGGCCGCCGCTGGGGGTGAGGACGACGACCGTCTCGGGGATCGTGAAGAGGTGGCGCAGGGCGAGTTCGCGCAGGGCCGCCGAGGAG
Organism: Streptomyces sp. NPDC049541; assembly: GCF_044465725.1. Taxonomy (NCBI): domain Bacteria; kingdom Bacillati; phylum Actinomycetota; class Actinomycetes; order Kitasatosporales; family Streptomycetaceae; genus Streptomyces; species Streptomyces sp. NPDC049541. Next base: position 151,726 of record NZ_JBITLY010000003.1, on the reverse strand, counting down.
TCCGTACCGGATTTGGTGTCGAGGTCGACGCCGATCAGATGGTGGGGCGGAAGACCGCAGGCGATGCCGTAGCCGGTCGCCCAGGGGGCCGCGGCGAACAGTTCGCGGATGCGTGCCGGGTCGGTCGAGGCGTCGTACACCCCGTGTCCGAGACGGCCGCACTCGCCGTGGCAGGGCTGCGAGCCGGGATCGTCGCGGTGGGGGGAGCGCAGGGCCGGGAGTTTCGTCCGGGACAGGGGAATCACGGCCAGTCCGCGCTCGGCGGCTGACAGGGCGTGTGCGAGGGCCAGCGTCGTGGCCTGCCGGTCGGTGGTGGCCATGGCTCCATGTTCGTACACGCGTTCGAAAAAGGGAAGGGGGGTCGGGCTCGACGCGCCCGGGTGCGGAGGTTGTCCGGAAAGGTGGCCGGACCGCTGCGCTCCTTGCGGCGCTTGGGATGGAGATGCCTGGACTGTCCTGACCTGGGCGTTGAAAGTGGAGATAGGGGTTTATCGATATGTCGTAGCACTTGAGGAGGAATCGTGCGTTCCGGTGTGGTTCGTCGGAGATTCGATGGGCAACTCTGATCTTGCGACGTCGTGCACAGCGCCGGGGCGGTCGGCCAACTGCCTTGGTGACAGCCGTACTTCACGTTGGTGTTCTGGAGGAACAACATGGCAAGCATCCGTACCGCCCGCGTCATCGCCGCCGTCTCCGCCCTTCCGCTGGCCGCCGCACTCTTCGCCGGCGTCGCGACGGCGGACAACGGTGCCGTCGCGGACAACGGATCGAACGCGGGTGTCGCAAGCGTCGTCGGCAGCGGTGTCGGAGACGACAACTACGGCAACTCCTCGACCACGCAGCAGAACGCGGTGGGCTCCGGCGCCTCGAACCAGAGCAACACCGCCCAGGTCAAGGGCTCCGCGTTCACGGCCGTCAACCAGGGGAACAGGAACGTGGCCATCAACTTCACCGAACTGTGGTGAGCCGACTCCCCTGACCTGCAAGGTCAGGGATGCGCTGGGGTGCAAGGGCGTCTGCGCGGCGGTACTTCGGTGCCGCCGCGCAGGCGTTTTCGCGTCCGGGCCGGCGACCTTGACACTGCTCACTATCTGACGGACAGTCAGGAACTCTGGCGGGCGACGACGGAACCCGCTCGACGGCTGCGGTGTACCAGAAGTGTCAGTGCGATGCGCGATGCAGGAGACGGCGAGGGGGCGACGTTGAGCGAGGACGAGCTGGGGGCACGGCTGAAGGCCTACGAGGGGCGACGCGCCGCCGTGTCCGGCAGAGGCCGGGACCCCGTCAACGCGCCCATGATCCGGCACTGGTGCGAGGCGATGGGAGACACCAATCCGGCCTATGTGGGCCCCGAGGCCGTAGCTCCTCCCACCATGCTCCAGGCCTGGACCATGGGCGGCCTCTCGGGCCACGAAGGGCGCACGGGGGACTACGACGAGCTGCTCGCCCTGCTCGACGAGGCGGGCTGCACCTCGGTCGTCGCCACCGACTGCGAGCAGGAGTACCTGCGACCGCTGCGTCCCGGGGACGAGATCACCTTCGACACGGTGATCGAGTCGGTGTCCGAGCAGAAGACGACGAAGCTGGGCACGGGGTACTTCGTCACGACGCGGACGGACGTCCGCGTGGGCCACGCTCTCGTCGGCACGCACCGCTTCCGCATCCTCAAGTACGCCCCCGCCCGCCGCAGGAAGCCCGAGCAGCCGGCCCGGCGCCCGCGCCCCGTCGTCAACCGTGACAACGCCGGCTTCTGGGAAGGAGTCGAGCACCACCGGCTGCTCATCCAGCGCTGCACCGACTGCGCGACCCTCCGCTTCCCCTGGCTGCCGGGCTGCAACAACTGCGGCGGCCCGGACTGGGACACGGTCGAGGCGAGCGGCGAGGGCACGGTGTACTCGTACGTCGTCATGCACCACCCGCCCTTCCCGGCCTTCTCCCCGCCCTACGCGGTCGCCCTCATCGAACTCGCCGAGGGCGTGCGGATGATCAGCGATGTGGTCGGAGTGCCGTACGACAAGGTGCGCATCGGAATGCCCGTGCGGCTCGAATTCCAGGTGTACGACGAGGAGTTGGTGCTGCCGGTGTTCCGCGCCCGGGAGGAGGAGGCCGTATGAGGACCGGTGAGAAGCTGCCGCCGCTGGAGATCCCGATCACCCGCACCCTGATCGTGGCCGGAGCCATCGCCTCCCGCGACTACCAGGACGTGCACCACGACGCCGAGCTGGCCCACAAGAAGGGCTCCCCGGACATCTTCATGAACATCCTGACGACGAACGGCCTGGTCGGCCGCTACATCACCGACCACTTCGGCCCGACGGCTCTCCTGCGCACAGTGGCCATACGGCTGGGAGCGCCCAACTACCCGGGGGACACGATGGTGTTGACGGGCACGGTGGAGGAGGTCGTCGAGCAGGCGGACGGCGAGACGGCGACGGTCCGGGTGGTGGGGGCGAACGGCATCGGCCGCCATGTCACGGGCACGGTGACGGTCACCGTCCCCGCGCAGGCCCCCGGGGGTGCCGGATGAGCGTCCGCAGCCGGGACGGCCTCGGCGGGCGGGCCGCGATCGTCGGCATCGGCGCCACGGAGTTCTCCAAGGACTCGGGGCGCAGCGAGCTGCGGCTGGCCGTGGAGGCGGTGCGGGCCGCGCTGGACGACGCCGGGCTGACCCCGGGGGACGTGGACGGACTGGTCACGTTCACGATGGACACCAGCCCGGAGATCACCGTGGCCCAGGCCTGCGGGATCGGTGAACTGTCCTTCTTCTCCCGCATCCACTACGGCGGCGGCGCGGCCTGCGCGACCGTCCAGCAGGCGGCACTCGCGGTGGCGACGGGCATCGCGGAGGTCGTGGTCTGCTACCGCGCGTTCAACGAGAGGTCGGGCCGCCGCTTCGGCTCCGGGGTGCAGCACCGGGAGCCGTCCGCGGAGGGCGCCGCCCTGGGCTGGTCCCTGCCGTTCGGGCTGCTGACCCCGGCGTCCTGGGTGGCGATGACCGCCCAGCGGTATCTGCACACCCATGGGCTGACCCCGGAGGCGTTCGGGCAGGTGGCGGTGGTCGACCGCAAGTACGCGGCGACAAACCCGGCGGCGTACTTCCACGGCCGCCCGATCACCCTCGCCGATCACGCGGCCTCGCGCTGGATCGTCGAGCCCCTCAGGCTCCTGGACTGCTGCCAGGAGACCGACGGCGGCCAGGCGATCGTCGTCACCTCGGTGGAGCGGGCCCGCGATCTGCCCCGTCCACCCGCTGTCATAGCGGCGGCGGCCCAGGGCGCGGGCCGTGCGCAGGAGCAGATGACGAGCTTCTACCGGGACGACCTGACCGGCCTGCCGGAGATGGGCGTGGTCGCCCGGCAGCTGTGGCGCACCTCCGGGCTGACGCCGGCCGACATGGACGTGGCGATCCTGTACGACCACTTCACGCCGTTCGTCCTGATGCAGCTGGAGGAGTTCGGGTTCTGCGGGAAAGGGGAGGCGGCGGAGTTCGTGGCCGGGGAGTCGTTGCCGATCAACACGCACGGAGGACAGCTCGGGGAGGCCTATCTCCATGGGATGAACGGGGTGGCGGAAGGGGTGCGGCAGCTGCGCGGGACGGCCGTGAACCGAATACCGGGGGCGGGACGGGTCCTGGTCACCGCAGGCACCGGCGTGCCCACATCCGGCCTGGTCCTGACCGCGGACGGCTGAGCGGCCGGGTCCGTGAGCGCTGGTGGCGGGGCGACCCCCAGGGGTCATCCCGCAGTACCCCGGGGCCGCTCGTCCACCTACAGGAGGTGCAGCTGCCTCCACCCCTACAACCTGAGGGGGACTCGGCTTCGGGACCTGCGGCCGATGAGCAGGAGGCCCCCCGCTCATAGCGTGGAGCCATGACCACACCCGTCTGCACCAGCGCGTCGACCGCTGCCGAACCGGCGGCGCTGACCTTCCCGTATCCGTCGTTCGCGTCGTACGTGAGGGCCCGGCAGTCGATGCTGCTGCGTACCGCCCGGTCGCTGACCGCGAACCCGAGCGACGCGGAGGACCTGCTGCAGACCGCGCTCACCAAGACGTACGTCGCCTGGGAGCGGATCGAGGACCACCGTGCACTCGACGGCTATGTGCGGCGGGCGCTGCTGAACACGCGCACCTCGCAGTGGCGCAAGCGCAGGGTCGACGAGTTCGTGTGCGAGGAGCTGCCCGAGCCGGAGCCCGTGTCCGGCGGGAACGACCCGGCCGAGCAGCAGGCGCTGCACGACGCGATGTGGCGGGCGATCATGAAGCTGCCCGCCCGGCAGCGGGCGATGGTCGTCCTCAGGTATTACGAGGACCTCAGTGAGGTCCAGACGGCCGAGGTGCTGGGCGTGTCGGTGGGTACGGTGAAGTCGGCGGTGTCGCGTGCGCTGGGCAAGCTGCGCGAGGATCCTGAGCTGGGGCTTGTGCGGTAATGCGGCTACCTGGTGCCCCGTCGAGGGGTGACGTGGTGGCTATTGGGGGCCGACGTGACGCGATCGATCATCGGCACCTAGTGACATACCGCGCGGTATGTGCGCAGAATCAGCGCAACCCTTACCGCCGCGTAGGCAATGTCGCCACGGGAGGACACCGTGCTGAGCACGATGCAGGACGTACCGCTGCTGATCTCGAGGATCCTGACCCACGGGTCGACGGTCCACGGGAGGTCGCAGGTGACCACCTGGACCGGGGAGGGCGAGCCGCACCGCCGCTCCTACGCCGAGATCGGAGCCCGCGCGGCCCAGCTCGCGCACGCTCTGCGCGAGGAGCTCGGGGTCGCGGACGCCGACCGGGTGGCGACCCTCGCCTGGAACAACGCCGAGCATGTCGAGGCCTACTTCGCGATCCCCTCCATGGGGGCGGTGCTGCACACGCTCAACCTCCGCCTCCCGGCCGAGCAACTGGTGTGGATCGTCAACCACGCGGCCGACAAGGTCGTCATCGTCAACGGCTCGCTGCTTCCGCTGCTCGCTCCGCTGCTGCCGAAGCTGCCCACGGTCGAGCACGTCGTCGTCACCGGGCCCGGTGACCGCTCCCTCCTGGAGGGCGCCCGCCCCCAGGTGCACGAGTACGAGGACCTGCTCGCGGACAGGCCGACCACCTACGACTGGCCCCAGCTGGACGAACGCCAGGCCGCCGCCATGTGCTACACCTCCGGCACCACCGGCGACCCCAAGGGCGTGGTGTACAGCCACCGTTCGATCTATCTGCACTCCATGCAGGTCAACATGGCCCAGTCGATGGGCCTGACCGACCAGGACACCTCGCTCGTGGTCGTCCCCCAGTTCCACGTCAACGCCTGGGGACTGCCGCACGCCACCTTCATGACCGGCGTCAACCTGCTGATGCCGGACCGCTTCCTGCAGCCGGCGCCGCTCGCCGAGATGATCGAGTCCGAGCGCCCGACCCATGCGGCGGCCGTCCCCACCATCTGGCAGGGCCTGCTCGCCGAGCTGACCGCCAAGCCGCGCGACGTCTCCTCCCTCACCCAGGTGACCATCGGCGGCTCGGCCTGTCCGCCCTCCCTCATGGAGGCCTTCGACAAGCTGGGCATGCGGGTCTGTCACGCCTGGGGCATGACCGAGACCTCTCCGCTCGGCACGATCGCCCGGCCGCCGGCCCATGCGGTCGGTACCGAGGAGGAGTTCGCGTACCGACTGACCCAGGGCCGCTTCCCGGCCGGCGTGGAGGCCCGCCTCAGCGGCCCCGGCGGTGAGCGCCTGCCCTGGGACGGCGAGTCCGCCGGCGAGCTGGAGGTCCGCGGCAACTGGATCGCGGGCGCCTACTACAACGGCCCCGACGCCGAACCGCTGCGTCCGGCCGACAAGTTCAGCGAGGACGGCTGGCTGAAGACGGGGGACGTCGGGACGATCTCCCCCGAGGGCTTCCTCACCCTCACCGACCGCGCCAAGGACGTCATCAAGTCCGGAGGCGAGTGGATCTCCTCCGTCGAGCTGGAGAACGCCCTGATGTCCCACCCGGACGTCGCCGAGGCAGCCGTGGTCGCCGTCCCCGACGAGAAGTGGGGCGAACGCCCGCTGGCCACGGTCGTGCTCAAGGAGGGGGCGACGTCCGACTTCGAGACCCTGCGCGCCTTCCTCGCCGACGAGGGCCACATCGCCAGGTGGCAGCTCCCGGAGCGCTGGACGATCATCGAGGCGGTGCCGAAGACGAGCGTGGGCAAGTTCGACAAGAAGGTGCTGCGCAGGCAGTACGCGGAGGGGGCACTGGACGTCACCAAGCTCTGAGCGCCGGGCCGGCTTGCCGTGCGGCGGCACGGACCTGTGGCGTGACGACACGGCCAGTTCGTGTGAAGGCCCGGACTTGTGGTGCGACGGCCGCGGTGCCGTGCGGTGGCCGAGCTGCCGTGCGGCGGTCCGGGGCTGTGGTGTGACGGCCGGACCCGTCGTCGGTGGCCTGGACTCATCGTGCGGCGGTCCGGGGCTGTGGTGTGACGGCCGGACCCGTCGTCGGTGGCCTGGACTCATCGTGCGGTGGCCGAGTTTGCCGTGCGGCGGTCCGGGGCTGTGGTGTGACGGCCGGACCCGTCGTCGGTGGCCTGGACTCATCGTGCGGTGGCCTGGACTCATCGTGCGGCGGTCCGGCGCGTCGAAACCCCGCTGTGCGGTGGGGCTGTGGCGGTGTCGAGGTGCGGCAGGAACTGGAAGGGGGGCCAGACGGCCGCTGGCCTGCGGGACCCGCTTCTGGTCCGCCGCATCTTCGGCCCCGAGATCCTGCTGCGCTGCGCGCAGGCCGGGTCGACGGGACCGCCAACCACGGCCCGGTCCCGCCGTACGACGGCGCTCACCGTCGAACCGCGGACCCGACCGCGTATGACGCCCTCACCGCCGTACCGCGGTAACCCCCCACCCCAGCACCAGCCACAGCCCCGCCACCGCGCACACCCCGCCCCAGCCCCAGTGGCCGAAGGCGAGGCCGGCCAGGGCCGAGGCGGTGGCGCCGCCGGCGAAGCCTGCGACGACGTAGGCGCTGTTGGCGGTGGCCGGAGCCGAGGTGGTGGTGAGCGCGAGGGTCTGGTTGGCGACGTGGGACGCGACGAGGGCCGCGTGGACGGCGATCGCGGCGACGAACAGGGCCGCGAGCGCCTGCCCGCCCCACCAGAACAGCGGCACGGACACGGCCGCGAGCAGATACGCCGACCGTACGACCTTGGCGGCGCCGAATCGGTCGACCAGTCCGCCGGCCAGGGGCGCCACCGCGCTCGCGGTGAGCCCGAAGAGGCCGAACAGACCGGCGGTCGCGGTGGACAGGCCGTAGGACTCGCCGGTCAGCAGCAGGGCGAGCGAGGTCCACAGGGCGCTCCAGGCGCCGTACATCCCCGCCTGGCGCACGCACGCCCGCCACAGGTCCGGCGAGTGGCGCACGACGGACGGCATGGCGGCGAGGCCCGAGAGGAGCGAACCCTGGCGGCGAGGCGTCTCCGCGGGGAGGGCGCGCGCGGTCGCGAGACCCAGTACGGCGGTCAGCGCCGCCGCGCCCACGAAGACCGTCCGCCAGCCGAAGGCCTGACCGACCAGGCCGCCGAGCACACGAGCGGCCACGATCCCGGCGAACAGGCCGGAGATGACGGCGGCGACATGGCGGGCGCGGCGGTCGGCGGGGGCGCGTGCGGCGACCAGCGGGACGAGGAGCTGGGGGACCACCGTGGCCGCGGAGGCGACCAGTACGGCGGCCGCGAGCGCGGTCGTCCCGGCGGCCGTGGCGCCGGCGACCAGGGCCGCGGCGGTGACCAGGGACAGGACGGCGACCAGTCGGCGCCGGTTCACGCTGTCGCCGAGCGGGGCGAAGAAGAGCAGGCCGGCCGCGTAGCCGAACTGCGCGACCGAGGCGATCCAGGCGACCGCCGAGGGGGTCGAGCCGAAGTCGTGGGCGATGAGGGGGAGCAGGGGCGCCGCGAGGTAGATGTTGGCGGCCGTGACGGCGGTGCACAGGGCGATGAGGGGCAGGAGCAGGCGTGATGCGCCCGTCGGCGCCGGAGCGGCGGTCCGGACCGGTTGCGCTGCGGTGGTGGACTGCATAGCGGACGGACTCCTTCGAGTTCCTTCGAGTGCTTTCGAGCGAGTGCCTTCGAGTTCTTCTGGTTCTTCGAGCCAGCTCCAACAACTAACTGGTTGGTTGGAAGAGGGAACACCGTGCACCGCCCACCGATTCCCTGTCAACCAAATAGTTGGTTACCGACCTCGGAGCGGTACCCTGCCCCTATGGCAGTCAGAGACCCCGAGGCCACCAGGGCCCGGATCTTCGAGGCGGCGGTCGCCGAGTTCGCCGCCCACGGCATCGCCGGGGCCCGCATCGACCGCATCGCCGCCGCGGCCAAGGCCAACAAGCAGCTGATCTACGCCTACTTCGGCAACAAGGCGGAGCTGTTCACCCAGGTCCTGGGCAAGGTCATGCTCGACCTGGCCGCGGCCGTCCCCGTCGACCCGGACGACATCGAGGGCTGGATCGACCGCCTGATGGACTACCACGAGGCACACCCCGAGGTGCTGCGCCTGCTCTTCTGGGAGGGCCTGGCGTACGGCACCACCGACCTGCCGGACGAGGCCGAACGCCAGGAGCACTACCGCCGCAAGGTGGCGACCCTGGAGGACGGCCAGGACCGCGGCGTCATCACCGACGCCATCCCGCCCCGCGATCTGCTCCTGCTGCTGACCGCGGTGGCCAACTGGGCCGTCGTCGTCCCGCAGATGCGCCGCATCCTCGCGGGCACCGAGGAGACCGACCGCGACCGCCTGCGCACCTCGATCAAGGAGGCGGCACGCAGGCTCGTCGCGAAGTAGCGAAGCAGCCCTTGCCGAGGCCTAGTTGGTCCCGATCCGCGACAGCAGATCGACGATCCGGCTCTGCACCTCGCTGCTGGTGGACCGCTCGGCGAGGAACAGGACGGTCTCGCCGGAGGCCAGCCGCGGCAGGTCGGCCTGGTCGACGGCGGCGGTGTAGACGACGAGCGGGGTGCGGTTGAGCTGCCCGTTCGCCCGCAGCCAGTCGATGATCCCGGCCTGGCGGCGGTGCACCTGCATCAGGTCCATCACCACCAGGTTGGGCCGCAGCTGCCCCGCCAGTGTCACCGCGTCCGCATCGCTCGCGGCCCGCGCCACCTGCATCCCGCGCCGCTCCAGCGTCGCGGTCAGGGCCAGCGCGATCTCCGCATGCTCCTCGATCAGCAGCACCCGCGGCGGATGCTGCTCGCTGTCCCGCGGCGCGAGCGCCTTCAGGAGTACGGCGGGGTCGGCGCCGTACGCCGCCTCGCGCGTCGCCTGCCCGAGCCCCGCGGTCACCATGATCGGCACCTCGGACGCCACCGCCGCCTGCCGCAGCGACTGCAGCGCGGTCCGTGTGATCGGCCCGGTCAGCGGGTCCACGAACAGCGCCGCCGGGAAGGCCGCGATCTGCGCGTCGACCTCCTCGCGCGACTGCACGATCACCGGCCGGTAGCCGCGGTCGCTCAGCGCCTGCTGGGTCGTCACGTCCGGCGCGGGCCACACCAGCAGCCGACGCGGGTTGTCCAGCGGCTCCGGAGGCAGCTCGTCGTCCATCGGCACCGGACGCGGGGTGTCCGCGATCTCCACGGCCCCACCGGGACCGTCCAGCGGCTCCGGCCCCTCGGCCGCGTTCTCGTCCGGCGCCCCTATGGCGTACGACCGCCCGGTGCCCTCGGTCATCTGCGCCAGCCGCGACTGCCCGGCCAGTGAGGGCTGCGGCTGTGCCGGTACGGGAGTCTGTTCGGCCGCCGGGTGCGGACGGGCCGCCTGCTCGGGGGCCGCGGCCGCGGGCTCGGTCCGCGTGCCCAGCTTGCGACGCCGGCCGGAACCGCTCGGGTTGTGCGGCGCTGGTGTGGCCGTGGGCTGCTGCACCTGCGCGGCCTGCCGCGTGAACGGCACCCCCTGGCCCAGCGTCCGCACGCTGATCGCCTGGCCCTGCGTGGAGTTCGGGTCGACGGGGACGGCCGGTGCGGCGGCCGCTTCGGCGGGGAGCGGCTGGGCGGGGCGTGCCGGTGCCGCGGCTGCCTCGGGGGGCAGCGGAGTGCCGGGCGCCGGGGTGGACTGACCGGCGGCCCCCTCCACGGGCGCAGCGGGAAGCGGCTGAGCGGCGGCGGCCGGTGCGGCTGCCTGGCCGGTGCCGTTCGGCGCGGCGGCCGCCTGGGCGGGAACGGGCGCGGCCTGCTGCACCGGCACCCCCTGCCCCGGAGTCTGTCCGCCGGCCTCCTGCGCCCCGGGCTGTGCCACGGCACGGCGACGGCGGCCCGTCGGCGCGCTCGTGGGGTGCGGTTGCGGCGGAGTGTGGTCGCCGGACTGATCGTGCGGAACGGCATCGTGACGACCGTCGTCGGCCAGCCCGTCACCGGAAGCATCCAGGCCGCCCTTCCCGGGGACCTGCGGGTGTCCGGGAACCTGCGGCTGAACAGCAATCTTCGGCTGCCCAGGAATCTGCGGCTGAGCAGGAGCCGGAACCGGCGCCTGACCCTGTGCAGGTACGGATGCCTGCCCAGGCACCGGCGCCTGCCCCTGCGCACCCGCGGCGGGAACCCGGTCCGCCTCCGCCGGCGGCAGGGCGAACACCGAACGCGGGGCCGCCTCCTGTGCGGCGGCGCGGTCGTTCGCGGCGGCCAGGGCGCGGCGACGGCGCCCGGTCGGCTCGCCGTTCTCCGTGTTCTGTACGGCTACGGCCTGCTCGGCCCGGACCGACTGCTCGGCTGCCGTGGGGCCCGCGGGCAGCGCCGCGGGCAGGGCGGGCTGCTCGCCGCCGTCCCGTCGCGCACGTCGGGCGCCGGGTGCGGGCACGCCCTGAGGCGGAACCGTCCCGCCCAGCCCCGTGCCGACGGCCGCGGTCCCGGAGCCGTGCTCGCCGGCCATGACGACGGCACCCTCGGCGACACCGTCACCGGCGTCGGCCGGCCGCCCGCGCCGTCGCCCGGTACCACCGGAAAGCTCCAGCGCTCCCGCGGCGGCCGCCGACTCCTCCACCGCACGCCTGCGCCGCCGTCCGGTGGGCACACCGCCCTCCGCGTCACCGGCATCGGTCGGGTCACCGGCCTCCGCCGGCCCCTCGCTCTCCAGGAACGCGTCGACGGAGGCCCGCCGGGCACGCCGGCGCCCGCCACCGGAGGTCTGGTCGGAAGCGACACCCTCGTCGGACCCGGCGCCCGGAACCTCGGCCGGACCGTCGGCCGCAACGGCCCCGGCCCCGCCCCCGATGGGCACCTCCAGCACATAAGCGCTGCCGCTCATCCCGGGCACTTCGTGCGTCTGCAGCACACCGCCATGAGCCCGCACGATCCCGCGCACGATCGGCTCGTGCACCGGGTCTCCCCCGGCATACGGCCCGCGCACCTCGATCCGTACGACCTCACCGCGCTGCGCGGCGGCCACGACGACCGTGTTGTCCATGTAACCGCCCGCCGACACGGGCGCGTTGCCGGTCGCATCGACACCGGCGACATCCGCGACCAGATGGGCGAGCGCACTCGCGAGGCGCTGCGGGTCGACCTCGGCCTCGATGGGCGGCGCGTGCACGGCGAACTGCACCCGGCCGGGCCCGATCAGCTCGACCGCCCCGTCGACCCCGGCGGCGACCACGGCGTCGAGCATGACCTTCGTACGAGTGATCTGCTCGCTCCCGGCGTCGAGCAGCTGGTAGCCGAGGACGTTGTCGATGAGCGTGGTGATCCGCGAGTAACCGGCCGACAGGTGGTGCAGCACCTGGTTGGCCTCCGGCCACAGCTGCCCGGCGTCGTCGGCGGCGAGGGCGGCCAGCTCGCGCCGCAGTTCGTCCAGCGGTCCGCGCAGCGACCGCCCCAGCAGGGTCAGCAGCTGCTCGTGCCGCGCGGCGAGGGCCTCGTAACGGTCCTTCTCCCGCTCGCCGAGAGCGGCATACCGCTCCTCGCCGGCCGCGATCTCCTCGTCGTGCTGCTCCTGCAGCTCCGCGATCTCGGTGACGTGCTTCTGGCGCAGTGCGGTGAGCTCGGAGGCGTGCTCCTCCTCGATCCGTTCCAGTTGCTGCGCATGCCGCTTCTCGAGGGCGGCCTTCTCCTCGGCGAGCGCGTCGTACGGCCGCCGGTCGGCGAAGGTCATCACGGCACCGACGAGCTGGTCCCCGTCGCGCACCGGAGCGGTGGTCAGATCGACGGAGACCTTGTCCCCGCCCTTGGAGAACAGCACCTGCCCGCGCACCCGGTGCTTTCGCCCGGAGCGCAGGGTGTCGGCGAGCGCGGACTCCTCGTACGGGAAGGGGGAACCGTCGGCCCGCGAGTGCAGCACGAGGGAGTGCAGCTCCTTGCCGCCGAGATCACTGGCCCGATAACCCAGTATCTGAGCGGCGGCCGGATTGACGAGCACGATCCGCCCGGCCGTGTCGGTCCCCACCACACCCTCGGACGCGGCCCGCAGGATCATCTCGGTCTGCCGCTGCGAACGCGCCAGCTCGGCCTCGGTGTCCACGGTCCCGGTCAGGTCGCGCACGACGAGCATCAGCAGCTCGTCGCCGCTGTAGCCGTAACCGTCGTAGGCCTGCTGTCCGTTCTCGAGGTTGGCGCTGGTGACCTCGACGGGGAACTCCACCCCGTCGGTCCGCCGCGCGATCATCCGGGTGGGCTTGGTCCGCCCGGCGGGGTCCATGTGATCGGGCCGCCGCATGGACCCCGGGATGAGCTTGGAGTCGAACTGCGGCAGCAGATCGAGCAGCCCCCGCCCCACGAGAGCCGTACCCGGCGCTTCAAAGGCCTCAAGCGCGATCGTGTTCGCGTTGACGACGGTCCCATTGGCGTTGACCAGCACCAACGCATCGGGAAGCGCGTCGAGTATGGCTGCGAGGCGAGCAGCGCCTCGGGATGGCCTGCTGCTCACGAGACGCTTCCTCCCTGTTACCGCACCTTGCCGACCGCTCGGGCCATCTTGCCAACCGGCCCGCGACGTGTCACGCGAGGGAGTCTAAGGGCAGTGGTTGCGCTCGCGACGCCGGATGAGAGGGAGGTCGCACGACGAGTTGAAGTAGAACGTGTGCCCGCATCCTCTGGCCTGCGCAGGGCTTCGCGAGACCTTCGCCGGACCCTTACGAAGTCCTGGGTTTCCCCGGAAAAATCCTGGGCGAGTCCCTGCGCCTCTACGTCCCTACGGTTGCCCTTGCGGCCGCAGATCGGGCAGCAACGGCACAAGCCGGTCCCAGCGGCCGATCTGACATCCGTCGCTGCGGTCGTACGACGCGTCGACGGGCCGCCCGGCCCACCTCCCCGTGACATGCGCGGTGGCGGGCCCGCCGTACTGCATGGTGCAGACGCTGTCCTCGGGCACGGGCGCGAAGGTGTCCCTGCCCCACCGGGCGACACGATCGAGCGTCTCGCACGCACCGCTGACATCGGGATGGTCACCGCTTCCGGGATGGCAGTACAGCTCGAACGTCCCGTCCGTACCGTCGCCCGCGTGCCGGACGGTGACGGTGAGGTGGTCGCCGGCCCGGTCCTCGTCCTGCACGGGCGGCGGTGCGAGAGCGGGACGGCCGACGTCGGCGTGGGCGACGGCGGGCACTACGGAGGCGGCGGCGGTGGCGGCGACGGCGAGAATCCGAGCGAACATGCCCTGACTAACGCCCCACCGCCCCGCTCGGCACGGACACCCCGGCACGGGCCGGAAGGGCTTTGCTCTGCGGCCTGCCTGCCTAGTACCGTGGGAGTCGATTGGTGACAGCACGCTCGACTGTGTCATCATCTGCACGCACCACTCGCGCTCGCGCGGGCGGCTGTGCTGGAGGCGTCGCCTAGTCCGGTCTATGGCGCCGCACTGCTAATGCGGTTTGGGCCTTAAAGCCCATCGAGGGTTCAAATCCCTCCGCCTCCGCGCATGATCACCGAAGCCCCGGTCCGAGCGACCGGGGCTTCGTCGTTCACAGAACCGCCCGAAGAGGCGTTTCCGCAGGTCACAAGGGGTGCGGCAAACGGATTTCACATGGCGGCGGCAGTCATGTAATGTTCTTCCTGTCGCCGCGAGCGGGCCGAAAGGACCAGGACCGGCGGAAAACAAAACAAGCACTCGTAGCTTAACGGATAGAGCATCTGACTACGGATCAGAAGGTTGCAGGTTCGAATCCTGCCGAGTGCACACAGGTGAGAGGTCCCGGAGAGATCCGGGACCTCTTGCGTTTTGGGGCGTACAGCGGCGGCGTACAGCAGTGGGGTACGGCAACGGGCTCCGAAGATCGACTTCAGGGTCAGGCACAGGACCACACCCGGTTTGATCGTCCTCCGCCGGGACCGGCTACGAGTAGCCGGGGCGGTCGGTGCGTGTGAAGGCGCCGGTGACGCTTCGTCCTGGATGAGCACCTGCACCGAGTATGGGTCGGGCCAGGGCAATGACTCCAGATGGGCCAGCAGCCCGTGCCGATTCAGTCGCATGAACTCCACGACCCAGGCGTCGAACCAACTTCCGCTGATCGACTCGAAGCACTCGGAACGCGGTCCGGGCTGTACAGCGGCGAAGTACGGCAACCTGGGCAACCGGCAGTGCCTCACGCCCGCCCGCCACGAGTGCGTGCTCGGTTCCCGGCGAGGACCGGAACTCGTCTGCGTCTGGAACGCAATGACGTGTCTTTCCGTCTTGAAGTCAGCCGAAGGTGACAGAGGCCGACCTGTCCGGCACAACGTCAAAAGGCAGGGCAGACGACGGAGATGGGCGGATTCCGAACTGCCGCACGGGTGGCGCTGCCGTTCCTGCTGCTTGCCCTGGCGGCCGGACCGGCTTCGGCCTCGGTCCCGCAGCCCACGGCATCGCTCACGTACGGACGCGTCACGTCGGTGCGGCCCGGTGACACGCTGAGCGTCGACGCCAAGCAGGGCGAGGCGCAGTACGGCGACACCATGCGCTCGTCCGTGTTCCTCGCGTCGGGCGAGCTGCGCATGATGGATCCGCTGCTGACGACCACCGTCACCGTCGCCTGCGAGGCCACGCCGGGCACCTATCCGGTCCTGCGGCGCGGCGCGGGGGACGTGGGGCCCGAGGAGCATCCGTTCCGCTGGGCGCGGGTGCGTGTCGAGCCGGCCGACGAGGCCGCGCGCCGGGCCTGCCGCGACAGGGTGAAGAAGCTGCCCCGGCGGGATCCGGAGGAACGCTGGGCCCCGGACACCACATGGCCCCAGTCGGAGTGGGACGTGCGGACCTTCCGGGCCGGCCACCGCATCACGATCACCGACAACGACGACGAGGGATCGGACGGGGACATCAGTCTCACCTCCCCCGCCTTCGCCGGCCGCGCCGTCCTGCGTGGCGCCAGGGCCGTCCTGACCGCCACCGCAACCCTCAAGTGCGACGCCGCGCCCGGCCTCTACGTCGTCCACCGGCACGAGGTCGGCCAGACCGGCCCCGACAAGCCGTGGGCCCGGTTGCGCCTCACCCGGGGCGAGGCCTGTTCCACGGAGCAGGCGGCCGCACACTCCGCCGGAGCATCGCGCCTCGGCCTGGCGGCCTGGACCGTGGGTGGCACGCTCCTTGCCGGCGTGGCGGGGGCGCTGTTCCTGAGGGCCAGGTCCCGCCGCGGGAACTCCGCCTGACTGCCGCGCACGATCGGGAGGTGACTGCTGGTCCGCGGACTTCTGCCCAAGGGCAGTACGGGAATTGACACACAGACAAGAGGCCCCGGAAAGATCCGGGGCCTCGTGCGGGTGATGGGGGCTGTGGCCCGTGGGCGAGACAGCGCTCGGCGCCCGGAGCTGTGTGCTCCGGGCGCCGAGACCCAAGTCGGTCAGCTACGTGACGCGATCAGTGGCCACCTAGTCGCAGGTACTGGAGCCGACGTGGTTGTTCTGGCCGCCCGCGTTGCCCTCGCCATTGAGCGCATTGCCCAGGAGGCCGTTGAGCAGTCCGACCTGACCGAGGATGTCGATGTTCAGGTCGTGGGACCTGCACCCGCCGCCTTCATGCATGAGGTTCGCGGGCTGGGCGGTGGCGGTGCCGGTGGCTATGAGGGTGAAGCTGCCGAGGATGGCGGCCGCGACAGCGGCCTTCTGAAGCTTGCGCATGACTCCTCCTTGGGTCGAATGAGCGCAACATCAAAGATCCACTAAGCGCTCATTTGGGAGGCTAATCCGATATGTCCCGCCGCGCTCTTCGGAGCTGGCATACGGGGTCAATCATGCGCAATCGGGCGAACCGGAACGCGTCGCCTCGGCCGCCGACGGGCCCGAATCCTGTTGGTTTCACGCGTATTTGAGGCCCCGAAGGATTCCGGGCCTCCGGGGTCGTCCTGATCTGACACCGACACAGATGGACGAGTTCAAGCGGCGGCCGCCGGGCGGCGGAAGGCCTCGGAGGCGCGTGGGCGGGCGCGCTCGGCGTGCAGCGGGAGGGCGGCCCGCAGCAGGTCCGGCTCAGTCCGTTCGGCAGTGCTCTTCCAGGTAGCCGGCCGCCAGGGCGCTCGCGCGGGTGAACCAGTCGGTCAGGACGGCGAT
The DNA here is from genome assembly GCF_044465725.1 of Streptomyces sp. NPDC049541. Lineage (NCBI taxonomy): Bacteria > Bacillati > Actinomycetota > Actinomycetes > Kitasatosporales > Streptomycetaceae > Streptomyces > Streptomyces sp. NPDC049541. The sequence continues at coordinate 135,279 of NZ_JBITLY010000003.1, read as the reverse complement.
TTCGTCGGGGGAGTAGTCGGCGAAGAGCTCGTTCAGGCGGGCGTAGTACGGCTCGTAGACCTCGCGGACGCGGGCCTCCGCGTCCGGCACGGCGGCCACGCGGACCCGGCGCCGGTCCGTCGGGTCGGGGCGGCGGGTGACGTAACCAGCGCGTTCCAGGCGGTTGAGGATCCCGGTGACCGCGCCCGTGGTGACGTGGGCACGGGCTGCCAGGTCGCCGGCCGTGAGCAGGTTCTCGCCGGCCTCGATGACGTAGCCGAAGCAGGTCAGGTCGGTGACGTTCAGGCCGATCTGCTGGGCCATCTCCTGCTGGCCGATCAGACTGGTCGCGATGAGGTGGTCCATTGCCGACAGCGCCTGGGCCGGGGTGGCGGTCGGGCGCGGCTTGGCTTGCATGACGGATTCCTGATTCCCTTAGATCGTCAGAGGTTTATGAGGTAAATTTCTTAGAAGGTGAGGGATCTGGTTGGCGCGCCGTCCGGTCGCTGTCCGGATCCCGTTCGTCCTCGGGGAGGCGGGTACATGAGCGCACACCAGTATGACGAGGGGCACACGGTCGCGGGCTGGACCGGTTTTGGGGTGGCGAGCGCGGGGGCTGTGGTGCTGGGGCTCGGGGTGTGTACGGCCTCGGTGATCACCCTGGCCGGAGGGCTCGGCATCGTGGTCGTGAGCGTCCTGGTGACCTGGGCGCTGCACCTTGCGGGGTGGGGCAAGCCGCCGGGGCGGCGGCCCAGGGAGCAGTGGGGATGGCGGGTACGGGATCTGGCGGCGCGGGAGGGGCATCCCGGGTGCGTCGGCTGCCGGCTGGCCGGGCGCGGGCGGGGAGCAGGGCGTACGGCGGAGTCGTACGGCGCGGTGGTCGCGGCCGGCGGCGGGGAGCCGCAGCCTGCCGCCGCGGCCGAGTCAGGGCGTTGAACCGGCTGCACCAGGGCGCCGACCTGCTCGAATTCCCTCGTCGCGGTCCCTTGTCAGTGCCGCCCCCTACTCTCGAAGGCAATGGCACAGGCATGGAAGTGCTCGGGGCTGCGATGGGCGGCAGGCGGTCCCGTGCTGGCATGGGACGGCGGGCGGCGCTCGGTGCTGCCTTGGGGGAAACGGGTGGCCTTCGGGGTCGCGGACGGGGGTGTGCGGACATGTGTGGGCGCACGTGGACATGCGTGTCCGGTACGGGCGGTCGTGCCGGGGCGGAGTACGGGGGCGCGGTGCGAGGAGTGTGCGCGGCTGGACCGGGCGCACTCGGTGGCCGCCGACACGATCGCGGACGACCCGCGGCCGTACCACGTGTATCTGGCGTGGTTCGGGCCCGGCATGGTCAAGGTCGGGATCACGGCGGAGGAGCGGGGGTCCGCACGGCTGCTCGAGCAGGGTGCGGTCTGCTTCAGCTGGCTGGGGCTGGGGCCGCTGATGGCGGCGCGGCGCACCGAGGAGTTGCTGCGGGCCGCGCTCCAGGTACCGGACCGGATCCCGTATGCCGAGAAGCGGGCGGTGCGGTCAGGGTTGCCGGTGACGCAGGCGGAGCGGGCGGCAGAGGTCGAGGAGTTGCACGCGCGGGCGCTCGCACTCGACGGCTGGCCGGAGTCACTCGCCCGTGAGCCCTGCCAACCGGTCGATCACGCCGAGGCGTTCGGGATCGCCGGCCTGCCGGCCGCCGTCGGCGAGGTGACCGAGCTTGTCGCGGGCGGGGCGGTGAGTGGGCGGTTGGTTGCGGCGGCCGGGCCGGATCTGCATCTGGTGACCGGGCGGGGCGTCGTTGTGCTGGATACGCGGTTGATGCGCGGGTGGGAGTTGCTTCCTGCCGAGGGATCTGTGGCAGAGGGCGAACTCACCCTTCCGGTGAAGGAGTCCAAGCGTGGACTCAGCGCCCAGGACGGCTTGTTCTGAGTGCCGGCTCGACTGCTGCGGCGCCGACGACAACCAATGTTTCAACAACAAAAATAAGCAATGAATTAGCAAACCCAACAAATCTCTGGCACGGCGTATTCGTGGAGTGAGTGTTGCGCGTGAGGAAGGCAGAGGAGGAAATGACGGGCATAAAGCCCTCCTCCTCTGCCTGCCCCTATCTCACGCGGCGATAGGTGTCATGCGCACTGGTTGCCGACGCCGTCGCAGTCGCCGTCATCCCCGCCGTGGCGATAGGCGATCGGGACGGACTGGACCGTTGTGGTCTTTACGGCGGTGTGGAGAACGGACGGCGCGGCCATCGCGGTTCCGGCCGAGGCAGTCGCGGTTGCGAGAGCGAAGCCAAGGGCGGCGCCGATCGCGAGTATTCGTGACATGGATATCTCCAGGCGTGTTTGGTGTGTTGCCCCCTCGACCATCACTCTGCATACCCCTGCGGCAGGTTTCATCTCGGGCGCGGCCAATCGTGTGACCACCGCGGAATCGTGCCGCCATGTCTCCGGCGAGCGGGGGAAAACCCCGCGTTCCTGCGCCCGATTCCCCGATAGTCGCTCTCTTTTGGCAAGCGCTATGGACACCCGTCCCTCTGCCGTCGATCGTGGACGACATGAGCGATCAGCCCGTTGTGCCGTTGCCCATCGGCACCTCTTCCGAGGATGTGCGGCGGTTCTGGCAGCGGCTCGGGCTGCCCGGGCTGGTCGACGTGCACACCCACTTCATGCCCGAGCGGGTGCTGCGCAAGGTCTGGGGCTACTTCGACTCACTGGGGCCGCTGACCGGCGGCGTCGAATGGCCCATCACGTACCGCAAGGAGGAAGCGGAACGGGTCGCGCTGATCAGGGAGTTCGGGGTGCGTCGCTTCACCGCCATGCTCTACCCGCACAAGCCGGGCATGGCGCAGTGGCTCAACAGCTGGGCGGCGGACTTCGCCGGCCGTACTCCGGACTGTCTGCACACCTCAACGCTCTTCCCAGAGGCCGGCGTTGAGGACTACGTCCAGGAAGCCCTCGATGCGGGAGCGCGGGTCTTCAAGGCTCATGTGCAGGTGGGGGCGTACGACCCGGCGAGTGAACTCCTCGATCCCGCTTGGGGGTTGCTGGCCGAGGCCGGGGTGCCGGTGGTGATGCACTGCGGGTCGGGGCCCGCGCCGGGCAAGCACACCGGGCCGGAGCCGGTCGGGCGGGTGCTGGCCCGGCATCCCCGGCTGCGGCTGGTCGTCGCGCACATGGGGATGCCGGAGTACGAGGACTTCCTCGACCTCGCCGAGCGGTACCGGGAGGTGCGGCTGGACACGACGATGGCGTTCACGGACTTCGCTGAGCGGCTCGCGCCGTTCCCGCGGCGGGCGCTGGCACGGCTCGGCGAGCTCGGCGACCGGATCCTGCTGGGCAGCGACTTTCCCAACATCCCGTACCCGTACGTCCATCAGCTGCAGGCGCTGGAGCGGCTGGGGTTGGGCGAGGAGTGGCTGCGGGCCGTCTGCCATGACAACGGGGCGCGGTTGTTCGGGTTGTGAGAGCCCGCGGGACGATGCGGCAGAGCAAGAGCTTCCCAGGGTTCGCCTGAGAGGTGCCTGTGCGTTTCTCAGGGAAATCACAGGTTGCCGAAAGGGTGTTCTCAGAGGATCCCGACAGTGTGTTCAGCATGACCACGACCTCGCCCCAGGGGCGCACCGAACTGCTGAGGCCGGACGGGAGCCCCGTCCGAGTGCTTGTGGTGGACGACGAGATGTCGATCACCGAGCTGCTGTCCATGGCCCTTCGCTATGAGGGATGGCAGATCCGGAGTGCGGGGGATGGCACGGGTGCCATCCAGACCGCGCGGGAGTTCCGGCCCGACGCCGTCGTTCTCGACATGATGCTGCCGGACATGGACGGGCTGACGGTGCTCGGGCGGCTGCGCCGTGAGCTGCCGGACGTGCCGGTGCTGTTCCTGACCGCGAAGGACGCGGTCGAGGACCGGATCGCCGGTCTCACCGCCGGCGGCGACGACTACGTCACCAAGCCGTTCAGCCTGGAAGAGGTCGTGGCACGGCTGCGGGGGCTGATCCGGCGCTCCGGTGCCGCCGACCGGAGGTCCGACTCCGTGCTCGTCGTCGGTGACCTGACCCTGGACGAGGACAGCCACGAGGTCAGCCGTGCCGGGGAGGGCATCCACCTCACGGCCACCGAGTTCGAGCTGCTGCGCTTCCTGATGCGCAATCCGCGGCGCGTGCTCAGCAAGGCGCAGATACTCGACCGGGTGTGGTCGTACGACTTCGGTGGGCAGGCCAATGTGGTCGAGCTCTACATCTCGTATCTGCGGCGCAAGATCGACGCCGGTCGTGAGCCGATGATCCACACCCGGCGGGGAGCCGGTTATCTGATCAAGCCTGCCGCGTCATGAGCGGACGGCGACGACCGCGCACGCAGAAGCGACGAGCGGGACAGCCGCGCACCCTGCGGGCGCGGCTCGTCGTCGCGTCCGTGGTGCTGATCGCCGTGGTCTGTGCGGTGATCGGTACGGTGACGACATTGGCGCTCAGGCAGCATCTGTACGACCAGTTGGACGAACAGCTGGTTCAGGTCGCCGGGCGGGCGGCAGGCTTCGGAGGGCCGATCGGCGGCGGCCCCGACAAGCGGAACTCGGCCCGGAGCAACGACGTCGGCAGCAACAGCCAGACCCTCGACCTGACCGAGTTCGTCACGCATGGCCCCCAGCCGGAGCGCACGGTCATCGCCAGGGTCCAGAAGGGCCACATCACCGACGCCAAGTACGGCGAGAGGTCGGACGAGAGCACCGACCTCAGCGGGATGGTCCCCAACTCCCTCAGCGAGGCGGCCCGTAACTCGCTCAACACCGTCTCCCAGGACGGCAGGATCCACACCGTGGAGATCAGCGGGCTGGGCACGTACCGCGTCAAATACGTAAGCAGCGAGAACGGCAGCTACTACGTCGCCGTGCCGACCAAGGTCCCCGACAGCACGATCAACACCCTCATCCTCGTCGAGGTAAGCGTCACCGCCGCCGGCCTCGGTGCCGCCGTCATCGCCGGTTACGTCCTCGTCGGCGTGGCCACCCGTCCCCTCCGCCGCGTCGCCGCGACCGCGACCCGGGTCTCCGAACTCCCCCTGCACACCGGCGAGGTGAACCTCTCCGAGCGCGTCCCGGAGTCCGAGACCGACCCGCACACCGAGGTCGGGCAGGTCGGGGCCGCGCTCAACCGGATGCTGGACCATGTCCATGGCGCGTTGCACTCGCGGCAGCAGAGCGAGATGCGGGTACGGCAGTTCGTCGCGGACGCCAGCCACGAGTTGCGCACTCCTTTGGCCTCCATCCGCGGGTACGCCGAGCTGACCAGACGCGGCAGGGAGCAGGTGGGCCCCGACACCCGGCACGCCCTCGGCCGTATCGAGTCCGAGGCGGGCCGGATGACACTGCTCGTGGAAGACCTCCTTCTCCTCGCTCGACTCGACGCCGGGCGGCCGCTCCAGTTCGAGCAGACCGATCTCATCCCGCTGGTCGTGGACACCGTCAGCGACTCCCGTGCGGCCGGAATGGACCACATCTGGCGGCTCGACCTGCCGGACGAGCCCGCGCTGGTGTCCGCGGACGCCGCACGGATCCAGCAGGTGCTCGTCAACCTGCTGGGCAACGCCCGCAAGCACACCCCGCCCGGTACGACGGTCACCGCACGCATCCAGCGGCGCGGACCGTGGATGTGCGTGGACGTCGAGGACAACGGGCAGGGGATACCGGCGGAGCTGCTGCCGCACGTCTTCGAGCGGTTCGCGCGCGGTGACTCCTCGCGCTCCCGTGCCTCCGGTTCCACGGGCCTCGGTCTGGCGATCGTGCAGGCCGTCGCGACCGCGCACGGCGGTGCCGTGACCGTGGACAGCGTTCCCGGACGCACGGTGTTCACCGTGCATCTGCCGGCGCTTGCCCCGGTGGTACCCCACCCGGCTCCCGAAACGAACTGGCAATCGCACTCACAGGCAGACCACAGTGCCACCACATGGGTGCAACAGGGCACTTGACCAGAGTCGTTTCCATGCGAAGCGACTCTTCTCCCGGCACCCTGCCGGCGCGGGAGCACCTCCCGGCCGGCGACGCCGGTACGCCTGTCCTGGACGTAGTGATCCCCGTCTACAACGAGGAGAAGGACCTCCAGCCGTGTGTGCTGAGACTGCACGACCATCTCAAGCGCACGTTCCCGTACGCGTTCCGGATCACGATCGCGGACAACGCGTCGACCGACACCACTCCGCTGGTGGCGGCGCGGCTGGAGACGGAGATTCCCGAGGTCTCCAACTTCCGGCTGGAGCAGAAGGGCCGCGGTCGCGCCCTGCGGGCCGTGTGGTCCGCCTCCGAGGCGCCGATCCTCGCCTACATGGACGTGGACCTCTCCACCGACCTCAACGCACTGCTACCGCTGGTGGCGCCACTGATCTCCGGCCACTCGGACCTGGCGATCGGCTCCCGGCTGGCCCGCTCCTCCCGCGTGGTGCGCGGACCGAAGCGGGAGTTCATCAGCCGGGCGTACAACCTGATCCTGCGCGGCTCGCTGCAGGCCCGCTTCTCCGACGCGCAGTGCGGTTTCAAGGCGATCCGGCGTGATGTCGCGCAGGTGCTGCTGCCGCTGGTCGAGGACACCGGCTGGTTCTTCGACACCGAGATGCTCGTCATCGCCGAGCGCGCGGGGCTTCGTATCCACGAAGTGCCCGTCGACTGGGTCGACGATCCCGACTCCACCGTGCACATCGTGAAGACGGCGACCGAGGACCTCAAGGGCGTGTGGCGGGTGGGCAAGGCGCTGGCCACCGGGTCGCTGCCGCTGGACCGGATCACCCGGCCGTTCGGCGACGACCCGCGCGACCGCGAGATCCAGGACGTACCGAAGGGGCTGGCCCGCCAGCTCGTCGGGTTCTGTGTCGTCGGCGGTCTGTCGACCCTGTTCTATCTCGTCCTCTACAGCCTCTTCCGGCAGTTCGGCGGCTCGCAGGTCGCCAACGCCCTGGCCCTGCTGGTCTCCGCGGTCGCCAATACGGCGGCCAACCGGCGCCTCACCTTCGGAGTGCGCGGCAGCGGCGGCGCCGTCCGGCACCAGGCGCAGGGCCTGGTCGTCTTCGGCATCGGCCTCGCGCTGACCAGCGGTTCGCTCGCCGCCCTGAACGCGGCGACCTCCGACCCCGGGCACTCCACCGAGCTGGCGGTGCTCGTCGCCGCCAACCTCGCGGCGACCGTGCTGCGCTTCCTGCTCTTCCGCGCCTGGGTGTTCTCCGACCGGCGGGACAGCGAGCCGTCCCAGCACGCGCAGCCGTACCAGCCGCTCCCGCAGCGTCCGGTCGCGCAGCCGAACCCGTACCTGACCACCCAGTTCCGCGCCGGTGCAGTCGCGGACCAGCGCTGGGAGGACGCCACCCTGCATCTGCAGCCGGTGCGCCCGACCGACACCGACCCGAGGGACTGACGATGACCACGCACTACGACCGGACGACCCAGCCGGGTCCCTCCGCATGGGGCCCGCCACCTACGGCGACCACGGACGTGCCGCAGCCCGTCGCGCCCGGATCCGATGAACCCGAGCGGCCCTTCGTCCGCAGACTCCGGCGCGGCCACCCCGAGGACCCCCGCTGGGTACGCCCGGCCTTCCTCGGCCTGCTGCTCGCCACCGGCCTGCTCTACCTCTACAACCTGAGCGCCTCCGGCTACGCCAACTCCTTCTACTCGGCGGCCGTCCAAGCGGGCAGCAAGTCCTGGAAGGCGTTCTTCTTCGGCTCGCTGGACGCGGGCAACGCCATCACCGTCGACAAGCCCCCGGCCTCCCTGTGGCCGATGGAGCTGTCGGTGCGGATCTTCGGCCTCAACTCCTGGGCGATCCTCGTCCCCGAGGTCCTCATGGGCCTTGCGACGGTCGCCGTCGTCTACGCGTCGGTGCGCCGCCGGTTCAGCCCCGCGGCCGGACTGATCGCGGGCGCGGTGCTCGCGCTGACTCCCGTCGCGGCGCTGATGTTCCGGTTCAACAACCCGGACGCCATGCTGGCGCTGCTGATGTCGGTCGCCTGCTACTTCGTGGTCCGGGCCCTGGAGGACGGCCGTACGAAGTGGCTGGTGTGGGCCGGTGTGGCGATCGGGTTCGCGTTCCTCGGCAAGACGCTGCAGGCCTTCCTGATCCTTCCGGCCCTTGCGATCGTCTACGCGGTCTGCGCGCCGGTGTCGCTGAGGAAGCGCCTCGGGCAGTTGGCCGCGGCGACGGCCGCGCTGGTGGTGGCCGGCGGCTGGTGGGTCGCGTTCGTCGAGCTGTGGCCCGCCTCCTCCCGCCCGTACATCGGCGGCTCGCAGGACAACAGCTTCCTTTCGCTGACCTTCGGCTACAACGGCTTCGGGCGCCTGAGCGGCAACGAGACCGGCAGCGTCGGCGGCGGAGGCGGTGGCACCGGCACCGGCATGTGGGGCGCGACCGGGTGGAACCGGATGTTCAACTCCGAGGTCGGCAGCCAGATCTCCTGGCTGCTGCCGGCCGCGCTGATCCTCCTCGTCGCGGGGCTGGTGGCCACGCGCAAGTACCGGCGGACCTCCGTGACCCGCGGTTCGTTCCTGGTCTGGGGCGGGTCGCTGCTCCTGACCATGGTCGTCTTCAGCTACATGGCGGGCATCTTCCACCAGTACTACACGGTGGCCCTCGCCCCCTACCTCGCCGCCGTGGTCGGCATGGGCTCCGCGCTCCTGTGGGAGAAGCGGCGCGAGACCTGGGCGTCCCTCACCCTCGCGGCCGCGGTCGTGGCGAGCGCCGCCTGGGGCTACGTACTCCTCAACCGCACCTCGGACTATCTGCCCTGGCTGAAGTACCTGGTCCTGGTCGGCGGCCTGGTCGCCGCGCTCGGTCTGATCTTCGCGGGCCGGATCAGCCGGCAGCTCGCCCTAGGGGCGGCCGCCATGGGCCTCCTGGCCTCGCTGGCCGGTCCGACCGCGTACACCCTGTCCACCGTGAACAGTGCGCACACCGGTTCCATCGTCACGGCGGGCCCGGCCGGCGCGAGCATGATGGGCGGCGGCCGGGGCGGCTTCGGCGGCGGCGGTGGAATGCGGGGCGGCTTCGGTGGCGGTGGCCTGCCGGGCCGGCAGAACCAGCAGAACCAGCAGAACGGCAACGGCAACACCCAGAACGGCGACGGCTTCCCGGGCGGCGGCACGAACCAGCAGGGCGGTGTGCCCGGCGGCCGGGCGGGCGGCGGCATGGGCGGCGGCGGTGGCGTCGGCGGCCTGCTGAACGGCGCGAGCGTCAGCTCGCAGGCCAAGAAGCTGCTGGAGACGAACGCGTCCCAGTACACCTGGGTCGCGGCGGCCGTCGGCGCGCAGAACGCGGCGAGCTACCAGCTCTCCACCGGCGACCCGGTGATGGCGATCGGCGGCTTCAACGGCACCGACCCGTCGCCGACCCTCGCGCAGTTCAAGAAGTACGTGGCGGACGGCAGGATCCACTACTTCATCTCCAGCGGCACCGGCGGCGGCATGATGGGCGGCCGTAGCAGCGGCACGTCTTCGCAGATCACGTCGTGGGTCGAGAAGAACTTCAAGAAGGTGACGGTCGGTTCGTCGACCTTCTACGACCTGACGCAGAAGGCGAGCAGCTAGCAGTCGGCAGCCGATAGCTGTCGGGAAAAGTGTTGTACACCGTATAGCGCCCAGCTATACGGTGTATGGCATGTCTACGTCCCCACAGAGCCGGCCGCAGGGCCACCCCCGGCGCTGGCTGATCCTCGGTGTCATCTGTCTCGCCCAGCTCACCGTGCTGCTCGACAACACCGTCCTGAACGTGGCGATCCCCTCCCTCACCCGGGAGTTGGGCGCGGCCACCGCCGACATCCAGTGGATGATCAACGCCTACTCGCTCGTGCAGTCGGGCCTGCTGCTCACCGCGGGCAGCGCGGCCGACCGCTACGGCCGCAAGAAGATGCTGATCGCGGGCCTGGCCCTGTTCGGGGTCGGTTCACTGACCGCCGGACTGGCGGGCAGCACCGGGCAGTTGATCGCCGCGCGGGCCGGTATGGGCGTGGGCGGTGCGCTGCTGCTGACCACGACTCTGGCCGTGGCGATGCAGATCTTCACGACCGAGGAGCAGCCGAAGGCCATCGGCATCTGGGCGGCGGTCAACGCGCTGGGTTTCGCGGCGGGGCCGCTGCTCGGCGGGTTCATGCTGAACCACTTCTGGTGGGGAGCGATCTTCCTGGTCAACCTGCCGGTGGTGGCGCTGGGATTGATGGCTGTCGTGGCCCTGGTGCCGGAGTCCCGGAATCCGCGCGGTGACCGCCCCGATCTCCTCGGCGCCCTGCTTTCCACGATCGGCATGGCCGCGCTGGTGTTCGCGATCATCTCGGGGCCGGAGCACGGCTGGACGTCGGGGCGGGTCCTCGGCACTGCGGCGATCGCCGTACTGGTCCTGGGTGCCTTCGCGTACTGGGAGACCCGGATCCCGTACCCCATGCTCGACCTGCACTTCTTCAGGGACCGGCGGTTCACGGGTGCGGTCGCCGGTGCGGTGCTGATCACCTTCGGCATGGGCGGGGCGCTGTTCCTGCTCACCCAGCATCTGCAACTCGTCCTGGGCTACGGCCCCTTGGAGGCCGGTCTGCGGACGGCGCCGCTCGCGCTGACGGTCGTCGCGCTGAACTTCTCGGGGCTGTCGGCGAAGTGGGCCGCCAGGCTGGGTACGCCGGTGTCCATTGCGCTGGGGATGGTGCTGATGGCGGGTGGGCTGGTGGCCATCGCGCTGCTGGACTCCGGCGGTTATGCGGGGACGCTGGTGGGGCTGTTGCTGATCGGCGGGGGGTGTGCGGTCGCCAACCCGGCGATGGCGCACGCCATCATGAGCGCGATTCCTCCGGAGAAGGCGGGGGTGGGCGCCGGGATCAACGGGACGCTCGCGGAGTTCGGGAACGGGCTGGGGGTCGCCGTGCTCGGGGCGGTGCTCAGCTCCCGTATGCCGTCGGCCGGGCTGGCGGCGGGGTTGCGGACGGGGCAGTTGGTGGGAGCGGTGGCGGTGCTGCTGGGTGGGTTCGTGGCGGCGGCGTTGCTGCGGCGGGCTGAGCGGGCAGACTCGGGGGTGGTGGTCGCCTAGAGCTCGGGTGGCCCGGTGGTTGTCTGCGCTCACGCGGCGGAGCCGCACAGCGATGCAGTCCCGCGCCCCTTGCGGCGGCTGCCGTCTGGCATCGTGATCAGTGAAACGTGGGTCGAGGAAGGTGCGCCAATGGTGAGGGCAGCCGAGCGGGCGGCGCGGACCAGTGTGTGGCTGGAGGGCAAGGTCCGCCGGGGCGGTCGTGGCGGGCAGCCGTCGGGGCTCGACCGGGACCGGATCACCGAGGTCACCGTCCGCCTGCTCGACGCGGAGGGGCTGGCCAAGTTCTCCATGCGCCGGCTGGCGGCCGAGCTGAACGTCACCGCGATGTCCGTCTACTGGTACGTCGACACCAAGGACGACCTCCTCGAACTCGCCCTGGACGCGGCCTTCGGCGAGATCGCCCTGCCGGAGCCGGACGCCGACGAGGACTGGCGCGACCAGCTGCGCGCCTTGGCCAGGGAGTACCGCTCGCTGCTGGTCCGCCATCCCTGGCTGTCGCCGCTGGCGGGTACGTTCCTCAACATCGGCCCGAACAACCTGGCCTTCGCCCGGGTCGTGCAACGGGTCATCCGCCGTACCGGACTGCCCACGCACGGGCTGGCGGCGGCCATCTCCTCCGTCTTCCAGTTCGTGTACGGCTTCGGCACGATCGAGGGCCACTTCAACGCCCGCAGCGCCGACTTCGGCATGACCGCGGACGAGTACTTCAAGCACGCCATGAGCGCGGTGACGCAGGACCCGCAGGCCGCCGAGGTCGTCAAGGAGTCCGAGGACATCATGGCGGCCCGCGGCGGCGACACCGTGCACGAGATGTGGGAACGCGACTTCGACTTCGCCCTGGACCTGCTGGTGGCGGGCATCGAGGCGATGGTGGCCCGAGGCTGACGCACCCCTCCCCGAAGGCGCAGCCGCGCCGCAGCGGCCGGCGGTGGCTAGTCCCCGGACGACAGCCGCGCCGGGAAGCCCCCGGTGGCCACCGGGCCCCGCCCCTTCCTTCTGCGCTCCTCGCGCTGCTTCGCAGGCTTCGGGGCGCTGCGCCGGACTCCGTCCGTCGAGTGGCCGCGGCCGGCGGTTGCTAGTCCCCGGACGACAGCCGCGCCGGGAAGCCCCCGGTGGCCACCGGGCCCCACTTCTCGGGGGTGACCCGGATGATGGACTTGCCCTGCTTGACCATCGCCTCCCGGTATTCGTCCCAGTCCGGGTGCTCACCGGCGATGTTCCGGTAGTACTCGACCAGCGGTTCCACGGACTCCGGTGAGTCGATGACCTCCGCCGTTCCGTCCACCTGGACCCACGGGCCGTTCCAGTCGTCGCTCAGCACGACGAGGCTGACGCGTTCGTCCCGCTTGGCGTTGCGGGTCTTGGCCCGTTCGGGGTAGGTGGAGACGACGATCCGCCCCGAGTCGTCGACCCCGCAGGTCAGCGGCGAGGCCTGCGGGCTGCCGTCGGCCCTGCGCGTGAGCAGGATGGCGCGGTGGCGGGGGCGTACGAAGTCCAGGAGTTCGTCGAGGGAGACACGGGTGTTGGTCGCGATGTTCGGTGCCATGGCGCCAGCCTAGGCCCGTGCGGCCCGGCGAGCCTGCTCCTGCCGTGCCTACGCCCACGCTCAGACCTGCGGCAGCGACTCCCCCTGCACCGCCTGGATGTCCAGCTCCACCTTCAGGGTCGTGCCGATCGCGGCGATGCCCGCCTGGAGCACCTGGTTGTAGTTCATGGCGAAGTCCTCGCGGCGGAGTTCCGTCGTCGCCCGGAACGCGGCGCGCGTCCCGCCCCACGGGTCCGCGCCCGTGCCCAGGTAGGCCAGGTCCAGGTCCACCGGCCGTACGACCCCGTGCAGGGTCAGCTCCCCGTGCACGGTCCAGCGGTCCGCGCCCGCCGCCGTGAGGCCCGTCGACCGATAGATGATCTCCGGGTGCTTCTCGACGTCCAGGAAGTCCGGCGAGCGCAGATGGTCGTCGCGCATGCCGTTGCCCGTGTCGATGGACGCGGCCCGGATCACCGCCTCGACCCGGGACTTCTCCACCTCGTCCGGGGCGATCTCGACGCGACCGGCGAACTCCGTGAACCGCCCGTGCACGCTGGAGATCCCCAGGTGCTGGGCGACCGCGCCCACCGAGGAGTGCGCCGGGTCGATGGTCCACGGCCCGGGCGGCGGCAGCTCGGTGCCGCCCTGCCGGGCCAGCGTCACCGCACCCAGCTCGGCCCGTCCGCTCGCCGTGACCAGCGCGCTGGAGGCCACGGGCGCATACCCGACGGCCGTGACGATGACGGTGTACGCGCCCGGGGCGAGCTCGGTGGCGTCCCGTACGGCCCCCTCGGCGTCCGCCTCCGCGCGCAGCACCTGTGTGCCGGTCATGTCGGTCACCGTGACGACCGCGTGCGACACGGCCCATCCGTCCCGCGTACGGATCTTCGCGGTCAGGCCCATCTTGACTCCCGTTTCTGCCTGCAGTGCAACTGCTCGTGAAGCTGGTCGTAAAGCGACCGGCCCGTGGCGCCGGGCGCGCACCTCCGCTCAGAGCGCGCATGCCGTCCGCCACGGGCCGGAGTACCGAACTACTCGCCCGGATGGGCCAGTTCGATGTCGTGGCCGTCGACTCCGCGGCCGTTCACCGTCAGGGCGGTCGCGACCGGCGGGTAGCCCGTCGCGATGACCGTGTAGTCGCCGCCGTTCAGGTCGGTGAAGGCGTAGGCCCCGTCCGTGCCGGTGGTGGCCGTCCCGACCACGTTGCCCGCCGCGTCGACCAGGGTGACCCGGGCGTCGGCCAGCGGACCGTGCGGGGCGCGGACCACGCCCTGCAGCTGGGCGCCCGAGTCGAGGTCGATCTCGATACGGGTGACTCCGGTGCCGCCCACCTCGACGGGCAGGGCGCGCGGCCGGTACCCGGCGGCGTTCACCGCGACGGTCACCGTCCCGGGCACCAGCTCGGCGAGGGAGAACTCGCCCTGCTCACCGGTGGCGGCGGTGGCCAGCAGCTCCCCACGGACATCGGTCACGATGACCATCGCGTCCTTGACGGGCAGCGTGGTCTCGGCGGCCCTCACCACACCGCTCAGCCCACTGGTGCCGCTGAGCAGGATGTCGTACGAGACGGGCTCACCGTTCACCACGACCGTGGACGCCTGCGGCTGGAAACCGTCGGCGGCGGCGATCAGGACGTAGCTGCCCACGCTCGGCGCCTCGACGGCGTAGGAGCCGTCGGCCTGCGCGACCGACCGGCCCAGCTGCCGTCCGGCCAGCGAGATCAGCGTGACGGCGGCCTGCGGCACGGGCGCGCCCTCGTTGCCGCGGACGAAGCCGCGCACCGGGATCCCGCCGGAACCGGCGGACTCCTCGGGCCGGGCGAGGGTGGCCACGGCGGCCAGCCGCTGCGTGCCGTCGGCGGCGACCTCGGTGTCGGAGACGGCCCAGCTCGGGACGTGCTCGGCAGTCGGAGCAGCGGGAGCCTCGACGGCGGCCGGAGCGGCCTTTGCAGCGGGGGTCTCCTCGGCGGCAGCGGCCTGCGCCAGCGCGCCCTTGGTCTTCAGCGGGACCTCCTTGATGAACAGGGTGATCAGGAACGCGACGGCCGCGAGGGCGCCGGCGATCAGGAAGACATCGGCGATGCCGTGGCCGTAGGCGCTCTCCATGAGGGTGCGGATGGGGGCCGGCAGCTTGCCCAGGTCCGGGATGCTGTCGGTGGAGGAGCCGGCACCGGCCAGCGCCGCACGGTACTGCGGGTCGAGGGCGGCGATGCCGTCCTTGACGTAGTGCGTGATCCGGTGGGCCATCACCGCGCCCAGCGCGGAGACGCCGACCGCACCGCCGAGCGAGCGGAAGAAGGTGACCGTGGAGCTGGCGGAGCCGAGGTCGCGCGGGTCGACCTGGTTCTGCGTGCACAGCACCAGGTTCTGCATCATCATGCCGATGCCGAGACCCAGCAGCGCCATGAAGATCGACATCTTCCAGTACGCCGTGTCGTAGCGGATGGTGCCGAGCAGGCCCAGCCCGGCCGTCACCAGCACACCACCGCTGACCAGCCAGGCCTTCCAGCGGCCGGTGCGGGTGATGAACTGACCGGAGACGGTGGAGGAGACGAACAGACCGCCGATCATCGGGATCGTCATGACGCCCGACATGGTCGGGGACTTGTCCCGCGCCAGCTGGAAGTACTGGCTGAAGAAGACCGTGCCGGTGAACATCGCGACACCGACGAACAGCGAGGCCAGCGACGCGAGGGTGATCGTGCGGTTGCGGAACAGCCGCAGCGGGATGATCGGCTCGCTCGCCTTGGACTCGACGAGCACGAAGACCAGACCGAGGACGATCGAACCGCCGACCATCGTGTACGTCTGCCAGGACAGCCAGTCGTACTTGTCACCGGCGAAGGTGACCCAGATCAGCAGCAGCGAGACGGCCGCGGCGACGAAGAACGCACCGGCCCAGTCGACCTTCACGTCCCGCTTCACGACGGGCAGGTGCAGGGTCTTCTGCAGCACGATCAGCGCGATGACGGCGAAGGGGACGCCGACGTAGAAGCACCAGCGCCAGCCCAGCCAGTCGGTGTCGGTGATGACACCGCCGAGCAGCGGGCCGCCGACGGTGGCCACGGCGAAGGTCGCGCCGAGGTAGCCGGAGTAACGGCCGCGCTCGCGCGGGGAGATCATCGCGGCCATGACGATCTGGGCGAGGGCGGACAGACCGCCGACGCCGATGCCCTGGACGACACGGCAGGCGATCAGCATGCCGGAGTTCTGCGAGAGTCCGGCGGCCGCGGAGCCCAGCACATAGATGACCAGGGCTATCTGGACGAGCGCCTTCTTGCTGTACAGGTCGGCGAGCTTGCCCCACAGGGGAGTGGTCGCGGTCATGGCCAGCAGCGAGGCCGAGACGACCCAGGTGTAGGCGGACTGGCCGCCGCCGAGGTCGCTGATGATGTGCGGCAGGGCGTTGGTGACGATCGTGGACGACAGGATCGCCACGAACATGCCGAGCAGCAGACCGGAGATGGCCTCCATGATCTGCCGGTGCGTCATCGGGGCGTACTCGGCGGAGCCTCCCCCGTGCTTGGCATGAGCCCGCACACCGGCTGGTGTGGTCGTTGCCATGGGCTTCCTTCTCTTAAGTGCTTGCGGGTGTACGGGTGGTCGGTTCGAGTTCGAGTTCACGTGCGGGGGGCGGGAGCCGGGGCGGCAGGGCGCGGCAGTCGTCGAAGCTGGCCCGCAGGCGTTCCATGAGCCAGCTGAGCTGGGCGACCTCCTCGTCGCTCCAGTCGGCGAGCCGCTCGGCCAGCAGCTGGGTGGTCCGTTCGGACAGCGCCTCCAGCTGCGCCAGGCCCGTGGGCGTGAGGTGCAGGATCCGGGACCGCTTGTCCGCCGGGTCGGCGGACCGGTCGATCCAGCCGCGCTCGGCGAGGTGGGCGACATGGCGGCTGGTGACCGACATGTCCACGGCCAGCAGCTCGGCGAGTCTGCTCATCCGCATGTCGCCGTGGCGTCCCAGCAGGGTCAGCACCGCGGCGCTGCCGCTCGAGCAGTCGGACGGCATGATCCGTCCCAGCTCCCGCTTCACCGCGCCGAAGGCGCTGAACTGCCTCAGCAGCTCCTCGTACTGCGCCCGCTCGGCCATCACACCTCCCGCTTTCGTTGCTTGGGGCAACCATAGAAGTTATTGGTTGCTACAGGCAAATAAAAGGACTCGGGTGAACGACAAAAACTTGGCAAAGGCAAGTATTGCGACAGTAAACATGCAGGTGGGAGCGGTTACGTCCGCGAACCGCCCCCCACTTGGGCCACAACCGGTGATTCGCTAGGGTCTCGGGCTATGGCTAACCCCCAGGGCCCCCAGGGCAACCACGACCCCGCAGGCAGCACCCAGATGTTCCGCGCGTTCGTCGACGAGGGCCCGCAGGGCCGCCGTCAGCAGCAGGCGTCCGCGCCGGCCGGACCGCGCATCGGCCTGATCGTCGGCATCGTCGTGGCCGTGGCGGTCGTGGCGGCCGTCGCCTGGCTGGCACTCAAGTAGGACCGGCCGCTACTTCCACCGGACGGTGACGTCCCGCGTCTCGATGTGCATGCCGAGCGGCACGCGCCAGGCGTCGACACACACCGTCCAGGTCCTCTCCTTGCGTACCCCGGCACCGATCGGCACCGGAAGCCCGACGGTCGACTCGACCGTCCCCCAGTCGATGCCGAGCGCCCCGATGATGTGCGTCCCGAAGGTCACACTGCCGGAACGCACCGCACTGCCACCGGAGTTGGCGAAGTCCAGCGTGACGTCCTCGCACCAGCGCCTGTCGGTGGCTTTCCGGGCCGGGTCGCCCCAGGTGAGAACGGCGGGCCCAGCGGGCGCCGTGGCGCTCGGAGTCGACGTCGGTGAAGGCGAACCCGGTGGCGTACGAGGGGACTTGGCGCCGTTGCCCGACGGGCTGCCGACTCCTGCGGGCGCTGCCGCCGGAGCGCTGGGCGAAGTCCCGCTCCCCGGCACGGCGTTGCCTTCGGCCGCAGGGGCGGCCCCGCCCTCCCCGCGCGCTCCGTCCAGCGGTACGAAGGTCACCCCGCCCGTCGGCGTCAGGGTCGCACCGGACGCCTGAGGCGCACCGCCCACCGGCCCGGTGGCGACGTACCCCTCGGCCCCGCCGCCCCCGCACGCGGCCAGCGCGGCGCCCAGGCAGACGACGGCCGCCGACGCGCCGATCACAGCGCCTCGACGGCCAGGTGTCCATGTCGTCCGGAGCATCGCGCCAGTGTGGCTGACACTCCGTCAGGAAGGAAGGGCTCAGTCGGAGATGAGCCCCTCCCGCAGCTGGGCGAGCGTCCGGGTCAGCAGCCGGGAGACGTGCATCTGCGAGATGCCGACCTCCTCGCCGATCTGCGACTGGGTCATGTTGGCGAAGAAGCGGAGCATGATGATCTGCCGCTCCCGCGGCGGGAGCTTGGCCAGCAGGGGCTTGAGGGACTCGCGGTACTCGACGCCCTCCAGAGCCGTGTCCTCGTAGCCGAGCCGGTCCGCGAGGGAGCCCTCGCCGCCGTCGTCCTCGGGTGCCGGGGAGTCGAGCGAGGAGGCGGTGTACGCGTTGCCGACTGCGAGGCCGTCGACCACGTCCTCCTCGGAGACGCCGAGCACGGCGGCGAGTTCGGGGACGGTCGGGGAGCGGTCCAGCTTCTGGGAGAGCTCGTCGCTGGCCTTGGTGAGGGCCAGGCGCAGTTCCTGCAGCCGGCGCGGGACCCGCACCGACCACGAGGTGTCGCGGAAGAACCGCTTGATCTCACCGACGACCGTCGGCATCGCGAAGGTCGGGAACTCCACGCCCCGCTCGCAGTCGAAGCGGTCGATCGCCTTGATCAGGCCGATGGTGCCGACCTGGACGATGTCCTCCATCGGCTCGTTGCGCGAGCGGAAGCGGGCCGCCGCGTAGCGCACCAGTGGGAGGTTGAGTTCGATCAGGGTGTCCCGGACGTACGCGCGCTCGGGGCTGGTCTCGTCGAGTGCGGCGAGCCGCAGGAAAAGGGAGCGGGACAGGGTGCGGGTGTCGATGGCATCCGAGGCCGGCGGGGCCGGGATGTCAGCGGCCGTAAGGGCCGGGGCCGGTGCGGTGTCGACGGCTGCCATCTCGTCGATGGAGCCGAGCACGGCGTCGGCGGGCGCGGACGCGCTCTTCGTGAGCGTGAGCACCTTCGAGCTGCCCTGGTCTGCGGACATGCCACCCCCTCTGGGTCGCGGGACGGTCGTGGCCGGGGCCTCCCCTGGCGAGGAGTTCAGCCTTCACCTGAATACCGGAGCCGAAGCCGCGGCAAACGCGCTTGGGGAAGAATGTCACATGTCGGCAACACGCTGTAGTGACATGTCGACATGCGAGACACGAATCGGCCCTGGAAAAAGGGGGTCTGAGGCTTTTTCAGCACAGAACTGTCGGGAACGTCCCTGGTGAGCGATTCGCTCGTGACGGTTATGCCTCGATCCTGTTTGCGGATCGCAGCCGCTGGAAGCTACGCGCGAGTAGCCGTGAGACATGCATCTGGGAGACGCCGAGTTCCGCACTGATCTGCGACTGGGTGAGGTTGCTGTAGTAGCGCAGAAGAAGGATTCGCTGTTCCCGTTCCGGCAGTTGTACGAGGAGATGGCGGACGAGGTCGCGGTGCTCGACGCCGTCCAGGGCCGGGTCCTCGTAGCCGAGCCGGTCCAGCAGCCCCGGCAGCCCGTCGCCCTCCTGGGCGGCCTCCAGGGAGGTCGCGTGGTACGAGCGGCCGGCCTCGATGCAGGAGAGCACCTCCTCCTCGGTGATGCGCAGCCGTTCGGCGATCTCGGCGGTCGTCGGGGTGCGCCCGAAGGCGGTCGTCAGGTCCTCGGTCGCGCTGTTGACCTGCACCCACAGCTCGTGCAGCCGGCGCGGGACGTGGACCGTGCGGACGTTGTCCCGGAAGTAGCGCTTGATCTCGCCGACCACGGTCGGCATCGCGAAGGTCGGGAACTGCACGCCCCGGTCCGGGTCGAAGCGGTCGATCGCGTTGATGAGCCCGATGGTGCCGACCTGGATCACGTCCTCCATCGGCTCGTTGCGGGAGCGGAAGCGGGCGGCCGCGTAGCGCACGAGCGGGAGGTTGGCCTCGATGAGCGCCCCGCGCACCCGGTTGTGCTCCGGTGTGCCCGGCCCGAGCCCCTTGAGCTCGCCGAAGAGCACCTGGGTGAGGGCCCGGGTGTCGGCGCCGCGGCTGCGCGGCGGTGCGGGCTCCGGTGGGGCCTCGGGGGCCTCCTGGGGCGGTGCTTGAGGCGCAGTACTGGCCGGCACGGTCAACTCCACCTCGCAATCGATCAACGTATTCGGCAAAAGCGGTCATAGCATCACAAGAGATGTGCACTGTGTGCAAGCACCGCATAACGCCGTGTTGAGGGCAAGTTGGGGCTAAATGCGCATAAGGGCCCTGCGCCTTTCCGGCGCAGGGCCCAGCGGGGTCCGGCTCAGTACTCGTAGTCGGCGATCACCCAGGTGGAGAACTCCTTCCACAGCGTCACGCCCGCCTGGTGCTCCGGGTGCTCGAGGTAGCGGCGCAGCGCGGCCGCGTCGTCGAAGCCGGAGTTGATGGCGAAGTCGTACGCGATGGGGCGGTCGCTGAGGTTCCAGCCCAGCTCCCAGAAGCGGATCTCGGGGATCTTCCCGTCCAGCGAGCGGAACGCGTCGACGCCCTCCAGGACGCGCGGGTCGTCGCGCTCGACGCCCTCGCCGAGCTTGAACAGGACGAGGTGGCGGATCATGTGCGCTCCTAGCTGCGGCCTAGTGGGCGCCGTTGGCGAGCCAGGTGAAGAAGTCGCCTATGGCCTTGGCGGCGTCCGATATGCCCTCGAACCCTATCTGGACGTAGCTGGCCGCCTTGGCCGGGTCCGTGATGATGACGTACAGCGCGAAGACCACGAGCACATAGACGGCGATCTTCTTGGCATTCACCGCCATTGCGGCCTCCCCTGTCACTGTTGCCCCACGACCGCACATGATCGCACGAAGGGCCCCGTCTCTCGACGGGGCCCTTCCAAAGCGGTAGCGGAGGGATTTGAACCCTCGGTGACTTGCGCCACACTCGCTTTCGAGGCGAGCTCCTTCGGCCGCTCGGACACGCTACCGAGGGAGACCTTACAGCACGCCGGGCAGTGCTCTGAAATCGGTATTCGGGGGTCGGTGCGCAGGGGCCGCTCTTCAGCGGGAGCGGAAGAATTCGGTGAGGATCCGGGCGCAGTCCTCGGCGAGTACGCCCTCGATCACCTCGGGGCGGTGGTTGAGCCTGCGGTCGCGTACGACGTCCCAGAGGGAGCCGGCCGCGCCGCCCTTCTCGTCGCGGGCGCCGTAGACGACCCGGTCCACCCGGGACTGCACGAGCGCGCCCGCGCACATCGTGCAGGGCTCCAGCGTGACGACGAGGGTGCAGCCGGACAGCCGCCACTCCCCGAGGTCGGCCGCGGCCCTGCGGATCGCGAGGATCTCGGCGTGCGCCGTCGGATCACCGGTCGCCTCGCGTTCGTTGTGTCCGGCGCCGAGCACGGTCGTACCGTCCGAGGCCAGTACGACGGCACCCACGGGCACGTCGGCGCCGGCCCGTCGGGCCTCGTCCAGGGCGAGCCGCATCGCGGCCCGCCAGCGGTCGCGTACCGGGTCGGGGGTGCCTCCTCGGGTCGCTGCAGCGGTCAGCGGACGGTCTCCAGGACCTCCGAGGCGCCGAGGGCCTCGGCGATCGTGTTCAGGGCGTCCTCGTCGAGGGAGCGCAGCTCCTTGGCGCTGACACCGAGGTCGTCGAGGATCTCGGCGTCGCCGACGGGGCTGTGCGGCACGGACTCGGCGGACGGCGTGTCCTCGTCGCCGTCCTCCTCGTCCTCACCGTCCTCGGTGCCGTCGAGGTCGAGGGAGTCCAGGTCGGGGTCGTCCTCGCCGGGCTCCCTTCCGAGCAGTTCGTCGGTGAGCAGGATCTCGCCGTAGCTGCTGCGGGCAGCGGCGGCGGCGTCCGAGACGTAGATCCGAGGGTCGTCCTCGCCGTCGACGCGGACGACACCGAACCAGGTTTCTTCCTGCTCGATCAGGATGAGCACCGTGTCGTCCTCGGTCGAGGCTTCCCGGGCGAGATCGGCCAGATCCGACAGGGTTTCCACATCGTCGAGCTCTGTGTCGCTCGCTTCCCACCCGTCTTCGGTGCGCGCGAGCAGTGCGGCGAAGTACACCGTGACTCTCCCACTGGTCTTAGGCGTGCCGGTTGGAGGTCCCCCCGGCGGGGCTCAGGGCGGGGAGAGCTGTGCTCCGAGCCCCACCCACTCGGAATCGTGGCAGAAACAAGGCGTTCAGGGGACGTCTTCGGCACCCTGTGTCCGCCGTCTTTGATCGGCCACGAGCGGGATCGTACGCGGCGATCGGCGTGTGTACGCAACGGGTTGCCCTCAGGCGCGTCCCGAGTCGGACCCCGAACTACCAGCGGAAGGTGCGCATGCGCATGGCGTGGCGCAGCCGTGCGGTCTTCGCACGCCTGGGCTGCACACGGTCCCGCAGCTCACGGGCTTCGGCGAGGTCACGCAGGAACTGGGCCCTGCGGCGCCGGCGCTCGGCGTCGGTCTCGGCCGACGGCGAGTCCTCTCGGGTTTTACGCTCAGGCAGGTCAGGCACAGTCACACCACCCCCTGGTACGTCCTCCCACTTTCCCCCTGATGGGCGGTTTGATGCCAGCGCAGGCCGCACGGGGGCGCGGTTACTGTTAGGGCATGCGTCTCCACGTCGTCGACCACCCCCTGGTCGCCCACAAGCTCACCACGCTGCGCGACCAGCGCACCGACTCCGCGACCTTCCGCCGTCTCGCCGACGAGCTGGTCACCCTGCTCGCCTACGAGGCCACGCGCGACGTGCGCACCGAACAGGTCGACATCACGACGCCGGTCTCCCCGACCACCGGCGTCAAGCTCGCCCGCCCGCGCCCCCTGGTGGTGCCGATCCTGCGGGCCGGGCTCGGCATGCTCGACGGCATGGTCCGGCTGCTGCCGACGGCCGAGGTGGGCTTCCTCGGCATGATCCGCAACGAGGAGACGCTGCAGGCGTCGACCTACGCCTCGCGCATGCCCGAGGACCTCTCAGGGCGTCAGGTGTACGTCCTGGACCCGATGCTGGCCACCGGCGGCACGCTGGTCGCGGCGATCCAGGAGCTGATCAAGCGCGGGGCGGACGATGTGACCGCGGTGGTGCTTCTTGCGGCCCCCGAGGGGGTCGAGCTCATGGAACGTGAGTTGGCGGGGACGCCGGTGACCGTGGTGACGGCGGCCGTCGACGAGCGGCTCAATGAGCACGGGTACATCGTGCCGGGGCTGGGGGACGCGGGGGATCGCCTTTACGGCGCTGCCGAGTAGGGCTTCGCCTCTTTGCCGTAGGGGTGCGGGTGTTTGGCGGCTGCGGGTTGTCTGTGGCTTGTCGCGCCCACGCGGCGGAGCCGCGAATCGACACAGCCCCGCGCCCCTAATGGGCGCGTCTCAGCAGCGCTTCGTTGAAGAAGTCGGCGCCGGGCTGGGGTTGGCCAGTGCCGCCAGGGCCTGGTCCGCGGCTGCCTTCGGGGTGAGGTCCTTGAAGGCCGTGCCGAGGATCAGGTCGACGGCGGTGCCCTTGCGGGTGTCGGCCCGCTTCTCGGCGCCGGCGAGCTGTGTGGCGAGCACGGGCAGCGAGCTGTTCAGGGCGGACGGGGCGCCGAGCAGTATGCCGGTGCCCTTGACCTTCTTGTCGAACTCCTTGGACGCGTTGCCCACGTCGCCGATCTTGAAGCCGCGTTTCTTCAGCTCGTCCGCCGTGTTCTTGGCCAGGCCGCTGCGGTCCGTAGCGTTGTAGACGTTGACGGTGATCGTGCCGGGCTTGGGCAGGGCGGCCTTCCTGGTGTCGGCCGACGGGCTCGCCTTGGCCCTGCAGTCCGCCTTGGGTCCGGCCGCCGAGGCCTTCTCGCCGCCGCCGGTGAAGAGGTCGATGAGCTGCAGCGTGCCCCAGCCGACCAGGCCGATCGCGGCGACGGAGGCCACCAGGGCGACTCCGAGCCTGCCGCGCCTGCGCCTGCGCATTCGTGGGTATTTGTCCCCCGTGATCCGGTACTTACCACCCATGCCCGGGGGAGTCAGCATGCTCATGAGCGCAGCGTAGTGCGCCCGGGCGGCGATGCCTACTAGATGATCATTCGAGGCCGCACAGGTGAACCCGAAAGGGCCAAGCCGTCACCGGCAGGCCTTCGGGCCGTGCGTCAGTCGAGTTCGAGAACGCGCGCGTGCAGCACCTGGCGCTGCTGCAGCGCGGCCCGCACCGCGCGGTGGAGGCCGTCCTCGAGATACAGGTCGCCCTGCCACTTGACGACATGTGCGAACAGGTCGCCGTAGAAGGTCGAGTCCTCGGCCAGGAGGGTCTCCAGGTCGAGCTGTCCCTTGGTGGTGACGAGCTGATCGAGGCGGACCGGGCGCGGCGCGACGTCCGCCCACTGCCGGGTGCTTTCCCGGCCGTGGTCGGGGTACGGCCGGCCGTTTCCGATGCGCTTGAAGATCACACGGAAAGCCTACCGGTCAAGACCTTCCGGGCGCAGCCATGGCGACGCAGTGCGGGGACCGAAAAGAAGTTGCAAATCGGGACAAAGCATCCGTACGGGTGTGTCGCACAGGCTGTGGACGGCGGGCGTCGGCCCGGCGGAGGCGGTGGTTCACGGGGAACATCCGCCTCCGCCGGCACAGTCAGCGATCCCGCTCCTTCGGGGGCTGCTTCGGCTCCGGCTGCTTCAGATTCTGTTTCGGCGCGTTGCGTGCGGCTTCGGCGCGCAGCAGGGCGCGCAGGACCGCGTACGGGTCGGTGGGCATGGCTGTGTTCCCTGGTTCCTTGCGTGGTGACTGACTTTTCCGGGGGCCGGGGTCTGTCAGCAGCGCAGGACCACGGAGCGCAGGGCGTGCAGGGCGTGCGGCAGCCGGGGCGGGGCGGGGAGGGCGCGGTCCGCCGGGGTGTCGCGGGGCGGGGGCTGGAGCGGGGCGGGGCGCAGGGCCACGACGGTGCGGTGCAGGGCGTCGGCCGCCGGCCGCACGGCCGCGTCCAGGGCGTCGTACTCGACGATCTCCGTGGCGGAGGGCGGTGCCGTATGCGCCTCCACGTGGGCGCCCGGGACCAGCAGGGCGAGCAGCAGGACGAGCGTCCGCAGCCAGGCGCGGCCGCGGGGGAGGCTTCGTACGGTGCTCACGAGAGGTCATTTGCCCATGGTTTGTCCCGCCTTCAGCATGTCGGGGCCGAGAACCGCCCGTTCGGGGGACGCGGTACGGCTCAAAGGGTGCGTGGCAGTTGCCGGGCCCGGCCCCGGATACGGAGCGCGGTGACGATCTCGACCACGCCGACCGCGACCAGCCAGATGCCGCCGAGCAGGGTGAGCACGGCGACCGAGTGCAAGGGCGAGTCGATCAGCACGACCCCGCCGAGGAAGGTGACGATCCCCAGGAAGATCTGCCAGCCGCGGGCCGGCATGGCGCTGTCGGAGGCGGCGGCGAGGGTCTGGGTGATTCCGCGGACGAGCCAGCCGATGCCGATCCACAGGGCCAGCAGCAGGATCGACCGCATCGGGCCGCGCAGACAGAACAGGCCCAGCAGGATCGACAGGGAACCGCTGATGAAGGCCAGGACGCGCAGGGCCGTGGTCCGGTGGGTGCCGAACGCGGCGACCAGCTGGAAGATGCCGCTGATCAGGAGGTGGACGCCGAAGAGGACACCGGCCGCGAGCAGGGAGGCGCCCGGCCGGACCAGCACCAGCAGGCCGAGGATCAGGGAGGCGGCGCCGGTCAGCAGGACGACCTGCCAGGCGGCGCGGGACAGGGCGTGCAGGGGGCCTTCGAAGGGGGGCTCCGGCTCGTGCGGGCCCGTCGCGCGTCCGGTGGCGTGGACCTTGCGGTCGTCGTACTGCGGGCCCGCGGAGGAGGCGCTCGATGGCTCGGTCATGTTCCGTGCTCGGACCGGCCGCGGGCGGCGCGCCACCTCTGGGAGCCGGTCGGCTGACGGCCGTCTCCTGGCGGGCCTCGGCTACTTCCCGGCGGCCTTCGCCGCCTTCGCGGCCGCCTTCATCTCCTGTTTGTGCGCCCGGACCTTGGCCAGCGACTCGGGTCCCTCGATGTCCGCGACGGAACGGTGGCAGTTCGCCTCGCCGTAGCCGCCCGCCGCCTCCCGCCAGCCCTTGGGCCGTACGCCGAGCTGTTTGCCCAGGAGGGCCAGGAAGATCTGCGCCTTCTGCTTGCCGAAGCCGGGCAGCTCCTGGAGGCGCTTCAGCAGCTCACGCCCGTCGGGCACGCCCTTCCAGACGAGCTCGGCGTCGCCGTCGTAGTGCTCGACCAGGTACTGGCACAGCTGCTGGACGCGCTTGGCCATGGAGCCCGGGTAGCGGTGCACGGCCGGCTTCTCGGACAGCAGCGCGGCGAAGGCGTCCGGGTCCATGACGGCGATCTCGTGCGCGTCCAGGTCGTCGGCGCCGAGCCGGTCCGCGATCGTGCGGGGCCCCTTGAACGCCCACTCCATCGGGACCTGCTGGTCCAGCAGCATCCCGACGAGCGCGGCGAGCGGGGAACGTCCGAGGAGCTCGTCGGCCTTGGGGTCCTGGGCGAGGTGCAGGGTGACGTCCATGCCTCCGATCATGCCGCTTTCACGTCTTGCGGACGATTCCAGCGCCGGGAGGTGCGGGTGCGGCGGGCGGTAGCCTCCCCGAATGACTCCTGAGGACCTGGTGGCGCACTACGGTCTTGAACCGATCCCGCGCGAGGGCGGCCTGTTCCGCCGGACCTGGGCGGGCCCCGAGCGTGCCGACGGACGGCCGGAGGGGACCGCGATCGTCGCCCTGCTGACGGCTGACGACCACTCGGCCGTGCACCGCCTGCCCACCGACGAGATCTGGCACTTCTACCTGGGTGATCCGCTGGAGCTGCTGCTCCTCGCCCCGGACGGGACGTCCAGGACGGTGGTGCTCGGACCGGACGTACTGGGCGGCCAGCAGCCCCAGACGACCGTGCCGGCCGGCACCTGGATGGGCGGACGGGTCGTCGCGGGCGGGGCGTGGACGTTCTTCGGGTGCACGATGGCGCCCGGGTTCACCTACGAGGGCTACGAGCACGGGGAGGCGGCCGAGCTCACGGCGCGGTATCCGGCCGAGGCCGACCGGATTGCGCAACTGTGCCGTCCATGAAGCTGCTGGAGGGACAGGTCGCCCTGGTCACGGGCGCGAGCGGCGGTATCGGCCGGGGCATCGCGCTGCGCTTCGCCGAGGAGGGCGCGGCGGTCGCCGTGCACTGCCGTACGGCCGTGGAGGCGGCGCGGGCGGTGGCCGCACGGATCGAGGAGCTCGGCCGGCGGGCCGTCGTACTGCAGGGCGACCTCACCGACGAGGACGCGTGCCGGCGGGTGGTCGGCGAGGCGGCCGAGTGGGGCGGCGGGCTGACCGCGCTGGTCAACAACGCGGGCGTGCAGCCGGTCAGGGAGCTGCCCGGGATGACGGCGGCCGAGTGGCGGGCCGTGGTGGACGTCAACGTGTCCAGCGTCTTCGCGTGCACCCAGGCCGCCGCGCAGGCCATGCGGGAGCGCGGCGCGGGAGGTTCCGTGACCCACATCGCCTCGATCGAGGCCCGCCAGCCGGCGCCGCTGCACGCCCACTACGGCGCCGCCAAGGCCGCCGTCGTGATGCACGCGCGCTCGGCGGCCCTGGAGTACGGCGCGTACGGCATCCGAGTCAACAGCGTCTCCCCCGGCCTCATCGACCGCGAGGGCCTGGCGGACGCCTGGCCGGAGGGCGTCCGGCGCTGGCGCGCAGCGGCCCCGCTCGGCCGCCTCGGCCAGCCGGAGGACGTGGGCGACGCCTGCGTGTTCCTGGCCTCCCGACTGGCCTCTTGGGTGTCGGGACACGACCTGGTGGTCGACGGAGGGGTGTCGGCCCGGCCGACTTGGTGAATGCTCGGCGGTTCGTGTCCGTACCTATGCGGGAGGCGGTCCGGGCCGGGACGGAGGGTGGCGTGGGGTGTGACGGTGAGCGCAGGGGGCGGCAGCGGCGTCCGGGGGTGCGAGGGCTGGTGCTGCTCGGTGCCGTGCTGGTCCTGCTCGTCCTCGGGGGTGCGGGGCCCGCGTCGGCGCACGCGGCCCTGAAGTCCACCGACCCCGAGGACGGAACCGTCCTCAGGTCGGCCCCCCGCTCCATCACCCTGACGTTCACCGAGTCCGTCGGTCTGCTGGACGACTCCTTCCGCGTCCTGGACCCCGACAACCAGCGTGTGGCCATCGGTGAGGCGCAGCACGCGAGGGGCCGCTCCGACACGGCGAGCGTGACCCTGCCGAAGAAGCTCGCCGAAGGCACCTATGTCGTGGCCTGGCGGGTCGTCTCGGCGGACAGCCACCCGGTGGGCGGCGCGTTCACCTTCTCCGTCGGCAAAGCCTCCGCCACGGTCGCCACGGTGAACACCGGGCCGGTCGAGAACCCGGCGACCGCCAGTCTCTACAACATCGCCCGCTATCTGGCGTACCTGTCGGCGGCGCTGCTGATCGGCACGGCCGCCTTCGTCGCCCTGTGCCGCCCGACGGACCGCGGCCCGCTGCGCAAACCCCTGGTCGTGGGGTGGTGGACGTTGCTGGGGAGCACCCTGGCGCTGCTGGCGCTGCGCGCCCCGTACGAGACCGGCTCGGGCCCCGCGACCGCCCTGGACGCCACCGCCTTCACGCGTACCCTCACGGGCCGCCCGGGGCTCGCCCTGCTGGCCCGGCTCGCCCTGCTGCTGGTCGCTGCCTTGCTCGCCGTACGACTCCGCAAACGCGACGCACGGCCGCGGCCGCTGCTCGCCGCCGGTGGTGCCCTCTCCGTGGCCCTCGCGCTCACCTGGGCCGCCTCAGAGCACGCCTCGGCGGGCCTCCAGGTGCCGCTCGCGATGGCCTCCGCGGTGCTGCACCTGCTGGCGATGGCGGTCTGGCTGGGCGGCCTCACGGCGCTGCTGATCCTGCTCCACCGCACCGAACTCGCCCCGGCCGTCGTGGCCCGCTTCTCCCGGATCGCCTTCGCCTCCGTGGCCGTCCTGGTCGTCACCGGCGTCTACCAGTCCTGGCGGGGCCTCGGCTCCTGGAGCGCGCTCACCGGGACGACGTACGGGCGCCTGCTGGTGGCCAAACTGGCCGCTGTGGTGCTCCTCCTGGCGGCCGCGGGGCTCTCGCGGCGCTGGACCGCGCGGCTGGTGACGGCGGACGCCGAGACGGCCGTACGGGAGCGGGTCCCGGAGCCCGTGGGCGGGCCTCCCGCGGCCGCCGGGGAGGAACCGGCCGCCCCGGCCGCCGAAGGCGCGAGCCGCCGCAATCTGCGCCGCAGCGTGCTCGCCGAGGTCGCCGTCGGGGTGGTGGTGCTGGTGCTCACGACCGTGCTCAGCAGCACGCTGCCGGGCCGCGCGGCCGCGGAGGCGGCGCAGGCACCCGCGACGGCCGGCGGGCTGCCCGCCGCGTCGGTGACGACGATCCCGTTCGAGGTCGGTCGCGCGCGCGGCAAGGTGCAGATCACGCTCGACCCGGGCCGCGTCGGCGACAACACCGTGCAGGCGGTCGTCTTCGGCCCCGACGGCGGCATCGTCACCGTCCCCGAGCTGCGGCTCTCCCTCAGCCTGCCCGCGCAGAAGATCGGCCCGCTGGACGCCCGGCTGACCGATCTGGGCGGCTACTGGGGGACCAGCTCGCTCACCGTGCCCCTCGCCGGGACCTGGACCATGAAGGCCACCGTCCGCACGTCCGAGATCGACCAGGTCAGTGTGACGAAGTCGGTCCGGATCGTCGCATAGCAGGCCCTGGCCGCGACGCGAATCCGGCATTTACTCTCATCTCCGGGCGGGATCGTTCGATCACTCGGACCGAAACGATCACGAACATGTCGGTCACATTTCCACAAAGGTCCCCGGCGGCTCTTGACGCATGACCGGACATAGGGCTGATATAAGCGCCACGATGTTCGGTCGAGTTGATTTCTGGTCGGTTTCGACTTTTTTCGACAATGGCGTTGTGACCGAACCCCTGCCTTCAGGAGCCGTACATGGACCTCTCCACCTCGGGCCTCTCAGTGCCCGCCCCCAGCCGTCGCGGTCTGCTGCGTGGTGTGGGGGGTGCCGCCCTGCTCGCGGGTGCGGGCATACCCCTGCTGTCCGCTTGTGGCGGCAGTGGGTCCTCGTCGGACCCGAAGACCGTCAGTCTCGGCTCCAACTCCTCCGACGCGGTGCCCAAGAAGGCCTTCGCGGAGATCTACGCCGCCTTCACCAAGAAGTCCGGCATCAAGGTCGACGTGAACACCAAGGACCACAACACCTTCCAGGAGCAGATCAACTCCTACCTCCAGGCGACGCCGGACGACGTGTTCACCTGGTTCGCGGGCTACCGCATGCAGTTCTTCGCGGCGAAGAAGCTCGCCACCCCGATCGACGACGTGTGGCAGAAGATCGGCGGCAACTTCCCCGACGCCATGAAGCAGCTGTCCAAGGGCGAGGACGGCAAGTACTACTTCGTGCCGCTGTACACGTACCCGTGGGCGCTCTTCTACCGCAAGAGCGTCTTCAAGCAGCACGGCTACCAGGTGCCCACCACCTGGGACCAGCTGGTGGCCCTGTGCAAGCAGATGAAGAAGGACGGCCTGGTCCCGATCGCGTTCGGTGACAAGGACGCCTGGCCGGCGATGGGCACCTTCGACCAGATCAACTTCCGCCTCAACGGCTACGACTTCCACAAGTCCCTGATGGCCGGCAAGGAGGCGTGGACGGACCCGAAGGTCAAGGCGGTCTTCGACCACTGGTCCGAGCTGCTGCCCTACCACCAGGACGGCTTCATGGGCCGCACCTGGCAGGACGCCGCCCAGACCCTGGTGTCGAAGAAGGCGGGCATGTACGTCCTCGGTTCCTTCGTGGCCCAGCAGTTCACCAACAAGGCCGACCTCGACGACCTCGACTTCTTCGCCTTCCCCGAGATCAACCCGCAGTTCGGGCAGGACACCGTCGAGGCACCCACCGACGGCTTCATGGTCTCCAAGGCGCCCAAGAACCACGCCGGTGTCACCAAGCTGATGGAGTTCCTGGGCACGCCGGAGGCCGAGCAGATCTACCTCAAGGCCGACTCCAGCGTGGTGGCCGCCTCCAGCAAGGCCGACACCTCGTCGTACACGCCGCTGCAGAAGAAGGCGTACGACATGATCAGCAACGCCAAGAGCCTCACCCAGTTCATGGACCGCGACTCGCGTCCGGACTTCACCTCGACGGTGATGCAGCCGGGTCTGCAGAAGTTCCTCCAGAACCCCAAGGGCGTCGACAGCCTGCTGTCCTCGATCGAGCGCCAGAAGAAGACGATCTTCGCGTCCTGATGAGCTCCGAGACGACCACGAAGAGCCCGGAGGCGGCCGCCGTGCCGGCTCCGGGCCATGCGCCTGCAACCAAGCGGGTCCCGCAGGGCCACAAGCGCCTGCTGACCCGCCGTGACCGCATCACGCTCGCCTTCATGGCCGGCGTGCCCACCGCCCTGCACGTGGCCCTGGTGTGGGTCACCGCGATCTCCTCGATCTTCCTGGCCTTCACCAGCTGGGACGGGATCGGCTTCGACTCGATCAAGTGGGTGGGGCTGGACAACTTCAAGCAGTTGTTCACCGACAACCCGCAGTTCTGGCCGGCCGTCGAGCACAACATCATCTGGTTCGTGGTGCTCATCCTGATCCCGACGCCGATGGGCCTGTTCCTGGCCGTCCAGCTGGACAAGAAGATCCGCTTCAGCCGGGTGTACCAGACCGCGTTCTTCCTGCCGGTCGTGGTCTCGCTCGCGGTGACCGGCTTTGTGTGGCAGTTGGTCTACAACCCGGACACCGGGCTGATCAACAGCCTGATCGGGGCGAACAAGCCGGGCCACTACATCGACTGGATCGGCAACCCGCACCTGAACCTGTGGGCGGTGCTGATCGCCGCCTCCTGGCGGCACACCGGCTACATGATGATCCTCTACCTGGCCGGCCTGAAGGGCGTGGACCCGTCGCTGCGGGAGGCGTCCTCGCTGGACGGGGCGAACGAGTGGCAGACGTTCAAGAACGTCATCTTCCCCACCCTGCGCCCCACCAACACGGTCGTCCTGGTCGTCACGATCATCGAGGCGCTGCGCGCCTTCGACCTGGTGTTCGTGTTCAACAAGGGCGCCCAGGGCACCGAGCTGCTGTCGATTCTGATCACCAACAACATCATCGGTGAGTCCAGCCGGATCGGTTACGGCTCCGCGATCGCGGTGGTGCTGCTGGTGATCTCCCTCGCGGTCATCATCCCGTACCTGATCGCGACGTTCAGGAAGGAGCGGCGCGCATGAGCACGGCTGTCGTCGCAACCAAGCGCACCCCGGTCCGCCCGGCCCGGATCCTGCTGCACACGTTCCTGGTGGTCACCGCGCTGGCCTGGCTGGCACCGCTGCTGTGGGCGGTCTTCGCGGCCCTGCGGCCGTACTCGGAGACCAGCAACCGCGGCTACGTGTCCTGGCCGCACAAGCTGAGCTTCGAGAACTTCACCAACGCCTTCCAGCAGTCGGACATGCTGCACTACTTCGGCAACACGCTGATCATCGCGGTCCCGGCCGTGCTGATCACGCTGCTGCTGTCGTCGATGGTGGCGTTCTACGTCTCCCGCTTCGACTTCCGGCTGAACATCTTCCTGCTGCTGGTGTTCACGGCGGGCAACCTGCTGCCGCAGCAGGTCATCATCACCCCGCTGTACCGGATGTACCTGCTGATCGACCTGCCCGGCATCACCGTCAGCGGCAAGCTGTACGACTCCGCCCTCGGCCTGGTGCTGATCCACGTGGCGTTCCAGTCCGGGTTCTGCGCCTTCGTGCTCAGCAACTACATGCGGATGCTGCCGCACGAGCTGACCGAGGCGGCCCTGGTGGACGGGGCGTCGGTGTGGCGGATGTACTGGCAGATCGTGCTGCCGCTGTGCAAGCCCGCCATGGCGGCCCTCGCGACCCTGCTCTCGATCTGGATCTACAACGATTTCTTCTGGGCGATCGTGCTGATCTCCACCGGCGAGAACATGCCGATCACCTCGGCGCTGAACAACCTCTCCGGGCAGTACTTCACCGACCCCAACCTGGTCGCCGCGGGCGCCCTGCTCACCGCGATCCCCACCCTGATCGTGTACTTCGTGCTGCAGCGCCAGTTCGTCAGCGGACTGACCCTGGGCGCCAACAAGGGCTGACGCCCTCCCTCTTGAAAGAGACCTCCGTGCACCACCCCTTCACCGCCGTCGCCTCCGTCCCCGTGGACCCGGTCAACGCCCGGGTCCACGAGGAGGGCTGGCAGTCCTGGAGCCCCAGCGGCGCCTACGCCCTCGGCGACAAGCCGTACCGTCCGACCAACGACAACTGGGCGACGGTCTGCTACCGCCCCGGCGTGACCGTCCCGGAGGGCACCTTCCAGGGCGAGGGCCTGCTGGCGCTCGACCCCGGCGACGGCTCCCCGGTCCGGCTGTGGGCGGCCGTGGACCCCACCGGCGAGGTGCCGTCCATCCGCCTGACGGTGACGGACGGCATCGCGGAGGTCACCGCCGACGGCGCGGTGAAGGAGTGGACGGGCACGGACGTCCAGACGGCACTGGGCAGTTGGGCCGACAGCCTCGGCGTCGAAGCCCCGCGCCCGGCGCCGACCGTCTGGTGCTCCTGGTACGAGTACTTCACGAACGTCACCGAGGACGACATCCACGAGAACCTCCGTGCGATGGACACCCTCGACCTGCCGATCGACGTGGTCCAGATCGACGACGGCTACCAGAAGGCCCTCGGCGACTGGCTCACGCTCTCGGGCCGCTTCCGCTCCCGCGAGGGCATCGCCGACGCCATCCGGGCCCGCGGCCGCCGGGCCGGCATCTGGACGGCCCCCTTCCTGGTCGACCCGGCGAGCGACCTGGCCACCGAGCACCCCGACTGGCTGGTCCGCGACACCACCGGCGGCTTCACCCACGCCGGCCGCAACTGGGGCCACGACCTGCGTGTCCTGGACACCACCCACCCCGAGGCCGCCGCGTATCTGACCGAGGTGTTCCGCACCCTCCGCACCGAGGGCTACGACTACTTCAAGGTCGACTTCCTGTACGCGGGCGCCCTGGACGGCGTACGGCACCAGGACGTCGACGCCCTCACCGCGTACCGCGAGGGCATCGAGCTGATTCGCGGGGCGATCGGCCCGGACGCGTACCTGCTGGGCTGCGGCGCCCCGGTCCTGCCCTCGATCGGCCTGTTCGACGCGATGCGGGTGAGCCCCGACACGGCCCCGCACCGCCGCCCCGAGGCCGACGACTTCAGCCAACCGGGCCAGGACCCGGCCGAGTTCACCGGCGCCGGACGCCAGTGGCAGCACGGCCGCCTCTGGGTCAACGACCCCGACTGCCTGATGGCCCGCCCGGCCGTGGAGACACGGGAGCGCTGGGCGGCGCATGTGGAGGCGACCGGCGGCCTGATGGCCTCCAGCGACCGTCTGCTGTCCCTGGACGAGTGGGGCGTGGCCACCACCCGCCGGCTGCTCTCGGGGGCCCGGCGATGACCCGCGCCCTGAACGTGCCGGGCATCGCGTACGGCGGCGACTACAACCCCGAGCAGTGGCCCGAGGAGGTCTGGGCCGAGGACATGCGGCTGATGGCCGAGGCCGGGGTCACCATGGTCAGCGTCAACATCTTCTCCTGGGCGCTGCTGGAACCCTCCGAGGGCACCTACGACTTCTCGCGCCTCGACCGCATCCTCGACCTGCTGCACGCCCACGGGATCGCCGCCGACCTGGCGACCCCGACGGCGGCCCCGCCGGCCTGGTTCTTCGTCAAGCACCCCGAAGCGCTGCCGGTGGACAAGGACGGCCGCAGGCTGTCCTACGGCAGCCGTCAGACGTTCTGCCCGTCGAGCCCCGCCTACCGCGAGGCGGCCCTGCGGATCGTCGGCGAACTGGCCCGGCGGTACGCGGACCACCCGGCGGTCGTGATGTGGCACGTCCACAACGAGTACGGCTGCCACAACGCGGAGTGCTACTGCGACACCAGCGCGGAGGCCTTCCGCGCCTGGCTGCAGGACCGCTACGCGAGCCTGGACGCCCTCAACCACGCCTGGGGCACCACCTTCTGGAGCCAGTGGTACTACGACTGGGACCAGATCCTGCCGCCGCGCGCCACCGGCGCGGTCCCCAACCCCACCCACCAGCTGGACTGGCGCCGCTTCTGCAGCGACGCCCTGCTCTCGCTGTACGAGGCCGAGCGGGACGTCCTGCGGGAGGCCGCGCCGCAGACCCCCGCCACCACCAACTTCATGGTGATGTTCAACTTCGACGCCCTGGACTACTGGCGCTGGGCGCCCGAGCTGGACATCGTCTCCAACGACCACTACCTCCAGTCCGCCGACCCGGAGTCGCAGATCGACATCGCCCTCAGCGGCGATCTGGTCCGCTCGCTCGCGGGCGGCCCGTGGCTGCTCATGGAGCACTCCACGGGCGCGGTGAACTGGCAGCCGGTCAACCGGGCCAAGACGGCAGGGGAGTTGCGCCGCAACGCGCTCGCCCATGTGGCGCGCGGCGCCGACGGCATCGCCTACTTCCAGTGGCGGGCGGCGAAGGCGGGCGCCGAGCAGTGGCACTCGGCGATGCTGCCGCACGCCGGCACCGACAGCCAGATCTGGCGGGACGTGGTGCAACTGGGCGCGGACCTGCGGGCGTTGGCGGAGGTGCGGGGCGCCACCGGCACCGCCGAGGTCGCCGTCGTCTGGGACTGGAACGCCCGTTGGGCCATGGAACTGCCCTCGCAGCCCAGCGGCGAGCTGCGCTTCCAGGACCTGGTCCGGGCCTGGTACGAGCCCCTGTGGCGGTCCGGCGTCGGGGTGGACTTCGTCCGCCCGGACGCGGATCTGTCGGCGTACCGCCTGGTCCTGGCTCCTTCGCTGTACCTGATCGACGACACGGGCGCGGCCAACCTCACCGGCTTCGCGGAGCGCGGCGGCACTCTGGTGGTCGGCTTCCACAGCGGAATGGTCGACGCCAACTGCCATGTGCGCCTCGGCGGTTACCCGGGCGCGTTCCGGGAGACCCTCGGCATCCGCACGGACGAGCTGTTCCCGCTGCTGCCCGGGCAGACGGTGGCCCTGAGCGACGGCACGACGGGCACGCTCTGGTCGGAGCGGGTACGGCTGGAGGGCGCCGAGGCGGTGACGTCGTACGCGGACGGACCGCTCGCCGGGGTTCCGGCGGTGACCCGCAACGCGTACGGCACGGGCACGGCCTGGTACGTGGCCACCCACCCGGACCCGGAGGCCCTGGCCGGCCTCCTGGAGCGCATCCGCGTGGAGGCCGGGGTCGAGCCGGTGCGCTCCGCGCCGGAGGGCGTGGAGGCGGCCTTGCGGCGCGGCACCGAGGCCGACTACCTCTTCCTGATCAACCACACGGACCAGGACGCGGAGGTCGCCGTCTCCGCCGGGGCGACCGAGCTGCTGTCCGGGAAGCCGGTGGCCGGCGGGAGGGTGTCGGTGGCGGCCGGGGAGGCCGTGGTGGTGCGGGAGCCACGGGTGGGTACCCGGTAGCGAAGTCGCCGGAGCCTCCCGAGGCGAGGTGAGCGGTCATGCCCGAACTGCCGGACGTCGAGGGATTCCGGGAGGTCTTCCTGTCCTGCGCGAAGGGGAGGGTGATCCGGCACGTCGAGGTCCGTGACGCGGGCGTGCTGCACGGGGTGAGCGCGCGGCGGCTGCGGGAGGCGCTGGAGGGCCGGCGCTTCACCGGTGCGCAGCGCCACGGGAAGTGGCTGCTCGCCCGCACCGGCGGCCCCACCGTCGGGCTCCACTTCGGCATGACGGGCCTGCTGGTCTGCGCCCGCCCCGACGAGGAGGCCGCGCCCCACGACCGCGTCCTGTTCACGATGGGCGCCGACCGCCAGCTCCGCTACCGCGACCAGCGCAAGCTCCAGGGGCTGTGGCTGGCCGAGGACGAATCCGCCGTCGAGCGGCTGCTGGCCCGCCAGGGCCCGGACGCGCTGGCCGTGGACCGCGAGCGGTTCGAGGCCGCGCTCAGCACCCGCCGCGGCACGGTCAAGACCGTCCTCACCGACCAGTCCGTCGTCGCCGGCCTGGGCAACCTGCTGGCCGACGAGATCCTCTGGCGGGCGAGAGTGCGTCCCGGCGCCCACGCCAACGACCTCACCGAGGAGGACCGCCACCGCCTCTACACCCAGATGCGCCGCACCCTGCGCTCAGCGGTCCCGACGGGCCGCGTCCCACCCCGCGACTCCTGGCTCACCGGCCACCGCGACACCCCGTCCCCACACTGCCCCCGCTGCGGCGAACCGCTGCGCCGCTCCCGTCTGGGGGGCCGTACGACGGTGTGGTGCGCGAAGTGTCAGTAACTCATGCAGAGGCCGTCGTTCGGGCAGAAGATGACGTAGACCGGGTTGTAGCCGGAGGCCACCTTCAGGCGGGCCGGGTCGGGGCCGATGTTGAGGTAGGAGTCCGGATCGGGCGTGGCGGTGAAGGTGACCGTCGTGCCGACCGGGAAGACCGCGTCGCACGGGCCGGTCTCGGTCGGTCCCTGCGGATTGTCGGCGTAGGGGTCCCACGACGTGATGTGGCAGTTGATCCCGGCCGGACTGCTGGTGAGGCGTCCGCCGCCCCATCCGTCGCCTATCCACGCGTAGACATGACCCGTCTGGGTCTGGGCGGGCGCTGCGTGAACCGGGGCGGCCGTGGCGAGGGCGGCCGCGGAGGCCAGCGCGGAGGCGACCATGAGCGCACGCCAGGAGGATCTGGCTCTGTGCCGGCGCCGGGAGGTCGCGACGGGGTCGGCCGTCGCACGGGGGTCTGGGTTGCTGGTCATCGAGGGCTCCTGTTCCGATCCCTCCATCGTGGACGGCGTCCGGGCGCCCAGCCCATCCCAGAAATGTGGGGAATTGCGTCGTACGCTCGAAACATGGCGGTTCCTGTCGCCTACGCGCGGTCGCACGAGCGTGTCGTCCGCCTCTGCGAGGCCGGTGGCGACTCCCGGGAGCTGCGTGTGCGGCTCCTGGACGAACTGCGTACCGCCACCGGCTTCGACGCATACGCCTTCCTGCTCACCGACCCCGAGACCGCCGTGGGCAGCTCACCGGTGGCCGACGTGCCGTGTCTGCCGGAACTGCCGAGGATGACCCGCCTCAAGTACCTGAGCGCGATCGGCCGCTGGACGGCACTCGACGGCATCGCCCTGCTCAGCGAGCTCCCCGACCGCTCCGGCAGCCTGCTGTGGCGGGAGCTGCTGCACGGCTACGGCGTGCGGGACATCGCCTCGATGGTGTTCCGGGACCGCTTCGGCTGCTGGGGCTTCCTCGACCTGTACCGCTACGACGGCGGTTTCAGCGCCGCGGAGGCCGAGTACCTGGCCCGCCTCACCGCCCCCGTGACCGCGGCCCTGCGCCGCAGCCAGGCGGAGACCTTCGTGGTGAGACCGTCCGGGGCGCCGCGCCCGGGCCCGCTGGTGCTGCTGCTCTCCCCCGACCTGCGGGTGCTCGCCCGGACCCCGGAGACGTACGCCTATCTGAGCCTGCTGGTGCCGCCCGAGCACGCTCGCCCGGAGGTGCCCGCGAGCGCCTACGACGTCGCCGCCCAGCTGCTGGCCGTGGAGGCCGGGGTCGACGCGCACCCGCCGCGCTCACGGGTCCACCTGGCGGACGGCCTGTGGCTGACCCTGAGCGCCGCCCGGATCGGCGACGCGGCACCACCCGCCCGGCGGCGGGCCATCGCCGTCACCATCGAGGAGACCTCACCGGCCGAGCGGCTCACCGTGTTCGCCAGGGCCCACGCGCTGAGCCCCAGGGAGAGCGTCCTGCTCGGCCACCTGGCGAAGGGCGGCGACAGCCACGAGCTGGCCGACCGGATGTCCCTCTCGGAGCACACCGTCCAGGACCACCTCAAGTCGATCTTCGCCAAGACGTCCACCAACAACCGCGGCATGCTGCTCGCCCGCGCTCTGGGGGCCTGAGCGTCAGCCGATCGGGTGTGGCACCTCCGGCGCACGAGTGTTTCGTGGCCGAGGGGTACTCGCCGCTTGCGCTCCGGGCAACAGATGCCGGGAGCAGGCGGCGTCGAAGGGAGAGCGGCCGTGAGGTGGGTGCCGTACGAGGAAGCCGTCGGCCGCGCCGTGGGCCCGTCGTGACGGCGTCCGGGCCGGCTCGCCCGTCCCACCCCGGGGAGCGGCTGGCGGACGCGGTGGACGCCCGGCTGCCCGTGTACGACGGGGGCGGCAAGCTGTTGCGCAAGGCGTTCCCGGACCACTGGTCGTTCCTGCTGGGCGAGCTGGCGCTCTACAGCCTCCTCGTCCTGGTGCTGAGCGGGGTGTGGCTGACCCTGTTCTTCAAGCCGGAGATGCGGGAGGTCGTCTACGACGGGTCGTACACCCCGCTGCGGGGCGTGCGCATGTCGCAGGCCTTCGACTCCACCCTGCACATCAGTTTCGACGTGCGGGGCGGCCTGCTGATCCGTCAGCTGCACCACTGGGCCGCCCTGGTGTTCGTCTCCGCGATCGGTCTCCATCTGCTGCGGATCTTCTTCACCGGGGCCTTCCGCAGGCCGCGGGAGCTGAACTGGGTCATCGGCGTCACCCTGTTCATGCTCGCCCTGGCGGAGGGCTTCGCCGGCTACTCGCTGCCGGACGACCTGCTCTCGGGCACCGGACTGCGCATCGCCCAGGGGATCATGATGTCGATCCCCGTGGTGGGGACGTACATCGCCTTCTTCGTCTTCGGAGCCCAGTACCCGGGCCACGACGTCATCCCGCGGTTGTACGGCCTGCATGTGCTGTTGCTGCCGGGAGCGCTGATCGCCCTGGTCACCCTGCATCTGATCCTCGTCTTCCACCTCAAGCACACCCAGTGGCGCGGCCCGGGCCGCACCAACGCGAACGCCGTCGGAAAGCCCCTCTACCCGCAGTTCACGGCCTCGTCCGCCGGGCTGTCCCTGACCGTGTTCGGGGTGCTGGCCGTCCTCTCCGGCGTCGCGCAGATCAACCCCGTCTGGGTGTACGGCCCCTACCGGCCGGACCAGGTGTCGACCGGGTCCCAGCCCGACTCGTACGTCGGCTTCCTGGAGGGCTCGCTACGGCTCGTACCGCCGTGGGAGACGACCGTCGCCGGCCACACGCTGATGTGGAACGTCCTGCTGCCCGCGGTCGTCCTGCCCGCACTGCTCTTCGCCGTCCTGTACGCCTACCCCTTCGTGGAGCAGCGGCTGACCGGCGAGTGGCTCACCGAACAGCACCTGTGCGACCGGCCCCGCGAACGGCCCGTCCGCACCGGCCTCGGCGTCGCGGGCATCACCTTCTACGGCGTCCTGCTGCTGGCCGGCGGCAACGACGTGCTGGCGGCGACCTTCCGCATCTCCGTCAACGCCCTCACCTGGACCCTGCGCATCGCCCTGATCGTGGGCCCGGTGCTCGCCTTCGTGGTCACCCGCGCGCTGTGCCACGCCCTCCTGGAGACGGAACGCGGACGTCTCGCCGAGGGCGAGGAGACCGGCGAGGTGCGGCAGAGCGTGGCCGGGGGCTACGAGAGCGGCCACCGCCCCGTCACCGACTTCCGGCCGGGTGCCCCGCGCGTCCCGCTCAGTCCTGTGGACCGGCACCCCGGTCCACGTACTGGAACACGAGACCGAGAACACCCCGGCTCAGCACGCCGAAGCCGATGAGGAACAGCCACAGGCCGTAGACCACGCCGGTCGCCGTGACCGCGAAACCGAGCGCGGTGACGATCGGCCAGGGGCTGTGCGGCGGGAAGAACTCCAGCGGCCCGGCGGCGTCGGCGACCTCGGCGTCCCCGCGGTCCTGGGGGCGGCGGCCGTGCCGGGCGTACTGCACGGCGCAGAAGAACGACACCAGAGCGGCCATCGCGAACGCCACGACGAGCGCCGCGGTGCCGGCCGGGTCCCCGTGGGACCACACGCCGTAGAGCGCCGCGGAGCCGCCGAAGAAGGCGGCCACGCCACCGAAGAGCACGGCCTCCACCTTCACCGCGGTCCCTCCTGCCTCGTCTGCTGGACGACATCGGGGTGGTGCAGGTCGAAGGCGGGGGACTCCGAGCGCACCCGGGGCAGCGCCGTGAAGTTGTGCCGGGGCGGCGGACAGGAGGTGGCCCATTCCAGGCCCCGCCCGTAGCCCCAGGGGTCGTCCTCCTCGACGGTCCGCCCGTGCCGGGAGGTGTGCCACACGTTGTAGAGGAACGGCAGCGTGGACACGCCGAGCAGGAACGCGCCCGCCGACGACAGGGTGTTGAGCAGGGTGAACCCGTCCGAGGGCAGATAGTCGGCGTACCGGCGCGGCATGCCCGACTCGCCCAGCCAGTGCTGCACCAGGAACGTCAGCTGGAACGCCGGGAACAGCAGCCAGAAGTGCAGCTTGCCCAGGCGTTCGTCGAGCATCTTCCCGGTGATCTTCGGCCACCAGAAGTAGAAGCCCGCGAACATCGCGAAGACCACGGTGCCGAAGAGCACATAGTGCAGATGGGCCACCACGAAGTACGAGTCGGTGACGTGGAAGTCGAGCGGCGGCGAGGCCAGCAGCACCCCGCTGAGCCCGCCCAGCAGGAACGACACCAGGAATCCGAGCGACCACAGCATCGGCGTCTCGAAGGACACCGAGCCGTGCACCATCGTCCCGATCCATGCGAAGAACTTGATGCCCGTGGGCACCGCGATCAGGAACGACATCACGGAGAAGAACGGCAGCAGCACGGCGCCGGTGGCGAACATGTGGTGCGCCCACACCACCGCCGACAGCATGGTGATGGTGGTCGTCGCCCCGATCATCGGCAGATAGCCGAAGAGCGGCTTGCGCGAGAACACCGGGATGATCTCCGAGATGATCCCGAAGAACGGCAGCGCGACGATGTAGACCTCGGGATGCCCGAAGAACCAGAACAGGTGCTGCCACAGCAGGGCGCCGCCGTTGGTGGCGTCGAAGACGTGCGAGCCGAACTTCCGGTCGCACTCCAGGGCCAGCAGCGCGGCCGTGAGCACCGGGAACGCGGGCAGCACCAGGATCGACGTGAACAGCACGTTCCAGGTGAACATCGGCATCCGGAACATCGTCATGCCGGGGGCGCGCAGACACAGGATCGTGGTGATGAAGTTGACCGCGCCCAGCGTGGTCGACACCCCGGTGACCACCAGCCCCATCACCCACAGGTCACCGCCCGCGCCGGGCGAGAAGTACGAGCTGTTCAGCGGCGCGTAGGCGAACCAGCCGAAGGCCGCCGCGCCGCCCGGCACCACGAACCCCGCCACCACCATCAGACCGCCGAACAGATACATCCAGTACGACAGCGCGTTGAGCCGGGGGAACGCCACGTCGGGGGCGCCGATCTGCAAGGGCATCACGGCGTTCGCGAACCCGGCGAACATCGGGGTGGCGAACAGCAGCATCATGATCGTGCCGTGGATGGTGAACAGCTGGTTGTACGTGTGCTCGTTCATGAACTGCAGCCCCGGACGGGCCAGTTCGGCCCGCATGCCGAGAGCGAGCAGGCCGGCCAGGAGGAAGAAGCAGAACGAGGTCACCATGTAGAGGCGACCGATCACCTTGTGATCGGTCGTCGAGGCCCAGGCGAGCAGCGTGCGCCCCAGCGGGACGGCGGCGCCGCGAGACGCTCGCCCCGCGCCTTCCTCGAGGCGTTGCGACGCTTCGGTCATGGTTCTCCTCAGCCGTGCCGAGAGCGAGAAGCGCCTCGCGAGTGCCCGCCCCGACCGGCGGGAAACCAGCGACTCCTCTGCGTGACGACGCTACCCACGCCTCGGGCGGCTCGGGGGCTGCCACGCCCGCCGTGCTTCGCACGGGCCTCACGACGGCGGTCTGCGGATGCTCCCAGCGGGTGCGGGCGGAGGCGTCGCGCAGCTGATGGCGCGCCCGGCGGCGCAGGGCGGCCGTCCCGGACGTCCTCGGGGGAGCCGCCGCCGATGTCGAAGAGGGCCAGCGGGCCCGAGCGCCAGCCCATCCAGCGCCGGGCACCCAGGAACGTCAGCCGGGCCTCCACCGCACCCGGCAGCACCCACAGGCCCAGCCCGGTGCGCTCGTGCACCGCCCGCAGCACGTCCGCCCGGTCGGGCGCGTCCCGCACCACGGAGGTGGCGCACACCAGGGGCTCCTGCGCTTCCCACCGCGGCGGCCATCTCCGCCGCCGCGGTCAGGGCCGTGAGCAGCCGCTCGGTGCCCCCCGCTCCGAGGCGTCCGTCATCCCCCACCTGCTCGGACAGGCGCAGCTTCCACTTCGCGGTGTGCACCGGGAGCGGGACTCCCGCCTCCGCGTCGCTGACCTCAAGCCGGACCGTGTTCGAACCGACGTCCAGCACGCTCGGTCTCATGGACCCGGGGTACCCCGCCCCGCCGACGCCAGTCCGCCAGGAGCCTGGCCGCCAGGGCGTCCTCCAGGAAACCGGTCGTACGGATCCCGAAGACCACATCGCCCTCCAGGCCCGGATCGCTCTCCAGCAGCCCGCCGACGACGTCCTGCCGTACGACCTGTTCGTGCACGGCGTCCGCTTCGACGTGCTCGGTGTAGAACCGCACGGCCGCCGGTCCTGCCCCGGCCCGGCGCATCGCCTCGGCGAGGCGGCGCGAGGCCGGGGAGGAGGTCACCTCGACGGCGGCGAAGTGCCCGACGAGAGCGCCGCGCAGCGCCCGGTGCAGACCGAACAGCGACATCAGATTGACGGTGGCGAGCGCCTCGGCGGGGGCGGCGTCGACATAGTGCCCGTACGCCGTC
Organism: Streptomyces sp. NPDC049541; assembly: GCF_044465725.1. Lineage (NCBI taxonomy): Bacteria > Bacillati > Actinomycetota > Actinomycetes > Kitasatosporales > Streptomycetaceae > Streptomyces > Streptomyces sp. NPDC049541. The sequence continues at coordinate 92,044 of NZ_JBITLY010000003.1, read as the reverse complement.
TCCAGCCCGAGGTCCGCCATCAGGTCGGCGTACAGCTGCGCATGGATCTCGTCCGCGCGGCCCGCACCGAACTCGTCGAACTCGACCGCGACCATCGCCGCCTTGGCCCGGCCGTGCAGCCGGGGGATGACCCAGGCGTGCGGATCCGCCTCCTTGAGGTGGTAGAGCGAGCGCAGGGCCGCATAGTCCCGCAGATGGCCGAGATCGCCTTCGTCGCGCAGGAAGTGCGAGACGCTGCCCGTGGAGTCCACCGGCTCGACCTGCAGTTCGTCCAGCGCCTGCCGGGCCGTGTCGGTGCCGTCCACCGGAACGTCCGCGCGCAGTGCGCCGAGGAAGCGGTCCTCGATCGCGGCCCGGCAGGCCAGCATCCCGCTGTCCCACTCGAGCCCGTCGGGCACGCCCTGGAAGCCCTCGTAGTGCAGCTCGTAGAGGACGTACAGGGCGAGCTGCAGGTCCTCGCCGTACGGCGCACAGTCCGCCGGAGCGGGAATGCTCTCGGGGGCCGAGCCCCGCAGCAGTGCCAGCACGGCGGCGGAGAGCGGACCACGGGGTTCGGGCAGGGGCGGTGGCCGGTGCCGCGACTGCTCCCGGGGGCGGGCCGCGCTCATTCGGGACCGCCTTCGCAGGGGCGCCCGCCGCGGCGGCGGTGGCTGGTGTCGCACCAGGGGAAGGTACGGCTGCGGCGGCAGGTGCAGACGGCCACGGTGAAGCGCCGGGAGACCGTCACCTCGCCGTTCTCGTCCACCACTTCGACCGGTCCCTCGATGAGCAGGGGCCCGTCGCGCTGCACGCGAATCCGGCGGGGCCGGTCAGCTGTGTTCGGCACGGATCACCACCAGCTCCTCCGTCGTACCGTCGTCCGTCAGCCCCCGCTCGCGCAGCCAGCCGAGCCGTGAACGCAGCACGCGGCCGAACGGCAGCAGGGTCCGGTCGACGACCTCGGCCCGCAGACCGGCGCCCTCGAGGCGGGCCAGCGTGGCGTCGATGCCGCACAGATGCGAGTGCACGAGCAGCAGCGCGCCCGTCGGCCGCAGGAAGGTCGTCGCGCTGTCACAGATGCGGTCGATCAGCAGCCGGCCGTCCGGACCGGCGTCCCAGGACCGGGCGGCACCCACGGGTGGCGTCTCGTCCTGGGCGGGCACATACGGCGGGTTGGCGACCACGAGGTCGAAGCGGCGGCCCGGCACGGCCGAGGCGAGGTCGCCGTGGCGCACCCGCAGGTTCTGGCCGTTCAGCAGGGCGTTGAACCAGGTGGTCGCGACCGCCCGCCAGGAGATGTCGACCGCGGTGACCCGGCCGCCGAGCCGCGCCGCCTCCACCGCGAGCACTCCGGTTCCCGTGCCCAGGTCCAGCACGTCCGTACGTTCCGTGATCGCCTCGCGGTACAACGCCCGCCGCAGCAGCCGGGTGTCGGTCTGCGGGGCGTAGACACCCCGCGGGACCCAGCAGCGGATCGGGGCGGTGACGATCGAACGGCTTGTGGTCAAAGATGTCTCCACGGGCCGGTGCCTTCCGCCTAGAGCGAGCGCCACCGAGGGGAACCGGCAGCGTCCCACGGGTACCCCCTGGCGACAGACGTAACGACCTGCCGAGGGGCCTCCGTGCGCTGGACGGATTGATCACCCGCCGGATCGGACTCCCTGATCAACCGCCCGCCCCCGAGATTCGGTTGTGCCTGGGCCCCACCGGACAGAAAGGGCTCGTGCGCGAGCCGCTGGACGGGTCCCGCCGCCGGGTCCACCGGTCTCTCGGGCCGCCCCATGAGGCGTACCTCCGTAGGTGCGGTACAGGACATCCTGACATTGGAATGACGACCCTACGGATAGCCGGATGACATCCAGGTCGCCCCCGAGAGGCGAGCAGGTGACCGCGGCCGGACGGCCGGGGCCTGGAGGCCCGGGCCGACTCAGCCGAGGACGAGTAAGAGACAGGGATTCACCTGGCGTGCGAACCCCTGCCGCGGCGCATGCGAAGTACCAGCACCGAACCGGCGGCGAGGGCCAGCAGGCCGCCGAGGGCGCTGTACGTGACGGCGTTGCCCATGCCGGTGGAAGCCAGGTCACCGGCCGTGTCGCTCCGGTCCGGCCGGCTGAAGGCTACGCCCGCTGCCGAGGCCTGGGCCCGGGTGCCGATCGTGCCCGAGGCGGGGGTGACCTTCGCAGCGGCGGCCGGCGTGGGTGCGGGAGACGGGGCCTGGGCGCGGGAGGCCGCCGACGCGGGCCTCAGCTGGAGAGTCGTGATCGAGTACGGGGGCAGCGTCTGTGCGGCCGCCGTTCCCCGCCTCGCCGTGACGAGGCCGGTGCCGCCCTTGGTGTACGAAACGGTCCTGACCGTGCCCCGGGCGGGGGTGTATCCGGTGTACGAGAGCGACACCTGTGCCGCGTTCTGCTGGTTCTTGTTGATCAGCATGACGTTCAGGCCGCCGTTGCCGGTGCGTACCGCGTGCACGGCGACCGACGGGCCCGCCGAGGACGCCTTGACCATGGTGTCGCCGGGCCGCGCGAGTGTGGTCAGCGAGCGAATGCCCCAGTAGGTGGAGAAGGGCGTCTCGCGGGCCGGTTCGCAGGTCCCGCCGGAGCAGGATCCGACGGAGAGCACACCGCCGTCCTGGTAGTCGGTCTCGCCGTGGACGGTGGTGGGCTTGCCCGGCCCGTTGTGCAGGTCCCACCAGTCGACGCTGACGGCCCCCTGCTCGAGCCAGTTCATGTACGTGTCCGGCGCGAACAGCGCCGCGGCCTGGCTGGTCTGGGACGGCGACTGGGCGCTGGAGGTCTCAGTGACCGCGATCTTCACCGACGCGGCATGCGAGCCTGCGTATTTGTTGATCAGCGAGCGCGCCGCGGAGGTGATTCCGGCGATCTTCGCGGGGGAGTTCAGCAGGTCCGCCGTGCTGGAACCGCCCGGGTACCAGTGGATGATCACGAAGTCGACCGACTTGCCGGCGATGGAGAGCACCGTGTTGTTCCAGTCGGTGGCGTCGCCGGAAGCCTTCACCCCGTCGGGCCAGGAGCCCGGCGTGTTGAGCACCGCCCCGATCCTCACCTTCGGGTCCACGGCCTTCATCGCCTTCGCGTAGGCGAGGAGGTTGTTCGCGTACTCCCTCGGGCTTTTGTCGGCGTGGTTGTCGACCTCCCATTTGCTGCCGTAGTACCCGTTGCCGGAGACCTCGTTGCCGATCTCCCAGTACTTGATGCCGTAGCCCTTGTCGACGTTGGCGTACTTGACCCAGTCCGCGGCCTCCTGAGGGCTGCCGGAACCGTAGTTGGCGGTGATGATCGGCTGGGCGCCGACCTTCTTCGCGGTGGCCATGAAGTGGTCGAAGTCGGTGCCCGGCGCGGCCCAGCTGCCGCCGGTCACGGTGTGGGTCTTCCAGTGGTAGGCGTCCGCGACCGAGCCGCCGGGGAAGCGCAGCTGCCGGATCCCGGCCGCCTTCATCAGCGACGCCGCCTTGGCGTCGTTCATGTAGGTGTCGTAGACCGCCGTGTTGAGGCCGACTCCGGTGCTGGGCACCGTGCCCAGCGAGGTGCCGGCGTCGACGGTGACGGCGACGGTCGGCGCCGCGTTCGCGCTGAGCGCCAGGACTCCCGCCCCGCCCCCGGCCAGCAGGGCCGCCACCGTCCCCGCCATGATGCGGCGGCGCGTTCGGCTACGGCGGTGCGTGCGGCCCCGGGGCATCGGCTGCTCGGTGGTCGTCGGGTCGTCAGGTGACACGTTGGGGCTCCCGATCGGAGTGTATGGACACCGGCGGCGTAGCGCCGGTCTGCGCTCGCCGTGGTGGGTGCACCCCTAGGTGGCCGCTCGGGAAGGAAAGGTTGCCGCCGGGTCGGGTGTTCTTCAGGCGCCTTTCGTGCGGTGCACCGGTCGCCGGGAAATGACGTCGGGGCGGCAACCTTCTCGTCTCCTGCGGCAACTGGGAGTCGGAAGGCCGAGCCGAACTACCGAATGGACGGGCATGAGGGCAAAGAAGCACGCCGCGCCGCAACCGTGGCGCAGGCGCCGACTGGGCACGGGTGTTCCCTCGGGGCTGCCGGTCGTCGGTGTGCCGTGCCTGGCCCCGACCGTCCTCACCGGGACGGTGCAGCCGACCGGCCTCCAGGTCGCCGGACATTGACCAGCTCGCCGGTCGGCCTTCACCGGCCCGCAGCCGAGCACGACCGCCGTTCGAATCCCGGGCCGGGCACTGTTAGGCTGCGCCCCCCGTTGTTGTTAAACGCGCAACTAACGCGCACATCATTGCCAGGAGAGGGCGACCGGGGGATGGTCCTCGATGACGCGTCCGCGGAGTTCCACGAATTCTTCGAACGTCACTATGCCGAACTCGCCCGTCTGGCCCACCTCCTGACCGGTGAGGCCGACGCGGCGGACGATCTGGCGGCGGATGCACTGGTCGCCCTGTGGCAGCGCTGGGATCGGCTGCGACAGGCCGACCACCCGCTCGCCTACGCCCGCGGTGTGGTGGCCAACCTGGCGCGGGGACGCATCCGCAGCGCGATGCGCGAACGACTGAGGATCACGCTGTTCTGGTCCCGCAGCCCCGAGAAGGTGGAGGGGCCGGACACGGCGGCCGTACTGGACGTCCGCGCGGCGCTCGCCCGGCTGCCGTTCCGCAAGCGGGCCTGTGTGGTGCTGCGGCACGCCTTCGACCTGTCGGAGAAGGACACCGCGGAGGCGCTGGGCATCTCGGTCGGAACGGTGAAGAGCCAGACCTCGAAGGGCATGGCCGAGCTGGAAAGGATACTGGGCGCGCGAGCGGCCGGGGACCTGGTGGCAGGGAGGAGGAAGCGGTGAACGAGGAGATCGCCCGTCGGCTGCGCGAGGCCGCCGAGGCCCACCGGCCCGACCGCGCGAGGATGCTGGCCCGGGTGGAGCGCGGCATGGCCGGCCCCGCCGTCCGTCACCGCGCGCGGCCGTTCGCGAGGTCCGGGACCAGGGTCGCGCTCGCCGGGCTCGCCGCCGCCGGCATCCTCGCGACCGGCGGCCTCGCGGTCGCCGCCATCGTCACGCACTCGTCGCCGTCGGCCACCGTGACCACACCGGCCACCCCGTCCCCGGACGCCACCTCCCGGCCACCGGCGTCGACCCGCCCCACCCCTGTCGCGCCGGCCCCGGTCACCAGCCCGGGCAGCTCGCGCCCGACTCCGTCGGCCGCCGGTCCGTCACCGTCCGCCGGTGAGAGCCAGAACGGTCCGCTGTGGTCGGCCGGCTCGGTGGACCCGAAAAGCACCGTCTACTGGACGCAGAGCAACCTCGTCCTCAAGACGACCCGGCCGCTCACCGCGCTCACGATCGAGATGCGGATCGTGCAGACCGGCGGGGTGAAGAAGACCGGTACCTGGCAGACCCTGCCGAGCGATGACTTCACCATCACCACCCGGGAGGCCGACGGCATGCTGGTCTACCGCTGGGTCCTGAAACCGGGCCTGACCGTGCCGGCCGGGAGCTATGAGGTGGCCGCCCAGTTCAACAACGGCGGCGCGCGAACTGCCGCGGGCGACGCCTACCGCGTCGACGCGCAGGGTCCGGGCGGCTTCGCGTCGGTCCGCGGAGGGTTCCTGCCCACCCGGTGAACGCCGCTGTGCGGCAAGCGGGCGACGCCTCTTGCCGCACCGCTCGACGGTCCAGCAGAGCCCGCTGAGGCGCGCGCACCCACGCGGACCGGGACGGGCCCGTTGTCCACCTGGAAGCCGATCACGGCCGGGTGGGTCGCGTGACGGGCGGAGAGGGCTTCGGTCGGTGATCTGAAAAATCTGCCCTCGATCGCGGCAACCTTTACGTGCGTGGCGGCAACTGCCCGGTAACCGAGGCCGGATCAAGGCCCGTCGTGCCAGAAGGACATGCCGTTGTCAGATCAGAACCGCTCTCATCGCCGCAGACCGGCCACCCGCCGTGTGCTCGCCGCCGCCGTGGTCCTCGCCGCCGCGGGTGCCGCTGTACCGCTGGTCGCTCTGGCCGCACACACGCCGAATGACCGCACGCTGGCCGCGGCGGCCGGCAGCGGCCGCTACTTCGGTACGGCAGTGTCCTCGGGCAGGCTCGGCGACTCGACGTACTCCACGCTTCTCGACCGGGAATTCAACATGATCACCCCGGAGAACGAGATGAAGTGGGACACCATCGAACCGTCCCGCGGCAACTTCAACTTCCGGCCGGCCGACTCGATCGTCGCCCACGCCTCCGCGCACGGGCAGCGGATGCGCGGCCACACCCTGGTGTGGCACTCACAGCTGCCCGCCTGGGTGAAGTCCATCACCGACGCCAACACCCTGCGCAGTGTGATGGACCACCACATCACCACCGAGATGAGCCACTACAAGGGCAAGATCTACGCCTGGGACGTGGTCAACGAGGCCTTCGCCGACGGCGGCAGCGGCCGGCACCGCAGCTCGGTCTTCCAGGACGTGCTCGGCGACGGCTTCATCGAGCAGGCCTTCCGTACCGCCCGCAACGCCGACCCGGCCGCCAAGCTCTGCTACAACGACTACAACATCGAGAACTGGACCGACGCCAAGACACAGGGCGTCTACGCGATGGTCAAGGACTTCAAGTCCCGCGGTGTGCCCATCGACTGCGTCGGCTTCCAGAGCCACTTCGGCGCAGGCGGCCCACCGGCGAGCTTCCAGACCACCCTGTCCAAGTTCGCCGCGCTCGGCGTGGACGTCCAGATCACCGAACTCGACATCGCCCAGGCGTCCGCCACCGCGTACACCGACGCCGTCCAGGCGTGCATGAACGTCGCCCGCTGCACGGGCATCACCGTCTGGGGCATCCGCGACAGCGACTCCTGGCGCACCGGTGAGAACCCGCTGCTGTTCGACGCGGGCGGCAACAAGAAGCCCGCCTACGACGCGGTGCTCACCGCCCTGGGCAGCGGCGGCGGCAGCGGCGGTGGGGGCACGGCGGACGGCGGCCTCACCTCCGGCACCGTCTACACGCTCTCCAACGCGGCCGCCGGACGCGTTCTCGACGAGCCCGCGGGATACAACGGCAACGGCACCCCGCTCCAGGTGTGGGACGCCAGTGGCGCCTCCAACCAGCAGTGGCGGGCCGGCCGCAACAGCGACGGCTCCTACACGCTGACCAATGTCGCCAGCGGCCGGGTGCTGGACGAGCCGGGCAACCGGACGGCCAACGGGACGAGGTTGACGGTCTGGGACGCCAACGGTGGCGCCAACCAGCACTGGCGGGCCCGCCACAACAGCGACGGCTCGTACACCCTGACCAACGTCGCCAGCGGCCGGGCCCTGGAGATACCCGGCGGCCGGACCGCCAACGGCACTCCCGTCCAGATCTGGGACTCGGGCGGCGGCGCCAACCAGCACTGGAACCTCAGGACTTCGACCCTGACAACGCCCGCGCCGACGGGCACCACGTGTGCTCTGCCGTCGACCTACCGGTGGACGTCGACGGATCCGCTGGCGCAGCCGGCGAACGGGTGGGACGCGGTGAAGGACTTCACCACCGTGACGTACAACGGCAAGCACCTGGTCTACGCGTCGAGCGTGTCGGGATCGGGGTACGGCTCGATGATGTTCAAGCCCTTCACGAACTGGTCGGACATGGCGTCGGCCGCCCAGACAGGGATGAGCCAGAAAGCGGTGGCGCCCACGCTGTTCTACTTCGCGCCCAAGAACATCTGGGTGCTGGCCTCCCAGTGGGGCGCGTCGCCCTTCGTCTACCGAACTTCCAGCGACCCCACCGACCCGGGCAGTTGGTCCGCGCCGAAGCCGCTGTTCACCGGCAGCATCCCCGGCTCCAGCACGGGCCCGATCGACCAGACCCTGATCGCCGACGGCCAGAACATGTACCTGTTCTTCGCCGGTGACAACGGCAAGATCTACCGGGCGAGCATGCCGATCGGGAACTTCCCGGGCAGCTTCGGCTCGTCGTACACGACGGTCATGAGCGACTCGGTGAAGAACCTCTTCGAGGCGCCGCAGGTCTACAAGGTGCAGGGCCAGAACCAGTACCTGATGATCGTCGAGGCGCGGGGCGCGAACGAGCAGCGTTTCTTCCGCTCGTTCACGGCCTCCAGCCTGAACGGTTCGTGGACTCCGCAGGCCGCCACCGAGTCCAACCCCTTCGCGGGCAAGGCCAACAGCGGTGCCACCTGGACCGACGACATCAGCCACGGCGACCTGGTCCGCAACAACCCCGACCAGACCATGACCATCGACCCCTGCCACCTCCAGCTCCTCTACCAGGGCAAGTCCCCCACCGCGACCGGCCCCTACGACCGGCTGCCGTGGCGGCCGGGTGTCCTCACCCTGCAGCGCTGACCTGCCCGATCGTGGGCACCTAGGCGGAGGCCCGGCGGGGTTTGTCCGGCAGCCCGGCGAAGATGACGAAGCGCCCCCATCGGGAGGATGGGGGCGCATTTCGTGCCTTCGCCTACTTGAGCGCTGTGCCACCTGAGTTGTGGTAGACGATGGTCTTGTTGATCAGGTTTCCGCCGTCGGACTCGACCGTGGTCTGTTCCTGCTGCCCGGGACCGAAGAACAGCCCCGCGACATGGGCGTTCGCGACCTGGTCCATGTGCGCGAAGAACCAGTCGACCTTGTCGTCCTTGTAATGGTTGAGGGTGTTGTTCTGCGCCATGTTGCCCACGGGGATCTGCCACAGGACCACCGGCTTGCCCACGGACTCGGCCATCGTCTTGTAGAACTGCAGCGCGGCGGCGGCCTTCTGGTCGTTCCAGAAGTGGTCACTCCCGCCGTGGGCCGGCTGTGCGTACCAGCCCGCATCACGGTCCGACACGTCGGTGACCAGGAAGTCGGCGTTCTTCGCCCCGAGGTTCGTGTAGTCCTTGACGCATGCCGGTGTGTTGGTCTGCCAGTCGAAGCAGGAAAGGTGCAGCCCCACGGCGGCGTTCGGCGCGTACTTGTGCCCCATCGAGATCATGCACTGGGCCAGACCGGTGGCGCTGTTCTCCTGCGATCCGCAGTCCGTCGGATTCGAGGCCTTGACCTGGGCGGCAACACGGTGCGGATCGCCGAGCGACCGGACGTAGCCCCAGAAGTCGGGTTCGAGGTCGATCGCGTCGTGCGAGGTGCCGATCTTCTGGAGGAAGAAGCGGTAGTCGTTCAGGTACCGGGTGAGCAGGTCGGTCCGGTTGATGGCCTTGACCTCGCCCGGACCGTCACCCTCGCCTGCCGCGTCCCCGAGGTCGCGCAACGAGTACCAGGTCCAGAGCATCTTCTGCGGACGCGCGCTGCCCTTGTACGTCGCCTGGGCCGCCACGCTGTCCCGCCAGGTCACGTAAGTGCCCGGCGCCGTGGTGCTGCCGTTCCAGCAGCCCCACCAGCCCGACCAGTCGTCGTGGCAGCGCGCCGCCGTGTAGTAGTCCGACGAGGGCGCGGGCTGGCTGTGCACATAGGCGTACCGCGCGTCGAACGGCGCGGCGGCCGCCGAGGCGTCGGACATCGAGCCGCCGATGAGCACTGTGCTGCTGCCCATGAAACGCTTCGTCGAGCTGCCGCCACCGGCCACGGGAGACGGCGTGGACGACGGGTGCGAACTGCTCGGAGCCTGGCTGCTGGGAGCGCTGCTGCTCGGCGCGGTGGGCGTACCGGTGCTGCCGACGCTTCCGGCCGGGACGAGTTTCCACTGCTGATCGGCGCCGCCCCGGTCTCGGTTCTGGACGACACCGCTCCCGTTGGCCTTGGCGGCGTTGCGGACATCGACAGCCATGCCGCTGAAGCGATTGACCAAACGCACGTAGCCGTCCGGCGATCCGGCCAGTTCGAACTGCTGGTTGGTGCCGTTCAGGTCTTTCCACTGCACGAGGGCGGAGCCGGCGGTCTTCGACCAGCCGAGGTCGTCCAGCACCTTGCCGGAGTTCCGGTTCTGCAGCCGGTAGTACCCGTCACCCGCGTCGATGAACCGCCACTGCTGGTTGGGGCCGCCATGACGGCTCCACTGCACCACCGCCGCGCCGTCGTTCTTGGCGGAGCCGCGGTCGTCCAGCACCTTGCCGCTGTTGCGGTTGACCAGCACGTACCACTTCTTCAGATCCAGGGTCTTCTGCTGCGCCGAAGCCTGGCTGACCACGACAGCCGAGCCGGCCACGACCACCGTGGCGAGACCCGCCCACAGACCCCGACGCGCGAGCAACCGACGGCCACGATGCTTCGGGCGACCACCGCGGGCGCCGCCGTCGGTACCGGACGCGACCGATGACGAGGGTGGACTGGGGACATGTCTGCGCTGTCTTTCAAGGGACACGCCTGTGCTCTCTTTCAACCGTGGCATCTGACCGGACCACTTGGCCGGACGACACTGAGTGGCCACGGAGGCCGCAAAGGTTGCCGCGAAGAGCCACAGATTTTTCCGCCCCTCCTGGGAACCAGGGGTTCAGGGAGGCCGGAACAAACAGACGCCGCTACGGGAGACGGCCACGAGCGGTACCGGCTCGTCGGTGATCGCTGCCCGGTGCTTCACCGGCTGTCGGTCGGCGCCCACCAAGTCGACTTCGACGCCCTTGCTGCGGGTCCAGTACCCCCCCGATCGCCGGGGGTGCGGGCAGGAGCCCGTCCCGCAGGAGGCGGGCGACGGAAGGCCATCCACCCCAGCCGCGCTGAAAAACGGCACGCCAGTGCAACCGGCCCACGGCGAAGAAGGTTCGTGCCCCAGCTCGAACGGGCTACAGCATTGAACGCCAACAGTCGTCCACCGCCCCGCCGGGGTGTCGTCGGGTTGTCTGATCGTGACCCGACAGGGCGTATGGGGACTTCGTTGATCGGCTAACGTCTACCGAACAAGTGTCCGGCAAGATCCACCGCGGCCACCAGGGGGACGCGGCAGCGCGTCCGGCCAGGGCGGGGGCGCCGCGCGGCGGCAGCTCATCACATCAATGAGGGGGAGGCGTGGGGGCATTGACCCGGACGTCGACTGAACCACTGCACAGAGGCCGTCGCCGCAGAGGTGGCGCGGGCCTCGGGGTCGGTGCGGCCGCCACGATTCTGGCGGTCGCGGGAACGGCCATTCCGCTCGCCGTGGCCGCGCCGCCCGCGTGGGCCGCTCAGGCGGCGACCGCGGCGGACTCGTCCCAGGAGGTCGTGATCCCGCCCGCCGATCGGGCCACTCCCCGCGTGGACACCCCGCTGGCGGCGGGCAGCACCGGTTTCCTGCACCAGCAGGAGGGCCGTGACGGCTACACCTGGACCGACTTCGCGAGCGGCACCTCGACGCAGGTGCCCGGCCTGCAGACCCTGCCGGCGAACGCGCTCGTACGCCCCGTCGGGTCCGGCGGAGACCTGCTCGCCGTCTCACCGAGCCCGGCCCGGGGCACCACCTGGTACACCCTGCTCGATCCGCACACCGGTGAGCGCCGGGAGGCGCAGCTCCCGGCCGGCTACACGTTCCGGGGGACCGTCGCGGGCAAGGTGCTGGCGCTGGAGTCCGCGACCAGCACCACCAGCTCCGCCGGTGTGCTCCTCGACACCGGCACCGATCCCGCGCAACCGCTGCACATCACCGGCCTGCCCGCCGGGGCTCAGCTGAGCAGCCTCTCCCTGCAGGAGGGCGCCTCGGACGACCGCGGTGCGGTGATCTCGTTCCGGCAGGACGGCGCGTACCGCTACGGCCTGCTGGACCCCGGGACCGCCGTGATCACCCCTCTCCCGGAGGCGATGAGCGGCCAGGGCCTGCGCATCCTGCTGAGCGCCGACCGCATCGCCTGGTGGGGACACGGCTTCACCGGACTGCGCTGGCTGCCCCGCGGTGATGTGTCCTCCGGGACGCAGGAGTTCCCGCTGCCCGCCGACGCGGCCCCCGTGGCCCTCCTCGGCGGCACCCTCCTGACCTCGGGCCCTGACACCACCTCGGGCACCACGCTCGGCCGGCGGCTGACGTCCCGGCCGCTCGACGGCGGGGAGCCGAGCACCGCACTCGACCACATCGCGCTCGTGTCGGACTACCCACCGCAGACGGCGGACGGGAGCGCCCTGCTCGTCGGCGGCTCCGGCACCGGCGACTGGGCGGTGCACCGCTTCGCCGCCGGCTCCGAAGGGCCGCCGGCGCACGAGGTGGTCCAACCGCTGCCCCCGGTGATCGCCAAGGTCCTGGGGCTGAATCTGTACCGGGGCACCCTCAACCGGGTGGACAGCATGGACGGCAAGCTCTCCCTCTACCAGCAGGACGTCGGTACCGGGCCGGTCCCCGTCGCGGGAGCGGCCAAGCCCCTGCCCGCGGGCATGCCCTCTTCCGCCGTGCGCTGTGCGACGGGTGAGGACTGCGTGCGGACCGTCGAGGGCAACTGGTACGGACTGTCCTTCCTGTCCGAGACAGCAGGGCGGACCTACCTGGAGACCCGCGTGGACGCCTACACGTCGCACATGCAGATCCCGTTGCCCGGCAGCGGCGGCGAGGTAAGGGATGCGTCCTCCTCGTACGTGGTGGTGGACGGCGGGTCTCCGAGAACCCAGTATCTGATCGACCCGGGCCACGAAAAGGTCGTACGCAGCCGCCCGGTGCAGGCCGCGGCGCTCTGGTACTCCACCCTGTGGAGCGCGACCTCCAGCAGCCCGGGCACGCTGACCGCGGAGCGGCTGACCGAGGGCGCGGCCACTCCCGGCAAACCTGTCCGTACCGTGCGGACCGGTGCCGCCTGCGTGCCCACCGAACTGCAGGCGACAGCGCGTTGGCTCTACTGGTCCTGCGGTGCCGACAAGCAGGCCGGTGTGTACGACCTGACGAACAACCGCGGCTTCGCCGTGCCGTCGGGCCCCGCCATGCTCGGTGACGGCTACGTGGTCCGGCACGACCGGGACGCGGGCGAGCTCAAGCTGACGGACTTCCACACCGGCAGCCCGCTCGCGGAGCGCTCCATAGCCGCCCTCCCGGCCGGAACGCTCGCGGACGACCGCAGGATCACGTGGACCGTGGACAAGTACGGCGGCCACATCGCGTACGTGGACGCCGATCGCCGCGTGCATGTGAGCGCGGACGGGGTACCGGACTCCGCTCCGGTGATAGGGGAGGCGTACACCAACGGGAGCGTCGCGCCGAGGACCACTTCGTCCATCTACTCCACCTGGACGGCCTCGTTGCTACTGAGCCGCCCCGTGGACTCCTGGGAACTGGACATCGCCCAGAAGACGACCGGGCGCCGGGTGGCTGTGGTGCGCGGTGGGGCCGAACGCGGTCTCGACGGCATCTCGGCCTCGTGGAACGGCCGGGAGCCGAACGGTGCTCCCGCCCCGAGCGGTCTCTACACCTGGCAGCTGACCGCGAGGTTCAACGGTGGAACCACGCCGGTGCGGGTGGGAAGCGGCGGCCTGGACGTGATGTGCGGCGCCCTGCCGACCCATGTCTACGACTGCGACGGGTTTCCGGACATGGTGTCGGTCCGGAAGGACGGTCGGACCGACACATGGGAGGGGCACCCCAAGGGGTACTTCTACAACCGCAGCTACACCGCGGACTGGCCGACCTCCTCCACTCTGGTGCCGGTCGGCGACCTCAACGGCGACGGGTTCGCGGACATGCTGGTCCGCAACTCCGCCGGGGAACTGCGTGCGTACTGGGGCTTCGGGCAGGTGTACTTCGCCCGGGGAACCAACAAGTCCACTGTCATCGGCAACGGTTGGAACACGTACAACGTGCTGACGTCGTCCGGGGACCTCAACCGTGACGGCCGGTCCGACCTGCTGGCCCGTGACCGGTCCGGAGCCCTGTGGTTCTACGCCGGCACCGGCAAGGGCACGTTCAAGGCCCGGGTGCGCATCGCCACCGGGCTGTCCGGTTACACGGCGCTGGTGGGCGCGGGCGACCTCAATGGCGACGGAACCGGAGACCTTCTCGGCCGTGACAGGGCCGGGAACCTCTATCGCTGGTACGGCAACGGTAAGGGCGGCTTCGGGGGGCGTGTGAAGATCGCCTCGGGCTTCAACGCCTACAACGCCCTGGTCGGCGTCGGCGACCTGACTCAGGACGGACGCAACGACCTCCTCACCCGCGACACCGCGGGCAACCTGTACCGCTGGGCGGGCAACGGCAAGGGCGGCTTCGGCGCACGCGTGAAGATCGGCAGCGGCTGGGGCGTCTACAAGGCGCTGTACTGACGGTCCGGAACACCAACCTCCAGGCCTGCACCTCCACACGGGAGCCGCAGGCCTGAGGAGAACGACCGCGATGCTGCGCCCCGCGGGGTGCGGCGAATGCCAGAGGGGTGCCCCCTCGTGTCCAGGGCACCCCCTGGCGAGCGCCTTCGCCTGCAGAACGTGGGGTCCTAGGACTTGCCGTGCGGCCAGGACTGGCGCCACAACCTCGGCCGGCACACGGGACGGCAACCGCAACCAACCAGAACTCAACCAGAGATCAGTTCCTGCTCACACCCTGCGCCAAGCGGTGAGCAGTTCCTCGGGGCCGTAGGCCGCCTGAAGGCCGGAACAACCGACCCCGCTGCGGGAGACCGCCACGAGCGGTACCGGCTCGTCGGTGACTGCTGCCCGGTGCTTCTGCAGCGCGGCAAGGTCGTGGCTGTCGAACGGGGAGTTCTCCAGCCACTTGACCGAGCCCAGAAAGAGCAACTGCTTGGCCACCGGCTGTCGGTCGGCGCCCACCAAGTCGATCTCGACGTCGTTGCTGCGGGTCCAGTACCCGCCGATCGCCGGGGCCGCGGGCAGGAGCCCGTCCGGCAGGAGGCGGGCTAGGGATTCCCGGACCAGGGGCTCGATCGCGCGGCCGCGCCAGCTCGTCCACCGCTCCTTGATCCGGCTCAGTGTGAGATCTCCCCGCATCCGCTCGATCTCTGCCATGTGCGGATCCAGAAACGCGAGCCAGAACCGCAGGTAGGGGTCGGCCACGCGGTAACGGCGTTCCTTCGACGGCCGCAGCGAGAGTGGCAGTTCGGCGGCCACGACCCGCTTCTCGGTCAGGACGTCGGTGGCTCGGGTGAGAGTGGTGTGGGCGATGCCGCCGGCCGCGCGCGCGATGTTGGTGAAGGTTCGCTCCCCGGATCCGATGGCCCGCAGAACCTCCCTGCTCATCGCCTGCGGTGGGAACTCCGCGGCCAGAGAGCGCTCGGCTGAGACCAGCAGCGCCGAGATCGGGTTGTCCAGCGAGTCGCGGAGAAACTCCCAGACATCCGCTCCGGCCCGCCACTCGGCGCAGATCAGGGGGAGACCCCCCGTGATCAGAGCGGCGTCGAACGTGGCGGCCGGTGACAGGCCGAGCATCTCGCCGATGTCAGCAGGATTCAGCGGTCCCACGATCATTTCCCGGCCCCGCTGGTGGAAGGGGCGGTCGTAGCTGTTCAGTGCCTCCATCATCGACAGATCGGATCCGACCAGGAGGAGGAGCACGGGCTTGCGGCTGAGCAGCCGGTCCCATGCCCGCTGAAGCATGCCCTCAAAGGCGTCGATGCAGTCCATGAGATACGGAACCTCGTCGATGACGACGACGCTGGGGGTGTCGTCGGGCAGGATCTCCGCAAGGAGCCTGAATGCGGCGTTCCACTGATCGGGGGTCTCCTCCGCGAACAGTCTCCGCTCCGGCAGAGTTGACCTGGCAACGGTGTCGAGCAGCTCCGACAACTCGTCCTCTGCCGTGCCGCCCGCCGCAGTGAAAAAGAGGTAAGGCGTCTCGGTCCGTCGGAGGAACTCCTCGACGAGGCTGGACTTGCCTACCCGCCGTCTTCCCCGCATGAGGACGCACTGCCCCGGCTTCGCCGAGCCGACGGCTTCCTGAACCGTCTCCAAAGCGTTGCCGAGCATGCGCAGCTCAGGGTCCCTCCCGATGAAGCGACGCATCTTCACCCTCCCACTGGAGACAGTATCGATGGAGATACTATCTCTGTCGATAGTATCTACCCTCGCATGGGTGTGACGCTCGTGACGCTGTGGATGCGGGAGAGAGTGAAAACGCGCTCGGCGTTCCGCAGGTGGCACCAGGCTTCGAGATACGGCGGGTCGAGCATGAGGCGGCTGAGGGTGCGCACGGGCCGGCTTCCCGAGGCGGCGATGTATTCGTTCGCCGCCTTGATCCGGTCGCAGCGCCTTGGTGCCCGGCGGCTTGATGCCCAGTGCCGCCAGCATGCCGCGCAGCTCGTCGGAGGTGGCGCCGGCGAGCAGTTGCTCCAGCGGAGCATCCAGTCTCAAAGGCGCGTCCCATGCCTGCCGCAGCGGTCCAGCCATGCGCAGCTTCCCCGCGCCGTCCGGCCAGACCAGAGCGTGATCGGCCCACGCGGGCGCCCTGTGGCGGCGAGACGATCCGTGCGGCCGGAAGGCCGGCTACTGCCCTCGGAAGCAGCAGACCCGCCGCGAGCACAAGTCCCGCGCCGGGCGTCGCACGATCGGCCTGCCCGACCCGCTGATCAAGCTTCTCCGCCATCACCAGGAGGTGCAGGAGAAGGAGCGGATCGCGCCGGTGCCGACTGGGAGGACAAGGGATATGTCTTCGCCTCCCCAACCGGTGGGCCCCTCAGCCCGAACACCGACTTCCACATCTGGAAGCGGCTCCTCAAAAACGCGGGCGTACGAGACGGCCGTCTCCATGACGCTCGCCACACCGCCGCGACCGTCCTCCTCATCCTCGGTGTCCCGGACGTCGTGGTCGACGCGATCACGGGTTGGGAGCCTGGGGGAGCGGCCCGGATGCGCGCCCGCTACATGCACGTCACTGGAACGCTGCTGCGGAAAGTCGCCCAGCAAGTCGGCGATGCCCTCTGGGAGCCGCCGAAGACCAACTGAGACGGAAACTGAGACGGACAACGTCGAAGGGCCCCACCGCGAACGGTGGGGCCCTTCGACATCGTGCCCGGTGAGGCACTGGCGGAGGATACGAGATTCGAACTCGTGAGGGGTTGCCCCCAACACGCTTTCCAAGCGTGCGCCCTAGGCCTCTAGGCGAATCCTCCGCCGGAAACATTACATGACGTCGGAGGGTGCTAGCGAACTCGTTCGGGCGTCCGGCGATCGGGTAAGGTGGGGCTCAGCCCCTCACGCGGCGCTATCTGACTGAACTCCCCCAGGGCCGGAAGGCAGCAAGGGTAGGTCGGCTCTGGCGGGTGCGTGGGGGGTCTTGCCGTTCCCGGGGGACAGATCGCGGCGGTGGGCGCGGAGGAAGGTCCGCTCGTCGACGTAGACCGCGAGGAAGAAGACGAGCGCGACGCCCAGGCCGATGACCGAGGGATGGCGGCCGGTCGTGGGGGCGAGGACCGCGGTCATGGCGAGCCACAGGAAGACGTTGGGCGTGTTCTGCGTGATGAACATGTCGCGGCCGAGGCCGGGGCCGTGCGGGCGCAGCCGGAGGAAGAGCGCCGTGAGCATCCGGAGGGCCGTCAGGGCCGCGGCGGTGACGGCGGTCGTCAGCAGCAGGCGGGTGACGAGCGCTGGCGTGAGGCCCGTCGGCGGAGTCAGCGCGAACGTGGCCAGGCCCGCCAGGGGGATCAGGGCGAGGCCGCCCAGCCAGTTCCAGTTGGTGCTCAGGGCGCCCGCGCGGATCGGGTCGCGCCGGCGCAGCGCCTGGGCGCACGCGCCGGGCAGGACGAGGGCGGCGAGCAGTATGGCCGCATAGGTGAGCAGCGCCGGTTCGAGAGTGGTGAGCGTATGGGCCTGCGCCACGTCCCCCGGCAGCACGGCCGGGAGCGCCAGCCCCGCCAGCAGCAGCACCGGGAGGGCCAGAGAGGCGGCCACCGTGTGGCGTACGGCGAAGAAGTAGTCGCCTCCCCAGAGCAGGGAGAGAGTGGGTACGACCAGGGCCGGGGGGAGCAGGAGGAAGAGTCCGGCGAGTTGCAGGGGCAGGGAGTGGCCCGCCCAGAGCAGGACCAGGCCCAGGGCCAGGCGGGGCAGGAGCAGGGGCCAGGCCGCTTGGAGGCTTGCGAGCGGGCGGCGGAGGGTGCGTGGGTTGACGCGCAGCATGGCGAAGAAGGAACCGACCGAGAGCAGCGCCGTCAGCGTCACCGTGAACACCCAGGCGGGCACCTGTACACCCAGGGCGAGCTGGGCGACCGTTCCCGCCAGGGCCGCCGCGGCGACCAGCAGCGGGAGGCGGATCTCGACGATCTCGCCGAGGTCGTTCAGCAGGCCGGCCGCCGCCGGAGCCGCGACCGCGCGGCGCAGGTCCTCCTCGGCGAGCGGGCGGGCGTTGGGGATCTTGAAGTCGCGGTAGGACTCGGGGCGGGCGCCCGCGACGATCAGCGCGAACATCTCCACGATGTACTTGTGGGCGACGACCAGGACGGTACGGCCCGCGCGGGAGGCGGGCAGGAGCACCTCGTCGTAGTACGCGGCCACGCGCGCGTACATCTCGCTCCATCCCTCGCCAGCGGGTGGCCGTCCGGTCGGGGAGTGGAACGCCTCGGTGTAGCCGGCGAAGCCGATGGTCTTCTTCACCAGGCTCTTGTTGCGGCCGCTGTAGACACCGAAGTCGCGCTCTATGAGGGCCTCGTCGACCGTGACCCGGTCAGGGGGCTCGGGCAGCCGGTCGGTGATCGTCCGGGCGGTCTCCTGGGCGCGGCGGAGGGTGGATGTGTGCACTTCGTCGATGTGTAAGCCGCCGGCCGCGAGGGCGGCGACCCGGTCGGCCGCCTGTTCGGCCTGGCGGAGGCCTAACGCGGTGAGCGGGGCGTCCAGCCGTCCGGCGAACCGGTTCTGCTCGTTCGCCTGGGACTCGCCATGGCGAATGAAGTAGAGGGGCATGAGTGTCCTTGCGAGGTGTGGGGGGTGTGGGGGGAGGGGTGGCAGGGGCACTGTGCGTTTTCTGTTGTACTTGAGCATTCAACATAATCATGAGAGGTGTTCGGTTTCTGTGAAACGGCGGTCAAAAGACGGTTGTGTTTCGTTCGGCGCCCGTCTCGGCATCCGGGCGGCCCGCGTTGTCAGTGGGCGCCTATAACCTCGTATGCGTGTCGTCTCTCGCGCTGTACCGCCGCTATCGCCCGGAGTCGTTCGCCGAGGTCATCGGGCAGGAGCATGTAACCGACCCGCTGCAGCAGGCGCTGCGCAACAACCGGGTCAATCACGCGTACCTGTTCAGCGGGCCGCGCGGCTGTGGCAAGACGACGAGCGCACGCATCCTGGCCCGCTGCCTGAACTGCGAACAGGGACCCACGCCCACGCCCTGCGGGGAGTGCCAGTCCTGTCGCGACCTGGCGCGCAACGGGCCGGGCTCCATCGACGTCATCGAGATCGACGCCGCTTCGCACGGCGGTGTGGACGACGCGCGTGAACTACGTGAGAAGGCCTTCTTCGGGCCCGCCGCCAGCCGGTACAAGATCTACATCATCGACGAGGCCCACATGGTCACGTCGGCTGGTTTCAACGCGCTGCTGAAGGTCGTCGAGGAGCCCCCGGAGCACCTCAAGTTCATCTTCGCCACCACCGAGCCCGAGAAGGTCATCGGGACGATCCGCTCGCGGACGCACCACTACCCGTTCCGTCTCGTGCCGCCGGGGACGCTGCGCGAGTACCTCGGCGAGGTGTGCGGCAAGGAGAACATCCCGGTCGAGGACGGCGTGCTGCCCCTGGTCGTCCGGGCCGGTCAGGGCTCCGTGCGTGACTCCATGTCCGTCATGGACCAGCTGCTCGCGGGCGCCGGGGCGGACGGTGTGACGTATGCCATGGCCACCTCGCTGCTCGGCTACACCGAAGGCTCGCTCCTCGACTCCGTCGTCGAGGCCTTCGCGACCGGTGACGGGGCCGCCGCCTTCGAGGTCGTCGACCGCATCATCGAGGGCGGCAACGACCCGCGCCGCTTCGTTGCCGACCTGCTGGAGCGCCTGCGCGACCTGGTGATCCTCGCCGCCGTGCCGGACGCCGCGGAGAAGGGGCTCATCGACGCCCCGGCCGATGTCGTCGAGCGCATGCAGGCCCAGGCGGGCACCTTCGGCGCCGCCGAGCTCAGCCGCGCCGCCGACCTGGTCAACGAGGGCCTGACCGAGATGCGCGGCGCCAACTCGCCCCGCCTCCAGCTCGAGCTGATCTGCGCGCGCGTGCTGCTGCCGGCCGCGTACGGGGACGAGCGTTCGGTGATGGCCCGCCTCGACCGGATCGAGCGGGGCGTGAACTTCTCCGCGGGCGGCGGTGCACCGGCCATGGGGTACGCGCCGGGACCCGAAGCACACGGGGGACCGGTGCCCGGGGCCGTCGGCGGTCCGGCCGGCGGCCCGGTTCCGCCGGGCGGCGGCCCCGCTGCGGCTCGCGCCGCGGTACGGAACTCGGGAGCGCCAACGACAGGCATGCCGGCCGCCGGTGCGGGCACAGCCGCGCCGGTCGGCCCGGCGGCACCCGCAGCCCCCGCACCCCCGCCCACCGCCGCAGAACCTGCCGCCCCGGCAGCCTCACCGCCGCCCCCTGCCCCCACCCCGGCCCCGACCCCCGCCTCCGCCCCCGGAGCCTGGCCCACCGCGGCCCCGGCGGGCGGCGGCCGACGCCCCGGCGGCTGGCCCACGGCAACCCCGGCGGGCGCCGGCCGGCCCCCGGCCACCCCCAGCGCGCCGGCCGCTTCCGCACCCCCGCCCACGCCCGCCCCACAGACGGCGGCACCCGCCCCCGCCTCCTCCTACGCGCCCCCGAGCGGCGGCCCCGACCCCCGCATGCTCTGGCCGAACATCCTGGAGGCCGTCAAGAACCGCCGACGCTTCACCTGGATCCTGCTCAGCCAGAACGCCCAGGTGGCCGGCTTCGACGGCACGACCCTCCAGCTCGGCTTCGTCAACGCGGGCGCCCGCGACAACTTCGCGAGCAGCGGCAGCGAGGACGTACTGCGCCAGGCGCTGTCCGAGCAGTTCAACGTGCAGTGGAAGATCGAGGCGATCGTCGACCCGTCCGGCGGCTCGGCCCCGCCGCCCGCGCCTTCCAACGGTTCCTACGGCGGAGGCGGCTACGGCGGCACCGGCACCGGCGCGCCCCCACAGAGCCCGGCGACCCCGCCGCCCCCCGCTTCCCCCGCCCCCGCATCACCGTCGCCGGCGGCCCAGACGACCCCCGCACCCGCCCCCCAGCCCCGGGCCCCGGAACCCCCGCCCCCGGTCTCCCCCGAGGACGACATCCCCGAGGACGACGACCCCGACCTCAACGAATCGGCCCTCTCCGGCCACGAACTGATCGTGCGCGAGCTGGGGGCCACGGTCGTGGAGGAGTTCACGAACGAGTAAGCCGTTCTTCCGGGCGCAGCCTGCTCTTTCGGGCGGAGTTCTTCCGGGAGGGCCCGTTCTTCCGGCACGGCCTGTTCCTCCGGGCGCGGCTTGTTTCTTCCGGGTGGGGGTTCCTCCAGGAAGCCGGTTCGTCCGGGCGGCAGTCCTTCCGGGAGGGCGTGTTCCTCCGGGCGGGAGTCCTTCCGGGACGGCCTGTTCTTCCGGGCGCGGCTTGTTTCTTCCGGGTGGGGGTTCCTCCAGGAAGCCGGTTCGTCCGGGCGGGAGTCCTTCCGGGATGGCCCGTTCTTCCGGGAGGGCGTGTTCGTCCGGGCGGCAGTCGTTCCAGGAAGCCGGTTCGTCCGGGCGGCAGTCCTTCCGGGAGGGCGTGTTCCTCCGGGCGGGAGTCCTTCCGGGACGGCCTGTTCTTCCGGGCGCGGCTTGTTTCTTCCGGGTGGGGGTTCCTCCAGGAAGCCGGTTCGTCCGGTCGGGAGCCCTTCCGGGGCGGCCTGTTCTTCCGGGCGGGAGTTCTTCCACTAAGCCGGTTCGTCCGGTCGGGAGTCCTTCCGGTACGGCCCGTTCTTCCGGGCGCGCGGTTCTGGCCGCCGGTCACGGCACTTCAGCCCGTCCGGCGTGTGAGGACGAGGGCGGTCAGGCCGAAAAGCGGGGGTCTGGGGGCAGCAGCCCCCAGCTCCGGCACCCCCACCACCCGGCGCGGCTTGGAGGAACGTACAGCTCGCCGTCCCCCTCCCGCTCAGCACCCCGCACAAAACCCCCGTTAGGCTGACCCCCGTGAAGGTCCTCGTCATCGGTACCGGCGCCCGCGAACACGCCCTGTGCCGCTCCCTGTCCCTCGACCCCGACGTCACCGCGCTGCACTGCGCCCCCGGCAACGCCGGCATCGCCGAGGTCGCCGAGCTGCACCAGGTCGACGCCCTGGACGGCAAGGCCGTCGCCGCGCTGGCCACCGAACTCGGCGCCGACCTCGTGGTCGTGGGCCCGGAGGCACCCCTCGTCGCCGGGGTCGCCGACGCCGTGCGCGAGGCGGGCATCCCGGTCTTCGGCCCCTCCCGGGAGGCGGCGCAGCTCGAGGGCTCCAAGGCCTTCGCGAAGGACGTCATGGCGGGAGCAGGCGTGCCCACCGCACGCTCGTACGTCTGTACGACCCCGCAGGAGGTCGACGAGGCACTCGACGCCTTCGGTGCGCCGTACGTCGTCAAGGACGACGGCCTCGCCGCCGGCAAGGGCGTCGTCGTCACCGGCGACATCGAGGCGGCGAGGGCCCACGCCAACTCCTGCGAGCGTGTGGTCATCGAGGAGTTCCTGGACGGCCCCGAGGTCTCCCTCTTCGCCATCACCGACGGCGAGACGGTCGTCCCGCTGCAGCCCGCCCAGGACTTCAAGCGCGCGCTCGACGGCGACGAGGGCCCGAACACCGGCGGCATGGGCGCGTACTCGCCGCTGCCGTGGGCCGACCCGAAGCTGGTCGAGGAGGTCCTGCAGACCGTCCTGCAGCCGACCGTCGACGAGATGCGCCGCCGCGGCATCCCCTTCTCCGGTCTCCTCTACGCCGGTCTCGCGATCACCTCGCGGGGCGTCCGGGTCATCGAGTTCAACGCCCGCTTCGGCGACCCCGAGACCCAGGTGGTGCTGGCCCGTCTGAAGACCCCGCTGGCCGGCGTCCTGCTCGCCGCCGCGAACGGCACCCTCCAGGACCTGCCGCCGCTGCGCTGGAGCGAGGACGCCGCCGTCACCGTGGTCGTCGCCTCGCACAACTACCCCGGCACCCCCCGCACCGGCGACCCGATCACCGGCCTCGACGAGGTGGCCGCCCAGGACGCCCCGCACGCGTACGTCCTGCATGCGGGCACCAAGCAGGACGGCGACGCGACCGTCAGTGCCGGCGGCCGCGTCCTGTCCGTCACGGCGACCGGCAAGGACCTCACCGAGGCCCGCGACCGCGCGTACCGGGCCGTCTCCCGCATCCACCTCGACGGCTCCCAGCACCGCACGGACATCGCGGCGAAGGCGGCGCAGAACGCCTGATCCACCGCGGAGTCCACACCCGCGGACCAACCCATCGGGCCCCGAATCCGTCTAAGGATTCGGGGCCCGACGCGTACGCGGCGCGGCTCCGGATCGGGTGCGGGACCAGAGGCCTGATCCTCGCTTTCCGTCATCCACCTCTCCCCAAAGCCATTCCATCGAGTGACCGAGACCCCATCCGGCTGACGTGGACCGGGGCCCCAACTAGGGTGCGGCGCAAGCGGTCCGGCACTTGGCCCACCGGCATTGCGATGTCAGTGGCGGGTGCCACAGTGGGGGAGTGAGCAACGCCAGGACAGCCGCGCAGCCAGGACAGCTGGGGAGGGGGTGAGGACCGGCCGTGACCGGTACCGGTATGGGTGTGGAAGCGGGCGCGCAGGCAGCGCGCGCGAGGGCCCTCGCCGTGCTGCGCATCCGCAGCAGGGCGCTGGCCGTGGCGGTGCTGCCCGCGGCGGTCGCCGTGATCCTGCTGGCCGGCGGTTCCACGGACCACCTGGTGGGCCCCTTCTGGCATGCCGCCCGCTGGGTCGTGACCCCCCTCGCCGTCCTCGTCCTGCTCGCCGCGGGCGCCATCGCCCTGGTCGTCGCCCGCGCCCGCCCGGCCGTCAGCCCGACGGTTCCGATCGCCGAGGAGTCCGCCCCGGACCTGTACCGGATGGTGCGCGACCTCGCCGACCGGCTGGATGTCCCCGCACCCTCGGCGATAGCGCTCACCCCGGACTGCGACAGCTGGCTGGAGGACCGCACCCACCCGGCGCACGGCCCGCCCCCCGCGGCGGACCGGGACGAGATAGCGGGCATGCGGGGCGCCCACCGGCGCACGGCCGCCGCACCGGTCCTGGTCATCGGCTCCCCCTTCCTGTGGTGGATGCGCGTGGGCGAACTGCGCGCGGTCCTCGCTCCGGTCGTCGCCGGTACGGGGCCCTCCGCCCACCCGGACATAGCAGCGGCCCGCCGCTTCGTACGGGGCCTGGACGCGGCGGTGGCCGTCGGCTCCACGCCCGGCCGCTGCCCGCTGACCCGCGGGGTGTGCGCGAGCATCGGCTGGGTGGCCCGCCTGCTGCTGCGCAGCTGCCGGGAGCATGCGGCGCAGATGGAGCGAGGCGTGGCGGCAGCGGCCTCCGAGCGTGCACAGGCTGTGGACTACGGCCTCAGGATCGTGGCCCAGGAACAGGTGGGCCTGGCCTACGCGGGCTGGGACCGCCTGCTGACCCGGGTCGCGCTGCCCGCCTGGCGGATGGGCCGCTGGCCGTCCCGACTGGACGCGGGAGTGGTGGCGGCCCTCACGGAACTCTCGCGTCGCGACCGTCTGGCCGAGGGCTTCGCCTCCCGTCTCGGTGAGCGACCCGCCTGCGACCTGCTGGAAGAGCCGGGCGCGGTGGACGGGGCGGCCTCACTCCTCGCCGCCCGCCTCTTCCACGGCGGCCCCGCCGAGTCCGGCCCGGACTGGGCGCCGGTCGACTGGGACGAGTACCCGGAGGAGGTCGTGGACCGCAAATGGCGCACCGACGCGGCCCGCCTCCACCGGGTCCTCGACACCCTGGGCGTCAGCCACACCCCCGACCCCGGTGCCCCGCCTGCCGACGGCCCCACCCTCTCCAGAATCCTCGACCACTTGTCGAGCCCACATCTCCCCCGGAAAGACCCGGCAGTCGCCAACGGCGAGAACCACCCACAGGGGCCACCCGCACCCGACGACGAAAGCAGCACAGGTGGTGCGGGTGGGAACACCCAGGCCGAAGGCGAAGCCGAGGCCGAAGAACTCGAGCCGGAAAACGAACGCACGGCCAGCCTCGCCGCCGGCCTCACGGCCGAACTGGCCCGCGAGGAAGCCACGGCCGCCACCCCCGCGGAGCGAACCGTCCCCGACGCCGCCTTCTGGGACGAAGCCACGCTCCCGCTCTTCCCGCTCCAACCACCGAGGACGGCACGCGAGTTGCTCGCGGACCACGTCACCGCGATGGTCTGCTGCGCCGCCATGGACACCGCGGGCGCCACCCCCGGCCTCGACTGGCTCGACGGCCCGTCCCTCCTCATCAAGGGCGAACGGGCCACGGATCTGACCCCCCGCGTCCTCAGCCTCGTCGAGGACGGCGACCCGGCCCCCTTGCGGGCCTGGCTTCTCGAATCCGGCATACGCGCCGAGAAGCCCGTCCGGCTTGTGTAACGGTCAACGTTCCGGAACCTCGCATTCCACTTTCGGCCAATTCGCAACGAATAGTGACCACATGGGTGCGCAATGTGATGTGCTGGGACCGATCGAGCACATGGCAAGGGCTTGTGGCACAAGCCAGGCACGCCAGGGCCACAAGCCAGGCACGCCAGACCATGCGACAGGCACACCACGCGACCGCGGGGGATCGAGGGAGGGGAGCGACCATGGGGCAGGAGCAGATCCGCCGCTGGGAATCCGGGGCGCTGGCGCATGCCGTGACCGATCCCTTCGGCCAGGGCCCGCTGCCCTGGCTCCGCGGCAGCGAGACCTACTTCGACGACACGGGCCAGGTGGTCCCCTGGTATGTGGACGCCCCCCAGCAGTCGTCGTCGGGCGACTCCCCGGGCGCCCCCCGCGTCCCGGCCCCGCGAGCCGCCGGCGGCCCCCGCTCCGCGGACGACGTCCACCGCCAGATCAAGGGCTTCATCTCCACCGGAGCGGTCGCCCCGGGCGAGGCCGTCGACTTCCACATCACGGTCGACCCGCCCCAGGAGTTCAGCGTCGACATCTACCGCATCGGCCACTACGGCGGTGACGGCGCCGCCAAGATCACCACGAGCCCCCGCCTCTCCGGCATCGTCCAGCCCCCGCCGCTGGCCGCGGACCGCACGGTCTCCTGCCACCACTGGTGGCTCTCCTGGCGTCTGCAGATCCCGAGCTACTGGAGCATCGGCGCCTATGTCGCCGTACTCACCACCGTCGACGGCTACCGCTCCCACATCCCCTTCACGGTCCGCGACAAGCACCCCGCGGACCTGCTCCTGCTGCTGCCGGACGTCACCTGGCAGGCGTACAACCTCTACCCGGAGGACGGCCGCACGGGCGCGAGCCTCTACCACGCCTGGGACGAACAGGGCCGGCTACTGGGCGAGTCCGACGCGGCGACCACGGTCTCCTTCGACCGCCCGTACGCCGGAGCGGGCCTCCCCCTGCACGTCGGCCACGCCTACGACTTCATCCGCTGGGCCGAGCGCTACGGCTACGACCTCGCCTACGCCGACGCCCGCGACCTGCACGCAGGGCACGTGGACCCCACCCGCTACCGCGGCCTGGTCTTCCCGGGCCACGACGAGTACTGGTCGGCCGGCATGCGCCGCACCGTCGAACTCGCCCGCGAGCACGGCACGTCCCTGGTCTTCCTCTCCGCCAACACCATGTACTGGCAGGTGGAGTTGGGGCCGTCCCCGTCCGGCGTCCCCGACCGCCTGCTGACCTGCCGCAAGCGCAAAGGCCCCGGCCGACCCGTCCTGTGGCGCGAGATCGACCGCCCCGAGCAGCAACTGGTCGGCATCCAGTACGCGGGCCGGGTCCCCGAGCCCCACCCCCTGATCGTCCGCAACGCCGACCACTGGCTGTGGGAGGCGACCGGCGCCCACGAGGGCGAGGAGATCGAAGGCCTGGTCGCGGGCGAGGCGGACCGCTACTTCCCGCGCACCCCGCTGCCCGAGCACGAGGAGCGGATCCTGCTCGCCCACTCCCCCTACACCGACTCCGAGGGCGCCCTCCGCCACCAGGAGACCTCCCTCTACCGAGCCCCCTCCGGCGCCCTCGTCTTCGCGTCCGGGACCTTCGCCTGGTCACCGGCCCTGGACCGTCCGGGCCACGTCGACACACGCGTCCAGCGCGCCACGGCCAACCTCCTGGACCGCATCTGTAAACGTGACTGAACTCACGTAAGCCCACGTCACCGCCCCTTTCGAGCCCACCCCACTCCAAAGGCGACCCCCGGCATACGGGAGAATCGACCCCATTGGACAGAACCACGGGGAGGAACCGTGTCCGGATTCGTAGAAAAGCCCGAGCCGATCCAGGTTCCGGGCCTGGTTCATCTCCACACCGGCAAGGTGCGCGAGCTGTACCAGAACGAGGCCGGCGACCTCGTGATGGTCGCCAGCGACCGCATCTCCGCCTTCGACTGGGTGCTGCCGACCGAGATCCCCGACAAGGGCCGCGTCCTCACCCAGCTGTCCCTGTGGTGGTTCGACCAGATCGCCGATCTGATCCCCAACCACGTGATCGGCACCGACCTGCCCGCCGGCGCCCCCGCCGACTGGGCCGGCCGCACGCTCGTCTGCACGTCGCTGCAGATGGTCCCGGTGGAGGCCGTCGCCCGCGGCTACCTCACCGGCTCGGGCCTGCTCGAGTACAACGAGTCCCGCACGGTCTGCGGTCTCGCCCTCCCCGAGGGCCTGGTCGACGGCAGCGAGCTCCCCGCGCCGATCTTCACCCCGGCCACCAAGGCCGAGGTCGGCGAGCACGACGAGAACGTCTCCTACGAGGAGGTCGCCCGCCAGGTCGGCGCGGACACCGCCGCCCGACTGCGCCAGGCCACCCTCGCCGTCTACGGCCGGGGCCGGGACATCGCCCGGGACCGCGGCATCATCCTCGCGGACACCAAGTTCGAGTTCGGCTTCGACGGCGAGACGCTGGTCCTGGCGGACGAGATCCTCACCCCGGACTCCTCCCGCTTCTGGCCGGCCGACCAGTGGCAGCCGGGCCGCGCCCAGCCGTCGTACGACAAGCAGTTCGTGCGCGACTGGCTGACCTCGCCGGAGTCCGGCTGGGACCGCAGGAGCGAGCAGCCCCCGCCGCCGCTGCCGCAGCAGGTCGTGGACGCCACCCGGGCGAAGTACATCGAGGCGTACGAGCGCCTGACGGGCACGAGCTGGAGCTGACCGTACGAGATGGCCCCCGGCGCGGAACCGGGGGCCGGACAGGGCGTACGACAAAGGCCCCGGTCGATGACCGGGGCCTTGATCTGGAGCGGACGACGAGGCTCGAACTCGCGACCTCAACCTTGGCAAGGTTGCGCTCTACCAACTGAGCTACGTCCGCAGTGCGCCGTGGCGCGGAGCCAACTATACCCAACCCCGCTCCCGCGCGAGCCGCACCGCCGTATGACGGTTCTCCGCTCCGAGCTTGGAGACGGCCGACGACAGGTAGTTCCGAACGGTTCCCTGGGACAGCGCGGCCCGCTCGGCGATCTCCGCGACGGGCGCCCCGTCGGCGGCGAGTTCCAGCACCTCGGCCTCCCGCGCGGTCAGCGGCGAGTCCCCGGAGGCGATCGCATCGGCGGCCAACTCGGGGTCGACGTAACGGTTCCCGGCGTGCACGGTCCGGATGATCTCCGCGAGCCGCTGCGCACTGACCGTCTTCGGAACGAAGCCCCGCACACCCGCCGCGAGCGCCCGCTTCAGATGCCCGGGCCGTCCGTGGCTGGTGACGATCAGCACCTGGCAGCCGGGCAGTTCCGAGCGCAGGGATGTGGCGACCTTCACACCGTCGGTGCCCGGCATCTGGAGATCGAGCACGGCCACGTCGGGCTCGTGCGCCCGCGCCATCGCCAGCGCCTCGGGACCGGACGCGGCCTCGGCCACCACCACGAGGTCGTCCTCCAGGGCGAGCAGCGCGGCGAGCGCCCCCCGGATCAGATGCTCGTCGTCGGCGAGCAGCAGCCGTACGACGGCGGTCATGCCACGACCCCTTCCACACTCAGCGGCACCTCGGCCGTCACCCTGAACACATCCGCCCCGACCAGGCCCGCCTGGAGCGTCCCGCCCACCGCCGACAGCCGCTCCCGCAGCCCTGCCAGTCCGGACCCGCCGCCACCGGCCGGCTCCGAGGCCCCGTCGTTCTCCACGGTCAGCACCACACAGCCCTCGTCGGCCTTCAGCGCTATGTCACAGCGCGCCGCGTCCCCGTGGCGCAGCACGTTGGTGGTCGCCTCCCGCACCACCCACCCGAGCACCGACTGGACCCCGGCCTTCAGTCCACCGGCCTCCCCGCTCACCTCGCAGCGGATCCCGGCCGCGGTCAACACGCCCTGCGCGCCCGCGAGTTCGACCCCGAGGTCGGCCCCCCGATACCCCCGTACGACATCCCGCACCTCCCGCTGCGACTCCTGTGCGATCCGCTGCACCTCGATCATCTGCTCCACCGCCTCGGCCCGCCCGCGCCGCGCCAGCTGCACGGCCAGCTCGCTCTTCAGGGCGATCACGGCGAGATTCCGTCCCATCACGTCGTGCAGATCCCGCCCGAACCGGAGCCGTTCCTCGGCGACGGCGAGGCGGGCCTCGACCTCCCGGGCCCGCTCCGCCTCCCACAGCACGGACAGGGTCCAGGCGCCGCAGCGGCTGGCGAGCAGGGAGACGGCCACCCCGAAACCGGTCAGTACGCCGATCGTGACGATCCCGGCGGGATCCGGATAGGCCCAGGCGAAGGCGGCCATGAGCACCACGGCGAGCACGGCGGACCGGCGCAGGAACACCCGCATGGACACGACCAGCCCGTACAGCAGCCCGAAGGGCATCAGCGCGGCACCGATGACCAGCCTGATCGTCACCGCGTCGGCTCCGCCCAACGCGGCAAGGGCCAAGGTCAGGGCGAGTGCGAGGCTCAGCAGGACGGCGGCGGGGCGCAGGGCGCGGGCCGGGAGTTCGGCGCGGCCCAGGTAGTGGTCGAGCACGGGCCGGGTGAGCCGGTTGGCCTCCACGCACTGCAGGGCGCTCACCAGGAGGAGCAGTCCCGCGACGGCCGTCGGCGCGGGCCGCCGCTCGAGCCCGCCCACCAGCGGCAGTGCCAGCCAGGACAGGGCGAAGACCCAGGTCGTGACGTACCAGGTCGCCAGGGTCTGCAGCTCGACCCGCTCGGCCTTGCTCCGCTCCCGCCAGTGACGCCGCTGCCACCCCCGTATCAGCCCGAACACCGTTCCCCCGCCCCTCAGCGCCTCGGCTCCCACCGGAACCACCGCCGTACAGCAAACACCGCGAGCACGGTCCAGGCCAGGGCGGTCGCCACGGCGCCCAGCGCCTCGTACCCGCTCAGCTGTCCGGTCCAGCCGCCGCGGATCAGCCGGATCGCGGGGGAGAGCGGCAGCAGTTCGCACACGGAGCGCAGCCCGTCCGGCAGGACCTCCATGGGGATCGCGATGCCCGAGCCCATCATCGACACCAGCACCAGCGGCATCGCGGTGACCTGGGCGCTCTCCACGGTCCTGGTGAAGGAGGCGGTCAGCGCACCCAGTGCGGCACACAGCACCAGGCCCGACAGCACGCCCAGGACGGTGAGATACGGAGCTCGGGGCGCCCCCGCGTGCAGCAGCACCGCACAGCCGGCGGAGAGCACCACGGCCTGCGCCAGGCCGATGCAGACGGCGGGCAGGGCGGTGCCGGCCAGGATCTCCATGTCGTCGAGTTCACCGGTGCGCAGCCGCTTGAGGACCAGTTCCTCGCGGCGGGCGACATAGGTGCTCACCAGGGACGTGTACACGGCGAACAGCAAGGAGAAGCCGACCGCGGCCGTGAGCGTCACCGTGCCGATGCTCAGCCCCTGCGCCTTCAGGTCGATCCGGTCGACCGCGGGCCGCACGCTGAACGGCAGCGCCAGCGGCATGAGCAGTGCCGTGACCACCGCCCCGCGATTGCGTCCGAGCAGGGTCAGCTCGGCCCGCGCCAACGCCCGCAGCCGCCGTCCGACCGGAGCAAGAGCTACCGCGTTCACGCCGCCATCGCCCGCTCCCGCGCGATCCCCAGGAACGCCTCCTCCAGCGAGGCCGACCGCACATCCAGCCCCCGCAGCTCCACCCGCGCCTTCTGGGCCCACACCAGCAGCCCGGTGGCCGCCCGCTGCAACTCCCGCGTCCGCAGCCGTATGAGGTTCCCGTCCACCTCGTGCCCGCACACCCCCAGCTCAGCGAGCGGCGGCAGGTCCCCGAGGAAGTAGCCGTCGGGCAGCCGGAAGGAGATCCGCGAGGGCTGCGCGGCGGTCACCTCGGCCGGCGTCCCGGTCGCCGCGACGCGCCCCTCGTGCAGGATCGCGATCCGGTCGGCCAGCCCCTCCGCCTCCTCCAGGTAGTGCGTGGTGAGCAGCACGGTGGTGCCGCCGTCGCGCAGCGCCCGTACCAACTCCCAGGTGTCCCGGCGTCCTTCGGCGTCGAGCCCGGTCGTGGGCTCGTCCAGGAACAGCACCTCGGGCTCGCCGAGCAGCGCGAGCGCCAGGTCCAGCCGCCGCCGTTCACCCCCGGACAACTGCTTCACCCGTACGTCGGCCCGGTTCCGGAGCCCGACGAGCGCCAGCGCCTCGTCCTTGGGCCGCGCCCCGCTCACACATCCCGCCCACATCCGAGCGGTCTCCGCGACGGTCAGCTCGGACGGAAACCCGCTCTCCTGCAGCATCACCCCGACCCTCGGCCGTACGACGGCCCGCTCGTCGTAGGGATCGTGGCCGAGCACCCGTACCCGGCCCCCGGCCGGCCGGGCGAGTCCCTCCAGCAGTTCGACCGTCGACGTCTTGCCCGCGCCGTTGGTGCCGAGCAGGGCGAAGATCTCGCCGCGGCCGACGGAGAAAGAGATTCCGCGCACCGCCTCGAACTCGCCCCCGTACACACGCCGCAGGTCAGTGACCTCAATCACGTGTTCGTGTTCGTTCGTGTCCATGACTTCAGCGTCCCGGCGACCGGGACCCGGCAGCAGTGCGCGCTGTCATCACTCGGCATGACAAATGTCAGAGGGACGGAGGGAGAGATGCTGAACACGACGAAGGCCCCAGTCATAAGACTGAGGCCTTCCATCAGAGCGGACGACGAGGCTCGAACTCGCGACCTCAACCTTGGCAAGGTTGCGCTCTACCAACTGAGCTACGTCCGCATTGCCTCCGACCGGCTCCCACCGATCGGCGCGAGCACCAGCCTACCTGATCCACAAGAGTGGTTCTGGCCGACGGTGCAGAGCGGGTGACAGGAATTGCACACTGCGCCTTCCCCCTGGAAGGGGGATGTTCTGCTACTGAACTACACCCGCATGTACTCCGTGAGCCGGGCCTTTCGGCCTTGCCCCTCGGCGTGCTCCAGACTCTAGCTGACCAGGAGGGGTGCAGCGCAAGTCGGTTCTCCCGAGGGGCCGGTGACCGGTCGTCGGGCGGCGGCTACTGCGCCGCGCTGAAGGCCTCGTAGACCTTCTTGGGGATCCGGCCGCGGGCGGGGACGTCCATCTTGTTGGCCTGGGCCCAGGCGCGGACGGCCGCCGGGTCGGGGGCGACCTCCGTCTGCCGGTAGGTCCGGCCCGACTTCGACCGCTTGCGGCCGGCCTCCACGTACGGCGCGAGCGCCTTACGCAGTTTCTTGGCATTGGCTTGATTCAGGTCGATCTCGTACGACTTGCCGTCGAGTCCGAAGGCGATCGTTTCCGCCGCTTCCGAGCCGTCGATGTCGTCAAAGAGAGTGACCACGACCTTCTGCGCCACGAATAATCGGTCCCTTCGTGCGGCACGCTGACAATTCATTTGTACAGTGCCCGACAATGCAATGTGAAGCCCGACTAAATCCTCCCGCGTGTCCGAGCGCAATAGGTTTCGTATGTCGATCCCAGATCTTTCCCGGAAATTTTCTGGAGGGGCCCGCCGCCGCGCCGGATCGTGACAGGCGTCACGTAGATTCCTACAAGTCGACGCGCGTAGAAATTTTGTGCAGGTAGTCTGAAACCACTGCAGGAACCTGCTCCGCACCACACCACCGGGAGTGCACGTGGCACGCGTCGTAGTCGACGTCATGCTCAAGCCGGAGATCCTCGACCCCCAGGGCCAGGCGGTGCAGCGCGCACTGCCGCGTCTGGGTTTCGACGGCATCTCCGACGTACGTCAGGGAAAGCGATTCGAACTGGAAGTTGACGGGCCGGTCGACGAGGCCGCCCTCGCCCGCATCCACGATCTTGCGGAATCCTTCCTCGCCAACACCGTGATCGAGGACTTCACCGTCAAGGTGGAGGAAGTCGCGGAGGCCGCGAAGTGACCGCTCGTATTGGCGTCGTCACTTTCCCGGGCAGCCTGGACGACCGGGACACCCAGCGCGCGATCCGCCTTGCGGGCGCGGAACCGGTCGCCCTCTGGCACAAGGACAAGGACCTCCACCAGGTGGACGCGGTCGTCCTCCCCGGCGGTTTTTCCTACGGCGACTATCTGCGGGCCGGCGCCATCTCCCGCTTCTCGCCGGTGATGGAGACGGTCATCGAGCAGGCCAAGGGCGGCCTTCCGGTCCTCGGTATCTGCAACGGCTTCCAGATCCTCACCGAGGCCCACCTCCTCCCGGGCGGCATGCTCGGCAACGACCACCTGCACTTCATCTGCCGCGACCAGAAGCTGCGGGTGGAGAACGCGGACACCGCCTGGACCGTCGACTACGCGCAGGGCCAGGAGATCCACATCCCGCTGAAGAACATGGACGGCCGCTATGTGGCCGACCAGTACACGCTGGACAAGCTGGAGGCCGAGGGCCGGGTCGCGTTCCGGTACCTGGACTTCAATCCCAACGGCTCGCTCAACGACATCGCCGGCATCACCAACGAGGCCGGGAACGTCGTAGGCCTCATGCCGCACCCGGAGCACGCCGTCGAGCCCCTCATCGGCTCTGGCCGCACCGACGGCCTCCCCTTCTTCACCTCGATCCTCAAGAAGCTGGTCAAAGCATGAGCCGGACGCCTCTGGACACGGTCGAGCACGCGGCCGCGACCCCCGACGTCGAGCTGCCCTGGGCCGAACTCGGCCTGAAGAAGGACGAGTACGAGCGCGTGGTCGAGATCCTCGGCCGCCGGCCCACCGGTGCCGAGCTCGCCATGTACTCCGTCATGTGGTCCGAGCACTGCTCGTACAAGAGCAGCAAGGTGCACCTGCGCCAGTTCGGCGAGAAGGCCCCCCAGTCGGACGCCCTGCTCGTCGGCATCGGTGAGAACGCGGGCGTGGTCGACGTCGGCCAGGGCTACGCGGTCACCTTCAAGGTCGAGTCGCACAACCACCCGTCGTACGTCGAGCCCTACCAGGGCGCGGCCACCGGCGTCGGCGGCATCGTGCGCGACATCATCGCGATGGGCGCCCGCCCGGTCGCGGTCGTCGACCCGCTGCGTTTCGGTGCGGCCGACCACCCCGACACCAAGCGCGTCCTGCCCGGTGTCGTCGCCGGTATCGGCGGCTACGGCAACTGCCTGGGCCTGCCCAACATCGGCGGCGAGGTCGTCTTCGACGCCTGCTACCAGGGAAACCCGCTGGTCAACGCCGGTGCCATCGGTGTGATGCGGCACGAGGACATCCACCTGGCGAAGGCGTCCGGCGCGGGCAACAAGGTCATCCTGTACGGGGCCCGGACCGGTGGCGACGGCATCGGCGGCGCGTCGATCCTGGCCTCCGAGACCTTCGACGACGCGAAGCCGTCGAAGCGCCCGGCCGTGCAGGTCGGTGACCCCTTCCAGGAGAAGCTGCTCATCGAGTGCACCCTGGAGGCCTTCAAGGAGAAGCTGGTCGTCGGCATCCAGGACCTGGGTGCGGCGGGCCTGTCCTGTGCCACGTCCGAGCTGGCCTCCAACGGCTCCGGCGGCATGCGCGTGACCCTGGACGACGTACCCCTGCGCGACTCCACGCTCTCGCCCGAGGAAATCCTCATGAGCGAGTCGCAGGAACGCATGTGCGCGGTCGTCGAGCCGGAGAAGGTCGACCGGTTCCTGGAGATCTGCGACAAGTGGGACGTCATCGCCACCGTCATCGGTGAGGTCACGGACGGCGACCGCCTGGAGATCTACTGGCACGGCGGCAAGATCGTCGATGTCGACCCGCGGACGGTCGCGCACGACGGTCCGGTCTACGAGCGGCCGTACGCCCGCCCGTCCTGGCAGGACGAGCTGCAGGCCGACGACGCGAACAAGCTGCCGCGGCCCGCTTCGAGCGAGGAGCTCAAGCAGCAGGTCCTCCAGCTGGTGAGCTCCCCCAACCAGGCCTCCAAGAAGTGGATCACCTCGCAGTACGACCACTTCGTGCAGGGCAACACGGTGCTGGCCCAGCCCGAGGACTCGGGCATGATCCGCATCGACGAGGAGTCCGGCCTCGGCGTCGCGATCGCGACGGACGGCAACGGCCGGTACGCCAAGCTCGACCCGTACGCGGGCGCACAGATGGCCCTCGCGGAGGCGTACCGCAATGTCGCCACGACCGGCGCCAAGCCGCTGGCCGTCTCCGACTGCCTGAACTTCGGCTCGCCCGAGGACCCGGCCGTGATGTGGCAGTTCGCGGAGGCCATCCGCGGCCTCGCCGACGCCTGCCAGCAGCTGGGCACCCCGGTGACCGGCGGCAACGTGTCGCTCTACAACCAGACGGGCGAGGTGGCCATCCACCCGACGCCCGTGGTCGCGGTCCTCGGTGTCATCGACGACGTGGCCCGCCGCACGCCGGTCGCCTTCCAGGAGGAGGGGCAGCTGCTGTACCTCCTCGGCGACACGCGTGAGGAGTTCGGCGGTTCGGCCTGGTCGCAGGTGGTGCACGACCACCTCGGCGGTCTGCCCCCGAAGGTCGACCTGGAGCGTGAGCGCCTGCTGGCCGAGATCCTGATCTCCGCCTCCCGCGACGGCATGATCGACTCCGCGCACGACCTGTCGGACGGCGGTCTGATCCAGGCGGTCGTGGAGTCGGCGCTGCTCGGCGGCAGGGGCGCGCGCCTGGTCGTACCGGACGGGCTCGACGCGTTCACCTTCCTCTTCTCCGAGTCGGCGGGGCGCGCGGTCGTCGCCGTGCCGCGCTCCGAGGAGGTCCGCTTCAACGACATGTGCGGCGCGCGCGGCCTGCCCGTCACGCGCATCGGTGTCGTGGACGGCGACAGCGTCGAGCTGCAAGGCGAGTTCGAACTGTCCCTGGAAGAGCTGCGTGAGGCCCACGAGGGGACGATCCCGGCGCTGCTCGCGTAGGCGGTCGTACGACGGTGAAGGCCCCGCCCGGATCACGTCTCCGGCGGGGCCTTCTCGGCTGGTCGGGCGTTCAGCGGACGTAGTTCTTGAGGATCTCCGTGTCCAACTCGATGTCCATCGGACCCGGTACGGACACCTTCTCGCCGAACTTCGAGGTCTGGACGGTGCGGTAGCCGCCGACCTGCCGGTCCGGGTTGCTGTGCACCGTGACCGTGCAGGAGTCCCGGTCGATCAGGAGATACAGAGGGATCCCGGCCTGCCCGTACGCGGTCGGCTTCTCGTGCCGGTCCCGTCGGTCGGTGTCCGAGTCATACGAGGTGACCTCGACGACCATGAGCGCGCCGTCCGGGTCGGCCCACTCGCCCTGTCCCGCGAAGTGGGCTTCCGGTACGAGCACCGCATCCGGTTTCACCCTGCCTTCCCGATACGCCTCCACCCTGAGCCCTCGGCCCTGGTACAGGTCCAGGTCAGGCCTGGTCTGCATACAGCGCCGGGCCAGCCACGTGACGATGGTGTCGTGGTCTCCGTCCGCCACCTTCTTGACTCCGATCCGTCCGTTGATGAACTCCAACGTGACGGTCTCGGGAGCGGCGGAGGCGATCGTTTCGAACTCCTCCACCGACATCTGAGACGTGCGCTCGGCCATGTCCGTCATGTTGCACCCCCTTCCAGGCGAAGACCAGTGTTGTCAGGGGCCGGCGGTGTGGGGCGGCTTTCGCCGTCCATCACACCCACGGGTGATCGACCCGGGCCTACTGATCCGTGGGCGTCCGACCGATGCAGGCCTTGCAGCACAAGGCATAGGCTCACCGCCATGCCCCCGGCCAAGAAGCGCGCCCGTACGTACGACCCCGTCAAGATCCGCAATGCCGTCCTGGCCCAGTTCGGGAATGTCCGGGCGGCCGTGCGCACCATGACCCCCGAGCAGCTGGCCGGGCCCACGCGGCTCGGTGAGTGGAGCGTGCGGGAGCTGGTCGCGCACATCGGGATGGCGGTGACGGCCGTACACCGGGCGCTCGACAAGCCGGAGCCCGCCGAGCAGGACGCCGTGCTGCTCGACTGGCCCTTCGCCACCGCCGCCAACTCCTCGGCCATCGACGACTTCACCCGGCACCTCGCCGAGCAGCACACCGATCTCGACGCCTACCTCGCCGACGTCGAGCAGAGCCTCGGTCGGCTGCTCGACGAGCACCCCGGCACGCGGCTGCTCGAGACCAACGTCGGTGCCCTGCCCCTCACCGACTACGTCGTCACCCGCACCGTAGAACTCGTCGTCCACACCGACGACCTGAACGCCGCCGTGCCGGGCCTCGAAGTGCCGTACGACCGCCAGGCTCTCGCCGCCTGCACCCGGCTGCTCGCCGACGCCCTGGCCGCCAAGGCGCCCGGCGGCGCCACCGAGGTGCGGATCCCGCCGTACGCCGTCGTGCAGTGCATCGAGGGCCCCCGGCACACCCGTGGCACCCCGCCGAACGTCGTCGAGGCCGATCCGCTGACCTGGATCCGCCTCGCGACCGGGCGGGTGACCTGGGCGGATGCCGTCCAGGACGCGCAGGTCAGCGCGAGTGGGGAACGGGCGGACCTGAGCGGGCTGCTGCCGCTGATGAGGTGAACGGGGGAACCGGACTTCCGTCCCTTTCGTCCCATCGGCATGGACAAACTGGGCAGGGGCAAACAGCGACTCACCCTCGCCGTCCTGACCGTCCTTCCGCTCGTCATGGCGTGCGGAAGCGACACGGGCACCGCCTCCGTCGCCTCGGAGGTGTCCGGCGTCCACTGGAAGGTCGACAGCGTCACCGTGGACGGCACCACCCGGCGCGCTCCCGCCGACGCCGACCTCCGGATCCGCGCGGACGGAACCGCCGTGGGCAACTACGGCTGCAACGAGTTCGGCGCGAAGGCCGCTTTCAAGGACCACCGCCTCGAACTGACGAACGCCCGCCAGACCCTGATGGCCTGCGAGCCCCGGCGCATGGCCTTCGAGCGGGCACTCGCCGCCACCCTCATCGGCCACACGCTCACGGTCGAGACCAAGGGCGACGGCCTGACGCTCACCGCCCACGACGGCGACCGCATCCGGCTGACCAAGGAGAAGGACGCCAGGGACGCCTCTCTGTACGGCACGAAGTGGACGATCACGGCACTCGGCGACACCAACGGCACGGCGACCGACCTGCCACCGCAGCAGACGAGGTCCGCGTACCTCACCTTCGACAAGAAGTCCGGGAAGGTCACCGGCCGCCTCGGCTGCAACCACGTCACCGCGGGCGCCACGGTCCGCGACGGACATATCACCCTCGGGGCCCCGTCCACCACCCGAATGATGTGCGACACCTCACTCATGCATACGGAGAAGAGCCTCCTGCGGCTCTTCGACGGCACCGTCAGCTACGGGTTGGATCAGCAAACCCTCACGCTGACCAGCGCAAACGGAGAAACCGCCAAGGCGGTCGCCGAACAGTGATCCATGAAGGGCGGTTGTCCCCAATTCGGACCAGTGGTCGATCTCGCCTACACTCGGAACCGTGCCACGTGGTGACGGTCGACTCAATCATGATCTGCTCCCCGGTGAGAAGGGCCCCCAGGACGCCTGCGGCGTCTTCGGAGTCTGGGCTCCCGGTGAAGAGGTCGCCAAGCTCACTTACTTCGGGCTCTACGCCCTCCAGCATCGGGGCCAGGAATCCGCGGGAATCGCGGTCAGCAACGGCTCCCAGATCCTCGTCTTCAAGGACATGGGCCTCGTCTCCCAGGTCTTCGACGAGACCTCGCTCGGTTCCCTCCAGGGTCATATCGCGGTCGGTCACGCCCGCTACTCGACCACCGGCGCCTCCGTGTGGGAGAACGCCCAGCCGACGTTCCGTGCCACCGCGCACGGCTCCATCGCGCTCGGCCACAACGGCAACCTGGTCAACACGGCCCAGCTCGCCGAGATGGTCGCCGACCTCCCGAAGAAGGAGGGCGGCCGTACACCTCGCGTGGCGGCCACCAACGACACCGACCTCCTGACGGCCCTGCTCGCCGCCCAGGAGGACGCGGACGGCAAGCCGCTGACCATCGAGGAGGCCGCACACACGGTCCTTCCGCAGGTCAAGGGCGCCTTCTCGCTCGTCTTCATGGACGAGCACACCCTGTACGCCGCCCGTGACCCGCAGGGCATCCGCCCGCTGGTCCTCGGCCGTCTGGAGCGCGGCTGGGTCGTCGCCTCCGAGTCCGCCGCCCTCGACATCTGCGGCGCGAGCTACGTCCGCGAGATCGAGCCGGGCGAGTTCGTCGCCATTGACGAGAACGGTCTGCGCACCTCCCGATTCGCGGAAGCGAAGCCCAAGGGCTGTGTCTTCGAGTATGTGTACCTGGCCCGCCCGGACACCGACATCGCCGGCCGGAACGTCTACCTCTCCCGTGTGGAGATGGGCCGCAAGCTCGCCAAGGAAGCCCCGGTCGAGGCCGACCTGGTCATAGCGACCCCGGAGTCCGGCACCCCGGCCGCCATCGGCTACGCGGAGGCCTCCGGCATCCCCTTCGGCGCGGGTCTCGTGAAGAACGCGTACGTCGGCCGGACCTTCATCCAGCCCTCGCAGACCATCCGCCAGCTCGGCATCCGTCTGAAGCTGAACCCGCTTAAGGAAGTCATCAAGGGCAAGCGCCTGGTGGTCGTGGACGACTCGATCGTGCGCGGCAACACCCAGCGGGCCCTGGTGCGCATGCTCCGCGAGGCGGGCGCGGCGGAGGTCCACATCCGGATCTCCTCCCCGCCCGTGAAGTGGCCCTGCTTCTTCGGCATCGACTTCGCCACCCGCGCCGAGCTCATCGCCAACGGCATGACCATCGACGAGATCGGCACCTCGCTGGGCGCCGACTCCCTGGCGTACATCTCCATCGACGGCATGATCGAGGCGACCACCATCGCCAAGCCGAACCTGTGCCGCGCCTGCTTCGACGGCGAGTACCCGATGGAGCTCCCGGACCCCGAGCTGCTCGGCAAGCAGCTCCTGGAGACCGAGCTGGCCGCGGGTCCCGCAGCCACGGCCGCGGCCGACGCGATCCGTCGCCCGTAGAGCCCGCCCTACCTGCCGTACGACACGAAAGCTCTCATAGCCATGTCTGAGACAACTGGTGCCAGCTACGCAGCCGCGGGCGTCGACATCGAAGCGGGCGACCGCGCGGTCGAGCTGATGAAGGAGTGGGTGAAGAAGACGCAGCGCCCCGAGGTCCTCGGCGGCCTCGGCGGCTTCGCCGGCCTCTTCGACGCCTCCGCCCTCAAGCGCTTCGAGCGTCCCCTCCTGGCCTCCGCCACGGACGGCGTGGGCACCAAGGTCGACATCGCCCGCCGGCTCGGTGTGTACGACACCATCGGTCACGACCTGGTCGCGATGGTCATGGACGACATCGTGGTGTGCGGCGCCGAGCCGCTGTTCATGACCGACTACATCTGCGTCGGCAAGGTCCACCCCGAGCGGGTGGCCGCGATCGTCAAGGGCATCGCGGAGGGCTGTGTGCTGGCCGGCTGCGCCCTCGTGGGCGGCGAGACGGCCGAACACCCGGGGCTGCTCGGCCCGGACGACTTCGATGTCGCCGGCGCCGGTACGGGCGCGGTGGAGGCCGACCGGCTGCTGGGTCCGGATCGCATCCGTACGGGTGACACGGTGATCGCCATGGCGGCCTCCGGGCTTCACTCGAACGGGTACTCGCTCGTCCGGCATGTCCTGCTGGACCAGGCGGGTCTGTCGCTGGAGGCGCGGATCGAGGAGTTCGGCCGCACCCTCGGCGAGGAACTGCTGGAGCCGACCAAGATCTACTCGTTGGACTGCCTGGCCCTGACCCGCACCACCGAGGTGCACGCGTTCAGCCATGTCACCGGTGGCGGCCTCGCCGCGAACCTCGCCCGTGTCATCCCCGACGACCTGCACGCGATCGTCGACCGCTCCACCTGGACCCCGGCCCCCGTCTTCGACCTCGTGGGCAGGACGGGTCAGGTCGAGCGCCTGGAGCTGGAGAAGACCCTCAACATGGGCGTGGGCATGATCGCCATCGTCCCCGAGGAGTCCACGGACGTGGCCCTGGCGACGCTGGCCGACCGCGGCGTCGAGGCATGGGTCGCCGGAGAGATCACCGAGCGCGGCGATCACGCGACGGGCGCGGAGCTGGTCGGCGACTACAGCGCCTGAGGTCCGCTGGGACAGCGCAAAACCCGGTCCGGTGGTGTGGACCACCCCGGACCGGGTCAAGCACAGCTAGTGCGTCAAGCGCCGCGGCGATGTTGTGACGACGTGGGACCGGACTCGTCGTCCTCGTCCTCATCGTCGTCGTTGTAGAGATCCGCGTACTGGGCGTACGGGTCGTCTTCGTCCTCGTCGTCCTCGAACGGCTCGCCGTTCGGCGGCTGGCTCGAAGTCGAAGCGCCCAGCTCACTGGCCAGACGCGACAGGTCAGTCCCGCCGCTGTTGTACTTCAGCTGGCGGGCGACCTTCGTCTGCTTGGCCTTGGCCCGGCCGCGCCCCATGGCTCGACCCCCTCGGTGACGGGGCTCGACGGCCCCAGAGTCTTGACACGCGTTCATGATCTGGAACGGGCTCTCCGCGGAGAGACCGGTCCGTAGGGCTTCCACGGTACCTGAGCCCGCGCCCATACGGTACGTCGCCCGCAGGACGGGCCCGGGTCCAGGACCCTCGGGGCGCCCCGTCCCCGCTGGTCAACCGCGATTTTAACCACTTCTCGGCAGGCGACCCGCCGACGAACGTGAGAGTTCTCTCTAAGTGTGCGCCGACGGGTACCGGCCAAACCTCCCGAAGGTCAGAGACTGCGTCCTGTGGCCGCCTCGTGCATCCGCTGCTCGGCGATCCGGTCGGCCGCCGCGGCGGGCGGAATACCGTCCGTCTTCGCACGTGCGAATATGGCCAGCGTGGTGTCGAAGATCTTCGCCGCCTTCGCCTTGCACCGCTCGAAGTCGAAGCCGTGCAGTTCGTCGGCGACCTGGATGACACCGCCGGCGTTCACCACGTAGTCCGGCGCGTAGAGGATCCCGCGGTCGGCGAGGTCCTTCTCGACGCCCGGATGGGCGAGCTGGTTGTTGGCGGCACCGCAGACGATCCTCGCGGTCAGCGCGGGCACGGTGTCGTCGTTCAGGGCACCGCCGAGCGCGCAGGGGGCGTAGATGTCCAGGCCCTCGACGCGGATCAGGGTCGCGGTGTCGGCGACGGCGCTGACGCCCTCCGGGTGCGCCGCGAGGATCCGCCCCACGGCCTCCTCGCGCACATCGGTGACGACGACCTCGGCGCCCTCGTCGCGCAGGTGCCGCACCAGGTGATGGCCGACCTTGCCGACGCCCGCGATGCCCACCTTGCGGCCGCGCAGCGAGGGGTCGCCCCACAGGTGCTGGGCGCTGGCCCGCATGCCCTGGTAGACGCCGAAGGCGGTGAGGACGGAGGAGTCGCCGGCGCCGCCGTTCTCCGGGGAGCGTCCGGTCGTCCAGCGGCACTCCCGGGCCACGACGTCCATGTCGGCGACATACGTACCGACGTCGCACGCGGTGACGTAGCGCCCGCCGAGGGAGGCGACCATGCGCCCGTAGGCGAGCAGCAGTTCCTCGGTCTTGTCCCTCTCCGGGTCGCCGATGATCACGGCCTTGCCGCCGCCGTGGTCGAGACCGGCCATGGCGTTCTTGTACGACATCCCGCGCGCGAGGTTCAGCGCGTCGGCGACGGCCTCCGCCTCGTTCGCGTAAGGGTAGAAGCGGGTACCGCCGAGGGCGGGGCCCAGGGCGGTGCTGTGGATGGCGATGACGGCCTTGAGGCCGCTGGTGCGGTCCTGGCAGAGCACGACTTGCTCATGTCCGCCCTGGTCCGAGTGGAACAGGGTGTGCAGTACATCAGCAGGTGCGCCGGTTACGTCGGTCACTGTGGTGACTCCTGAGTAGCTAGCGGCGGTCAAAGACCAGCTCCCGTGGGGGTGGCGGGTGCTGTGAGCATGAGATTAGAGCCTGGGCGCCCCCGTCACCGCGCAGTGCTCAGGATCACCCACTCCCGGAGTACGCCCGTGCGACGATTTGCATAGATTTCCCGCTGGTTTGTGAGCGGGTTCCGCAGGTTTTCCCGATGGTGGGCGGGGGAGGGAGCAGGCGTGCCCAAGGTGTCCTCGGTGATCGTCCCGTACGCGACGTATCTGCGCGTGTACGAGCCGCTGGCC
Source organism: Streptomyces sp. NPDC049541 (assembly GCF_044465725.1). Lineage (NCBI taxonomy): Bacteria > Bacillati > Actinomycetota > Actinomycetes > Kitasatosporales > Streptomycetaceae > Streptomyces > Streptomyces sp. NPDC049541. The sequence goes on along the minus strand of NZ_JBITLY010000003.1, from coordinate 48,816 downwards.
GCCTTCCCCGAGCCGGAGCGCAGCCACTGGGCGCGCTATGCCCGGCGCGCCGACCGGCCCTCGTACCAGGACGAACTGCGCCGCTCCCTGGCCGACTTGGTGCCCACCCCGCCGATCCCGGTGCCGGTGCACGAGAGCAGCGACGCCTTCGTGCTGCAGGCCGACGGGGTGCTGTGCGTGTGTCCCTGGCGGACCCGGCTGCGCGGCTGGCAGGCCCTTCAGGAGCTCCCCGAGGAGCTACCGAGGCCGGTCCTGGACGCGGTGCTCCCGGAGGTCGTACGACGCCAGGCGACCCAGGACTACGAGCGCTGGCTGGTGCGCAATCCGGACGCCCGCCCGTGGATCCGCACGGCGACCTGGCAGGTGCCGCTGCACTGGTTCGTGCTGGTGGCGGACGAGGAGCGGCGCTTCGACAAGGGCTCCGGCGAGGTCCCCCCGATGCTGCGCTACCAGACGCCGATGGTGCAGGCGCGGCGGCGGGTGGCGCGGGCGCTGCGGGCCCTGAAGGACGGCATCGACGAGGGGCCGCTGATCGACGGCCTGGTGGACGTGGGGCGCTGGCTGGAGGAGTTCCACCCGCGCTCGACGGTGGAGCTGGACTACGGCGGCCTGGTGCACACGCTGCCGGCCGGCGAGCTCGAGGACGATCACTCCGCGGCGGACGTCGCCGAGGGCATCGAGGCGCTGCGGCAGGGCGACGGGGCGGCCGCGGGGGCGGCGTACGCGCGGCTGGTGGAGCGCTGGCGGGCGGTCCGGGACCGGCGCTCGGCCAACTGAGAGCCACCTCAGGTAACGAACTGACGTTTGACGAATCGCCCGTTTTGGGGTTTCGTCCTCGCACCGAAGTGTGCTCTGAGTTTCCTGAGGTTTCGTCAACATGGGACGTAGGTCCCGATCCGGGCGTTCATCTCAAGCGGTGCCAAGCGTGACGGACCGCACTTACGCGGCCCTTGCGTCCCTTGCCCCTCCTCGTGCCAAAATAGGACAAGGAGTCCGGGGAGGGCTCCGTCCGTCCCGGTGCGTACCACTGTGGGCGGAATCTCAGCATTGCACGCTTTGGGGGGTCTCGTGGCTCCTGATTGTCCTGTGACTGATCGTCACAGTGGCGTGACTGTCCGTTATGGCATGGTCCATCGGCTTCCGTCGCTGATGAACACCTGGAGGGGCAATTCCATCGGTTTGGCCGACGCGGCTGGACAGATGGTGTAGTTGTAGTGCCGAGGACAAGCCGTTCGTCCTATAACCGACTCGACCCGCGTCCACCATTTCGGGCAACGCGGGTCAAGGTGCAGAATTTAGAGGAAAGAACCGAGAAGGTTCGGTTCTCCCGAGGAGGCCGCTCATGACCGCTCGCACCCCTGATGCCGAGCCGCTGCTGACCCCGGCTGAGGTCGCCACGATGTTCCGCGTCGACCCCAAGACGGTCACGCGGTGGGCGAAGGCCGGAAAGCTCACTTCGATTCGAACGCTCGGCGGGCACCGCCGCTACCGCGAGGCGGAGGTCCGTGCACTGCTCGCGGGCATCCCGCAGCAGCGCAGCGAGGCCTGAACAACTGCATAACCGGGCAAACCGGCAGGTCCCCCACTTGCCGTGGCGCCCGAACCCTGGTTCCAAGCGACGCGGGGTCTGCCCCAACAGGCTCCACGCCCACGCTCTTCAGAGCTTTCCAAGCAAGTAACAGGGTGCGTCGTCGATCGCGCTGGACTCCGCCGGGTCCAGCGCGATCTTTTTTGTGCGCGTGGTGCGGCTGGTCCGGGGGGCTGTGAGCGGCCTTGTCGGAGTCTGGGCGCGGGTGTCGGATCGCCTGTGGGCCACGGCTGGGGGGTGTCCTGCGGCGGCCTCCCGGAGGGCTCCCCGAGTGGTGCAATTGCACATATAAAATTGACCACTTGTAGGCGGGGTGTAAGTACCGCGGTTTCAGAAACTCATGCGGTGACACCCGTCACATGTCGCGGTTCTTGTTGCCGTCGGCGTCCGTGCGCTAGAGGAGCCGTGCGGTCCAGATTCCCTTGGCGGGGCGGGCGTTGGGCCGCCGGCCGTCATGCGCCGGCGGCACTTTCCTCCTCGACGACCTCGTCCGGGACCTCGCCGACCCTCGGTGAGTCCATCGCCAGCCGCAGCAGGTGGTGGCATATCGGGCAGTGGCGGGTCAGGTGGCCGTACGAGGAAGCGGCCGACAGATGCGCACGGAGCAGGGCCCGTGTCTCGTGCCTGACCGACGCCGCCATACGCCACCTCCACGGGGCCGAACGGGGAACGGCCCTGTCTTCTGGGTACCGACGGAATGTGACGCCGTCAAGACGGCGTGGGGCTCCGCCGAACGCCTGTGCCCGCTGTGACGCCCGCTGTGGCGACCGCCCTGGGGCTGCCGCCCCCCAGCCCCCCGCTTCGGCCTGGACGGCCTCGTCCTCAAACGCCGGACGGGCTGACATACCGCGCCGGGCATGGAGGAGGCCCGCACCTTGTGTGGTGCGGGCCTCTTTCGATGCGGTCCTGACGGGATTTGCTGTACCTGATTGCGGCTGCGCCGCGGGCGCGGCCTCCATCTGTGTGCGGGCATGGAGAAGGCCCGCACCTTGTGTGGTGCGGGCCTCTTTCGATGCGGTCCTGACGGGATTTGCTGTACCTGATTGCGGCTGCGCCGCGGGCGCGGCCTCCATCTGTGTGCGGGCATGGAGAAGGCCCGCACCTTGTGTGGTGCGGGCCTCTCTCGATGCGGTCCTGACGGGATTTGGCTGTACCTGATTGCGGCTGCGCCGCGGGCGCGGCCTCCATCTGTGTGCGGGCATGAAGAAGGCCCGCACCTTGTGTGGTGCGGGCCTCTCTCAATGCGGTCCTGACGGGATTTGAACCCGCGGCCTCCACCTTGACAGGGTGGCGAGCACTCCAAACTGCTCCACAGGACCAGGTTTCGCGGCGCTATTCGTGCGTTGCGCTGCGAGAAGAGACTGTACAGGAGGGTGAGCCCGCTGGTCGAACTCACCCAGTGTGTGCGGGCGGTTACGGGACGGCCGCGTCGATCGCCTTCACGATCCGCTTGTCGGAGACCGGGTACGCCGTACCCAGCGCGTGGGCGAAATAGCTGACCCGGAGCTCCTCGATCATCCAGCGGATGTCCGTGACGGAGGACGGGACCGGGCGGCCCTGGGGCAGCTGCTCCAGCAGCCACGCGTACTCGTCCTGCATCTCGTGGACCTTCTCCATGCGCGTCGTGTCCCGCTGGACACCCGTCGGCATCTGCTGGAGCCGGCGGTCCGCGGCCACCAGGTAGCGCATCAGGTCCGGCAGGCGCCGAAGGCCCGTATCCGTCACGAAGCCGGGCTTCACGAGGGCGTCCAGCTGGCTCCGGACGTCCTGGAGGTTCGGGAGCAGCGCAGGGCTGCGTACGGCCTTCAGACGGCGCTCACAGGCCTGCCAGGCGGCCAGCACCTGCTGCACCTGCCCCACCGTACGGACCGTGGTGTCCACGATCTCCGCGCGCACCTTGTCGTACAGCTTCCGGTAGGACTCCTCGTCCCACGCCGGGCCCCCGAAGTCCCCGATCAGCTTGTCCGCGGCCGCCATCGCGCAGTCGTCGAACAGGCCCTGGATCGAGCCGTGCGGGTTCGCGGACAGCGCGAGCTTCTGGGCGTTCGTCAGCTTCTCGGACGCGAACTTCGCCGGACTGACCGGGATGTTGCGCAGGATCAGCCGGCGCGTGCCCTTCCACATCGCCTCCGCCTGTTCCGCCTCCGTGTCGAAGAGGCGGACCGAGACCGTGTCACCGTCGTCGACCAGCGCCGGGTACGCCTTCACCGGCTGGCCCGCCCGGCGGGTCTCGAAGACGCGGGTCAGGGAGCCGATCGTCCAGTCCGTCAGGCCCTTGCGCTCCAGGGACTGGCCGCCCTCGCGTGAGGCGGTGGCCGCAGCGGCCTGGGAGAGGGCCTTGCGGGCCTTCGGCTTCAGCTGGAGCCGTAGCGCCTCCAGATCCTTGTCCTCGGCGAGTTTGCGCCGCCGCTCGTCGACGATGCGGAACGTGATGCGCAGATGGTCCGGGACCTTCGACCAGTCGAAGTCGGACGCCTCGAAAGGGACTCCGACCATGCGCTTCAGTTCGCGCGCCATCGTCACCGTCAAAGGCTCCTGCAACGGGACGGCCGTATCCAGGAAGCGCTTGGCGAAGTTCGGTGCCGGCACGTAGTTGCGCCGGATCGGCTTCGGCAGGGAGCGGATCAGCTCGGTGACGAGTTCCTCCCGCAGGCCCGGGATCTGCCAGTCGAAGCCCTGGTCCGTGACCTGGTTGAGGACCTGGAGCGGGATGTGGACCGTCACACCGTCGGCGTCCGCGCCCGGCTCGAACTGGTACGTCACACGGAACTTCAGCGGGCCCTGCCGCCAGGAGTCCGGATAGTCGGCCTTGGTGACCGCCTCCGCCGACTCCCGGATGAGCATCTCCCGCTCGAAGTCCAGGAACTCCGGCTGCTCGTGCCGCTTCCGCTTCCACCAGGAGTCGAAGTGGGCGCCGGAGACGACGTGTTCGGGCACCTTCTGGTCGTAGAAGTCGAACAGCGTGTCGTCGTCGACGACGATGTCCCGGCGGCGGGCGCGGTGCTCCAGCTCCTCGACCTCGCTGAGGAGCCGGCGGTTGTCGGCGAAGAACTTGTGGTGCGTGCGCCAGTCCCCCTCGACGAGCGCGTTGCGGATGAACAGCTCACGGGAGACCTCGGGGTCGATCCGGCCGTAGTTCACCTTGCGCTGGGCGACGATCGGGACGCCGTACAGCGTGACCTTCTCGTACGCCATCACGGCCGCCTGGTCCTTCTCCCAGTGCGGTTCGCTGTACGTCCGCTTCAGCAAATGCTCCGCGAGCGGCTCGACCCACTCCGGCTCGATCTTCGCGTTGACCCGGGCCCACAGCCGGGACGTCTCCACCAGCTCCGCGGACATCACGAACCGCGGCTGCTTCCTGAAGAGGGCCGAGCCCGGGAAGATCGCGAACTTGGCGTTGCGGGCGCCCAGATACTCGTTCTTCGCGCCGTCCTTCACGTCCTTCATGCCGATGTGGGACAGGAGTCCGGCGAGGAGGGAGACGTGGATGCGGTCGGCGGGGGCGTCCTCCTCGTTGAGGTGGATGCCCATCTGCTTGGCGACCGTCCTCAACTGCGTGTAGATGTCCTGCCATTCGCGAATGCGCAGGAAGTTGAGGTACTCCTGCTTGCACATACGGCGGAAGGAGCTCGAACCCCGCTCCTTCTGCTGCTCGCGGATGTACCGCCACAGGTTCAGGTAGGCGAGGAAGTCGCTCGTCTCGTCCTTGAAGCGGGCGTGCTGCTGGTCCGCCTGCGCCTGTTTGTCTGCGGGGCGCTCGCGCGGGTCCTGGATGGACAGCGCGGCGGCTATGACCATGACCTCGCGGACGCAGCCGTTCTTGTCGGCCTCCAGGACCATGCGGGCCAGACGCGGGTCGACGGGCAGCTGGGCGAGTCTGCGGCCGGTCGGGGTGAGCCGCTTGCGTACGTCCTTCTCCGCGGGGTCCAGCGCGTGCAGTTCCTGGAGCAGTTGCACGCCGTCGCGGATGTTGCGGTGGTCCGGCGGGTCGATGAAGGGGAACTTCTCGATGTCGCCGAGGCCGGCCGCGGTCATCTGCAGGATGACGGACGCCAGGTTCGTACGGAGGATCTCCGCGTCCGTGAACTCCGGGCGGGCGAGGAAGTCGTCCTCGGAGTAGAGGCGGATGCAGATGCCGTCGGACGTACGGCCGCAGCGGCCCTTGCGCTGGTTGGCGCTGGCCTGCGAGATCGGCTCGATCGGCAGGCGCTGGACCTTGGTGCGGTGGCTGTAGCGGCTGATGCGGGCGAAGCCGGGGTCGATGACGTACTTGATGCCCGGGACGGTCAGCGAGGTCTCGGCGACGTTCGTGGCCAGAACGATCCTGCGGCCCGTGTGCGGCTGGAAGACGCGGTGCTGCTCGGCGTGCGAGAGGCGGGCATAGAGGGGCAGCACCTCGGTGAACCGGTAGTTCTTCTTGACCAGCGCGTCCGCCGTGTCGCGGATCTCGCGCTCCCCGGAGAGGAAGACGAGGATGTCGCCCTTGCCCTCCCCCTGGAGCTCCTCGACCGCGTCACAGATCGCGGTGATCTGGTCGCGGTCGGAGTCCTCGCCGTCCTCTTCGAGGAGCGGGCGATAGCGCACCTCCACCGGATACGTCCGCCCGCTGACCTCGATGATCGGGGCGTCGCCGAAGTGCCGCGAGAAGCGCTCCGGGTCGATGGTCGCGGAGGTGATCACGACCTTGAGATCGGGCCGTTTCGGCAGCAGCTGCGCGAGATAACCGAGCAGGAAGTCGATGTTGAGGGACCGCTCGTGGGCCTCGTCGATGATGATCGTGTCGTAGGCGCGCAGCTCGCGGTCGGTCTGGATCTCGGCGAGCAGGATGCCGTCCGTCATCAGCTTGATGAACGTCGAGTCCTGGTTCACCTGGTCGGTGAACCGCACCTTCCAGCCGACGGCCTCGCCGAGCGGGGTGTCCAGCTCCTCGGCCACGCGCTCGGCGACCGTACGGGCGGCGATACGCCGGGGCTGGGTGTGCCCGATCATCCCCCTGACCCCGCGCCCCAGCTCAAGACAGATCTTGGGGATCTGGGTGGTCTTTCCGGACCCGGTCTCACCGGCGACGATGACGACCTGGTGATCGCGGATGGCCTCCGCGATGACGTCCTTCTTCTGGCTGACCGGCAGCTGCTCGGGATACGAGACGGCGGGGGCCCGGCCGCGCCGCTCGCCCATCCGCTCCTCGGCCTTCGCGATCTCCGCCTCGATCTCGGCGAGGACCGCGGCCTGGGCCTCGGGCTTACGGATCTTGCGCGCGCCTTCGAGCCTGCGCCCGAGCCGGTGCGCATCGCGCAAAGACAGCTCGGTCAGGCGGGGGGCGAGGGCGCCGAGGGCCGGGGTGGCGGGGGCAGGGTGCGTAGACATACGCGATCCAGGATCTCATCCCGGGGAAATCCGTGGCGAACGAATTGTCGCCCGGCGCCCCGGCGGGGGCGGCTCAGCCGGTCCGCTGCGCCGGAGGCGGCGCGGGCGCCGGCGGCTGCTGCCGCGGGCCGCCGTCGCCCAGCGCGATGGACCTGGCGGTGTTCGAGACGGCCTTGATCCCCAGATAGGCGGTGGTCATGCTGCTCACCGCGGTGAAGGCGGCCGTGAGCACGCCCACGATCACCGACTTGTCCCCGTCGAGCCGCCACACCCCGAAGACCGCCACACCCGCGATCGCCAGATTGCTGATCACCACGGCCAGCAGCCCGTACCGGGCCCGGTCCTTCTCCAGCTCGACATCCCGGATGGCCCTGGCCTCGTCCCGGCTCATCGTCCCCCGCCCCCCTTGGCCCCACGCCGACCAGCCAGAACGTAGCGCTGCAGCGGATCGCTGCCAAGCCGCCCGACCGCCATCCTCAGCCGGCCCGCAGTTCGGCGATCCGGGCGTCGACCTGCGCCCGGTCGTAACCGCGGCGAGCGAGGTCGAAGGCGGGCGGTGTGTCGGAGGCCGCGCCTGCGGCCAGCTGGGCGAGGTAGGCGTCGACCTGGGCGCGGTCGTAGCCGCGCCGGACGATCGCGAAACCGTGGAACTCGTCAGTCATCGACATCCCCCATCAACACCCCAAGGCCGACCACTGCACCAACCGCATGAGGCGAGCCAATCGGTCACAGCAAATGATCAGCGCGAGAAGGCATGTTCGACTGTTCATCTGATTCGGTGAACAGTATGGATACACCTCATCGAACGCGAGACGCGATCTAGATTCTCTGTTCGTGAAACTGGCGATCCGGGTCAAGCTGCTGCCCACGCCCCAACAGGCGTCGGCCCTCGAAGCATCCCTGCGCGCCTGCAACGAAGCCGCCAACCACGCATCCACCGTCGCCCACACGACCGGCACCACGAACTCGTACGCCGGGCGTGATCCACAAGACATACAACAAGGCCCCGATCCGGAGATCGGGGCCTTTGCTGTGGCTGGGGCCGGGGTCGAACCGGCGACCTATCGCTTTTCAGGCGATCGCTCGTACCAACTGAGCTACCCAGCCGTCAAGGCTTTTTGTTAAAGCCTTTGCGGTCCTGACGGGATTTGAACCCGCGGCCTCCACCTTGACAGGGTGGCGAGCACTCCAAACTGCTCCACAGGACCAAGCTCGTGGGCGACCACCAGTGTCGCACACGGTTTTGCGTGCCCCCAACGGGATTCGAACCCGTGCTACCGCCTTGAAAGGGCGGCGTCCTAGGCCGCTAGACGATGAGGGCTATCGGCCCGCCTGGGCGCTTCTCAGCGCGTCGGGGACGTGAGAAGCATATGGGATGGCGGGAGGTATCGCCAAAACGGTTTACGGGGTGGAGCTGGAAGGTGCTGAAGGGGCCGGAGTGGAGGGGGCGGCTCCCGGTTGCCCGCGGCGGGGCCGCTGATCGATTCAGCCCTTGGGGAGGTGGCGGGTGACCTCCGCCGTCGTCTCGCCCAGGCCGCCCAGTTTGATCGCGTCCCAGGCCTGGAGGCGGCGGGTGTCGCGGTCGAAGTAGAGGATCGAGGCCTCGACGGGGGCCGGGTACTTGTGCTCCAGGGCGCGCAGGCCGCTGCCGCCCGTCGAGCCCTCCATACGGAGCCGGGTGCCGCGCGGGAGGATCTCGTCGCCCTCGTGGTGGAGGTGCCCGCACAGGACCAGCGGCACCTCTCCGTCGACCTCGCGGGCGGCCGACGGCTCGTGGACCATGGCCACGTCGACGGGGGTGCCCGCGCTCTTCTGGTCGCTCAGGGCCGCCGCCAGGCGGACGCCGGCCAGTTCCTCCGACTGGGCGGCTCCGAGGACCTTCGAGCGGTCGGGGGTGAACTGCGGATCGCCCATGCCCGCGAAGCGCAGGCCGCCGACCGTCTCCGCCCGGCCGCCGTCCAGGACGTGGACGTTCTTCATGCGCTGCAGATAGCGCTGGGTGATGTCCGAGTCGTGGTTGCCGCGGACCCAGACGTACGGCGCTCCCAGGTCCGCGATCGGGTCGAGGAAGCCGTTCTCCGCCGCCGAGCCGTGGTCCATCGTGTCGCCGGTGTCGACGATCACGTTCACCTTGTACTGGTCCACCAGCGAGGCGATGATCTTCCAGCTCGCGGGGTTGAGGTGGATGTCCGAGACGTGCAGGACACGGATGGTGGACGGGTCCGGCTGGTAGGCGGGGAGGGTGGACGTGACGTCGTAGAGCTTCGTCACGTTGGTCACCAGGCGGGCCAACTCCTTCTGGTACACATCGAATTCGGTGACGATGTTGCGGGCGTTGCCGACCAGTGAGGGTGCGGAGGAGAGCAGGCCGGAGTACTTCGGTTCGAGGACGGACTCGGGGTTCCAGGTCGCGTACACGGAGGCTCCGCAGGCCATGAGGAGGGCCAGGGCCGTGCCACCGGCGGCGAGGGCGCGGCGGGGGCGGCGGTAGACCGCGAGGCCCAGGGCCGTGGCCCCGGACACGACGGCGACACAGGAGCGCAGGGCCACGTCGAGGGTGCCGTGCTCGACGTCGTGGACGACCTCGTCCTGAAGACCGGCGAGGCGTTCGGGGTGGTCCACCAGGGCCTGGGCGCGGACCGGGTCGAGCTGGTCGACGTTGACGTCCAGGCGGAGCGGCGCGTGGTGGCTGTTCAGCTCCAGGGCGCCGAGCGGTGAGACGTTGATCTTCGTGCCGCCGCTGAGGGACGGACGCAGGGTCATCGTCGTGTCCATGGGGCCGACCGGGACCCGCACGTTGCCGACGATCAGCAGCCCCAGCCAGGCGCCGAGCAGGACGACGGCGGCCAGTCCCAGGGCGCGGGGCCAGGGGTGCGGCTGCCGGACCAGCTCGAGGGTCGGGTGGGGGCGGCGGGCGCGGTAGTGGCGGGCGAGGGTGCGCGGGGACTTGCGTACCCGGTTCAGGACGGTGGCGGCGATGGCGGGGACGCGGGCCATTGGTCCCGTATGCCCAAGTGCGGGCGTGGATATGCGAGGGGGTCCATGACTCTCGTACGGACGGGCCGTGGCCGACAATGGGCCTGTGCTGGAGATGACGCGCGAGGAGTTCGAGGAACTGGTCGCCGAGGCGCTCGACCGGATCCCGCCGGAGCTGACGCGACTGATGGACAACGTCGCGGTGTTCGTCGAGGACGAGCCGCCGGCGGACGATCCCGAGCTGCTCGGGCTCTACGAGGGCACTCCGTTGACGGACCGGGGTGAGTGGTACGCCGGGGTGCTGCCGGACCGCATCACCATCTACCGGGGGCCGACGCTCAGGATGTGCGCGTCGCGGGAGGACGTCGTCGCGGAGACCGAGGTGACCGTGGTGCACGAGATCGCGCACCACTTCGGGATCGACGACGCGCGGCTGCACGCCCTGGGATACGGATGACCGGGGCGCGTGTCCTCTTGTGGGCGGCGGGAGTTGGGCAGGTTGACTCCTTCCCTCGCCTCGGAGGTGGCTTCCCGTGCGCCGCTTGTACGTACCCGTCCGTCTGGCCGCCACGGTCATGGCCGTCGCCGCTGCCGCCGGCTGCATGAGCGTGGGGGAGGACGGGGCCGGCGGCGCGAAGCCCTCGCACTCCGCGGGGCAGCGCGGCGGTGAGGCACCCGACGGCGGGTCGGGCGTGTCCGGCAGAGGGTTCGGGGCCGGGGTGGCCGACGGCAAGCACAAGGGCGGCAAGCGGGACAAGGAGAAGGACGGGAAGTCGGCGTCCCCCTCGGCCTCGCCGTCCGCGGGGGACGGCCGGTCTGCCCCTCCCGCGGGCAAGCCCGGGAACGGGAAGAGCGAGAAGCCCGGGGTTCCCGCGCCGACCGTCGCGTCGCCCACCCCGACGCACACGGCCGAGCCGCAGCCGACCCCGACCGAGCAGCCGACCCCCGCCTCGCCGGAGCCGACGGTCGCCGAGCCGTCGTCGTCGGCGCACGAGGAGACGGCGCCGCAGTGGGCGGAGCGGGAGCCGGCGCCGACGGCGGGATCGCCCGCGTAGGGACGTGACGAGCGTCTCGGGGGTTCGGTTTGCCTTGGGGTGTGCAGGGTGCGTATGGTGGTAGATCGTTTGATCCCATTGCCCGGCGCCATTGCAGAGAGCGCCGCGTGGCGCGTTCTCTCCCTTGCCGTGGCTGACCGCATAGAGGCGGTCGTAATGCGAATTCACGGAGTTGACGGGCGCGTGCCGACGAGACTCCGGAAGGTTTCGCTTACGCATGTCCATTTCCAGTACTGATCACGTCGTCGTGCCCGAGAACGAGGGCTCCGAGGACGCTGTCGAGGTCACGTTCGCGGACCTCGGCCTCCCCGAGGGCGTCGTGCGCAAGCTCGCCCAGAACGGCGTGACCACCCCCTTCCCGATCCAGGCCGCGACCATCCCGGACGCCCTGGCCGGCAAGGACATCCTCGGCCGTGGCCGCACCGGCTCCGGCAAGACCCTCTCCTTCGGTCTGCCGACCCTGGCGACGCTCGCCGGCGGCCGCACCGAGAAGCACAAGCCCCGCGCGGTCATCCTCACCCCCACCCGCGAGCTCGCCATGCAGGTGGCGGACGCCCTGCAGCCGTACGGCGACGTCCTCGGCCTGAAGATGAAGGTCGTCTGCGGCGGCACGTCGATGGGCAACCAGATCTACGCCCTGGAGCGCGGCGTCGACATCCTCGTCGCCACCCCGGGCCGGCTGCGCGACATCATCAACCGCGGCGCCTGCTCCCTGGAGGACGTGCAGATCGCCGTCCTCGACGAGGCCGACCAGATGTCCGACCTGGGCTTCCTGCCCGAGGTCACCGAGCTGCTCGACCAGGTACCGGCCGGCGGTCAGCGGATGCTCTTCTCCGCCACCATGGAGAACGAGATCAAGACCCTCGTCGACCGGTACCTGAACAACCCGGTCTCGCACGAGGTGGACGCCGCCCAGGGCGCGGTGACGACCATGTCGCACCACATCCTGATCGTTAAGCCCAAGGACAAGGCGCCGGTCACGGCCGCGATCGCCTCCCGCAAGGGCCGCACCATCATCTTCGTCCGCACCCAGCTCGGTGCCGACCGGGTCGCCGAGCAGCTGCGCGAGGCGGGCGTGAAGGCCGACGCGCTGCACGGCGGCATGACGCAGGGCGCGCGCACCCGCACGCTGGCCGACTTCAAGGACGGGTACGTCAACTGCCTGGTGGCGACCGACGTCGCCGCCCGCGGCATCCACGTCGACGGCATCGACCTCGTGTTGAACGTCGACCCCGCCGGTGACCACAAGGACTACCTGCACCGCGCCGGCCGTACCGCTCGCGCGGGCCGCACCGGCACGGTCGTCTCGCTGTCCCTGCCGCATCAGCGCCGCCAGATCTTCCGGCTGATGGAGGACGCGGGCGTCGACGCCGGGCGTCACCTCATCAACTCCGGTACGGCGTTCGAGCCCGAGGTCGCCGAGATCACCGGCGCCCGTTCGATGACCGAGGTCCAGGCCGAGTCCGCGGGCAACGCGGCGCAGCAGGCCGAGCGTGAGGTCGCGCACCTCACCAAGCAGCTGGAGCGGGCGCAGCGCCGCGCGACCGAGCTGCGCGAGGAGGCCGACCGCCTGGTGGCCCGGGTCGCCCGCGAGCGCGGCGAGGACCCGGAGGCCGCGGTGGCCGAGGCGCAGGCGGCGGTGGCCGAGGCTGCCGTCGAGGCGGCCGAGGTGTCGGTGCCCGAGCAGCCCGCCGCGCAGGACGTGGACCGGGCACAGGCGCCGTCGTCGTACGAGCGTCGTGAGCGTCGGGACAACGACCGTGGCGGCTTCCGCCGGGACGACCGCGGTGGCCGTTCCTTCGAGCGTCGGGACAACGACCGGGGCGGGTTCAACCGCGACCGCGACCGCGGTTTCGAGCGTCGGGACAACGACCGTGGCGGGTTCCGCCGCGACGACCGTCGGGACGACCGTGGTGGCCGTTCCTTCGAGCGCCGTGACGACCGTGGTGGCCGTGGCTTCGAGCGCAGGGACAACGACCGTGGCGGGTTCCGCCGTGACGACCGTCGGGACGACCGTGGTGGCCGTTCCTTCGAGCGCCGTGACGACCGTGGTGGCCGTGGCTTCGAGCGCCGGGACAACGACCGCGGTGGCTTCCGCCGTGACGACCGTCCGGCCGGGCGCTCCTTCGAGCGCCGGGACGAGCGTGGCGGTCACCGTGGCAGCGACCGCCCGTTCAACCGCGACCGCCAGGGCGACCGCCCGGGCTTCCGCTCCGGCGGCCACGAGCGCCCCTACGGCCGCCGTGACGAGCACCGCGGCACCGGCGGTGGCTCCTCCTTCGGCCGCCGCGACGACAAGCCGCGCTGGAAGCGCAACGGCTGACACCGCGTGAACTGAGCGAGGGCCCGTACGACTTCGGTCGTACGGGCCCTTCGCGTTGCCCGGACGCCGGAGGTCCGCGCAAAGGTCTCCGGCGGCCGGGGAACGGCGCACGGGACGGTCGTCGGCTTCGGCGAGAGCGCCGGTGACGGGGAAGAACGAGCTGGTCGTACGGGGCAGTGCGGGGTGCCTTCAGCGCAACGGCGGCAGGGGCAATGGTTCCTGCGGCGTGTTGGGGCGGAACGCCGGCGGTGGGCAGGCCCGAAGGGGCATTTTTTGGCCATGCTGTGATGCATGTCACGACTCTGGCGAGGGAATCGCTGGGGGCATGACAGATGACGCCATAGCGAGCGGGAAGTCGGGACCCTCCGACTCGGGGTTGTCCGACGAGGAACGGCTTGCCCAGCTCGGCTACACGCAGGTCCTTGCCCGCCGCATGTCGGCGTTCTCCAACTACGCGGTCTCCTTCACGATCATCTCGGTCCTCTCCGGCTGCCTCACCCTCTATCTGTTCGGCATGAACACGGGCGGCCCGTCGGTGATCACCTGGGGCTGGGTCGCCGTGGGCCTGATGACACTGTTCGTCGGCCTGTCGATGGCCGAGATCTGTTCGGCCTATCCGACCTCCGCCGGCCTGTACTTCTGGGCCCACCGGCTGGCGCCCCCGCGCACGGCCGCCGCCTGGGCCTGGTTCACGGGCTGGTTCAACGTGCTGGGCCAGGTGGCGGTGACGGCGGGCATCGACTTCGGCGCCGCGTCCTTCCTGGGCGCTTACCTGAACCTGCAGTTCGACTTCAAGGTCACACCGGGCCGAACGGTCCTGCTCTTCGCGGCGATCCTGCTGCTGCACGGCCTCCTGAACACCTTCGGCGTGAAGATCGTCGCGCTCCTCAACGACATCAGTGTGTGGTGGCACGTCCTGGGGGTCGGGGTGATCGTCGGCGCGCTGGCCTTCGTACCGGACCACCACCAGTCCGCTTCCTTCGTGTTCACCAAGTTCGTGAACAACACGGGCTGGGGCAGCGGTGTGTACGTGGTGCTCCTCGGCCTGCTGATGGCGCAGTACACCTTCACCGGCTACGACGCCTCCGCCCATATGACGGAGGAGACGCACGACGCGTCGACGGCCGGCCCCAAGGGCATCGTCCAGTCCATCTGGACGTCCTGGATAGCGGGCTTCGTGCTGCTGCTCGGCTTCACGTTCGCCATCCAGTCCTACGACAAGGAGCTCGCCTCGCCCACCGGGGCGCCGCCGGCCCAGATCCTGCTGGACGCCCTGGGCGCCACAGCGGGCAAACTGCTGCTCCTGGTCGTCATCGGCGCCCAGCTGTTCTGCGGGATGGCCTCGGTCACCGCCAACAGCCGCATGATCTACGCCTTTTCACGCGACGGCGCGCTGCCCTTCTCGCATGTGTGGCACACGGTGAGCCCGCGGACCCGGACACCCGTGGCCGCCGTATGGCTGGCGGCGGTCGGAGCGCTGCTCCTCGGCCTGCCTTATCTGATCAATGTGACGGCGTACGCGGCGGTGACCTCGATCGCCGTCATCGGCCTGTACATCGCGTACGTCATCCCGACGCTGCTGCGGGTGCGCAAGGGCGACGACTTCGCACGGGGCCCGTGGCACCTGGGCCGCTGGTCCCGCCCCATCGGCATCGTCTCGGTGGTGTGGGTGGGCGTGATCACGGTCCTCTTCATGCTGCCCCAGGTCTCGCCGGTCACCTGGGAGAGCTTCAACTACGCCCCGGTCGCCGTCCTGGTCGTCCTCGGCTTCGCGGCGGCGTGGTGGGGCGCGTCGGCCCGGCACTGGTTCCTCAACCCGGCCCACGAACGCACGCTCGCCCGGGAGGCGTCCCGCGCGGCGGCCTCCGGCCAGGCTTCCGCGGGCGCCCCCGAAAAGGTAGATCCCTGACACTCCGGCTGGATCTTCACCTCCGGCACGGCCGTGTCCCCGATACCCGATCGGAGACGCGGCCGTGTCCGGCTATGCTCGTGGAGGCAACATCACCAGGGGCCCTTAGCTCAATTGGCAGAGCAGTGGACTTTTAATCCATTGGTTGTGGGTTCGAGTCCCACAGGGCCTACGGCTGGTAGGCGAGGGACATGCCCTCTGACCTGCTACGCAGCGCCTGAGTCGGCTTCGGTCGGCTCGGGCGCTGCTGCGTTTTCTGGGCTGTGTGCGGGCAGCCGCGCGGACCGTCAGCCCGGGCCAGGTTCGGCCGCCGATTCCGGCGCGCAGTGTTTCAGCAGCGCGGAGACCGGGCCCTCGACGAGTCGGTAGCGCACGATCCGGCCGTCCTTCTCGCCCTCGACGATGCCCGCGGTCCGCAGCAGACGCAGAGCCTGGGAGACGGCCGTGTCCCGCATCCCGCTGGCGACGGCGAGGTCGGACACGGCGATCGGGCCGGCCTCCTGGAGGGCGAACAGCAAGGACAGGCGTCCGGGATCGGAGAGCAGCGAGAAGCGATCGGCCCAGGCGCGCACGCGCTCGGGGTCGCCGACGGCGGCGATGGCATCGCAGACCCGATGGCCGTCAATGGTGCGCCGCCCGGCGTGTTCCGCGGGGACGAGATGCATGCGTCCATCATCGCAGCGAACAGGTGCTGACCTCCATACCTGTTCAGCTGTGCAGCCTTGCAGCCACTGCCCGCGGCCTTCTAGGGTGAGCGGGCCGTGGTGTTCGGGAAGCCGGTGCCGGCCCTCAGGGGCTCAGTCCGGAGCGGCCCTCGCCACTGTGATCGGGGAGTTCGTCGCCCACGTCCCGCAGGGGACAGCCACTGGCCGCCGCAAGGCGGTTGGGAAGGCGGGCGGCGGACGTACGACCCGTCAGCCAGGAGACCGGCCACGGCATCACGAAGCTGATCCACGAGGTGCTGGAGCGTGTCCGTATGACCGTGTCCCAAGGCGTGCCCGAAACCGCCGCCGTCCCGTCCTTTCGCTGGCGCCGCGAGGACACCCTCCGCACCGCCGGCCTGCTGACCGTGATCGTCGCTCTGCACGTGGCCGCCTTCGGGGTCCTCTTCCTCCTCGTGATCCCGCATCACTACACGGTCGGCACCCAGGCGTTCGGGGTCGGACTCGGCATCACCGCCTACACCCTCGGCATGCGGCACGCCTTCGACGCCGACCACATCGCCGCCATCGACAACACCACCCGCAAGCTGATGGCCGACGGAAAGCGGCCGGTGTCGGTGGGGTTCTGGTTCGCGCTCGGACACTCCAGCGTGGTGGTCGTCATGGCCGCGCTGGTCGCCGGGGGCACGCACCTCGCCGGCACCCTGATGAACGACGGCTCCCGGACCCACCAGGTGCTCGGCACGGTGGGCACCACGGTCTCCGGCGGCTTCCTGTACCTCATCGCCGCCCTCAACCTCGTTGCGCTGTTCGGCATCGCGCGCGTCTTCCGCGCGATGCGCGCCGGACGCTACGACGAGGCGGAGCTGGAGGCGCACCTGGACTCGCGCGGCTTCATGAACCGCATTCTCGGCCGCCTCACCAAGTCCGTCCGCCGCCCCGGCCAGATGTTCCCTCTCGGCTTCCTGTTCGGGATCGGCTTCGACACCTCGACCGAGGTCCTGTTGCTCGCCCTGGCCGGCAACGGCGCCGCCGCCGGGCTGCCGTGGTACGCGGTGCTGTGCCTGCCCCTCCTCTTCGCCGCGGGCATGAGCCTGTTCGACACCCTCGACGGCACCTTCATGAACTTCGCCTACCAGTGGGCGTTCTCCAACCCCGTTCGCAAGGTGTTCTACAACCTCACGATCACCGGCCTGTCCATCGCGGTGGCCTTCTTCGTCGGCACGATCGAACTCGTCGGCGTTCTGCACGACAAGCTCGGTCTGCGGGACGCCGTCACCGGCTGGATATCCGGGCTGGACCTGGACAACGTCGGTTACGTCATCGTCGGCCTGTTCGTGGTCGTCTGGGCCGTGGCGCTGGCTTACTGGCGTCTGGCCAGGGTTGAGGAGCGCTGGAGCGCCCGCACCGCCGACACCGGCTGACGGCACCCGCCCTCGTCTCCTGACTTCAGTGAGAGCAAGCAGCGCCAAAGTCGCCGTGGTTCAGCATTTCGGCCGCTGACCGGCTCGGTCCGGCGCTGCGAGGCTGCCGTCATGGACAAAGCGAGGATCTCCCGTCGGACTTTCACCGGCCTGGCGGTGGCCGCATGTACGGGTCTCGTGACGCCGATGCTGAAGGCCCCCCTGGGACGGCGAGTCGACGCGCTGCTGGCCAGGATGACCGTCGCCGACAAGGTCGCGCAGCTGAACATCCCGGTCTGTCTGCCCCAGGAACTCCTCGGTGACTCCACGGATCCGACCGGCACACGGGAGCACCGGGAGGCGTACGTACGCGGTGAGACGGTGGTCGGAAAGAAGGCGGACCGGATGAGGCTGGGCCCGGGCGGAGGGTTCTTCGGCCTGGTCAACCAGTCCCTCTCCGGGTCCGTGCCGGTTCCTCATCCACTGAGCCCGCGTCAACAGGCGTCACAGCACAACCACTTGCAGCGCCTCGCCCGCGCCAACCCGCTCGGCATCCCCCTGCTGGAGATCAGCGAGGGCACCCACGGTTCGGTCGGACCCGGCTCGACCGTCTTTCCCGAGGGGCTCGCGCCGGGCGCCACCTTCGATCCGGGGCTGATGCCTGGCTGCCCGGTGAGGCCGGGGGCCGGGCGGTGGCCGAGGTGCTGTTCGGCGACGTCGAGCCGACCGGCAGACTGCCCGTCACCTTCCCCCGTGCCGTGGGCCGGCTCCCCGTGTCGTACGACCAGAAGCGCGCCCGAGCCGATGCCGACGACCACATCGACCTGCCGTCCACGCCGCTCTTCCCGTTCGGCGCGGGCCTCGGCCACACCACGTTCCGCCACGGCCGGATCCGGCTGACCGACGACACCATCAAGGCCGACGCCACGACCCGGGTGCGCGTGGACCTCACCAACACGGGACAGCGGGCCGGCACGGAGGTGGTGCAGCTGTACGTGACGGACGAGCAGACGTCGGTGTCGCTGCCGTACATCAGGCTGCGCGGTGTGCGGAAGGTGCGTGTGGAGCCCGGGAAGCGGGCCACCGTCACCTTCGACCTGGTGCCGAGTCGCGACCTCACCCTGGTGGACGGCGACATGCGCACGGTCGTCGAGCCGGGCACGTTCGAGATCAGGGTGGAGCGCTCCTCGACGGACGTCCGCCGACGGGCGGTTCTCCGTGTCATCTGACGCCGGCCGCCGCGGCGCTTCCGGGTGAGATCACGTTTAGAGATCACGAAACCTGGCGCGCTGCCATCCTTTTTGGGGTATTTCGCACTAATCTCCCGTGGCAGCAAGGAGTTGATCTGTCACAGGTCGCATCCACTTCGCTCCACCGGAGATGACATGCACAAGCTTCGCAAGGCCGCCGTCCTGGTCGCCGCCCTCGGGAGTGTCGGGTTTCTGAGCGCCGGCGGCGCCCACGCCGACGGTGGCGTCGGCGTCCAGCAGAGCACCACCTGCAGGTCGCACGACCTGAACATCAGCGTCCTCGGTGAGGTCGGGCTCATCAACGGCCTGTTGGGCAACGCGCTCAACGGCGAGGGCAACACGGGGGCGCAGAGCACCTCCGAGGGCTCGGACATGGGCTGCAGCAACGCCTTCGGCAAGTAATCGCAGTCGGCTGCTGCCGGATGAACGGCCTGCCGGGCGGAGCGCCCGGCAGGCCGTGGCCGTTCCTCGCGGCCTGCCGGGCGGCGCTTCGTTACTTGGCTGCCGGCGGAGTGACGTTCCCGAGGCTGAAGTCGCTGCCGGTCGTGAAGGCGGGGGCCGCGTCCGGGCTGCCGTGGCGCCCGCTGCGGCTGTCGTCGTCGTAGGCCACGGCGTTGGACTGCGAGTTGGCCACCGCGGTGACGCCCTCGTCGTCGTGGTCATGGCCGTGGTCGTGGGCGAAGCTGACACCGGCACCGAAGGCGGAGAGGCTCGCGATCGCCGCGGCTACGACGGCAACACGCTGAAACTTGCGCATGGTTAGACCCTTTCTTGCCCGGGCGCGACGCCCTGGCTTGGCTACGTATTGTGACAATATATGCACTGATAGTAGTCATTTGGGATCTTTGGGTTGTTTGTGTGCCGTGTCGTTTTTTTCGTACGACCATCAGTCGCGGCGCGGCCGCCCCACCACCGGTGCGGACATGGACAGGCCCACGAGATCGGTCCAGACGGCCTCGCCGACACCGTCGAGGGTCTGTTTCGCGGCGCGTTCCGCGGCGGTGAGGATGCCGAGGCCGGCCCGGGTCTCGTAGGGCAGGTGGTCGAGGGCGAGGCGGCGGCCGACGTAGTCCATGACGGAGCCGGCCTGCTTGATGTCCGGGTCGTTGGTGAGGCCGGAGGGTTCGAAGCGTGTCCCGACGTGGTCCGCGACGAGGATGTCGAGCGGGACGCCGTGCTGGAGGCGCGGGTGACGGTCGAGGAGAAGGCGTCCATCATGCCCGCGAGGGTGGAGCCCTGCTTGGCCATGTGGACCGTCACCCCGGCGACGCGGCCGTCGGGGGCGTGCGCGACGGTCAGGTATCACTTGCCCTCGCCAGGACCGGGTCGTCGACCGCATCCGCCTCGCGGGGCGGGGCACGGCGGGCCGGGCCGTCGCCCGCGTCTCGCCGGCCGTCCGTGTCGTACCGTCCCCGAATCGTTCGGTCATGAACGCCCTCACTCGTCGTCGATCTGCGGCTGCCTGGGACATTCGTGGTCCAATCCCGGCACAGTGCACCCTTGTGCACAATCTGTGGGTGCCAACTCGCCTTCGGCCACAACATGTTGGGGTTGAAGAGAGGGGTGTGAGGGCGAAGGAGCGGCTGTGGCACGCCGGAAGGGGGCGTGGTCCGCAGTAAGTTCGACGATCCGGAGGTGCGCCGCCAACTCACGGAGGTGTTGGGGCTGTTGGCGGCCGGGGGCCTGCGGCGCCTGTGTGCGGTGCGCGTCGCCAGTGGCTCTCCGTGGGCAGCGCGCCGACGGTCGGCAGGACACGCAACCCGGCGGTACGGGTGCCGCCCGCGCCCACCCGTGCCGGTCCCAGCGGCGCGACGGCCCGCAGGCCGGCCGGGCTTGCCCGTGGTGGAGGTGTCCAGCCCGGCCGCCGGGCGGCTGCCCGGCACCCCGCGGTCATCGGCCCGAGCCGGCCCGGGTCAGCCCGCGCTCAGCTCCGCCAGCGGCAGCGTGTGCTGGGTCTGGAGGACCTTCGCACGCAGGTAGCGGACGTTGTGGGCGGTGGTGAAGACGCCCGTGGGGACGCGGTCGCGTACGTCGATGCCCAGGTCGCGGAGCTGGCCCGCCTTGTCGGGGTTGTTGGACAGCAGGTCCAGGCTGTCGATGCCCAGGGCCCCCAGCATCTGCGCGGCCGCCGTGTAGTCACGGTCGTCCTCGGGCAGCCCCAGAGCCGCGTTCGCCTCGTAGGTGTCGAGGCCCTGGTCCTGGAGGGCGTAGGCGTCCAGCTTGTTGTAGAGGCCGATGCCGCGGCCCTCCTGGCGAAGGTAGAGCAGCACGCCGCCGCGGTCCGCGATCCGCTCGACCGCCTCGCGCAGCTGCGGACCGCAGTCGCAGCGGGCCGAGCCGAACACGTCACCGGTCAGGCACTCGGAATGCAGGCGGACCAGGGGCGTTGTGCCGGGAGCGGGGTCGCCCAGGACGACGGCGACGTGCTCCTGGCCGTCGGTCAGGCCGTGGAAGGTGACCAGTTCGGCGTCGACGCTGTAGCCGTCCTGGAAGCGCAGCGGCACCCGGACGCGGGAGCGCGGGGAGGCGGCGGGGAAGTCGGGCATGCGGGTCTCCGGGGTCGTCCATATCTGCTTCAGTTTTGAAGCAGGTGCATGGTCGGGAACCCTACCTCATGTTTTAAATTTGAAGCAACAGCTTTTCGGGATGCTTCGGATTTCCGGGCCGCCTCAGGAGCACGGACCGGAGGAGCGGCGGCGCCAGGGGACCTCGTCCGGGGTGGGGCGCTCCTCCTCCCGCTCCAGTGCCTGCACCACTCCCGAGAAGATCTCCTCCAGCTGCTCCACCTGCTGCGGGGTCAGCTGGTCGAAGAGCAGCGACCGCACGGTCTCCACATGTCCCGGCGCCGTCCGCTCCAGTACGGCCATCCCCTCGTCGGTCAGCATGGCGAAGCTGCTGCGCTTGTCCCACTGGCAGTCCTCGCGCCGGATCAGACCGTCCTTCTCCAGCCGCGTCACGGCGTACGTCAGCCGACTGCGTGTGATCTTCGCCCGCTCGGCGAGATCGGTCATGCGCAGCCTGCCGTCCGGCACCTCGGAGAGGTTGGCCAGGATGGAGTAGTACAGATGCGGCATGCCGGCGTCCTGCTGGAGCTGCCGGTCGATGGCGTCCTCCAAGAGGTGCGTCGCCGCGATGTACGCGCGCCAGGCGCGCTGCTCCTTCTCCGTGAGCCAGCGAGTCGTCATGCCGCCAGTGTAGGTTTGTTTCAAAATTTAACCAAGCCTGTCCGCCGTCGAGAGTGAGCGCGTCCGATGCCGTTCCCGTACGTCCTGCTGTCCGCCGCCGTCTCCCTCGACGGCTACCTCGACGACACCGGCCCCGAGCGCCTGCTGCTCTCCAGCCCGGCGGACTTCGACCGTGTGGACGAGGTCCGGGCCTCCGTCGACGCGATCCTCGTCGGCGCCGGCACGATCCGCGCCGACAACCCGCGCCTGCTGGTCAACTCCCCCGAGCGCCGCGCCGCCCGAGTTGCTGCCGGACAGCCGGAGTACCCCCTCAAGGTCACCGTCAGCGGCTCCGGAGGCCTGGACCCGGACGCCCGTTTCTGGCACACGGGCGGCGAGAAGCTCGTCTTCACGACCGACAAGGGCGCCGAGCGCGCCCGCACCCTCGGCCTCGCCGCCGACGTCGTCCCGCTCGGCCCCGACCTCGACTGGCGCCGCCTCCTGGAGCACCTGCACGAGGTACGCGGCGTGCGGCGCCTGATGGTCGAGGGCGGCGGCACGATCCACACCCAGCTCCTCCAGCAGGGCCTCGCCGACGAACTCCAGCTGGTCCTGGCCCCCCTCTTCGTGGGCGACCCGGACGCCCCCCGCCTCTTCGGCCCCGGCGCCTACCAGCCCGGCCGGCTGCGCCTGACGGAAACCCGCCGGATCGAGGACGTGGTCCTCATGCGCTACGAGCCCACGGCCCCCGGCACCGGCCCGCTCCCCACCGCCGCCGACCGCCACTGGCTGGCCCTCGCCTGCGACCTCGCGGCGCTGTGCCCGCCCTCGCGCACCGCCTTCAGCGTCGGCGCGGTGATCGTCGCCGCCGACGGCACGGAACTCGCCCGCGGCCACTCCCGCGAGGGCGACGACCCGGCCGTCCACGCCGAGGAGGCGGCCCTCGCCAAACTGGACTCGGCCGACCCCCGGCTGGCGACGGCCACGGTCTACAGCAGCCTGGAACCCTGCGCCCACCGCGCCTCCCGCCCCAAGCCCTGCGCCCGGCTGATCCTCGACGCGGGGGTCCGCCGGGTGGTCACGGCCTGGCGCGAACCGGACACCTTCGTGACGGGGGCGGACGGGAGCGGGCTGCTGGCGGGGCGGGGCGTCGAGGTCGTCGTACTGGGGGAGTACGAGGAGCGGGCAAAGGCGCCGAACGATCATTTGTTGGGCTGACATCTCAGCCCGTCCGGCGTTCGAGGACAAGGCCGCCCCTCAAGGGCCGAGCAAGCGGGGCTCTGGGGGCGGCAGCCCCCAGCACCGCCCACCACCACCCCGCACCGGCCGATCGGCCCAACAGATCCTGCGCCCGACCTCCGGAAGGGCGACCCTGACCGTACCGGCCGGAGGCGATCGCGGAGGTAGTGCCAGTGAGGTCAGTTCCCAGACGTGCGGCGGCAGTTCTCCTCGTCCTCCTGCTGACGGCGCTCGTCGCCTCCTGCGGCACCGACCCGGGCACCCGCACCATGGCGAGGGCGCTGCCCCCCGGCGCACCGTTCACCCACCCCGGTGTCCTCGTCAGCCAGGCCCAGCTGGACGTCGTGCGCAAGAACGTCATCGCGGGCAAGCAGCCCTGGCTGCAGGCGTTCCTCGACATGCGGGACAGCAAGTACGGCTCGTACAAGTACACGGCCCAGCCGACCGCGGTCGTCAACTGTCCCTGGGGCGGCAAGGGCGCGAAGGGCTGTCTGGAGGAGCGGCAGGACGCCATCGCCGCCTACACGCAGGCGCTCCTCTACAGCGTCACCCGGCAGCACGAGCACGCGGTGAAGGCCAGGGAGATCATGGACGCCTGGTCGGCGCAGCTGAAGCGGCACACGGCGCAGGACGCCCGCCTGCAGTCCTCCTGGGCCGGGTCGACCTGGGCGCGGGCCGCGGAGATCATCCGGTACACACCGGGTGCCGGCTGGCCCGCCGACCGCGTCCGGCGGTTCGCGGCCATGCTGCGCACCGCCTACCTCCCCGAGGTCACCAGGAACCTTCCCGACTACAACGGCAACTGGGACCTCGCGATGACCGACGCCGCCATCGGGATCGCCGTCTTCACCGACGACCACAAGACCTTCGACGCCGCCCTCAAACGCTTCCGCGGCCTGGTGCCCGACTACTTCTATCTGCGCAAGGACGGCAAGATCCCGCTCACCCCGGCCGGCTCCGACGCCAACACCGTGCAGAAGCTGGAGACGTACTGGTTCAAGGAGACGAAGTTCGAGGACGGCATCGCGCAGGAGACCTGCCGCAACTTCAAGCACGTCGGCTACTCCCTCGCCGCCACCGCGCACATCGCCGAGACCGCCTGGCACCAGGGCGTCGACCTGTACGGCGACGTCAAGGACCGGCTGAAGGCGGCCCTCGACTTCCACGCCCGCTACGAGATGGGGGCCAAGCCCCCGCGGTGGCTGTGCGGCGGCCGGGTCGTCGGGAACATGGGCCCCGACCTGGAGGTCGCCCTCAACCACCTGGAGAACCGGCTCGGCACCCCCGTCCCGGCCGCCCACAAGCTGGTCGAGCAGACCCGCCCGGCCGGCACCGACGACCTCTTCGTCTCCTGGGAGACCCTCACCCACGCCGACAACCCGGCCGCCTGACCGAGGCCCCGCGGACCCCGGAAAACGCAGGTGAACGGGGGCGGACGTAAACCCTGGCGCAGACAGCCCCGCGGATGGCGTATGCTGGTGACACAACGACGCGGGGTGGAGCAGCTCGGTAGCTCGCTGGGCTCATAACCCAGAGGTCGCAGGTTCAAATCCTGTCCCCGCTACTCAAGGCTCAGGGCCGGAGTCCAGTCACTGGACTCCGGCCCTGAGTGTTTCCCCCGGCCGGGTCACCCGGCTCGCCCCGTGCCGCCGTACCGGGAAACCTGGAGGGGTGGAGCAGGAGGGGCCGATCTCATACGCACGCACCTTCGTGCGGCTGCTCCCGGCACTGCTGATCGTCGGCGGGGCCTTCTACGACTACCTCACCCCTTCGCGGTTCACGGCGGGCCCCCTCTTCACCGCCGCACCCCTGGTCGCCGCCCCGCTCTACTCGCGCCGCGGCACGGTCCTCACCGGCCTCGCGACCGTCCTCGTCGTCAGCGCGATCCACGCCCAGGTGGGCATCCTCCTCCAGGTGGAGGCGATCACCGAGCTGGCCACCATCGCCACGGTCTCCGTCCTGGCCGTCCTCATCAACCTCCTCGTCCGCCGCGGACGCGAGGAGCTCGCCTCGCAGCGCGAGATCGCCGAGGCCGCCCAGCGCGCCGTGCTGCCCGAACCCGCCGAGCGGATCGGAGGGTTCGCGATCGCGGCACGGTACGAGGCCGCGCAGGCGGACGCATCCATCGGCGGCGACCTGTACGCCGTGCAGGACAGCCCGTACGGCGTACGGCTGGTCGTGGGCGACGTGCGCGGGAAGGGGATGGGGGCGGTGGCCGCCGTGGCCGTCGTCATCGGGGCGTTCCGGGAGGCCGCCGAGCAGGAGGCCACGCTGGAGGCGGTCGCGCAGCGGCTGGACCGGGCGCTGGCGCGCGAGGCGGCGCGGCGCGAGGGCATCGAGTTGTTCGAGGGGTTCACCACCGCCGTGCTCGCCGAACTCCCGCACAGCGAGGGCGTCGTCCGCATCGTCACCCGCGGCCACCCGCCCCCGCTGCTGCTGTGCCCCGACGGCGCCGTGCACACCCTGCACGCCCGCGAGCCCGCCCTGCCGCTCGGCATGGGCGACTTCGGGAGCTGGCCCGACCGCGCGGAGGAGATCGCGTTCCGCAGCGGGGCCACGCTGCTGCTGTACACCGACGGGCTGTCCGAGGCGCGGGACGAGCAGGGGCGGTTCTTCGAACCCGCGGACCGGCTCGCCGGCCGGGCCTTCCACGAGCCCGCCGCGCTGCTCGCCACCCTCGCACGGGAGGTGCGCAGATACGCCGGTGAGGCCATGGCGGACGACATGGCGCTGCTCGCCGTACGGCGGTCCTGAGGTTCCTGAGGCGCGGTCAACTCGCCCGTTTTCGGCCGTTCATGCGCCGTCTGTCCAGGTCGGAAAGGTTAATGATCAAGCGGAACACCTTGGAAACGACACCCCGGGTCTATTAACGTTCGATAACGCAGCGCGGTCGTCCCAGCCGTCACAAGAGGCGGCTCCGTGCGCACGCGCCGAATCCCGCAAGGGAACCGGGGAACCACCACCCTGGGGTGAATCGCGCCGACACCGCCGTGGCAGCACGGCAGGTATACGCGCGTAGGAGACCTTCCTGCTCCGAACCCGTCAGCTAACCCGGTAGGCGAGAAGGAAGGAAAGGAGCACGCCCACGTGGCGTCCAACCCGCCTGCCCCGGCAGCCCCGTTCGTGCCGAGCACCGAGCCCTTCGGCTTCGCCGGCCGACGCTCCGACGAGGGCCCCTGGGAGGAGTGGAATCCCACCGAGGACTCCATCGCCCCCGTCCGCGGCCGGCACCGCGTCGCCAAGCAGCGCGGCGGGGGACTCGCCCGCAGCTCCACGGTCCTGGGCGTCGGTGTCATAGCCGCCGTCGGCGCGGGCGGCATGGCCAGCGCCAACACCGGCAAGCCGCCGGTGTCGATCTCCATGCCCGATCTCGCCTCCGTGAGCCATGTGTTCGGCGGCGGCTCCGAGGCCCCCAAGGGCTCCGCGACCGCGCTCAGCGATGTGGCCACCACCTCCGCGGGTACCGCGCAGGGCGCCAAGGGCGCCGGTGAGGCGCTGCGCGACCGGATCATGGCGCAGGCCGCGTCGCAGCAGGTCCAGATCGACAGCAAGAGCCAGGCAGCCGTCGAGGCGGCCCTCGCGAAGCAGATCGACGACGCCGCCGCCAAGGCCGAGAAGGATGCCGCGGCCAAGGCCGCCGCCGCGAAGGAGAAGGCGGAGGCGGCGGCCAAGAAGGCCGCCGCGGACGCGAAGCTCGCCGAGTTGGCCAAGCAGTACACGCTGCCGGTCGTCTCCTACACGATCACCGGCACCTTCGGTCAGGCCGGCTCCATGTGGTCCTCCGGCTACCACACGGGCCTCGACTTCGCCGCCCCCACGGGCACCCTCATCAAGGCCATCCACTCCGGCACCATCACGCAGGCCGGCTGGGCGGGTGCGTACGGCTACCGCACGATCCTCACCCTCGACGACGGTACGGAGCTGTGGTTCTGCCACCAGTCGTCGATCAGCGTGAGCGTCGGCCAGAAGGTCAGCACCGGTGACGTCATCGGCCGCGTCGGCGCCACCGGCAACGTGACCGGCCCGCACTGCCACCTCGAGGTCCACCCCGACGGCCAGGCCACCGGCATCGACCCGATGGCATGGCTGCGCAGCAAGGGCCTCAACCCCTGACACCCGTACGTTCTCCGTCCGTACCCGGAGTGCCGTAATCCGCTTGTTTACGGGATCTTTGCGCCCGCCGCGGAAGACCGGCCTCCGGGGCGTGCGTTGACGTAGAGCATGACTTCCCCTTCTCTGCGCAAGCTCGGCTCCTCCGGCCTCGAGGTCTTCCCGCTGTCCCTGGGCGGCAACGTCTTCGGCTGGACCGCCGACGAGGCCACCTCCTTCGCCGTGCTCGACGCCTACACGGCCGCCGGCGGCAACTTCGTCGACACCGCCGACTCCTACTCGGCGTGGGTCGACGGCAACCAGGGCGGCGAGTCCGAGACGATCATCGGCAAGTGGGTCAGGGCGCGCGGCAACCGTGACGACGTGGTCATCGCGACCAAGGTCAGCCAGCACCCCGACTTCCAGGGCCTGTCCGCCGCCAACATCAAGGCCGCGGCCGAGGCCTCCCTGCGCCGCCTCGACACCGACTACATCGACCTCTACTACACGCACTTCGACAAGCCCGAGGTGCCGGTCGAGGAGATCATCGGCGCGCTCGACGAGCTGGTGAAGGCGGGCAAGGTCCGGCACATCGCCGCGTCCAACATCTCGCCCGACCGGCTGCGCGCGTCCCTGGAGTTCTCCGACCGCGAGGGCCTGGCCAAGTACGTGGCCCTGCAGCCGCACTACAACCTGGTCTCGCGCGACACGTACGAGGGCGAGCTGCAGGACCTGGCAGGGCGCTACGGCCTCGCGGCCGTCCCCTACTTCTCCCTGGCCTCCGGCTTCCTCACCGGCAAGTACCGGCCCGGCGCCACGGTCGACAGCCCGCGGGCGGGCGGCGCGGCCAAGCACCTGGAGACCGAGCGGGGGCAGCGGGTCCTGACCGCCCTCGACGAGATCGCCCAGGCCCACGACGCCCCGGTCGCCACGGTGGCTCTGGCCTGGCTCGCGGCCCAGCCGACGGTCGCCGCCCCGATCGCGTCCGCGCGGACGGTGGAGCAGCTCCCGGCGCTGCTCGCGGTGGGCGAGCTGACGCTCACCGAGACCGAGGTCGCCCGCCTGACGGAAGCGTCGGCCTGACCCCCTCGGGCGCTACGACCGGTACGGGTTGTACGCGGGATTCGGCACCGCCGGGTACCCGTACGCCCCGTACACCGGCCAGGGTGGCGCCGCCACCGGCACCGGGGGCGCCGTCATCCGTGCCGCGTGGTCCAGCGCCGGGCGGGCCACCTCGCGGCGGCGCCACAGCTCGTGCAGCAACTCGCGTTCCCTGACGACGAAGTCGGCGCCGGCGCGGCCACGGCGCCCCCGGTGCCGCAGGAAGGCCAGGGAGGTCGCGTAGGCCTCGTACTGGGCGACCTCGCGTGCGGCGGGCTTGCCGAGGTGCTGGGCGGCGTGTTCGCGGGCCAGCCTGCGTGCCCGCATCGAACCGAGGGCGTAGGGCTCCGCGGGGGTGAGCCAGCCCGCGACGGCGTAGGCGGGCAGTTCCTCGCGCACGGTGCGCAGTTCGCGCTGGCGGGTCCAGATCACCAGCCAGGTCAGCAGGCCGAACGCGGGCACCATGAAGGCCGCGTACACCGCGAAGAACCCGTACTCGCCGAAGTTCGAGGAGCCGTTCCAGATCGCGTGCATGCTCATCGCGAGCAGCAGGCCGCAGAGCGGGACGAGGACGCGCCGTATGTGCTGGCGTTCCGAGGAGAGCGCGGCGATGCCGAAGCCGATGCCGGTGAGCACGGTGAACAGCGGGTGCGCGAACGGGGACATGATGATGCGCACGAAGAACGTCGCCGCGGTGACCGAGGCGATGCCGCGGTCGCCGGTGAGCTGGTCGGTGCCGAAGGCGGTGCCCAGGTAGAGGATGTTCTCGGTGAACGCGAAGCCGGTGGCGGTGACCCCGGCTATCACCACCCCGTCGACGATCCCGGTGAAGTCCCGTCTGCGGAACAGGAACACGAGCAGTACGGCGGCCGCCTTCGACGACTCCTCCACTATCGGCGCTATGACGGTCGCGCCGAGGGTGTCCGCGCTGGACGGGTCGGCGGTCGCCGTCGCTATCCACTTCGTGGCGAAGCTGTTGGCGACGATCGCTATCAGCGCCGCCGCACAGGCCCCCCAGGCGAAGGCGAACAGCAGATTGCGCCAGGGGCCGGGGGCGACCCGGTCCAGCCAGCGGAACGCCGCCATGAGCAGCGGCACCGGCAGCACGGCCAGCCCGAGCCCGACCAGGAACCCTTCGGTGCCGGTCTGTTCGCGCACCAGGGCGAGGATGACGAGCCCGGAGAGCGCGAGCAGGGTGATGAGCGCGCCGTAGCGCACCGCCCTGCGCTGCCACCAGTGAGCGTGCCCGAGCGCACCGCCGGCCGGGACGCCGGGGTGTGGCGGATGCGTCGGGTACGGGGGAAAGGTGGCCACGGCATTGACCCTAACGAGGGAGGGCGCCGCCCGCGACGGTACTTCGGATTGCCCGCAGGGCCGTGGGGCTTCAGGCGCCGGTGGGGGGCTGGTTGTGGTGCTGTACGCGACGGAAGAGCAGGTCGTTCACGACATGTCCCTTGTCCAGTCCCTGGCCCTCGAAACGGGTCAGCGGCCGGAAGTCGGGACGGGGCGCAAAACCGCCCTCTGGCTGCGTGTTCTCGAACTCCGGATGCGCCGTCAGCACTTCGAGCATCTGTTCGGCGTACGGTTCCCAGTCGGTCGCGCAGTGCACGATGCCGCCGGGCCTGATCCGGGCCGCGGCGAGGTCGAGGAACTCCGGCTGGATCAGCCGCCGCTTGTGATGCCGCTTCTTCGGCCACGGGTCGGGGAAGTAGACCCGCAGCCCGTCCAGCGAATCCGGGGTGAGCATCTCGCGTAGCAGGATGATCGCGTCGCCGTTGGCCACACGGACGTTGTTCAGCCCGTCGTGGTCGGCGAGGTTGAGCAGGTTCCCCTGCCCTGGGGTGTGCACGTCCACGGCGAGGATGTTGGTGTCCGGGTCCGCGGCGGCCATCTGCGCGGTGGCCTCACCCATCCCGAACCCGATCTCCAGGACGACGGGATTGCCGTTCCCGAACAGCTCCCCGAGATCGAGGGTCCGCTGCCCGTCGACGTCCAGTCCCCACTTGGGCCACAGCCGCTGCAGCGCATCCGCCTGCCCGGCGGTCACCCGGCTCCGCCGCGGCTGGAAACTCCGGATCCGCCGCTCGAAGTGCGACCCGGCAGGATCAGCCTTCGGCCCGTCCGGGAACCGTGGCTCCCCCTTGGCCCGGGTATGCCGAATCGACACTCCGGGGATGTGCGGCATGTGATCGCCGGGGCGGGGGGCTTCGGGGGTGTTGAGGGAGTCAGACACAATGGGGTCGATTTTACGGCCTACGTAGCTGCGGGCAGTCGTGCCGCTGGGGCGGCACGCGTCCCACCGAGAGCGGCACCCGCAGCGCGGCCGAGCGCCCCCACCCGCCCAGCACCTCAGGCCCCGGGCAGCCTCACACCGCCCCCACCCGCCCAGCACCTCAGGCCCCGGGCAGCCTCACACCGCCCCCACCCGCCCAGCACCTCAGGCCCCGGGCAGCCTCACACCGCCGCCAGCATGGCCAGCGCCCGCCCCGCCACCTCCCGCCCGATCGGCAGCGAAGCGGTCGCCGCAGGCGAGGGTGCGTTCAGCACATGCACGGCCCGAGCCCCCTCCTTGATCAGGAAGTCGTCCACCAGCCCCCCGTCCCGCAGCACCGCCTGCGCCCGCACCCCCGCCGCAGCCGGCACCAGATCATCCGCGCTCACCGCCGGCAGCAGCCGCCGCACGGCCGTGGTGAACGCCCCCTTGGACACCGACCGCGCCAGCTCACCGGCCCCGTACCGCCAGTGCCGCCCGGCCATCCGCCACGCCCCCGGCCAGGCCAGCGTCCGCGCCACCTCCCGCGGCCGTACCACGCCCCAGTCGTACCCCTCCCGCGCCAGCGCCGGCACCGCGTTCGGCCCGATGTGCACACCGCCGTCGATCCCGCGCGTGAGGTGCACGCCGAGGAACGGGAACGCCGGGTCCGGCACCGGATACACCAGCCCGCGCACCAGGTCGGGGCGGGCCAGCTCGTAGTACTCACCCCGGAACGGCACGATCCGCATCTCGGGGTCGTCCCCGGTCAGCCAGGCCACCTCGTCGCAGTACAGCCCGGCGCAGTTCACCAGCACGCGCCCCCGGACCACGTCGCCGCTGGTCGTCCGCACGGCCGCCCCGAGCTCCGGCCGCCGGTCGATCCGCTCGACCCGCGCCCCGTACCGGATCTCCGCCCCGGATGCCTCGGCCAGCTGCCGGGCGACCCCCACGAAGTCGCATATCCCGGTCGTCCCGACGTGTATGGCGGCGAGGCCGCGCACCTCCGGCTCGTACTCGGCGATCTGGGGGCCGCTCAGCTCCCGTACCGGAATCCCGTTCTCCCGTCCGCGCTGCACCAGGGCGTGCAGCCGCGGCAGCTCGTCCTTCTCGGTCGCCACGATCAGCTTGCCGGTGACGGCATGCGCGATCCCGTACTCCGCGCAGAACTTCACCATCTCGGCGGCGCCCCGCACCGCGTACCGCGCCTTCAGGGAGCCCGGGCGGTAGTAGATCCCGCTGTGGATCACCCCGCTGTTGCGCCCCGTCTGGTGCCGGGCCGGCCCCGGCTCCTTCTCCAGCACGGTCACCCGCGTCCCCGGCGCGATGCGCGTGATCGCGTACGCCGTGGACAGCCCGACAATGCCACCCCCCACCACCAGCACATCACAGTCGTAAGCGATCCCCGGCCGCACCTGCACCACCTCCCGCTACCGATAGTGCACTGCGCCACTGACAATCACTTCAAACGTGGGAGGGGAAAGGTCTTCCCGCACCCGGCCCGGCTCAGGCGGGGGCCATCAGCAGGGGCCGCGCCCGCTCCCGCAACTCCACCACCCGAGGCTCGTCACCGTAGGGCTCCAGCCGGTGCAGAAGATCCTTCACATACTCCGTGGTCCGCGCGGACGAGATCCGCCCGGCCACCTCCACCGCCCGAACCCCCTGCTCGCACGCCGCATCGAGATTGCCCGACTCCAGCTCGGCCACCGCCGAGACGACCAGCCGCAGCCCGTGCGACCGTACGAACTCCTCCGTCGGCTGCGACAGCGCCTGCTCGGTGAACCGCCGCACCTGACGCGGCGCCTTCAGATCCCGGTAGCACTCCGCAGCATCAGCGGCAAAACGGTCGTACGAGTAGAAACCAAGCCAGGACGGGTCATTGTCACCGTCACGGGCCCGCTCCAGCCACCCTTCGGCGGCCCGCAGCGCCCCGCCCGCCGCCTGCGCGTCACCCGCGCGCGCGTGCGCCCGTGCCTCGACGAGCCGGAAGAAGCTCATGGTGCGGGCGGTCGCCAGCCCCCGGTTGCGCTCGAGGGCGGCCTGCGCGAGATCGACGCCCTCGTCGCCGAAGCCGCGATAGGTCGCCTGCAGCGACATGGACGCCAGTACATACCCTCCGAGGGGCACGTCGGCGGCGGCCCGGGCCAGCCGCAGCGCCTGGATGTAGTACCGCTGCGCGGCCTCCTGCTGCCCGGTGTCGAAGGCCATCCAGCCCGCGAGCCGGGTCAGTTCGGCGCTCGCCCCGAACAGCGCCCGCCCGACTTCGTCCGAGTACGCCCCGAGCAGCAGCGGAGCCGCCTCCACTCTCAAGCACTCGGGCACCATGGACGAACGCCAGTCGCCTCCGCCGTACTTGGAGTCCCAGCGCCGGGCGTCCTCGGCGGCCTCCCGCAGCTTCTGCACATCGCTGTGGCCGACTTTGAGCGGTGCGCCCGAGCCGTCGGCGGAGTTCGCCTCGCGCGCCACCGAGCTGTCGGCCGGTGTTATCAGCCACCGTGAGGCGGGCGTTGCGTATGCGCTTACTGCGAACGATCCGGCCAGCGACTGCCAGATTCCGCCGGAGCCGGCCCGGCGTCCGGCGAGGTCGAGACGGTAGAGCTCCGTCGCCGACCGCACCGCCTGTCCTACGTCCCTGGGGAAGGCGAGGCCCACTTCGGGTGCGGGATCCGCGTCCGCCAGACCGATCTCGTGGAGCGGCACCGGGCGGCCGAGCTTCTGCCCTATCGCGGCGGCGATGAGGTGCGGCGCGGCACCCTGGGGCACCATGCCCTTCGACACCCAGCGCGCCACCGAGGTCTTGTCGTAGCGAAGAGTCAACCCGCGTTGAGCGCCAAGATCGTTGACGCGACGCGCGAGTCCTGCGTTGCTGATTCCCGCGAGGGCGAGAACGGCGCCGAGCTTTTCGTTCGGCCCGCGTTGCTCCCTGGACATGCGCCACCCCTCGACACAGACGGCTGCCGCGCTGGCATAACCACGCGGCATTCGTAAACCCAGCGTAGTTCGCCGCATCCCAAGCGTTAAGGGGCATTGTTCCGGATGGCGGGATTGTGGTCCGTACTGAAGTACGGGACCGATACGCGCAGTTGCGCCATGCTCCCGCTGTGTGGCCGTGCGCCCGTGCGTGCGCTCTTCTCCGGCCATGCCGGGAGCGCTTCCATGGGCGGTGCGTGGGTCGGCCCGCTGTACTGGATCCAGCGGGCTGGGGGACACCGCCGCCTTCATCCCCGCGGGCGGCGGACGGGCCCGGGGGGCGAACTCCGTCTCCCGGGCTGCGCGCGGGTGAGGCGATGCTCAGAGCATGTACGGAGCGTGTCCAAGCCTGGCCCGCCATCACCGATTTGGCTGAAAATCGCCCCCGTAATTCCCGGGTAATTGCCGCCCCCACCATGGAACTTGAGGGCGTGAAGGGCGTTTTCGGGGAGCATTCCGGGGGCGCATTCGCGTCGCAGACACCGTACCGGGTACGGGTGTTCGGTCCTGCGGGCGGTTGAGCGCCGAAGCGCCGTCCGGGGATCGTAAGCGGCTCCACCACGCCTCCGGCGTGCGCCCTTCATGGCAGCATGGTGAACCAGTTCGTACGGTGCACTGGTTGTCCACGGCCTGTGGAGGCGTCCATGCGGTGGTTGGTGGGATGGAGCAGCACCGCCGCGGGGGCTTCGGAGATCGGTTCCGCGGGGGCCACCGGACAGGACGGCGAGACCGTGCACCCGGTGGGCTCCCAACTCCTGTGGGGCGACCCGGATCCGCTCTGGGCGGTCGGCGACTGGCGGCCGGACGAGGTGCGGGTGGTCAAGGCCGACGCCCAGACCCGGATCGCGGTCCTGGGCACGTGCGGGGCCTCCGACGAGCAGCTGCGGGTCGGTCTCTTCGCCGCGCGCGGGGGCGCGCTGCGCCATCTGACGGCCTGGCCGGGCAGCTACACGGCGATCGTCCAGGTCGGCCGCCGGGTCACCGTCTGCGGCGACCTGGCGGGCGCCCGCCCCGTCTTCTACACCCCGTGGGCAGGCGGTACGGCCTACGCCACCGCCGCGCTCCCCCTCGCCGACCTCATCGAGGCCAACCTCGACTTCGGCCACCTCGCCGCGCTCCTCGCCGCCCCGGACGTACCGGCCGCGCTGCACGACTCCACGCCCTACGACGGCGTACGGCGCATCCCGCCGGGGCATGCGCTGATCCTGCGCGCGGGCGCGCGGGAGATCGCCGGCTACGAGCCGGTCGCCTCGCTCGCGGTGGCGGCCCCCTCGGCGGACCCGGACAGCGCGGTCGACGCGGTGCGCGACGCGCTGGTGGAGGCGGTACGCGCGCGCCTGGCGGCGCCGAGACACGTCCCGGGAGCCGACATAGACCCCGGTCCCGTCCCCGGCATGGGCCCGGCGGAGCGCCGCGCCGCGCGGGGGATGCCGGTGGCGGGCATCGGCGCGGACCTCTCCGGCGGCCCGGCGTCGGGGACGCTCGCCCTGCTGGCGGCCGGCCTGCCGGGCATGCCGGGCACGGTCCTGGGCCACGGCACGGGCGCGGGCGAACGCCTGCTGGCGGTCACCTTCAACGACCTGGCGGTCGGCGGCCGCGAGGCGGAACTGGAGCGGGCGGGATCGCTGGCCGCCAACCCCCGCCTGCACCACGTGGTGGTGACCGGGGGCGAGGAGGCGCTCCCGTACGCCGAACTGGACGGCCCCCTGACGGACGAACCGGGCCAGTCCCTGGTCACGGCGGCCCGCCACCGCACCCGCCTCGCCTCCGGCAGCGCGGACCACTTCACGGGCTACGGCGCCCGCCAGGTCCTGGACGCGCACCCGGCCCGGCTGGCCGACCTCCTGATGGACCGCAAAAGGCGCCACCTGGTCCGTCCCGTCGCGGCGCTCGCGAAGGCGGACGGCTCGGTGATGGTCCCCGCGCGCGTGTACGGCGCCGCCCGGAAGCTGGCGAGGACCCCGTACCGGGCGGGCCTCGAACTCCTCGCGGAACGCCTCCTGCAACGCCGCTTCGACGAGCCGGGCGGCGCCGTCGGCGCGTCCCTCGCCGCCCTCACCTGGGCCAGACCGGGCCCGGCGGCGCGCTGGCTGACCGGCGAGGCCCTCGCTGAAGTATCGGTTCGCCTGCAGGCGTCGACGGGCCGCGCGGGCGTAGGGCCGGCCCAGCGCCCGGGCGACTACCGCGCCCGCGCAGCCCTGGCCCGCCACGCCGCCGACCTGCGCATCCTGGAACAGGCGGCCGAGATCCGCTCCCAGCGCCTGCACGCGCCGTTCCTCGACAACCAGGTGGTCCGCGCCTGCCGCGCCCTTCCCGAGGCGCTGCGCGTACAGCCCGGCGCGCGTGCCGAGATCCTCCGTACGGTCCTGGAAGGCGCCGGCGTGAGCGACCTCCCGCCCGGCTGGGGCGCCCCTTCCCACGCCTCGGCAGCGGTGGCGGCCCGCACCGGGCTGAGGGTGGCCGCCGACTCCCTGATGGCCCTCTTCGGCACCCCGTTGCTGGCGGAGGCGGGCCTGGTGGAGGCCCGAGTGGTCCGCAAGGCCCTCCGCGCAGCCGCAGCAGGCGAGCCCCTCCCCCTGGACGGCCTCGCAGACCTGGTCTCCCTGGAACTCTGGCTGCGCCGCCTCCTCGCCCGCCGAGGAACCTGCTGGACGGGCACCCCGGCCCGCCAGCGAGCGGTACCGGCGGGCATCACACCCCGGAGGGGGGCACTGGCTTCCGGCGGGGGAGCGGGGGTGGCATGAGCGTCCACGCCTCTCAGCCCCGGACGCATCTCTCAGCCCGTCCGGCGTTTGAGGACGAGGCCGTTCAGGCCGAACGGGGTCCAGTGGCGGAGCCCCTGGCGGGGTCGAAGTGGCGGAGCCCCTGGGGACGGGACGGGTAGGGGCGGCGGGGGCGAAAAAACCTCCGGTGACCGTCACCCGCAGCGCCCCCTGGGGCCCGGCCTCCACAAACCACGTGCCCCGCTCCCACCCCCCGGCGACAATGACCTGGTGCGGTACAGAATCCTGGGCGTCACCCAGGCAGAGGACGACCACGGCACCGCCCTACCCATCCCCGGCCCACGCCTCCGCACCCTCCTCACCGCCCTGGCCCTGCGCCCGGGCCGAGTCACCACCCCCGACACCCTCATCGACGAGGTCTGGTCGGACACCCCGCCCCAGGACGCCCCCGCCGCACTCCAGGCCCTTGTCGCCCGCCTGCGCCGCATCCTGGGCAGACAGAGCATCACCTCCGCCCCCGGCGGCTACCGCCTCGAGGCGACCCGGGACGACGTAGACCTGTTCGTCTTCGAGCGACTGGTACGCCAGGGCACCACCGCCCTCGACCACGGCGACCCGCACAGCGCCGCGCACACACTCGACCAGGCCCTCGCCCTGTACCGCGGCCCCGCCCTCGCCGACCTCCCGGACCGCCTCGCCGCCACCCGCCCCGAAGCGCTGCACCGCGAGGCGACAAGGGCCCGCATCGACGCGGACCTGCACCTCGGCCGCGCCCACGCCGCCGTACCGCACCTGAAGGAACTGACCGCGGCGCACCCGTACGACGAACCGCTGCACGCCCTCCTCATCCGCGCCCTGCGCGACACGGGCCGCACGGCCGACGCCCTCGCCGCCTACGAGACCGCCCGCCGAGCCCTCGCCGACGGCCTGGGCACAGACCCGGGCCCCCAACTACGTGCCCTGCACGCGGAACTGCTCACCCCCACGCCGACACCGCAGCCCACCCCCGCCGCCCCCCGACCCGAACCCCCCACCCGCACCGGCAACATCCGTCCCCGCCTTACCTCTTTCGTGGGCCGGGAACCAGAACTCGACGCCATCCGTTCCGAATTGCACAGGGCAAGGCTCGTCACCCTCACGGGTCCGGGCGGCTCCGGAAAGACCCGCCTCGCCGAGGAGGCCGCCGCCGGGCTCCCCCAGGCCTGGCTGGTCGAACTGGCACCGCTGGACCGCCCGGAGGCGGTACCGGGTGCGGTGGTCAGCGCCCTCGGTCTGCGCGAGACCGTGCTGATGACCACCGAGCTGACGGCCCCGCAGGACGACCCGCTCGCCCTGCTCGTCGAGTACTGCGCCCCGCGCAGCCAACTCCTGATCCTTGACAACTGCGAGCATGTCATAGAAGCAGCGGCAGCCCTCGCCGAGACGCTGCTCACCCGCTGCCCAGGGCTCACGATCCTCGCCACCAGCCGTGAACCCCTGGGCGTCCCCGGCGAGTCCGTGCGCCCGGTCGAACCCCTCGCCCTCGACCAGGCGCACCGCCTCTTCGAGGAGCGGGCGTCCGCCGTCCGTCCCGACGCGGCCGCCGTGCTCCGCGACCGCGAGGCGGTGGCGGAGATCTGCCGCCGCCTGGACGGCCTGCCGCTCGCCATCGAACTGGCCGCGGCCCGGCTCCGGCTGCTCACCCCCCGCCAGATCGCCGACCGCCTCGACGACCGCTTCCGCCTCCTCACCTCCGGAAGCCGTACGGTCCTGCCCCGCCAGCAGACCCTGCGCGCGGTCGTCGACTGGTCCTGGGAACTGCTCGACGAGCGGGAGCGCACGGTGCTGCGCGAGGTCTCCGTGTTCGCCGGCGGCTGGGACCTCGCGGCGGCGGAGACCGTGTGCACCGGCCCCGCGACCGATCTCATCGGGGCGCTCGTCGACAAGTCCCTGATCGTGGCCACCCCGGCCGGGACGTCGTACGACGGGAGCGGCTCCGGCGGCATGCGCTACCGCATGCTGGAGACCATCCACGAGTACGCCGCGGAGCGCGCCGCCGAGGCCCCCGGACTGCGCGCCGCGGCCGAGTGCCGGCACAGCGCCTGGGTGCGCGCGCTCGTGGAGGAGGCCGACCCCCTCCTGCGTTCCGCCGGCCAACTCCCGTGGATCTCCCGTCTGGAGACCGAGCTGGACAACATCCGCGCAGCCCTCCACCGTGCCCTCACCGCGGGCGCCGAGCCGGAGGCCGGCGCCCTCGCCCTGTCCATGGGCTGGTTCTGGTGGCTGCGCAACTACCGCCACGAGGCCGAGTCCTGGCTGGACCGGATCCTCCGCCTGGGCGTCGCCCTGGACAACACAGCCGCCGCCCCGCAGGCCCCCGCCATGGACCCCATCGACGCCTACCTCTCCGCCCCCGACGCCGAAGCACACCACCCCCGCCACACCCTCCGTATGAACCTCCGGATGCTGCACCTCTTCATGAGGTCGGACACCCAGCCGATGGACGTGCTGCTGGACGACCGGATGCGTCAGTACGTCGGCCGGCTGCGGGACTTCTTCGCGCGGGGCGGTCCGGAGGCGGCCCGTATGCCGGGGCTCGTCTGGCCGTTCACCACCTTCGTCCTGGACAGCCAGCAGGACGTCCGCGACGCCCTGGACGTCGCCGTCGCCAACTGCCGTGTCCACGGCGACGACTGGGCGGTCGGCGTCGCCCTGATGTTCCGTACGCACATGGCGGTTGACTCCCCGGGCGGCCTGGAGGGCGTCGACGAGGACCTCGCGGAGCTGAGGGCGTTGAGCCGACGCGTCGGCGACCGCTGGATGCGGGCCCAGGTGTGCAGCGCGGCCGGCGAGGCGGCGATGGCCCGGAGCCGTCTGGAGGAGGCCAAGGGCGAGTACGGGGAGGCGCTGCGGCTCGCCTACGAGGTGGGCGCGTACACCGAGACACCGTTCCTGCTGGCCCGCCTCGCCGAGATCGCCTACCGGGCGGGGGACCGCGCGACCGCGCTCAGTGGCCTGGACGAGGCGACCACCGCCGCCGACCGCTACGGCGTTCCGGACTCCAGGGCGTTCGTGCTGCTGCTGCGCGCCCAGCTCGCGCTGGACGAGAAGGACACCGCCCGTGCCCGCGCACTGCACGAGGCGGCTCGCGCGGAGATCGGGCGGGGCACGCCTCCGCACCAGTTCATGGTGATGCTGAACGCGATCGACGCCCTGGTGACGGTCGCCGACTCGGGCCCGGCGCACGGACTGCCGAAGCTGGCCGACACCGTCCGCGAGGCGGTGGAGCGGCGCTGCGCCGACGTGATCACGGCGACCCTCGTGGACAGCACGGCCGTCGTGCTGTCCGACCTCGGAGACCATCCGCGCGCGGTCCGCCTGCTCGCCGCCGCGCAGCACCTGCGCGGCGACCAACCGCGCACCATGCCGGAGCGCGCCGAGGCCGAGCGTGCCGAGGCCGCCGCCCGCGCCGCGCTGTGCGCCGAGGAGTACGAGGCCGAGTGCGCCCGGGGCGCTGCCCTGACCGCCGATGACCTCCTCGCCGAACTGGGCGAGGCCCTGCACAAGCACGCTGCCGAGCAGCTCCCGTAGCCGAACCGCAGCCCGAACCGGGGCCGTACGCCCTACGAGCAGGTGAACTTCGAATCGGCCCAGTCCGCGAGCGTCAGGGTGTCGAAGCTGCTCTGCGGCTGCACGACCAGCCGTACGGTCCGGTGCCCGGCGAGGTTCACATGGACCGGGACGGCCTGGTGGCCGGCCTGGACCAGCCCGGACTGCCACAGCCGGACGCCGTCGGCGTAGAGGGAGAAGTAGACCTTGCCGAGACCCAGGGTCATGTCGTCGACGCCGACCGAGGCGTCGTAGGCGGAGCAGGCGCGGTTGAGGTCGACGGTGACGGACGACGCGCCGTGCACGGTCACGCCGTTCGCGTACTGCTTGCCGGCGATCGCCATGCCGTACCGCTGCCACACCCAGCTGCTCTCGCCGATCCGCATCTCGGGCTTGGTGCCGTCGCCGCCGAGGTCGTACGACAGCCCGCTCCACTGGTAGACGGCCGGAACCGGCGGCGGAGTGGGGGTGGGGGTGGGCGTGGGCTTCGGGGCCGGCTTCGGCTTCGGCTTCGGTTCCGGCTTGGGGGCGGGAGTGGGGGTCGGGGTGGCCTTCGGCCGGGGAGCGGGGGCCGCGGTCGGCGCGGGAGCCGCCGCGGGCACGATCACCGGCGGCTTCGGCTCGGGCTTCTTCTTCGGTGGCGTCGGCTCGGGCGACTCACGCCGGACGGCCGGCGCGGAGGCCGGTGGCTTCGCGTCCGGCTTCCTGACCGGGGTGTGGCTCCCGGACAGCGCGAGGGCCACCGCCACACCCGCGGCGGCGAGGACACCGGCGGCGAGGCCGATCTTCGCGGGCGCACCCAGCCCCTCGGAGGCCGCCGCGCCACCGGCACCCGCCCCGCCGGAGGAGCCGCCGCTCGCCGCGGCGGCCGCGCCCGCGACCCCCGCAGCGCCGGCTCCGGTGCCGCCCGCGACGAGCGCGGCCACCTTGGCGTACCCGGCGGCACCGAACCAGCCGATGACCGCGACCGGCACGACGCCCGGGATACCGCCGGCGACTTCCTTGATCTGGCCCGCGGCCAGCCGGCACTTGGCGCACTCCTCCAGGTGCTTGCGCAGCCCCCGCTCGGCACGCGTGCGCAGTCCGCCGCGGGCGTAGGCGCCGAGCCGGTCGGCGTAGCGGGCGCACTCCTCGTCGCCGGCGAGCGTGGCGCTGACGTGGGCCTGGAGGTAGGCCTGCTTGAGGCCCTCACGGGCGCGGCTGGCGAGCACCCGCGTGCCGTTGGCGTCAAGACCGAAGAGCGTGGCGACCTCGCTCGGCGACTCGTCCTCGACCTCGGTGTGCCACAGCACGGCCTGCCAGCGCTCGGGCAGCGACCGGAAGGCCTGCATGGCCATGGACTGCTCGGCCTCGTGCATCGCGCGCACGTCGGCGCCGAGCTCCAGGGTGTCGTCCTCGGACACCTCGGAGGAGCGCGCGGCCTGCGCCGCGAACACCGCGAAGTCGTCGACCAGTTGCTCCCGCCTCGCGGACTTCGTCCAGTTCGCGGCCACCCGCCGGACGGTGGTGAGCAGATACGCGCGTACGGCATGCTCGGGGCCGTGGCCGCCGCGCACCGCCTGGAGCATGCGGGCGAAGACCTCGGCGGTGAGGTCGTCGGCGGTGTGCGCGTCGCGGCAGCAGGTGCGGGCGTAGCGGCGCACCGCGTCCGCGTGCCGCCGGTACAGCTCCTCGTACGCGGTGTCGTCGCCCGAGCGCATCCGCCCGATCAGATCGGCGTCGGAGGGCGGCTGGTCCCTGGGCGGCGGCAGGACACCGTCCTCCCGCCGGTCGCGCTGCGCCGGGACACTGCCCTCGACGGGCTCGACCGGCTCGCCGCCCTGCGGCGGGATGACGGTCTCCGGGCGACCGCCGCCGCGCGGGACACCCGCCCGTCCGCCCGGCCCGCCCTGACTCGGCACCTGCGGCGAACCACCGGCCTCCGGGTCACCGTCACCCAGTGGCTCGTCCCGCCCGTCAACGCTCATCGCGGAAAGCCCCCGACGCCAGCCCAACCAGTCCCGAACACCGGGTCAGAGTGCCATATTGGCTTTTGTTCAGGACCCATCAGAGCGGACCATCCACCCGTCCGTGGGGACTTGTCGTGCCGTAGTACTAGCCGTCACTCATTCGGGGAAGGCTCAATCGACGCCCGACAGGCGGAAGTTGAACGGCAGTTGAGTGGCATGCCGGAAATGTCCCGCTCATTCCGGGCTCACGCCGGGCGCGCGGGCCGTGCGGTGCCCACGCCCCACCGTCACCTCTTCGAGTTACGGACCGTTCGAGTTACGGGCCGCCGCAGACGCTGACACGACCCGCCCCGCGGACGGGCCGCCGCCTCAGGCCGGCCGTGACCGCAGCCCCTCCAGCAGGATGTCGAGCAGCCGAGCCGAAGCGGCCGCCTGCTGCGCCGCGTCCGGCAGCGAGGGCGCCGCCGTCGCGATGACCAGCAGTACGTCCGAGACCGAGACGTCGGGCCGCAGCTCACCCGCCGCGCGCGCCCGCTCCACGAGCTGGCCCACGACGTCGAGCAGCGCCCCCGCACCCGTGTCGTCCTCCGCCGACACCCCGGAGGCCCCTTCGGGAACGAGCCTCAGCTCCCCGGAACCCGGCTGGGTCCGCTGCTGCGGTACCCGGGCCTCGTCGAAGACCGTCCCCTCGGACCCGTCGTCGGCGACCGAGACCCGCAGCACCTGCGGCGGCAGCAGCCGCCCGGCACCCGAGGCCACCGAGGTCCGCAGGAAGCGCGAGAGCGCCGACCACGGCTCGTCCTCCTGGCCGAGCGCCGCCCGGGCCTGGTCGGTCAGCCGGGAGGTCTCCTCCTCGGCTATCCGCCGCACCAGGACGTCCTTGCTCGGGAACCGCCGGTACACGGTCCCCACACCCACCCGCGCCCGCCGCGCCACGTCCTCCATCGGCGCGCCGTACCCCAGCTCGCCGAAGACCTCGCGCGCCGCGCGCAGTACGTGCTCCAGATTGCGCTGTGCATCCACGCGCAGCGGCGTCGTGCGCGAGGCGTCCCCGCGTCCGTTGCCCGTCGCCGCGCTCACGATGCCGCCCGATGTCAGTGCAGACGCGGACGACCAATGAGAGTCCTGAACATGCATAAGCGTTCCCCCGGTAATGACGTCTCCCCCCGGAGACTCTCCCCGCCATTCATTGGTTGCCGGAGCGTGGGAACAAGCCCGGTTCACCGGCCCGTCCTTCGCGGACTCGACGACCGATGAGTGCATCCCCCTACACCCCGTCGAGACACGAACATAGTTGAGAGGGAGTCAATTCAGAAGGGGCAGGTTCCGCACAGAGCGCCCCCCGATCGGAGTACGGGTCGCATACGTCCCGATTGCGCCCCCCAAGGTCATCCGGCGCACACCCGCTGACCTGCACTGCTTCCGGGCAGTCGGGCAATTCGGCCAACCCTGGGCGTCCCCGGCCCCGCGTCACACAAATTGCCGGGGCTGTGGACAAACTCAAGCGCTGGGTGCGTCATGGGATGGTGAAGGAACGTGCGCGCATTCTCGTTGTCGGCGGTGGCTACGTCGGGATGTACACGGCCCTGCGCCTCCAGCAGAAGCTGAAACGGGAACTCAGGCGGGGCGAGGCCGAGATCACAGTCGTCACTCCCGACCCCTACATGACCTATCAGCCATTCCTTCCCGAAGCGGCCGCCGGTGCCATTTCACCCCGGCATGTCGTCGTACCGCTGCGCCGCGTCCTGGACCAGTGCCATGTCGTCGTCGGCGAGGTCGTCTCCATCGACCACGCCAAACGCACCGCCACCCTCACCACCCTCGCCACGGAGGAGGAGGGAGCGGGCCCCGAGCACATGACGTACGACGAACTCGTCCTCGCCCCCGGTTCGATCTCGCGCACGCTGCCCATCCCGGGCCTCGCCGACCACGGCATCGGCTTCAAGTCGGTCGAGGAGGCCATCGGCCTGCGCAACCACGTCATCGAGCAGATGGACATCGCCTCCTCCACCCGCGACCCCGCGATCCGCGACGCGGCCCTCACCTTCGTCTTCGTCGGCGGCGGCTTCGCCGGGGTCGAGGCGCTCGGCGAGCTCGAGGACATGGCCCGCTACGCCGCCCGCTACTACCACAACCTCCGGCCCGAGGACATGAAGTGGATCCTCGTGGAGGCCTCGGACCGCATCCTGCCCGAGGTCGGCGAGGAGATGGGCCGCTACACGGTCACCGAGCTACGCCGCCGCAACATCGACGTACGCCTGCACACCCGCCTGGAGTCCTGCGCGGACCGTGTCGCCGTCCTC
Source organism: Streptomyces sp. NPDC049541 (assembly GCF_044465725.1). Lineage (NCBI taxonomy): Bacteria > Bacillati > Actinomycetota > Actinomycetes > Kitasatosporales > Streptomycetaceae > Streptomyces > Streptomyces sp. NPDC049541. The sequence continues at coordinate 4,906 of NZ_JBITLY010000003.1, read as the reverse complement.
AGCGACGGCGCCCGCTTCCCGACCCGCACGGTCGTCTGGACCGCCGGGGTGAAGCCCAGCCCGCTGCTCGCCGCCACCGACCTGCCCCGCACCGAACGCGGTCGGCTGAAATGCACCCCCCAGCTGACGATCGAGGGCGTCACGCACGCGTGGGCGGCAGGAGACGCGGCCGCGGTCCCCGACGTCACCGCCGCCGAACCCGGCACCGAGACCGCACCCAACGCCCAGCACGCGGTCCGCCAGGCCAAGCTCCTCGGCGACAACATCGCGCACTCCCTGCGCGGTGAACCCCTGGAGACGTACTCCCACAGGTACGTCGGCTCGGTCGCCTCCCTGGGCCTGCACAAGGGCGTCGCCCACGTCTACGGGCGCAAGCTGAAGGGCTACCCTGCCTGGTTCATGCACCGCGTCTACCACCTCAGCAGGGTGCCCACCTTCAATCGCAAGGCCCGTGTTCTGGCGGAATGGACCCTTTCGGGCCTCTTCAAGCGGGAGATCGTCTCCCTGGGTTCGCTCGAACATCCCCGAGCGGAGTTCGAACTCGCGGCCGGTGGAAAGCCTCCTACCGACCCGATGAACGACCCGAAGGGGTCGTCCTGACCGGACCCAGGAACTCCACCGACCGACCGGGCGTCTCACGGATGTCGCCCCGGTAGGCCACACTGCCAGACTGATCCCCGCTCCCGGGGCGAGCAGATGCTCGCCCTTCGAACCCAAGAGGCTCTCTCCACCGTGCTGCATCCCGGGGGTGTCACCCCCCAGCCCTCCGGCCGGGTCCGGAGCCGGCCGAAGACGCCGAAGACGACGACACGAGGCAAGGATTCGTGAACTTCACGCGCTGGAGCGCCCGGCTCCCCGGAACGCAGCGCCGCGCCGCAGCGCGGACCGATCACACGGCCGCCCCCGACCGGCAGGCCGAGACCCCGAACCCCGTGCCCGCGGCCCGCGCCGAACAACTCACCGACGAGCACGCACCCGTACCGGCCGTCGACGAGCTCCCCGTCCGCGAGGTCCTCGACCGCGTCCCGGCCCTCGTCGCTCTCGTCCACGGCCCCGACCACCGTGTCGCCTACATCAACGACGCCTATGTGACGGCCTTCGGTGTACGGCCGCTGGGCGAGCCCACCCGCGAATCCCTCCCCGAACTCGACGAACTGGGCCTGCTCCCGCTCCTCGACCAGGTCCTGCGCAGCCGCAAGCCCCGTACCCTCAAGTCCCGCAAGGCCCCCGACGGCCGCTCCTACACCTTCACCTGCACCCCCGTGACGGAGGGCGAGAACGCGGGCGTACTGGTCTTCGCCACCGACGTCACCGACCACGCCGAGGCCGCAGAACGCCTCCGCGCCAGCGAACGCCGGCAGCGCGAGACAGCCGTCACCCTCCAGCGCTCCCTGCTGCCCCAGGAACTCGAAGAACCCGACGACCTGCGCATCGCCGCCACCTACCAGCCAGGCGGCACCGAGGCGGCGGTCGGCGGCGACTGGTACGACGTGATCACCCTCGGCGGCGGCCGCACGGCCCTGGTCATCGGTGACGTGATGGGCCGGGGCGTACGAGCCGCGGCCGTCATGGGCCAACTCCGCACAGCGGTCCGCGCGTACGCCCGCCTCGACCTCCCCCCGCACGAGGTCCTGCAGCTCCTCGACGGCCTGGCCACGGAGATCGACGCCAACCAGATCGCGACCTGCGTCTACGCCATCCACGACCCGAACGAGGGCCGCCTGGTGTACGCCTCCGCCGGCCACCTGCCGATCCTCGTCCGCGACGAGAGCGGAGTCGTCCTGCGCGCCGACGAACCGACCGGGCCGCCCCTCGGCACGGGCGGCTGGATGCACGCCTCGGGCTCGGTCCCCCTGGGCCCCGGCTCCACAGCCGTCCTCTACACGGACGGCCTGGTGGAACGCCGGAACGAGGACCTCGACGAGGGCATCGCGGCCCTGCAGCGAGCCCTGGCCGGCGCCACGGGCACCCCCCAGGTCGTCTGCGACCGCCTGGTCCGCTCGGCGGGCGTGACGGCGGACCACGACGACGACGTCGCCGTCCTGGTCCTTCAGCACCCGGCCCGCACCGGCCCGGACAGCGACCTCTTCCGCAACGCGGCCCTCGAACTCCTCGGCGGCATCGAAGCGGCCCCACGCGCGCGTGCCTTCGCCTCCGGCGTCCTGACCAGCTGGCGCTTCCCCACCGACCTGCACGACCTCGGCGTCCTCGCGGCCAGCGAACTGGTCGCCAACTCCCTCCAGCACGGCACCCCACCCATGCGCCTGCGCCTGCGCCGCACCGACCGCCGCCTGATCATCGAGGTCACCGACGGCGACGACCACCTGCCGCGCCGCCGCCGGGCGGAACCCGGCGACGAGTCGGGTCGGGGCATCGCCATCGTCGCGACGATCGCCTCGAACTGGGGCTCAAGGCGCACACCGGGCGGCGGCAAGGCGGTCTGGTGCGAGTTCGTCCTCCCCAAGGGCGCGACCTGACCCGGCTCAGGCCTCCGCGACCACCGGCTCCGCAGCGGCCCCACCCCGGGCGACCACCCGGCTCCTCCCGCGCCACGGCTGGTCCTGTACGGCGGTGAGCTGCCGCCCAAGGCGCAGCGCGAGGAAGGTGATCCCCAGCGAGAACAGCAGGAACGTCACGATGTACGGCGCGGGCAGCGAGGCTCCCAGCGGCCCGCCCACGGCCGGCCCGACGGCCAGCGCGAGCTGCTTCACCAGGGCGAAGGCGGAGTTGTACTGCCCCGCCATCCCCGTCGGCGCGAGATCGGCGACCAGCGGAGCGACGGTCGGCGACAGCATCGCCTCACCCAGCCCGAACAGGGCGTACGTCGACACGAACGCGGCAGTCGCCATCTCCCGGCTGCCGTGCCCGAGCCCGGCGTACCCGGCCATGACCCACGCCACGGCCCAGATCAGCCCGACAGCGGCGATCACCCGGGACCGGCGCCGGCGCTCGACGAACCTCAGCACGGCGAACTGCGCGACGACGATCATCAGGGTGTTGGCGGCGAGCGCCGTCCCCAGCGCCGACGTCGAGATGCCCGCGGCCTCGACGCCGTACGCGCTCAGCCCGGACTCGAACTGTCCGTAGCAGGCGAAGAACAGCACGAAGCCGAGTACGGACAGCTGCACCATGGCCCGGTTGCCGAGCAGCTGCTTCCAGCTGCCCTTCGCGGACTGCGCGGGCGCGCCCTCCATGCGCGGGGAGTGCGGCATCCGCACGGTGGCCATCACGACCGCGAGCAGCAGGAACACCGCAGCCTCGATCGAGAACAGCAGTGTGAAGGAGTCGACGCGCGTAGAGTCGACGAGATGGCCGCCGATGAGCCCGCCGACACCCAGCCCCAGGTTCTGCAGGAAGAACTGCATCGCAAACGCACGCGAGCGCGTGTCCGCCGTCGAGCAGTCCACGATCATCGTCGCGAGCGCCGGCTGCATCACGGCCTGACCGGCCCCGAGCGCGGCCGCCGACAACAGCACGGCGGTACTGCTGCTCGCCAGCCCCAGGCTCAGCGCCCCTACGGCGGCAGTGACCAGGGCGGCGAGCAGGACCGGCCGGGGACCGCGCCGGACGATGGCCCGCCCGGCGAACGGCAGCACGATCAGCGCGGCCACGGCAAAGACAGCGAGCACGAGACCCGCCGTCATGGCCCCCAGCCCCCGCACCTGCGCCACATAGACGTACAGGTAGGGGACGGTGAAGCCGAGTCCGAACGCGCTGAGTGCGTTGCCCACGTGGATCCGGCGCATCGCTGCGCCCATCGCCCTGGTCACGTTCACCTCTCTCAGTAGTTAGGAGTGAAGACTTCGAAGCTAAACTTCGAAGCTAAACAGTACACCCAGAAGAACTTCAACGCCAAGCACGCCCATGCCATACTTCGCGCATGGGCGACACCCCCGGCACCCTCGGTGAACCGACACTCGAAGAGCAGATCGCCGCCTACCAGCGCGAGTTCCGGGACCTCGACCCCCAGGTCGAAAAGATCGTCTCGGCCCTGTCCCGCCTGAACCGCCGTATGAACGTCGCCTACGGCCGCCAGACCTCCGCCCTCGGCATCAGCAACGCCGAGTGGGAGGTCCTCAAGGCCCTCGTGCTCTCCGGCGCCCCCTACCGCCTGGGCCCGAGCGATCTCGCCAAGCGCCTCGGTCTGACGCCCGCCGCGATGACCCACCGGATCGACCGCATGGTCGCCGAAGGTCTGGTCACTCGTGAGCGCGACGAGTCCAACCGGGTCCGGGTGATCGTGGAGCTGACCGCAGAGGGCCGCGAGAAGTGGCTCGAGGCGATGCGCCTCGCCACGGTCTTCGAGGAGGACCTCCTCCAGGACCTGTCTCCCGACGAGCGGAGTACCCTGGGAGAGGTCCTCACCCGTCTGCTGCGCAGGGTGGAACACGCCCAGCCGGATGCGGGCGGACGCCTCACCGACCTCGACTGAGGTCGACATAAAAGATCTTGACAGCAGGTGCTTGACAAGCCCCTGCTGGATCCGTAAAGTTCTTCGGGTTGCCACGGAGCCGTAACGGTTCTGCGACAACACCTCCGCCGCACGAGCGGCACCCTCAAACCATCAGAACGATCTCCCAATGGGATTGCTTTCGGCGCGCCCGAATTCAATTCGATTGGACTCGGCAGCCCGATTAGGAACTGCCGAAGGGATCCGCTAAGGTTTGAGACGTCGGAACGGCCCAACGGCCGGGACGACAGCCCCCTCTGACTGGGAGTCAGGCCCGAAAGGATCTGATAGAGTCGGAATCGCCGGAAAGGGAAACGCGAGAGCGGGAACCTGGAAAGCGCCGAGGAAATCGGATCGGGAGACGGTCTGATAGAGTCGGAAACGCAAGACCGAAGGGAAGCGCCCGGAGGAAAGCCCGAGAGGGTGAGTACAAAGGAAGCGTCCGTTCCTTGAGAA